>NZ_JAHLOD010000005.1 GCF_018917145.1 Clostridium bornimense
TTAGAAATAAATATGAGTAATTGAAAAATTATATTAATTAAATATTGATTATATGCTAGTAAATAAGTTATAATTGAATCCACAATAACGACAACCTTTCTAAGTTATTTTTGTTTGTTGGTAGATTCAATTTTAACATAGAAATCAGGGGGTCGTTGTTTTTTTATGCAAAAAAACTTCTAAAACCTTGATATATAAAGATTTTTAAAGAAAGAAGTGTAAATAAATTTTACACTATCTTAGAATATAAAGGGGGGATATTATGAAAAGAGCCATATTAAAGGATAATAAGGAATTAGTTATAAGAGAAGTTGTAAAAGAGGATTCAAAAGCTATAGTAGAGTATTGTAATAAAGTTGCAGGTGAGAGTGATTTTTTAAGTTTTGGAGAAAATGAGTTTGGTATTTCAATAGAAGAAGAGGAAAAGATAATTGAAAATATCATTAGTTGTGACAATGAAACTATAATAGTTGGAACTATAGATAATGTAATTGTAGCTGTAACCATGGTAAGATCCACCAAAAGAAAGAGAACACATCATGTATCAACAGTATCTATTAGCGTAATGAAAAAATATTGGAATTTAGGAATTGGACACTTCCTTATGAATGAAGTTATAGAGTGGGCTACTAATAATGGAGTAACAAAAAAACTTTCAGTTATTGTAAGAGATGACAATGAAAAAGCGATAGATTTGTATAAAAAATGTGGCTTTGTAATGGAAGGTATATTAATAAGAGATGTTTTGGTGAAGGAAAAATACTATAACTCAATTTTGATGGGAAAGTTAATATAAATACTAATAAGCTGTCACAATAACGATTAAGATTCACATGTGACAGCTTATTTTATCGATGTATTTATATACCATAAGTAGCTTGTACGAAAATCACTACTTTTATAATAAATATTTAAGAGTATTGCAATTTAATGTTTTGTGAAGTATAAAGAGTATAATATTCACCATGTTTATTCATTAATTCTTCGTGTGTACCAAATTCAATGATATCACCATTTGATATATACATTATTCTAGATGCTTCTTTTATAGTGGATAATCTATGAGCTATTATAAATGTTGTACGATTTTTCAAAAGTGGTTGCAGTCCTTTTTGCAGTAGGGTTTCAGTTTTAGTATCTATATTTGAAGTTGCTTCATCTAATATAAGTATTTTAGGATCTGCAATTAGTGTTCTTGCTAGAGAAATTAATTGCTTTTGACCTAGAGAAAGTTCTGAGCCGCCTTCTTTTATTACAGTATTATATCCATCTTTAAGGCCGAGAATGAAATCATGAATGTTCATAATTTTACAGATTTCTACTATATCATCATCGCTGGCTTCTAGGTTTCCGTATCTTATATTATCCATTACAGTACCAGAGAATATAGTAGTGTCTTGAAGCATAACCCCTAGTTGTTTTCTTAATGATGATATTTTAAAGTTTTTAATATTAACACCATCTAGCAAAACTTCACCAGATTGTACATCATAAAATCTACTTATTAAGTTTGTAATTGTTGTTTTTCCAGCACCAGTAGGACCTACAAGGGCTATGGTTTCATGCGGATTAACAAAAAAGTTCATATTCTTAATAAGTGGTGTATCTTCTTCGTAAGAAAAGTTAACATTTCTAAATTCTACACTACCTTTAGTGATATCAATATCTTTAGAGTTTTCTGTATCATAAATTAATGGTTTTTCATCAAAAACTTCAAAAATTCTTTCAATTTGTGACATGGCAATTACAAATGAGTTATAAAAGTTTCCTATATTCATAATTGGTGACCAGAAGCTCCAAAAGTAAGTTATAAAAGCAGAAAGAACTCCTAGCTTTATGGAACAATCAAAATATATAGCATCAACAATATATATAGTAGATACAATAAAAACAGAAATATTTTCTACTGATGGCCATACTAAAAAGTTCAATTTTGCAGATTTTAATGATATATCAACAACATCAGTGGATAGTTTATTAAATATGTTAATGTTTCTATTTTGAGTAACAAAAGCTTTTATTACTTTTAAGCCATTTACTTGTTCAGTTATAAAAGCAACGAAATTAGAGTCCTTAATGCTAAGTTTTTGAGTAAGAGGTCTTTGAAAGGTTTTTATTACTGTAAGTATTATAACAACAAGAGGAACACTAATTAATGCGATAAGTGTTAGTTTTAAATCTAGATAAAACATAAAACCGATAGAAATAACTAAAGTAACAATATTACATATAAGATCAATTAAACCATTAGTTAGTAGATTACTTAGAGAGTTTATATAGTTAACCACTCTAATAAGAATTTTACCATCTGGTCTTGAATCATAATAATTGGGTGATAGTGATTGTAAATGAGTAAATAAATCTTTCCTTAAATCAGTTAGTATTGTTTGTCCAAAATTCTCCATATATAATATTCTATACTTTATACATAAACGTAATACAATCATGGCAACTAAGAAAATTGCAGATAATATAAATAAGTATTTAATATCCTTATTTGGAATAGCTGTATCTATTGCTAACTTAGAAAGATATGGGCAGATTAATCCCATAAAACTACATATTAGCATAAGGAAAAGTGATATAAAAAGAGATTTTTTATAAGGAAGTATATATTTTAATAATTGCTTTAAATGACCTTTATGAAATTCTTTTGTTAGCACTTCATCTACATCGTATTTATTCTTAGACATTTTATACACCTACCTTTTCTGAAATATTATCCATTTGTTGTTTATAAGTATCATAATAATATCCGCCATTTTGTATTAGCTCATCGTGAGTACCTTGTTCAATAATTTTCCCTTGAGACAAAACTAAAATGATGTCAGAGTTTTGTACTGAAGAAATTCTATTAGAAATTACAAAGGTTGTTCTATTTTCATTTTTTCTAAGGGCTTTTTGTATTTTACTTTCTGTTACTACATCTATTGCAGAAGTAGTGTCGTCTAAAATTAGAATAGATGGTTTAGTCAAAAGAGTTCTAGCTAAAGATATACGTTGCTTTTGACCGCCGGAAAGTCCAACCCCTTTTTCCCCTATTATTGTTTCATATTTATCTGATAAGCTATCAATGAAGTTATGAATTTGTGATGTTTTAGCTACTTCTTCAATTTCTGAATCAGAAGCTGATGGATTTCCATAACATATATTAGTTTTTATTGTTTCAGAAAATAGAAAAGGATTTTGCATTGAAATTCCTATTGATTTATGAAACAATTTTAAATCAAAATCTTTTATATTTTTACCATCGATAAAAATATTCCCTTCGGAAGGATCGTAAAATCTACATATTAAATTGGCTAATGTAGTTTTACCACATCCTGTAGATCCTATTATTCCTATTTGTTCTCCTGCCTTTGCTTCAAAGGATATGTTTTTAAGTAAATATGTATCACCGAGTTTAAAAGAAACATTATCAAAAACTATTGATTCATTCATACCTGAGAATGGTATTGGATTTTCAATATTATTAATTTTACATTCATAATTAAATAATTCACTTATCTTTGAGTATGATGTTATAAATCTTTGAATGTTATTTAATGAAGAAGAAATAACACTTATAGGAGTATTAAGAGCCCATATAAGGCTACTGAAAACTGTAAGATCTCCTATTGTCATATAACCTCTAATGATAAATATTCCACCAACTAGAAGTAATATCAAACTAAGAAAGTTAGAGAACATTTCTATAAGAGATATATATTTTGCTATTATAGTTGCTACTTTTAAATTTTTAGTTTTATAGTCGTTATTTTCAATGTTGAACTTTTTAATTTCATAATCACCACGATTGAATGCACGAACAGTTTTATTTCCGCTAAGGTTTTCTTCTATAACAGAGTTTAATTTCGCATAACAATCACGTATTTCATAAAAAGGTGTAGCAAGACTTGTATTCATTCTAAAAGTCAAATACAAGATAAATGGACAAACTATAAACATCAATAATGTTAATGGTAAGTTTACTATTCCCATAGATATTATGGCGAAAACAAATAAAGATAAGTTTGATAATATTGTATAAATCATTGATGATATACATTCTTTTATTGTACCTACATCATTGGTCATTAGAGTCATAATCTCACCAGTATTGGTATTGTTATAGTAGTAAAAATCTAAATCAAGAAGCTTTTTATAAAGATCTGATTTTAAGTTTAAAGAAACAGTTTGAGAAATTTTTTCAAATCTCATTTGATAAAAATAATTTAATGCTCCTTTTATTACTACAACAAAAAACATAATAACTGGTATTGAAAGTAATAGTGATAAATTTTTATTACCTGCTAGTTCATCAACAAGTTTTCCAGAGAGAAATGGATTAATCATATTCGCTAGTGAAGTTATAATTACTACAAATAAAAGAAATATATATTCCTTCCTGAATGGTTTTAAGTAATTTCGTATTAATTTTGAATTTTTCATAAATGGTTCTCCTAGAAATTATATATATTTATATAATATACTAAAAAACTGACAAAATAAATATAATAAACATAAAAAAATACAAAAAAATATAGAATTAATATGTAAGAAGTGGTATTATATGTATTATAAAAAGGAGGGGAAAAAATGATTTTTAAGAAAAAACTTAAAGTAGACTTAAAAACTATCAATTTGTTGGTTACGCCATTTTGTAATCTAAAATGTAAAATGTGTGAATATACCGTTGGTACACAGAATGTAGATGCTATGACTACAGAAGAACTAAAAAGTGTAATCTCACAAGCGAGAGAACTCGGATTAGAACGATTAGAGTTGTCTGGTGGAGAACCTATGGTGATAAAGGATATTTATGACATAATTGGATATTCAAAGTCAATTGGTGTAAAAAGAATTGTTATGATGACTAACGGAGTATTAATAGGCGAAGATGAGGCTAAAAAATTAGTGGAGGCTGGACTAGATGATGTTGTATTTTCATTAGAAGGCAATGAAGAGTTAAATGATTATATTAGGGGAGAAGGAAGCTTTAAGAAAACAGTAAATGCAATAAAGCTTTTTCAAAAATATAATTCAGTTAATTGTATAAGAGTCAATATAACATTAAATAGATTAAATTACAGTACTACATTAGATTTTATAAAGTATCTAGTAGAAGAGCTTAATGTAAAATCTATCTCAATAAATCCATATAATGCTTATATGTTTGGACCAGAGAATAAGTACGTAAATGATCTAAAGATAAAAGATGAAGATATGGATAAAGTAAAAGATACAATAGAAGAAATTATTACTTATGTAAAGAGCAAGGATATAGATTTTAGTCATGAGAACTATTTAAGGAAGTTTATAGATTTCTTTAAAGGAGAAAAACTAATGCCGTTATACGGGTGTGATGTGCCTCAAAATAGCTGTGCTATAGATGTTGTAGGTGGAGTACATGCTTGTTGGGGTGATAAAGAGTTATCAGGAAATATAAGAGAAACATCGCTTAAAAAGATAGTGTCTTGCAAACATTATTTAGAATTTTGTAAAGATGCATTAAATAAAAAGTGTGAAGGATGTCTTAATACTTGTTACGATAGAATCTATAATTAATCGTCAGAGGAGGAAATTCCCATGAAGTTTACAGTAATTATGCCTACGTATAATAATGCAGAATTGTTAAGAAATACTTTAGAAGCTTTAAATTATCAAGAAGGCTATGATGAGAATGATTATGAAGTTGTTGTAGTGGATGATGGATCAAGCATCGACACATATAGTTATATAAAAGGAATAAATAAGAATTATAAGTTAAAGTATTATTATCTTGAAAGAAATGAAGATTCTTGCAGGGCAAGAACTAGAAATCATGGATGGAAAAATGCTGAAGGCGATATAATTGCTTATATAGATTCTGACATAATTGTTGGAAGAACATATCTAAAAGAATTAGAAAGATGCTTTAAAGAAGCATCAGATATATTGGTATTAGGAAATAGATTTATGCTAAATGAATCTATCAAATTTGATGATATAGCTACAGGAGAAATATATGAGAAATATAAATTTGATAAAGAGAATTTTCCTATGCTAGAAAGTAGATATTTTATGTATGAATCATCATCTTATAATGCCAATGCTTCAATGTGTCCTTGGTTACTTTGTTATTCTTGCAATCTTGCTGTTGAGAGAGAAACCTTAGAAGAAATTGGAGGCTTTGATGAGAATTTCAAGGAATGGGGCATTGAAGATATTGAATTTGGATACTCTGCATATAAAAAGAAAATTCAAATAGTAATAAATAATAAATTAGAGGTATATCATCAATATCATGGAATGAGAAATGATCTTATAATATCTGCTAAAAAGATACCAGGATATGAAAAAAATATAGATTATTTTATAAGTAAACATCCTAAAGCTTTAAATATGCATAAGAAAAGCGCCTATAGATTTTTAGAAGGTGATAGCAAAGCTTATAAGTTGCTAGAAAAACTTGAAGTTGCTAGTAATGTGGTAGAGTTTAGAAACAAAAAGGATTACCAACTTGTGAAGGATGCAATTCTTATTTTATCAAATATGCCAATGTCTAAAGTTATTGTACATGATTATGTAGAAGATACTAACTTAGATATATGGATTCAGCTTTTAGGATATACAGATGGAACAATTTTATATTATCCAATGTCTAGAAGACTAGATAAAGAAGATATGGAAGTATTTTTAGAAGAAGAAAAGACAAGAGAACGTGAATATGATAAGAAACTGATGGAGGGATTGGTATGATAGATATTAGTTATTTAGATTACTATTTACCAAACCATTATGAAAAAGCAGCAGATTTATTAGTAGCTATTAATGATGAAGAGATAAATAGCAAGTCTCTCATAGATTTTGGAGGACTAGATAATGTTGCTATCGAATATTACTTGTCAAATTTTGAAATGGTAGATTCACTAATAACAAAATATATAGAAAAAGGCAATGATATATCAGATGTTGATTATATTATCTGTAATGGTGCAGATAGAGTTTTTTGGGAATCAGGATCTATACCACATGAAATAGCAAGTAAATATAATATAAAAAATGTGTCTATTATTCCAGTAAATCAACAATGTTCTACAATGTCTTCTTCTATGGAATTAGCAGATGCACTAATAAGTAGTAATAAAGGTAAGAAAATTTTGATGTTTACCTTTAGTAGATCCTATGATGTTAAAAAGAGAATTGAGAATGTAACATTATTAGGCGATGGAGCAGCAATGATGATACTAGAGAAAAAGGGAAATATAAAAGTTATTGATGCTTGTTCAAGAAGTTTTAAAAGAAAAACTAATACATTAGATATGTCCAAGCTTACAGACTTGCAAAAAACTAATGCTTCTTTTTATATGAAGGAAACAATAAAAGAATTACTTGAAAGAGATAACATTGATTTTGATGAAATTAAATATATAATTCCTCAAAATTTAAATAAGATGTTATCAAAATTAGATGCTAAAAACTTAGGAATTGATTATAAAAACTTTTTTGTTAATAACATATCAAGATGTGGTCATATAGGGGATGTGGATACTGTTATGAACTTGAAGGATTTTTATGAGTCAAACCTTGTAAAGCAAGGAGAAAAATATTTGCTCGTAACATCGGGGGCAATAGGTACAAGCTTGACATATGTAGCTGTATTACTTGAAAATAATTAAAAATATTAAGGAGTTGTTTAAGATGGATAAAAAGATAATTGCAATATTAGCAGATATTAAGGAAGATGAAAAGTTAAAAGATACATTAACAGGAGAATCAAGCATTATAGATGATGTTGGATTAGATTCATTAGAAATGATAAATTTTCTTTTAATGATTGAAGAAGAGTTTGGAAAAGAAATAAATTTTGAAAGATTAGAGTATGCAAATTTAGCAAGTATAAATAAATTCGCAGCATTTTTAGAAACATTATAAAATCCTAACTGAAAGGTATTGTTTAGATATGAATCATGTTGTAGCAGCTGAATTTAATTCAGAGAAATATTGGGAAACAGAGGGATATACTAAGCTTCCAGCAATAAGTGATAGTACTTCTAATAACATAATTTTATGTATGGACGAGCTTATGTTCCCATTTTTGAATAAAGGTGATTTATTAGTAACTCGGTTTAAGTTTAATAATATTTTAAAAACTTATCTAAATAGCATAGGGTTTCAATTTAATTGTACTGAGGATATGCATATTGAGGGAAATGGGAACATTTTTGAGGAGATAAGTGAAAATAAGGACACAATAGATGAAATAAAAAAATATATAGATGAAGATACAGTTTTATCTAGTTATTCTATTATACCTAGTTACAATAAAGTAGCTGAATTACTAAATATAAAGTGTAAAGAAATTAATTGTGATGTTATAAAAAACATTAATTCTAAAGTATATTCATATCAATTAAACAAAAAGTTAAAGGCAAATTATGAAGGGGCTATTATAAGTAATTCTAATGAAATATTAGAACAATATAAGATTCTTAACAAAGGTAATGGTGTAGTTTTAAAAGAACCTTATGGAGTTTCTGGAAAGGGAAATTTATTTATCAATTCGGAAGCTATATTAAATAGAGTGGTAAGATTTATATCCAGTCAAGAAAAAAAAGGTCTAAAAACTAGTTTGATAATGGAACCATTTTTGGAAAAGGAAGAGGACTTTTCTTGCCAATTTAATATAAGGGAAGATGGAGAATTTTCCCTAGTTAGTGTACAAAAAATGCTTAATTTTAAGTTTAATTATGGTGGATCTTATAAAGCTGATGAAGATTTTATTAAATGGCTTGAAGATAAAGGTTATATTGATATGATGAAAAAAGTAGGAATAGCTCTATATAATGATGGATATTTTGGAGATGTTTGTGTAGATTCTATGATTCTTAAAAATGGAGAAATAGTCCCTATTATCGAGATTAATGGGAGAAAATCTATGGGCTTTATAAATAATGCTATGGATAAATATCTAGAGCAGTTTGGATTAAAGAGTCATTTATGTTTTTTTAATATTGGATATAAAGGGAAAATAACTTTTAATGAAATTTTTGAGTATTTAGATGAAGAAAAATTGTTATTTAATCCAGCAAGAGAATCAGGGGTTATTCCAATGTCTGCAAATACTGTGTTTATAAATAGAGATATAGATAAAGAGTTTGATGAAGAGAAGGTATATAAAGGACGGTTTTATCTATCAATAGCTACAAAAAGTATTAGTGAAGTAGCTAATATTGAAAATGAACTTAGAAATATTTTTAGAAGATTATTCATAAATGTATATAATTAACAAAAATATTAAGAGAAAGGATCTGTATTTATGAAGGTTGGAATATTATGCTCAGGAGTAGCATTAGGTGTATACATACCCGGTTTATTGGTTAATAGAGATCTTAAGAAAAGAGGAGTATCCTCTGAAGTGTTTGTTCTTGAAAATCTAATAGTAGAAAGTAAAAAGAATAAAATAAATAAGAACAAGGAAGCCTTCCATAAAAGTTTTAAGGTAGCAAAAATGGGGCAAAAAATAGCAGGAGATATAATGGATTCTGTAGGCGATTATGAATTAGAACAGTTGCTAAATAAATGGATAGAAGAAGATATACATGAATTTATTGTTGTTTCAGGATTTTGGCTTTCAGTTATAGAAAAGTATAGGGAAAGAGTTAAAAAAGTAGATGTGAAATGCCATTGTCTTCATATAGATAGTTGTATATCTCCATCATGGAAAAAAGTAAATATAAATCCAGAGTACTGTACTAGTGAATATCTTTTTAGCTATGATGAAAAGAAACTTGTTCAAGATATAGTAGTTAGTGATGAGACACCTGTACCTTTTAAGGAAAGAGAGGATAGACTTTTAATCCATGGTGGTGGATGGGGAATGGGTACATATCAAAGTAAGATACCTGAACTTATAGACCATGATATTTATTTAGGTATTGTTGCTTATAATGTATCTGAAATAGAGGAGAATAGTAACAATAAATATTATGCCCTTGATGAAAATTGGTCTCCTTGGATAAAAAATTCCAAGGGACTATATGAATTTCCACCATTTGCTGAAGTGAAATATAATGAAACACCAAAATTTAAATTTAAGGAAGAATACCCAGGACTTTATGATGTTACGAGAAATGTTAAAGCTGTAATAAGTAAGCCAGGAGGTTCAACTTTAGTAGATTCACTATCAGCAGCTACACCAATAATTACATTGGAACCATTTGGAGAACATGAACAAAAAAATGCAGATTTATGGATTGAACTTGGCTTTGCTATAAGTTATGAGGAATTTAAAAAGTCAGGTTTTAAAATGGATATTTTAGAAGAATTACACAATAATTTATGTAAAGCTAGGGGAAATAGAAACCTTTATGTAGATGAATTATGTAAGAAATTAAAGTAAAAGAGGTGATTAGATTATGCAACCAAAAACTAAAATTAAATTTGATGAAGAGAGTTTTAATAGATTAAAAAGAACAATAAGAAATATGTCTGTTACAGATAAAGAAAGACATATGGACAGTACGTATGCTACAGATGTGCCTGATGAAGTAGGAATACAACTAACATACAAGTGTAACCTTAGATGTAAGCATTGTTTTGAGTGGAGTGAAGATGGATTTTGTACAAAACTTGATAAAAAAGAACAACTAAGTGAAATAGATATAGATGTATTACAAAGGATTTTTGATGAAACAAAAGATAGAAAATCCAATATGTATATCTGGGGTGGAGAACCTTTTTGCTATAGTAATTGGGACAAGTTTGTAGAGATTTTATCAAAAGATAAAAGATGGACTGTATTATGTACTAATGGAACAATGCTTGATAAAAAGTTAGATTCTATATTAAAGATTTCTGATACTTTAGCATTATTAATAAGTCTTGATGGTTTTCAAGTTGAAAATGATAATGTAAGAGGAAAAGGTACATTTAATAAAGTTATAGAAAACATAAAGATGCTTGTAGATTTAAAAAAGAAAGGCATATATAAGGGAGAAGTTTCTGTAAACTGTGTTATTACCGATGAAATGGTGGATAAGTTATATGATTTTATGGAATACTTCGAAGAAATTGGTGTAAATACAGTATATTTCTGTTTCCCATGGTATATACCAAAGGAAACAGCAGAAAAAATGGATGTATATTTTAAAGAGAACTTTGCTTGGCTCAATACTTTAGATGAGAAAAGTACAGCTAGTTGGCATTCCTATACATATGGGTTAAATAGTGATCTTATCGACACACTAGAGAAGGAATTAGCAAAAATCGAAAGTAGAGTTTGGAAGATAAGGATAAGAATACAACCAGCTGTTGAACCTAATGAGATAAGACCATTTGCATTAGGAAAAGAGTTACCAGCTCAACATAGAACTACGTGTCTTGCTATGTCCAATAGAATGAATATAGAAGCTAATGGAAATGTAGTTATGTGCAAAATGTTCCCTGAATTTAGAGTTGGTAATATAAATGAAGGCACTGTAAAAGAAATATGGCACAATGATATCATAACAAAATGTAGAGAAAAGATAGGTTGTGGTCTTATGCCTATATGTTCAAAATGTATATTATTATATCTACATGGAAAGTAAGGTAGGAGTTTTAAGATGATTAATTTAGGAATAGTGGGATGTTCTAATTTAGTATATCTTTCAATGATTTGGCCATCAAGAAAAGTTAGTGATTTATGTATATATGGCATAGCCTCAAGGAAATATGAGAAAGCAAAGGAATACGGAAAGAAGTTCAAAATATCAAATGTATATGAAAATTATGATGCATTGTTTTCAGATGAAAATATCGATGCTGTTTATATATGTTTGCCTAATCATTTACATAGGGAATTTATTATAAAAGCAGCAGAACATAAAAAGCATATAATAGTGGAGAAACCAATTTGTACGAAATCATCTGATATTGATGAGATCATAGAAGTTTGTACAAAAAATAATGTGAAGCTTATGGAAGCTGTTATGATACGAAACCATCCTTGGGAAAAGTATATTAGCAATTTTATAAAAGAAGAGAAATTAGGAAAGCTTTTAGATATCGAAACTAATATAACGTTTATACCAAGTTATGATTTAAATAAGAATTATAGATCTCATTTAGAGTATGGTGGAGGATGTTTTTTTGATGTTGCAATATATTGGCTACAATTTTTAGATGAGATATTAGGTGTAGAGAATATTGTATCTTATGATGGAGAATCAGAATTTAATGGACCAAATGGAATAGATTCTACATTTATAGCTAATGTTAAATTCAAAAATGATGTCAATGCAAAAGTAATAGCTTCTTTTGAAAAAGAGTATCAAGCCAATCATATACTGACATTTGAAAATGGGAAAATGGTAGTTCCAAATATTTTTGCTTGTAATGTTGGAAAAAGAAAGTTTGTTATAGAGATTTCTTCACAAGAAACAGAAGAGAAAGTTGAATTTCAAGCAGAGAATTTTTATGAAAATCAATTAATTAATTTTGTTAAGATGTTGAAGAATGAGATAGAAATTATACCATATGAAACTGTTAAAAGAACAGTTTATATAAGTGAAAGAATTCATAAGAAGGCATATGATAAGGTGAATTAAGGGGAAAGATATGAAAGTAATAATATATGGTTTAGATCGAAGTAGAAAAGTTATCGAAAGGAATTTAAGAGACAATTGTGAGATTGTAGGTTATTGTGATGACTTTTATAAATTGGGAACATATAGTGATAAAAATCTAATTTCCATAGATGAAATTAAAAATATTGATTTTGATTATATTATTATTTCATCTATGGATAAAGAAAGAGAAGAAAAAATAAGAAAAAAGTTAATAGACATTGGTATAGAAGAGAATAAAATATGGAAGTTCTTTTCATTTTATAAGGAGATAATGACATTTCGCCTAGAGCTACCATTGAAAAGAAGTCATAGAATATTATCAAATATGGAAAATGACATAGAAGGTGTGATTTTAGGAATAAGTCATGGTGCGGTTGGGATTAACCCTAAGTATCTAGATAAGAAATTTTGTAATCTAGCAATTCCAATGCAAGATTTATATTATAACTTAAAACAATTGAAGACATTAGTGTATGAGTATCCTGAAAAAATTAAAAATATTAAATATGCTATTATCGATATGTATACATATACGTATTTTAATTATGATATCTCAATGACAAATAATGCAGTATCTTACTACGAGAACAGTGGATATAGAGATGATGAAAAACATAATTTTGATGATAATAAGAACTTTAATGGGACAATTATGGAAGAGCTTGATAAAAAGCAACATATGTATGAAGAAAATCATGATGCTTCTTTTCAAGATAAAGCTAGGCAACATCAGATGGATGTATTTTGCTCATTATTTGATGTAGATGCAATAGATGTTACATATGACTATAAAGATATAAATATATATAAGGATTATTGTGCTGATTTTCCATTAAAAAGTGATAGAGAAAAGATAATAACTGATGAAGAAATAGAAGAATTAAAAAGAATTGAGACACCAAGTAGTTTACAAACATTACAATTTAATAAAACATTAGCGGAAAATAGAACAGTATTTAGAGAATTACTTCAATTGTTAAATGAAATTAATGAAGATATAAAGATATATCTTGTTTTAATACCAGAATATAATGAAAGAGAATTATATCTACAAAAGCAAGAGAAGTTTTGGAAGGAAAGTTTTTATAGAACTCTAGAGATTTTCAGGGAAGATTTTAAGTTTACAGTATTAGATTTTAAGGAATACAAAGAACTTTATACCAATAGAGATTATTACTTTGATTCTGGACATTTCAATTATAAAGGATCAGTAGAATTTACTGAACTTCTTAATACCTATATAGATTATTAAAAAAAGGTATAAAATATATTAGAAAAAAAGACGGCATTGTTAGCTGTCTTTTTTTTCTATAAAATTAAGATATAGAAAGCAGCTGTTATTCTAGAAATAAATAGGTGAGGTAGAATTTATGAAAAATATAGATAAAGATTTAATTGACTGGGCTATTAAGAAAATAGAGAATGAATATAAAGATGATGTTAGTTTATTATTAGGAAGAAAAGGGGCATGCAAAGTACCTAGTGATGGAGAAGAAATGGCTTTTGACTTTTTTATTCCTGCTACAGATAGAGGATATGGTCTTGCAAAAACATTTATAATTGGTGATATGGGATACGACTTATTTCCTATGTCTTGGGAGAGAATAGAAGGATTAGCAGCATTAAATGAAGGAATAATTTTCTGTTTAGCAGATAGCGAAATTTTATATGCTAGAAATGAGGCAGATAGAGAACGTTTTGAAATACTAAGAAAGACTTTATACGATAATTTAAAAAATAAAGAATATGCTTATAAAAAGTCATTAGAAAAAATAAATTATGTAATGGATATTTATAAGACTATGATGTTTGAAAAGTCACTTTGTAGTGTAAGAAAAGCAGCAGGTGGAATTATTGAGTATTTATGTGAGGCTATAGTAATAATTAATGGAACTTATATAAAAAAGGACTATGGTTATGGAGAAAGACTTAGTCAAATTAAGGAATTAAAAAAGGTGCCAAGGAATTTTATAGAAAACTATGAAAAGATAATAGGTGGCAAAGATGTTGATGATATATTAAAAGTGACTCACGATATAATAGATGAAACAAGGGATTTCTTTAATGAATTTAAGGTAGAAGAAGTATCAAGAAGTTATAATTTTGATGAACTTGCAGGGTGGTATGAAGAAAGTAGATATACTTTTAGACGTATTGAATATGCTTGCAAAAACAATAATGTTGAACAGGCTTTTTCATGGGGATGCTATTTGCAAATAGAGTTTGATATTTTATCTGAGGAAGCAGGACTTAAACCAATGAATTTATTAGGAGCTTTTGATGATAATGATTTAAGTAACTTTGCTAAATATAGTAAAGAGATAGAAGAATATATTGTCTCTGAGATAAAGAATCATAATGTTCAATTAAGAAAATATAGTACCTTTGATGAATTTTTAAGAGAACAACAATAATACTTTTTTATATAGGATGGGATATTTATGAAATATAGAAATGCTTCAGAGATATTGCCGGACAAGCTATTGCGAGAAATACAAAAATATACATCAGGGGAAGCGATTTATATTCCACAAGTAAAGGAAAGACAAAAATGGGGCGAAGGTTCTGGCGCTAGACGATATTATGAAGAAAGAAATGAGAAAATATGTGAAAAATTTAAAATAGGTGTATCTATGGAAGAGTTAGCAGAAGATTTTAATTTATCTGTGGAAACTATAAGGAAGATAATTTATAAGAAGTAGTAAAAAGATAACAAATGAATTTGTATTAGGAGAGATTCAGTTATGAAGAACATGAAGACGTTCATTTAATAATAAAAATAAGCATGAAGGAGAAAAATTATGGGGGGAATTGAGTTTTTAAGTTATTCAAATGGAGAACGATTTAGCGAAAATTATCAGATGCTTTCTCATTTTTTTGAAAAGTACACTGGAAATGGATTGCAAGAAAATTGGCATATTGGCAGACTTGATTGGATGCTCAACCATGATTATACCAATCCAGAATTATTACCATTAATAGGAATGTGGGTGGAAGAGGACGAAGTAGTAGGAGTAGTTATTTTTGATATTGATTATCCACCTGTCTATTTTCTATGCAAACCAGGATATGAACATCTTTATAATGACATGTATGAGTATGCTGAAAAGACATTCAAAACTGATAAGTGGTGTGAAAATGGATACTGGGTAAAAACAGCAATTAAAGATGAAGATACTGTACAAGTACAATTTTTAAAAGATAAGGGATTTGTTATGGATGGTTATCCAGAGGATATCCTGGAGTTAAAATGTAATGCAAATGATAAATGCAATTATTCACTTCCAGAAGGGTTTTCAGTGACAACATTTGATACTGAAAAGAATTATGAAAAATATGCTGAATTATTGTATAAAGGATTTGATCATGAAGGAGAAGAAGAACCTGATGTCACATATGATTCAGTAGCATTTAGAGAACCACATTGGAATGACTCACTAAAAATACTTATTAAGTCTCCCAATGGAGAATGGGCTTCACATTGTGGCATTTGGTATACACCTGGTGATGTAACAGCTTATATTGAACCTGTTGTAACAATACCTAAATACAGAAAAAAAGGCCTGGCAAAAGCTGCAATCTATGAAGCAGTGAATCGATGTGCAGATTTGGGCGCTAAAAGAGCAATTGTAATATCTGATATGGATTTTTATTATACAATTGGATTTGAGAAATCTTCTCATTATTATCAGGTAGCAAAGTATTTGTAATTAAATATAAAGTGACTTAGATAGATGAGTTCTTTATTCCAGAAGGAGGAGCATATAAAAAGAGGCAATAAAAAAAGGTAGCTACAAAAGCTACCTTTTTTCGTCAAAAGGAAAAATATGAAAACAAGTTATTATATATGATATTTTAATTAAATAATAAGTAGATTTTATGAAGAAAAAATAATGAGTAAAAAATATATAAATTTCTCAAGTGATAAAAGGCTATGGTAAATATTATTAAGGAACTTGATGCATTGGGTTATGAAAGTGCTGAAGGAACTACTCTAGCTGATAAGATAGATAATGGATATGGAACAACTTATACTTATAATAGTACAAACAAAGTATTAACTTATCTTGATGCTGATGGTGCTGAGAGAGGATTAGCTTATACTGTTAAGTATAACTATGATGCATTAGATAGAGTAACAGAGGAAATTAATGCTAAGGGAAATGTTACAATCTATTATTATGATGAAAATGGAAATTTAGCTAAGAAAACTGTTAAAGCAGATACAACTAGCGAAGAAAAAACAGTGGCAACATCAACATACAATCTAGTAGGTGAAGCATTATCAGAAGGCGATGGTAATGGAGTTATTACAACATATAAGTATAATAACTTTGGAAAAGTAAAGATAGTTTCTTATGCCGGTGATAGCAGTATTGAAGCATATTATATTATTCATCAATATGATGTTTTAGGACGAGTAGTACGAAAGGTAGATTCTAGAGGAAAAGTAATAGTTGTTACTTATGACAATGAAGGAAGAGAACTCTCTACTACAGTACAAAATGAAGAAGGCACTGAGAAAGTTGCAACATCAAATACTTATGATAATAATGGCAACAAACTAAGTGAAACTGATGGAAATGGAACTACAAAAACATATACTTATGATTCATTAAATAATCTATTATCATCAACAATAGTAGTTAATGGTGTTACACAAAAAACATCTTACACCTATGATAAAAATGGTAATAAATTAACTGAAACTAACTGGTTAGGTAATACAACAACTTATGTTTATGATCCATTAAACAGGGTTATAGAAAAGATTGATGCAAATGGCAAGACTATTGAAAAACTAGAGTACAATATTAATGACACTCAAAGTAAATCAATAGATGCATTAGGAAATGTAAAACAATATTTCTATGATAAAAACAAGAGAGTAATAAAAACAATAGATGCAATAGGCGTAGCAACATATGAAAGTTATGATGAAGTAGGAAATACATCGAGTAAAACCGATGGTAATGGAAATATTACAAAATACCAATATGACTATTTAAACAGACTTGTAAAAGTAACAGTAAGCAATAACGGCATCGATGAAAATACATGTTATACATACGATGGTAATGGAAACATGTTAACTCAAACTGATGGCAAAGGTAATATTACAACATATCAATATAATGTAGCAAATAAAGTATCTAAAAAGATAAGTAGCGGAGAAAATGAAGAGATCTATACTTATTATGGTGATGGCTCACTAAAAACTAAGGTAGATAGAAATGGTGTTGTAGCAGAATATATCTATGATATCTTTGGAAGAAAGATAGAAGAAAAAGTAGGAGATTCTGTAGTAAAATATACTTATGATAATAACAACAATATATTAACTATCACTAACAGCGAAGGAACTACATCTAGAACTTATGATGAGTTAAATAGGGTAACATCAAAGACAGTACCTTATATAGGGAAAACTACTTATGCTTATGATGTAGTAGATGGAATAGAAAACTTACAAGATGGATACTATGGTGAAATAACAGTAGATCCAAAAGGAAATAAAGTTATTAAAATCTATGACAAAGTAGGAAGACTAGCAGAAGTAAGAGCTGGAGAAGATATTACAAAATATAGCTACTATGATAATGGAAGTCTTCAAAAAGTAACACTTTCAAATGGATATTCTGAAGAGTACACTTATAATGAAGACAATACATTAAAGCTACTAGAAAATAAAAATGCAGAAGGAACAGTAATAGAAAGCTTTAGTTACACTTATGATGGAGCTAAAAATATCTTAACAAAGATAGATTGCAAAGGAACTACTACGTATGCTTATGATAGCTTAAACAGACTATGGAAAGTAACTGAACCAACAGGAAAAGTAACAAGCTATTTATATGACGAAGCAGGAAATAGAGCAAGTGAAACAGTAACAGAAGGTAGTAAAACAACATTAAATACATATAGATATGATGGTAGAAATAGACTAATAACTATAACAACAGAAGTTGTAAATTACACTTATGATAATAATGGAAATCAATTATCAAAAGTGGAAACTACTTATGTAGATGGCGTAGTTGCTTATGAAGGAATAACAACTTATAACTATGATGTATATAATCAACTAATAGAAATTAATACAGCTAGTGGTGTCCATGAAACTTATAGCTACAATAGCGAAGGCTATAGAGATTCAAAAACATCTAACGATAAAGTAATAAGATACCTTTACGAAGGTGACAAAGTAATCTTAGAAGTAGATGGAGAAAATAGCGAAAAAGCTAGAAGTGTATATGGAAGCAAACTAATCTTAAGAACAATAAATGGAGAAAACTTATATTACCTATACAATGGACATGGTGATGTAACTAAGCTTGTAAACAGTAAAGGAAAAGAAGTAGCATCATACTACTACGATGCTTTTGGAGAAATAGTTGAAAGTAGCGGAGAAGCAGATAATCCAATAAGATATGCAGGATATCAATATGATGAAGCTACAGGATTATATTATCTAAATGCAAGAATGTATGACCCAACAATAGCGAGATTCTTACAAGAAGATACATATGCAGGGGATAAAAATGATCCGTTAAGTTTGAATTTGTATACTTACTGTTATAACAATCCGTTGATATATGATGATCCGACTGGTCATTGGGTTGATACTGTTTTAGATGTATTATCAATTGGATATGATATATACGATATATGTAAAAATCCAAAGGATATAAAGAAGTGGGTGGCACTAGGTTTAGATATAGGTTGTGCTGTTCTTCCTGGGGTAATAGGAGGAGGAGCAGCCTATAGAGCAGTAGATAAGGTGATTGATGCTAAAAAGATTACTAAGTCTGGAAAGGGATTTAAGGCATTAGATAAACTTTTTAGTCATGGAAGTAAGATTAAATCAGGAAAATATGGCTCAAAACTATCTAAAGGTATAAGTGGTGTATCAGATTTATTAAAGTCAAAAACATCAAAGATGACAACAGCTATTAAAAATAAAGCATCGAAGATAGCAAGTGAAACAGTAAGTAAAGTAAAAACAAATCTTGTAGATGTAACGAACAAGATGGGAGAAGCCCTTGAAAATAAGGTAAATAAAGTAGCAAACGGATTAAATAATATAAGTAATAATCTAAAAAACTTTGGTGGTCCACAATTATCATTAGCAGGAGTAGGAACATTATCAAATAAGATAGAGAGTAACTCCACTAAGGGTAAGAACCTTATGGATGGGATTAAGGCTTATGAAAATAGGGTTAAAGATACGTTTAAGAATGCTATTGGTGGTACTGAGAGTGCGGGTAATCCTTTATTAAAAGGAGAAGGTAATGTAGGAACTTATAAAGAATTAATAGATGAAGGAAAGAGAGGAGATAACTTAACACCACATCATATGCCATCTGCTGAATATATGAAAAACAAGGGGGTTTCAAAAAAATAATGGAATTTCTATGAATATGGAACAACCAGCGACAGGAGGTCGTCATAGGTTAACAGATACTTATGGTAGGAATATGACAGATGCTGAAAAAGCTTACTACTATAGTCTAAATCCAAGGGATGCATTAGCATATGACTTATGGAATGCTAGGAAGATATATATTCAACAAGGTATATATACACCTGAAATAAGACAAGGACTTTTAAATGTAATTAAAAGAAATAAAAGTGACCATCCAAATTTATTTAATAAATAGATAAAGGAGAAGAAAATGAATATATTACATGAAGTAAGAATACTAAATGAAAATAAATTATTAAGAACTAATGAAGAAATAGAAAAATTTGAATGTGCAATTGAAAATATTTTAAGTAATGAAGATTATAAGGATATAAAATACCTATGCACAGGGTTCGATGATAATACAGAAGATGATGAGGTTATGTTCGGGCTAATACATGCGATAGAGTCATATGATCGTATAGCTGATATTAAGTTAACTTTAAAAGAATTTATAGATTCAATTCCCAGTGTATATTCTTATGCTAAGGAATGGATAAAAATAATGAATAAAAGAATACTAAATGATGAAAATAGTTTAAAAGAGTATATTGAAATAGTTAAAAATTGTGATGAGAAATTAAAATTGATTTTAATAGAATTAATGAATGAAGTGAAAAAAGATAATCCGGAAAGATTTTCTCGAGCAGTTAATAAATTTTTAACTTATATAAAATGATATATGGAATTTTAATAATAAGGTAATGAGTCAATTAAAATAGATTGGCTCATTATTTTCTATATTCAGTAAGATTGATAGTAGATAATGTAGAAAATGCTACTGAAATAGCACAAATATTTTTAAAAACTAAGGTAACTAAGGGAAAAAATACTTCAAGCTGATAAGTGAAGGAAATCCTAGGTTAAACAATTCTACTTATTTGAAAGGATAAAATAAAACTATGATTAAAGAAAATGAAAAAATAGTGTTATCTGGGGATGAAACTATAGAAATATTAAAAGAAATTGAAATAATTCTAATATCTTTACATGATATGGGGGCGTATTATATGAATAAAGATACAAGAGAATATGAAAAAGAAACCACCAAGTTTATCGACGAATGGAAAGTAACACATAGGTTGGCAAGAATTAGGGAGATATTATCGGAAAAGTTTAATAATACACTAGGAGATGATGATATGGATGATTTAGAAAGAGCAATGGAAAAGTTAAAGTATTGGGAAAATCCTGGAGATGTTGCAGAAGATATAGTTTAACAATGCAGTAAGATGTAACTAAAAGAAAAGTAAATATATATTATAAATCTGATAACAGAGTTAATGTTTCTAATCAAGGAAGCATTAACTCTTTTCTATTTAAGAAAATTGAGAGGAGCAATAACAATGTATCAAATAGTAGAAGATTTCAAGATAAGTCTAATTGAAGATGGAAAGAGTCCTAAAACAGATGAAAGCTATGTTAGAGTGATACTAAGGTTATAGGTAATAAAGGAGTTGAATTCCATGGTAAGCTACAACAATCCCAGGTAGCAAGCTACAAGAATTTTTCAATAAAGTATAACTATGAGGTGGCAACAATCAATAAAATTGAAAGATATATACTTTAAAACTTTATTTTTTTAAGAAAAATACTTGAAATCTTTACTGTGGGGAACAATAAGAAAACAGTAAAATAAGAAGGAATATTGTGATTAATTGGAGAAATAAAGAAATTAAAGAAACAATATGAAAAGGTAGGTGTTAATATGGCGTTATATAATATTATTGGGCCAATTATGGTAGGCCCAAGTAGCTCTCATACAGCTGGCGCAGTAAGGATTGGCTTAATGGCTAGAACATTATTAAAGGAAGAACCTGTTAATGCTGAAATTCTTCTTCATGGCTCTTTTGCTAAAACTGGAGAAGGACACGGAACTAATAAGGCTCTTGTAGCAGGACTTCTTGGTATGAAACCAGATGATGTCCATATACCGGACAGTTATGAAATAGCGAAGAAAAGGGGATTTTCATTTACTATAGGCACAACAGTAATAAAGAATGCCCATCCTAATACTGTATTAATTAAATTGAAAGGGATTAATGGTCGTGAGATAGAGGTACAATCATCTTCTGTTGGCGGTGGTAGCATTATGGTTAATAAGATAGATGGTATTGATGTAAATTTTAATGGTGAAACTCATACATTAATTGTTCATAATATGGATCAACCGGGTCATGTTGCAGTGGTAGCATCTACTTTATCTCGCTATTCTGTAAATATAGCAACAATGCAGCTCTATCGTGAGCGCAGAGGTGCTAATGCAGTTATGGTTTTAGAGACTGATCAACCTATTCCAGATGAAGTAGTAGAATATCTAGACAATATTGATGGAATTCTTAAAGTAACGTATTTTAATGGTATGTAAGTAAAAATATAAATTATTTAGCGCAAGGGGAGGTAGAGATATGACTATATCTTTAAATGACATACTTAATTGGTGTGAAAAAGAGGGAAAAGATTTTTGGCAATATATGCTTTATGATGATATTAGAGAACGGGGAATAACAATTGAGGAATCTTTTCGTCAAATGGAGAATGCTTTTGATACTATGTGCGATACTATTGAAACTTACAAAATTGAGCGAATGTCAGCTAGTGGATTAGTAGGATCAGATGGAGGTATTTTAGAAAAATATCAAAAAGAATCAGAAGATAACTTATGTAAACAAGGTAAAAAGTCGGCACTATGTGGTAACTTTGTAGCTGATGCTATGGTTATAGCATTAAAGATGGCAGAATCAAATGCTTGTATGAGAAGAATAGTTGCAGCACCTACAGCAGGATCCTGTGGTGTAATTCCAGCGGTGTTGATACCATATTATAAAGCTAATTTAGCAACTAAAGAAGAAATAGTAAAATCACTTTTTGTATCTGGAGCTATAGGGCAAGTTATAGCAGATAGGGCATCTATTAGTGGAGCACAAGGCGGTTGTCAAGCTGAAATAGGTTCTGCTTCAGCAATGGCAGCAGGAGCATTAACATTTCTTCAAGGTGGAGATGCAAAACAAATTTGCAATGCTGCAGCTCTTGCCCTTAAAGCATTGTTAGGCCTTGTATGTGATCCTGTTGCTGGACTAGTAGAAATTCCATGTGTAAAAAGAAATGTTATAGGCACAGTTAATGCTATTTCTTGTACAGATATGGCTATGGCAGGAATTGAAAGTAAAATACCACCTGATGAGGTTATAGACGCTATGGCTGAAGTAGGAGATAAGATGGATGCATCATTAAAAGAAACAGCATTAGGAGGATTGGCAGTAACACCAACAGCAATGAAAATTGCTGAAAAAATAGGACTAGATAGTTAAAAATGAAAGTCATAGAGAAAGTTTCAAATATAGGAATGGAAAGAAAAGAAGCTATTGAATCAATGTTGATAAAATAGCTTCTTTTCAGAATTAAAAAGTATATTATAAGAACACTATAGCTTTTGTATATTTATTGCCATAGGTCCTTTTTCTACCTCTTCAATATCAAAAGATACGCTTTCTCCTTCATGAAGAACTTTTTCAGTACCTTGTTCTTTAATTTGTGAATGATGTGCAAAAACATCATTTCCTTCATTGCAAGAAATGAAACCATATCCTTTATCTTTGTTATACCATTTAACAATACCAGTTACTGACATAATGATGCTCCTTCGTAGAAAATATAGTAATAAAATATATTACTATATTAGAGTATCCATTAGAAATTAAATTATAACTAATAAAATTAATAAAAGTCATCATTAATTAAAATATTTTTCCCATTATAATTTCATCACGATATGTTCCATTTTTAAGTTTAAATGCATTTTTAATAATGCCCCATTCTTCAAATCCATGTTTTTTATATATAGATCGAGCTTTATAGTTATCAGAAAAGACACCTAGTTCTACTTGTTCATAGCCCATTAATTTACATTGTGTCAGAATTTCCTTTATAAGAGTATTACCAATACCAAGATTCCAATATTTCTCTTTGATGGAGATACCAAAACTTACTCTATGTTTAAGTTTCAGATAATTATTATCGCAATAAATAGCAGCATTACCGGCAAGATCACCATTTATAAAAGCCGCAATCATTAGACTATCATTGCTGTTTGACTTTTCTGTAAGGATTTTTATTTCTTCTTCAACAGTAAGATTAATTTCTTCAGGATATCTTGTCATAAAATCTGTTTCGTCTGAGGTGATTTTTAGATATTCAATCATTTTTGTTGCATCATTTTTATTTGGACTTCTTAAAACACATTCGGTACCATCTTTTAATACAATTTTTTTAGCTTTAAACCCCATTATATTCAGCCTCCTTATGTTACATTTGCATTTAACATAGTAGTCTTAAATATTTTACCATATTTAGGGGCTGTAGCACAAAGAAGTTAGAGATCAGAGTGCGGCAGTTTTTTTAGTAAAATAGAAGTGTAGAGTAGATTAGTTTCATTAAGATATTTATATTTGATATAGAACAGAACCATTACGGGGGGCTAATGAAGGTTGCACCTTCATGTAGCTTGGAGTAGGAATCTATACTTGTGCCATGTGCCATCTAACCTGTGCTCTATCTTGTGTTGTAATAAAAGGAGGTATCGCTAACAGCTTTTCACTTGTTAATGGACACCTCCATATGGAAATGATAAAATCTAGTAAATATGTTATAATATCTGTAATATTAAATTTAAAATAGAAAAATGTAGGAGGATAATAATGATTGAATACAAATTTGATACACAATTATTAATTGAAGGAAAAAATCTTTCAGAGGATGATATTAATGAATATATAACAAAAAATATCAAGGGAGATTGCTTACTTGCAGTGGGAGATGAAGAATTAATAAAGATACATTTCCATACAAACACTCCATGGAAAGTAGTTGAGTATTGTGCATCTTTAGGGGAGATTTATGATATTGTTATAGAAAATATGGAAAGACAAGCAAATGGTCTTAAAGGTTAATGATGATTAAAGTAAAATCTCTATTATCTTGTACAGATAATACACGTTATTTAGGGGGATATAAAGGCAAGAATAATGTATTTATACGTAGTGATGCATTAATAAGTTTATCAGAAGAAGACGTAGTTTTTTTATTAGATAATGGTATAAGTACTATTGTTGATTTAAGAAGTGATGATGAAGTTAAAAACGAACCTTGCGATTGTAAGATTAATGAAAATTTTAAGTATTATCATTGTAGGATATATGGTAATGGTAGAATACCAAAAGATGCTGAATCGGTGCCAATTTCATATTTTAATATGATTAATGATAAAAAAACGATATTAGAAGTAATGAAGGTACTTGTAAATGTAGAAGGTGGTGTTCTTTACTATTGTACGGCAGGAAAAGATAGAACGGGGATAATCTCAGCCTTACTATTACTGTTAGCAGGAGTTTCTAGAAATGATATTGTAGCTAATTATGAAATTTCACAAGAATATTTATGTAATCTGTTAAAGTTATTTTCAGAGAATAATAAGAATGTAGATATAAATATTGTAACGCCTAAACCAGAACATATGAATAAATTTTTAGATATGTTTTTTAATAAATACAATTCAATAGAAGAATATCTTTTTGAAATTGGATTAAGTAATGAAGAAATAAGTAAATTAAAAAATAAATTGATAAGTTTTATGAAAGGCGAAATTTTATGATATCAAAACAGTTAATAGAACTACGTCATCGGGATTTGATACTTCTAGAAGTAGAGTAGGTAGTATAGGGGAAAATATGAAGTATTTTTACCAATATTATATTTATGTTCATCGAAAAAATTATAGTGAAGTTTTATTTTTAATTCATAACACGAATGGCTAGATATTAATTTTGTATATAGTTTCTAAGTAGATAATGTGAGGAGGTTATATTATGAAAGATTTCCCTGAGTTTATGAAAAGTGAAATAAATCATATTGATAGTGATCAGCAAAATACAAAAGATATTGAAGGATATTATTACGAAGGAAAAGATGGTAGTCAAATGGCTATTTGGACATGTTATTCTGATAGAGAATCAAAAGAACAGATACATGAATTTGATGAGTATACTGTTTGTGTTGCTGGTCAATATGTTGAAATTTTTAATGGTGAAGAGCATGTATTAAATCCTGGAGATGAAATTTTTATACCGAAGGGAACACCTCATCATGGAAGAGTTAAAGCAGGTACTAGAACAATACATGCTTTTGGTGGAAAAAGAATAAATATAGTTAAGTGATAATTAAATAAATATGTATAATTAGAGTAGACATTTGACTGCTCTAATTTTTTTGCACAATATTTACAAATGGGGTATCTTGTATTACAACATAGACTATATTGCAATACAGGATACTTTGTTAGAGGTGATAAAGTGATACCATCACAAATGCTTAAAGGTATGCTAGAAGGATGTATTTTAGAGATTATTAATAAACAAGAGACATATGCATATGAAATATCTAAGAAACTTAGCAAATACGGGTTTGGTGAAATATCGGAAGGTACAATATACCTTATAATATTACGATTACAGAAAAGTGAAATGATCAATTCCACTCTGCTAATTTAATTGTTAAATATATTTGTAAAACTGCTTTTAATAATGATAATAAAAAGGTTTCGTTTATAAAAACATGGATTATATGTGTCCCCTGGGGACACATATTTTTATCAATATTCTTAAATTTCAAAAATCATACCATAATATATCTCATCTATAGAAAACATTTTGTTACTTAATACATAGACATCTTTTAATTATTACCGACAAATGTATTTCTAAAACTTAATTAAGATTTAACAAAAATGAAACATAGAAAAAACAATTGTTATTTAATATGGTGCTATAGAAAAATAAATTACAAAAGGAGATGCCTATGGAACAAATAGTAGAGAGATGTCACTCAGATTTATTAACCCAAACTCCTATAGTTGAAACTCCATCAAAGGATATTTATAATACAAGAAAAATTAGTGAAGGAATTAGATTAGCAATAATTAGTGATATACACCTATTTCCAAAAACTTTATTAAAGAAACAAGGTGAAAATTTTAAAAGATATTTATGTAATGACAGAAAAATGTTATTAGATAGTGAGAAAATTCTCGATGCAGCATTAAGTAAGATTATAGAAGCAAAACCGGAAGTTGTATTGATAACTGGTGATTTAACAAAGGATTCCGAAAAGGAAGCACATGATATGTTATCAATGAAACTTAATGTTCTATTAGAAAATGGTATTAGAGTCTTTGTTATAAATGGAAATCATGATATTAATAATCCAGAAGCTTGCATGTTTATTGAGGACCCAAAGAATAAAAGTCAGGATAAAAGAGTTCCTGTTGATACTATTTTAGCTAAAGATTTCAAAAGAATATACAGTAGATATGGTTATAGTGATGCAATAGCAATACATGAAGAATCTTTATCTTATGTAGTACAACTAAAAAGTGGATATAGACTAATTGCTATTGACAGCGGAACTTATGGTGATGATCCAAGTGAACAAGCTACAGAGGGATATTTCAGAGAGGAGCTTATTCAGTGGATTGTAGATCAAATAGAAGTTGGTAAAAATGCTGGCGATGAAGTCATAGGTATGATGCATCATGGTATAATAGAGCATTTTAAAGGACAGGGAGAGATTTTTCATTCATATTTAGTAGAGGGGTGGGAAGAAGCGTCAAGAATCTTTGCTAATGCAGGAATGAGATATATGTTTACAGGACATTTTCATGGACAAGATGTAGCTTCTATAACCACAGAAGAAGGAAATACTCTTTTTGATATTATGACAGGATCTCTTTCAACATCACCATCGCCAATAAGAATTGTTACAATAGAGAACAATTATAGTATTGTAATAAAAAGTGATTTTATAGAGAAAATAGAGGGCAATGATAACTTTAAAGATTATGCTAAAGAATTTTTAAAAGATGGAATTCCTGATATGGCAATTTCATTATTCCAAAGCGTTTTATTAGCTAATATTACAAAAGAAAAAATTTGTTTGTGCGATATTATAAATAAAATTGAATTAACAAATCCTATTATAGCTGATTTTATTAGAATTGCTTTAAAACAATACAATATTGATGATTCTTCAACATATATTACAAAGAACGCAGCAAAAGATTTTATAATGTCAGTAACAGAGGAAATGAGAAATATTTATATTACAAAAGATATTAAGTTAATGGATGTGGTTCAATATTGTCTTATGGAAGTTTATAATGGTGATGAAGTCTATTCTGATGAAATGAGATTAGTTAGAAATATAATTGCAGAAGGAAAGGTAATACCTGCTGCAATATTAGAAATAGTAAATAAGTATAAGAAAAAGCTTGGTATTGTAGCAATAGCGATTAAAAAAGAATACATAAAAAGTTTCTTAGATTCAATTATATATGAAGATATTTCTATAGGTAAATTAATTTCTTTGAAATTGGCAGGTCTAATAGATGCATTGTTAGAAAAGAGTGATCTTAATGACAATGATTTAGTATTATATCATAATTACGTAGCGGAAGTTCAGTCTATAGCTCAATAAATACAATAATAAATATGATGATTTATAAGAATAAAGTAATAACTAGGAGGATAGTTGTTACTTTTTATGTTGGGTAAAAATTAATAATAATGAAAGTAACCATTGTATCCTCTTTGTTAATATATGTGTGATTTATAGCTGAATCAAACATTAAAGAATCTCCCTCGTTTAAAGTATAATTCTTTGAATTTATAGAAAGTATCAATAATTTATCCTATTATCATTAGTTGTTTTATATTTGCCGGGTCAATGGAATTTGTTACTGTTAATTTGTTATTAACATCATTTGATCCTGTGCATACGTTTTTTTAACTCTAATGGTAAATTCACGTCATTTATTTTATGGAATTTCTATTCATGGATTGCCAGAATTCATTGCTATTTTTTTATTATTATATTGCATAAATGAAAAAAATATGTTTATAAGTATGGGTGGTGGAACTATTATCTATATGATATTAGTGCAAAGATGCTTTGGATAAGAAGTGACATTAAATAACACGTATATTTTTTATTTTTTCTTTATTTTTATATTATAGATTCTAGAGAATTCTTATGTAAAATTATGGTTATCAAAGAAGAATAAAATGTAAAAGGACCCTTATATTGATAATAGAAGATACTTAATATTATAATTATCTTATGTTAAGGATGGTGTGTTATGAAAAGTAGGTTACTTATTGTTGAAGATGATAAAGATATTGCGCTTATGATGAAGGAGTATTTACTTAAAGAAGATTACGAGGTATATACTGCATTTAATGGAGAAGATGGAATAAAAGTGTTTAAAGAAAATACTATAGATTTTATTCTTTTAGATGTAATGATGCCAGGAATAGATGGGTTTACTGTACTAGAAAAGATAAGAGGATTTTCTAGTGTACCAGTTATTATGTTAACAGCAAAGGGACAGCAAATGGATAAAATTCTTGCTTTTAAAAGAGGATGTGATGATTATATAGTTAAACCTTTTGATTTAGTGGAAGTTTCTCTTAGGATTACTGCTATATTAAGAAGAGGCAATAATATTAATTATAAAAATTCACTAATAATGTATAAGGGGCTAACTATAGACAAAGATCAGTATAAAGTAATTAAAGATAAAGGCGAAATTAAACTTACTAAAAAGGAATTTGAAATTCTTCTTTTACTTATGGAACATCCAGGAAGAGTGTATACTTCTGAAATGATTTATAACAAAGTTTGGAAAGATACATATGTTGAAAATGATAATACTGTGATAACTCATATTGGAAACTTAAGAGAAAAGCTTGGGGATAAGGTAAAAGACCCTATTTTCATAAAGACAATATGGGGAGTTGGTTATAAGGTTGAAAAGGATAATTAAATTAAAAGGTGAATTGGTAATAGCAATAGTAATCGCTGTAACTGTTGGAATGATAATGTCTATGGTTGGAGCAGGTATTTATAGAAAAATTGCTTTAACAAAAGGGCATATTAATGAATTAGCAATGAAAAACAATAGTGAAGATGTTAAATTTATAAGAAGTCAGTTAAAAATTGATAGTAATAATGAAAATGAAGTATGTGAAAATCTTCAAAGAAATGAAAGAAACTTAGAAGACTGTGATAGAATTTTTATTGTTGATAGAACGGGAATAGTACAATATTCTACCGGTAAAATTCCAATAAATAAATTTGATATGAAAATTAAAGAAGGAACAGGTTTAACGGTGCAAAACAATAAATTTTCTGCAATTAATATAATGAAAATTAATGATGAAAGTTATGTTGTATATATAAATGAAAAGTATGTATTTAATGATATGAATATGTTATATATATGGGTAATTTCTTCAGTAATAATCTTTTTATTACTTATAGTAGGTAGAGTATCATATTTAACCACTATTAGTAACGTTGTTAATAAAGTTGCTGTAGGTGATTTATCAGCAAGAGTACCTATAAAATATAATAATGAGCTTAGTGAACTGGCAGATAATATAAATAATATGGTAGATAAGTTACAAAATCAAGAAGAAGAGGAAAAAGAGTTTATAACTAATATTGCCCACGATTTAAGAACACCGCTTACTACAATTCTTGGATATTCAAAAATGATTGAAGAAAAGGTATATGAAGATGAAGAAGAATTGAAAAGATATATTTCAATAATAAATAATAAAGGTTTTTATTTAAAAACTATGTTAGAAGATTTTTTTCAGTATTCAAAGTTGAATTCTAATGACTGGCCTATGGAAAAAATGGATATAAATTTAAATGAATTAGTATTGCAGCTAGTAAATTGTGAAGAATCGTCATTTATAAAAAAAGGTTTACAGTTAGATGTTAATTTATATAATAAGAAGTTATTAATATTAGGAGATCCAACACTGATATCTAGAGCATTTTCTAATTTGATTAGTAATGCATTAAAGTATTCAAAAGAAAATTCAAAGGTGGAAGTATCCATAAAAGAAACATTGGTAAGTAGCGTTAAATATGGAGTATTTACTATAAAAAACACTCCGAAAGAAGAAATAAGTAAACAAGAGCTTAATAACTTTTTTAAGCGTCTTTATAAAAGAGATAAGGGAAGAAGTGAAAATGGTAGTGGTCTAGGATTATCTATTACGAGAGAGATTGTTAAGGAACATGATGGATTTTTAGAATGCAAATTAAAAGGTAAGGATCTTGAGTTTATTATAGGTATTAAAATTAATGATAAGTATATTTAAATATTGACATACTTTAAGAATGCTTGTACAATAATTCTTGTTCATCGGAGGGTGTACTAATTTTTAGAATTATACGCTGGATAAGATGGTAAGTGGAGACTTACTAACTTATCCAGCTTTTTTACTTTAGAGACTTTTATGAAAAGGCAAAATAGGAGGAAATTAGGAGGAGTAATTTAACAAAAGGAAAAATAAGTACAACGTTATTAAAGTTTGCAATACCATTTTTATTTGCAAGTTTATTGCAAGCTTTATATGGAGCAGCAGATCTATTTGTGGTGGGTCAATTTGCAGATTCTGCAGCTGTTTCTGCTGTAGCTATTGGAAGTCAGGTTATGCAAACTATAACAGGTATAATACTTGGTATCTCAATGGGTGGAACAGTATTAATTGCAAGACGAATAGGAGAGAAGAATCATGGCGAAGCAGCAAAAGCCATAGGGTCACTGACAGTTCTATTTATATTAATTGCTATAGTTTTAACACCAATAATGCTGTTATTTACTAATGGAGCTATAACACTTATGCATACACCGATGGAAGCAGTTAAATATACAAAGGAGTATATTATTATTTGTACATTAGGTATCCCATTTATTATTGGATATAATGCAGTAAGCGCTATTTTTAGAGGGTTAGGAGATTCTAAAACACCAGTCTATTTTGTATTAATAGCCTGCATAATCAATATTGTTGTTGATATTGTGTTAGTTGGTGTTTTTAAGCTTGGAGCTATTGGTGCTGCAATTGCTACAGTTTCAGAACAAGGATTAAGTTTTATAATTGCATTATTTTATATTATTAAAAAAGGATTTACTTTTAAAATTACAAGAGAAGATTTCAGATTAGATAAAGAATCTGTTATTTTAATATTAAAAGTAGGGTTTCCGTTAGCATTGCAAGATGCATTAGTTAATGTATCATTCTTAATTATTACCGCTGTAATAAATACTATGGGATTAGTTGCTTCAGCTGCTGTTGGAGTAGTTGAAAAGATTATTGTATTTGCTATGCTTCCACCTACATCTTTTGGAGCTGCCGTATCAGCAATGACAGCACAAAATATCGGAGCAGGGGAAACTGCAAGAGCAAAAAAAGTACTTCGTTATGGAATAACATATTCATTGATTTTTGATGTTATATCAATGATATATTCTATGAGTTATCCAGAAACAATAACTTCTCTATTTTCAAATGATACAGAAGTAATAAAAGTATCAAGTCAGTATTTAATGTCTTATTCTATTGATTGTGTAATGGTAAGCTTTGTATTTTGTATAAATGGATATTTAAGTGGTCTTGGAAAATCTACAATTTCGCTTATACATAGCTTAATAGCTACGTTTGGTTTTAGAATCCCATTAACATTACTAATAAGTAAGATTTCAGGGGTAACTCTTTTTGAATTAGGCTTTGCGGCACCAATATCGTCACTTGTTTCTATTATAATATGTGTGTGTTATCTTACTTGGAAGGGTAGACAAGAAAATAAATTGAATTTAATTAAGTAAATATACAGAAATTTGGTAAATCAGGCACTATTTATGACAAAATTATTGACAAAACAGCAAAATGTAGTTAAAATATAGTTAAATTATAGTAGTATTTAACATGTAACAAGTAGATTTGTAACAAGAAAGTAACTAATGCAACAGAACTCGGACAAGCATTAAAGAAAAATTCTAAAATAAAAGTAATTGAAATTGCAAATTATATTGACTTAGGTTGGAATGTTATACCAAGTGAGGCAAAGGTAGCACCTTTTAAAGAGAATGCGAAGCCTCAGACTCATACTGTATTAAAGAAAACAGGAGTAAGTGAAATTGAAGTTGATGGTTTTGATGGACTTACTATATATTCAAAAAACGGATCAAAATTGACTAATGGTGGTATAACAATTAAAAGATCCAAAAATGTAGTAATTAGAAATATACAATTTGATGAACTTTGGGAATGGGATGAAGCAACTAAAGGTAATTACGATAAAAATGACTGGGATTACATAACACTAGAAAAATGTAATAATGTTTGGATAGATCATTGTACTTTTGGAAAGGTATATGATGGAGTAGTAGATTCTAAGAAAGGAACTACGGGATTAACAATCTCATGGTCTAAATTCTTGTCAGGTGATTCAAATCCAGAATTTATGAAAGCTATGTTCGATGAATTAGAAAATAACAAGTCAAGCTATCCTATGTATGCAGCAATAAGAGAAAAGGGATTAACTAAAGATGAGATAATGAAAGTATCATCCCCTCAAAAGAAAACTCATTTAATTGGTGCAAACGAAATGGCAGCTGATAATAAAGATTTAGAGATAACATTACATCATAATTACTATAAAGATTCTCAAGATCGTATGCCAAGACTTAGAGGCGAAAATGCACATGTATACAATATAGTTATGGATTCTGAAAATGCAAATGAACTTAAAAAACTAATTCCAACAAAGATATCATCATCACTAAAGTCTAAAGGATATAAGTTTGGATTAACTAGCAATGGTGCTATTTCTACAGAAAATGGATGATCCATCTACATTAAAGGAAAAATTAAATGGTAAAAATGGCGCTGGGGCAGGACAGCTAAATTTAACTAGTGAAAATTGGATGAAGACAAAATATTAAAAAGAGAGTATATCCCTAAGTTAGGGAACATACAATACTAATATTACTAAAGCAAGAGGAGAGGGAGACATGAATAAATTAGACCTATTTGTAAGTAAGTTATGTGGAACATTTGATAATAGCAACCAAATAAAAGGTGAGATGGAAAATGGTAAGCAACTTCATCCAAGTGCAAAGCATATTAATGGTATATGTAATGACAAGATAAAAAATTTACCTGATGGTTTTAATGGATATTTTGTTATTGAAGAAAGCTATTATGAAAATGGAAATTTTAAAAACAGTTTACCGCATCTTTTCTTGTTTACACTTGATGAGAGTAATAATGTTGTTTTAACTTCATATGAAATTCCAAAGAATATAGAAAAAGAAGATTTTAGAAATGATAATGAGAAGTTGATAATAAATTTTGAAGATCTAAAAATTTCTATGAAGTTTAACCCTATGATATATGAAGAAAGTAATGGAATATTTGAAGGAGAGAGTATTAGTAACTTTACTCCAGAAACAGAATTTACTTTAAAAGAAAAAATAGAAGATGATAAAATGTATGTTAGTGAAGTATTTAGAAAGAATGGAAAGATAACTTTTGGATTTGTTGATCCGATAGTCTATGAAAAAGTAAAATAAAATACTATTCAAGCTTTATATAGGAACTATCTCTAAATGACAAATGTTTTTTGTCAGAGATAGTTCCTTTTATTATGTACAATAATTTAAGAAACTAAGCAAGTATTTGTAAGTGAAAACATATTTATAGATAAGATAGTACAATATTAAAAATTAATTTATAAGGAGGAGTTTGTGAAGAAGAATAAAAAACATTGCAAATGTAAATTTCAAGATTTCAAGTTACCTCCTTGCGCAGAATTTTTAGGAAATGTTAACCCTATAATTGGAAATGGTAATATTATATATAGAAATAATAACAGACTATATTTTTTCCTTTGTTTTAATGATAATGGTGACCCAAGCAAAACATATAATGCTGCAGAGCCACTTACTTTCAATAACATACATGGTGGGTGTTTACAGATAGAACCATATCTTTTTTTTATTGGATTATATATAAATGAGTATCAGAAAGGTAATGTAGATAATTTTAATGATATCAAAATACATGATGATGATGATGCAGATGATTTTATAAAATGTGTTTTATCTAATAATTATAGCGTTAATAATTCTGTAGTACCAACATTAGCATATATTATATCCAATTCAAATGCCATTCTTCCTTTATTTAGTGCATATATAGAAATTAGTCAGATAAACTACTATATAATATTAATGCTTAATCGATTTTATGGTAACTATGGATTACTATTTGGTGATAACTCCTATGTAACCAATGATTTCATAAATGCCACTTTGGCAAGTATTTTTTTTAATGTATAGTATCTATAAAAGTGCAGAGAAAAAGTTCAGGGAGATGAGATGGCTTTTAATATTCATCATTTATTTGATAGATAGAAATGTTGATGAAAAAGGTAGATGTTTCATATGAGAAGGTAGAAGAAGCTTAAAAGGGATTTTAGATATATTTTAAGATAGGCATTTGTTCTATCTTATTTTTTTATGTAAAAATATTGAAATAATAGACCGAGTGGTCTATTATAATATTAGGAGGTGCTTTATGGAAGAGGTTACAAAGGGTGAGAAAAGCAAAAGAAGAATTATTGAATGTGCTGCAGAACTGTTTTTTAAAAATGGATATAACAATACTGGCATAAAGGAAATTTTAGAAGAGACACAATTACCGAAAGGTTCATTCTACTATCATTTTAAAAGTAAAAAGGATCTGGCTATAGAGGTAGCGGAATATTATAAAAATAAAATTGGCAGTTGGATTCTTAGAATTTCAAAAGATAAAACCTGGAGAGAATTTATAGATAACTTAATAGATGATATAATAAGTGACGCTAAAGATGAAAAATATTATGGGTGTCCTTTTGCAACATTAGCATCGGAAATGGCTTTTCTAGATCCAGAAGTTGTACAATCATATTCAATACCAATGATGAAGCTAATATTAGTTTTTTCAAATGTGTTAGAGTTTTCTGGTATATCAAAAGAACAATTAGAGGATAGTGCAAAGAAGGCTTTTGCATTATTTGAGGGTTATGTAATGTATTATAGGGTAACAAAGGATATTAAAATATTTGAGACATTAAGAGATCAATTGAAGAATATATATTAGGAGGATATTATGAAAGAGGTTAAAATAGTAAAAAGTACTGAAAGGTATTCAATTGGCAATTTAGGAAAGTATGATGAATTAGATCAATATGAATATTATCACCCACTAGCAAAATTTAAAATACCAGGAAAAGTCTTTGTGGGAGAAGCATTAGATATGACATCCATTGAAATGTCAATTCAGGTATTAAAAGCTGGCTGTGAAATACCTTTTGATCATAAGCATAAAATTAACGAGGAAATATATGTTGTTATAAAAGGAAATGGTGAATTTATAATAGATGATGAGATAATACCAGTAGAAGAAGGGTCTATTGTTAGAATTAGTACCAAAGCTAAAAGAAGATGGAGAAATAATTCCCATAATGATTTATTAGTTATGGTGATACAAGGAAGGGAAGGATCATTAATAAATTATAATGTTTCAGATGGTTATATGTAAAAGTAAAACTATTATAGAGATATATAAATTTATGTAATAATACACTGATATTAGTGAATATGTTAAAGTTCATTAATCATAGCCTTTATATTCTAAAGTTAAATGGTATAATATTTAACATAACTTAGTATTTTTGCAGTAGAAAGGGGATGATTTTTTGGAAGGATATTCATTAAATCAGTGGTTATTATTTTTTTTCATTTATTGTTTTGTAGGTTGGATTTGGGAATCATGTTATGTTTCAGTTAAAAGTAAGAAATGGATCAACAGAGGTTTTTTAAGAGGACCGATGTTACCTATATATGGATTTGGTGCAATTATAATTTTAATAGCTACTATACCTGTGAGAAGTAATATTTTTTTAGTATTTATTTTTGGAATGGTTGCAGCTACAACTTTAGAGTATTTTACTGGAGTTTTAATGGAAAAGATTTTTCATGTAAGGTATTGGGATTATAGTGATGAAGCTTTTAATTTTCAAGGTCATATATGTCTTTTGTGTTCTGTTGCATGGGGGGCATTCTCGATATTAATGGTAAAAGTAATTCATCCACCGATAGAATATGTGGTTTTACTGATACCGGAGCTTATTTGTGAGATAATTATTTTATGTATTATTGTAGCATTTACTATAGATATTGTACAATCTGTTAACGATGCCTTAGATTTAAAGGACACTTTGGCAAGAATTACAGAAGGCAGAGAAACAGTTAAGCATATTAAGAAGAGACTTGAGGTAATGGCAGCTTTTATTAATGAAGATGTGAAAGAGATAGAAGAGAAGTTTAAAGAAAAAGTATTTATTAATCAAGAGAAGAGTGAACTTAGGAAATTGAGTAGAAGACAAGTTTTTGAGAAGAATCTTGAAAGAAGTAATAGTAGAAAAGCAGAAGTTTTAGAGCTTATGTCTGAAAATATAAATAAATATATTGGTAAGTTAGAAAATGTTGCTGATAAATCTACGCAACAATATGAAAAGTTCAAAGCAGAATTAATTGAATACCTTGCAAAGATAAAGAAACAAGAAAATCATGTTAGCAAAATGGAAAATAAGGCTTTTGTTCATTCTATAAATATTTTACGTAGAAATCCAGGAGCAAGGGCTAAAAAGTATGAAGAAGCTATGAATGAGGTAAAAGACTTAGAAAAAGGACAAGATATTTAAAGAAAGGGGTAATAAAAATCAATGGATATAAATAAGAAAAATACGTTGCGTTTAATATATGGAAGAACAATTATAGTAATTTCATTGATTCTTATTCAATTAGGTGTATTATTATTTACTTTTAAGTGGTTAAGTAAATATCACATATATACTTATGGAGGATTTACCGTAATATCTGCAATTATAACGTTATTTATTATTAATAGCAAAAGTAATCCAGCATATAAATTGGCTTGGATAATACCAGTATTATTAATACCGGTATTTGGAGGTCTGTTTTATCTTTTTGTTCATATACAATCAACGGCAAAACTTCTTAATAAGAAGCATCAAAATATTTTAAAAGAGACAGCGCCTTATTTAAAACAAGATGCAGAAATAATTAGTAAAATAAAAGAAATTTCTATTCAAGGGGCAAACTTATGTCATTATATTTCAAATATTGCAGGATACCCAACATATAGAAGTGAGGAAATTACTTATTTTCCATTAGGAGAAGATAAGTTTAAGGAATTACTTTCTCAATTAGAGAAAGCAGAAAAGTTTATTTTTTTAGAATATTTTATAATACAAGAAAGTTATATGTGGAATAGTATTCTAGAAATTTTAAAGAAGAAGGTAAAAGAAGGTGTAGAAGTTAGAGTAATGTATGATGGTATGTGTTGTCTTGCAATGTTACCATATTCATATCCGAAAGAATTAGAGTCTTTTGGAATTAAGGCTAAGATGTTTTCACCTATTATGCCTGTATTGTCAACATATCAAAATAATAGAGACCATAGAAAGATTCTTGTTATTGATGGTAAAGTTGCATTTACTGGAGGTATTAATTTAGGTGATGAATATATAAATCGTATTGAAAGATTTGGACATTGGAAAGATACTGCAATCATGGTTACAGGAGAAGCAGCAAGAGGATTTACAATGATGTTTCTACAGATGTGGAATATTACTGAAAAGGAGCCAGAAAACTATGATAAATATCTAAATAAAAGTAATGTTACTGTAGAAGATTGTAGTGGAGGATTTATTACTCCATATGGAGATAGCCCCTTTGATGATGATAATGTTGGAAAAGATGTTTATATGGATATAATCAATACAGCTAAAGAATATGTCCATATTATGACGCCATATTTAATTTTGGATAATGAGATGATAACAACACTTATTTATGCAGTAAAAAGAGGTATAGATGTAAAAATAATTTTACCACATATACCGGACAAGCCTATGGCGTTTGCGTTAGCACATAATCATTATCCTCAACTTTTAGAAAGTGGTGTAAAGATATATGAATATATCCCTGGATTTGTCCATGCAAAAGTGTTTACTTCAGATAACGAAAAAGCAGTAGTTGGTACAATTAATTTAGATTATAGGAGCTTATATCTTCATTTTGAATGTGCAGCTTATATGTTTAAATGCCCTGTGATAAAAGACATCGAAGAAGATTTTCAAGATACATTATCAAAGTGCAAGGAAATGACTTTAGAAGATTATAAGAATTTTTCATTATTCCATAGATTGGAGGGGCATGTGTTAAAGTTATTTGCTCCACTGATGTAAACATTATGTATACAATTTTGTTTGTACAAATCTATAAGTAAAAATAAATAGCGGTTTATGATAAAATTTAAAGTTTTAGTAGAATTTTAAATAATGTCGGCATAGTATAATGTATAATCTCTTTGCACTGCATATAAAGCTACAGTACAAACTGATCAAGCCGATGAATAAGAATTTTATTCATGGAGCCGGGCCTTATTTTGGGCAACAGGACATAAAAGATGCCTGTGGGACAGTATATTGTTCCACAGGCATTTTTGTTTATGGAACAATACTTTCTCCTAAAGAACTAAGTTTATGCATTGCCATAGAGCTATCAAACCCAAATTTCTAGATAGAAAACTAGAAAAAAGATGGAGGTAACTTTTATGCAAAATCTAAAAAAATCAGTAGAAATTATTGGTTTAACTAGTAATGAAGCTAAGTTATTGCAAGAAAGGTATGGAAAAAATAATATTGTACCAGAAAAGAAAGAGAATTTTATTGTTAAAATCCTAGAGGTATTAAGAGAACCAATGTTTTTATTATTATTGGTAGCTGCAATGATTTATTTTGTTCTTGGGGAACCAAGAGATGGAATAGTAATGTTGATATTTGTAGTAGCTGTTATTACCATTGATGTTGTACAAGAATGGAAAACAGATGAAACGCTAAAGGCTCTTAGAGATTTATCTGCTCCACAGGTTACCGTCATTAGAGATGGGGTAGAAACTGATATCGTAAGTGAAGATTTAGTCCCTGGGGATTTTGTGATTATCTCTGAAGGTGTGAAAGTACCAGCTGATGGGTATATTATTAAGGCTAATGATCTTTGTATAGATGAATCATCATTAACAGGAGAACCAATAAATGTATGGAAAGATGTAATCACTAATAGTAACGATGAATATTTAAAGAAAAATTATTGTTATGCAGGGACATTGGTTACTCAAGGTAGTGGTGTTATTAAGGTAGATAAGATTGGTGTTGAAACAGAGTATGGGAAGATAGGGAAAAGCGTATCGGAAACACAAGAGAAAATAACACCGTTAAAAAAACAAGTGGCAGTATTAGTTAAAGTTTGTGCATATATAGCTGTTTTTTTGTTTATGTTAGTAGTTATAATTACCTATATGAATTTAATAGAATGTAATTTCAAAGATAGGTTGATAGAAAGTATATTATCAGCTATTACTTTAGCAATGGCTATGATACCAGAAGAATTTCCAGTTATATTAACAGTAGTTTTATCTATGGGAGCATGGAGATTAGCAAAGAAAAATTCTTTAGTTAAAAAATTGCCATCAGTGGAAACATTAGGAGCTGTATCTGTGCTTTGCGTAGATAAGACTGGTACAATAACAATGAATAAAATGAAAGTAAAAGATATATGGACTCTTAATACTGATATAGAAGATTTTAATAAAGCTATGGGAATGGCGTGTGAAATAGATCCTTATGATCCTATGGAGCAGGCGATGATAGAGTATTGTGAAAGAAATCATATTACAAAGGATATGCTTTTTAGTGGAACATTAGTGAAGGAATATTCTTTTACTAATGAGAGCAAAATGATGGGACATGTTTGGAAAAAACATAGACATATTATCATTGCGGCTAAAGGGTCACCAGAAAGAATAATGGCATTGTGCAATTTAGATAATAAGGTAAGAAAAAGCGTAAGTAGTAAGATGAGAGAAATGTCAAAAAGAGGTCTAAGAGTTATAGCAGTGGCAAAAATGATAATAGAAAATGAAAGTGATATACCTAAAAATTTAGAAGGATGCTCTTTAGACTTTTTAGGTCTTGTAGCATTACAAGATCCTCCAAGGGACACTGTAAAAGAAGATATTAAAAATTGTGCTAATGCTGGTATTAAAGTCGTAATGATAACTGGTGATAATGGAATGACGGCAAGTGCTATTGCAAAAGAAGTAGGTATCGCTGGTAACGAGAATATAATTACAGGGGAAATGATTGATAAATTAAGTGATGAAGAACTTAAAGAAAAGGTTAAAGGTGTAAGTATATTTTCAAGAGTTATACCAGAGCATAAAAGGAGAATTGTTAAAGCGTTTCAGGATAATGGAGAAATTGTAGCAATGACAGGTGATGGTGTTAATGATGCAGCGGCTTTAAAAAAAGCAGACATTGGTATAGCTATGGGAAAACGTGGTTCTGAAGTATCTAGGGAAGCAGCAGATTTGGTATTATTAGATGATAATTTTTCTACTATAGTTTATACAGTAAAGGATGGTAGAAGAATATATGACAATATCAAAAAAGCAATAGGATATGTATTTACTATTCATATACCAATAGCGTTATCATCGCTTTTAGCGCCATTACTTGATATTAGTTCTAATCAGCTATTGTTATTGCCAGTTCACATAGTATTACTGGAATTAATAATAGATCCAACCTGTTCAATTGTTTTTGAAAGGCAACCAGCAGAAGATTCCATAATGGAACGGACACCACGAAATTCTAGTGAGAATATCTTAACAGCAAAATTACTTTTTAAGAGTATAGTACAAGGTATTGTTCTCTTTATTGCTTCTTTTGGTATATATTATATTTATTTAATGAGATATAATGCTCCAGTTGAGGTAGCAAGGTCAATGGCTATTCTAATAATAATGATTTCAAATTTACTTTTAGTTCAAGTAAATAGTTCTAATACGGAATATGCATATAAGTCATTTATTAAACTTAGAAAGGATAAAGTAATATGGAGTGTTATTGTGATAACAATAGCTTCCATTGTGATACTTTTCTATACACCTATATCTTTAATATTGAAATTAGCACCATTAACTATAAGTGAAGTAGTAATTGCATTAGTAATATCAATCTTCTCTATTATGTGGTATGAGATAATAAAGTTTATTAAAAATAGGTAATACAAATTTAATTTTGTAGATTGACTATATTTCTTCATAAAATATTAAGAAATGTTAATATAAATCTTAACAATAATCTGATACAATAGTAAAGGTAGATTTTATATGGAATTTTGTGGAGAATGATACTATGAAGTTAAAAGACAAAATAATAATGTATACAATGGTGTTATTTACTACGATAGCAATTTGTTTAGACCCAGAAAAGTTTTATTTAGATTTAACCAAAATTCAGAATCCTTTTAGAGTGGGGCTAATGACTGTTTGCATTATCAGTGGTATGTTAATTTTATTTTACAAAAGATCAAGAGGATATAATATTAATATATTACAAAAGATTCTATCAATGATTTTTTCTATATTCATGACATTGGGATTTAGTTATGAAAAGACAAATTCTTGGCAGTTGGTATTTGGAAGCTTAAGAATGTTTTTAATTTCAATAATTATATATATTGGATTTTATGAGTTTTTTAAAAGAATTTTTTACTTTATAAATATTAAAATACAGAATATAAGAGTTGAAGATTTCAAATTAGAAACTATGGGAAAATTAAAAGGAATATTAAAGTTCATTGATGAAAAGCCGTTTTTATCAAGTATTATAATTATGATTACATTTTGGCTTGTTTATATAATAGCTTTTTATCCAGTGATTTTGTCACCAGATCCTAGTTTTCAAATTAGGCAGTTTTATAATGTTGATACGAAATATGCAGAAGGTGTAATAAAGCTAGATGAAAATGTTAATCTTACTAATCACCATCCTGTAGTTCATACATTATTGTTAGGTGGATGTATAAATTTAGGAAGGTTATTTGGTAGTGATAATTTTGGATTATTTATATACTCCATAATTCAAATTGGAATATTATCATCAACGTTAGCTTATACTATAAAATATCTTAAGAAAGTAAAAATATCCCTTAAGGTTAGATTAATTCTTTTAATGATATATTCCTTAGTACCGATGTTCCCGCTTTATGCTATGTCAGCAGTGAAAGATACTATTTATACCTCGTTTATGGTTTTGTATGTAATATTTCTTTATGATTTTGTAACCTTCAATAAAGAGAAGAAACTTTCCAATATTAAAGCTATAGCTATAATTTTTTTATTGTTATTAATTTCATTGTTTAGAAATAATGGGATATATGTAATACTTTTATCTTTTCCATTCATAATTTTTTATAGTAAAAAGAATATGGCTAAAACTATAACAATATTGGTAATATTTATGTCGTTAACAACGTGTTATTCTAAGGTTATATTACCTTATTTTAAAATTACCAGTGGTAGTATTAGAGAAATGTTATCTATACCATTTCAGCAAACAGCGAGATATGTAAAAGAACATGGAGATGAGGTATCAGAAGAAGATAAAAAGGCGATAGATAAAATTTTGGTTTATGATACTATAGCAGAGAGGTATCAGCCAGAACTTTCTGATCCAGTTAAAAATAAATATAATAAATATGCTACCAGTGAAGATTTAAAAGAATATTTTAAAGCTTGGTATAGAGGATTAAAAAATCATCCAGGGACCTATGTTGAAGCAACAATAAACAATACTTATGGGTATTTCTATCCTAATGCTATAAAGTGGTATACTTACCATAAGTATGATTCAAGAGTAACAAAAGACAATTTAGTTGATTACAGTTATAATGATTTACAAGGATTAAGGGATAACTTAGTAGTATATCAAGGAATATTTCCTCATATACCGTTTATAGGATTAATATCAAATATTGGATTTGGCATATGGATTTTGTTAGTGATGGGAGTATATCTTATTATATTTAAAAAGAATGAATATCTTATAGTGTTAATGCCGTTATATGCATCAGTATTGATTTGTATTGCATCACCGGCAAATACTTATTTTAGATATGCTATGCCATATATTTTTGCAAATTGTGCTTTAGTACCGTTATTATTAAATTCATTATCTAAAAATAAACTTTAAAAAATAAGGACAAGTACCTATAGTTACTAGGGCTTGTCTTTTATTTTTTTAATAATAGAAATTCTATGTAAAAATATGGAACGTGTGTTATAATTCTAAGTATGAAACGATTATTTCAGGAGGGATCAAAAATTAAAAAGAAATTTAATGAAATGAGTATATTTTGTTTAATGTTTATTTTGCTCCTTACATTAGTGGGGTGTAAAAAGAGTAATGAGACAAAAAATAGTATTGTAGAAAAAAACTTAAGTAAAATTATTAGCACAAGTAATATTAATGTGCAATTAGCATCAAATCCATATGAATATATATCAAATAATAAGAAAGAATATGCTGATATTGTTTCCAGTGAGGGTGCTTTAGAATATATGCTTAATGAATTTAATAAAAGTAATGAAGATGGGTTAAAAGAATATATTATGGCAGTAGCTTGTTGTGACATTCTAGGAGAAGATGGCAACAATGTTCAATGGAACTCAGGTAGAGAATGGTACAAAAACTATTTAAGTAATAGGGAAAGTTAAGATAAATTAATATGACAAAATAGATTAAAAAAGACTAGTGGATTTAAAATGAAGCTAGTCTATACTTTTATATTGGAGGTAATAATTATGAGTATAGGAAGTAATGAGTTTAATTCGGAATTTTGTAATGTTAAGTATTTAGAAGAAAAATGAAGCAGTGGATTTTATAGATGAAAGCGTTCGTAAATAAGACAGTAGTACTGAGACTTTTGTATTATGATATGGTAAAGGGTTGTATATGGGGGTATAGATAATGCGAAAGGTTGTGAAATTATTTTGGCAATTAGCAATTCTACCGATATTATATATACCATACAGAATATTGAATGAAACAGTACTAATTAATATTTTGGGATGTAGTTGCTCAACAGATGATATTTGTAGAGGAGTAATAGATGCTAATGACTTTACAAAATTATTTTTTAGTATTGTAGTAATAGTAATCATAGTTATTTCGGTATACAAAGTAAAAAGTATATCTAAGATTAGCTCTAAGGTAATTTATATTATGTGTATTACATGTATTTCTACTGCTATTGGAAATATATTATATCAATCAATGCTGTTAAAATAATAAATTTAGGTGAAGGAGAAACAGGGATGGGTGACTTATTAAAATTAAATAATATTGGAAAGGTATTAGAAGAACAACTAAATGAAGTTGGAATTACATCATATGAAGAGCTTAAATCTATAGGTAGTAAGGAAGCATGGCTTAGAATAAAATCAATAGATCCTTCGGCATGTATACATAGATTATATGCTTTAGAAGGTGCTATAGAGGGTATTAAAAAGAGTTGTTTATCTCAAGATAAGAAAAATGAACTTAGAGAATTTTATAATAATGAAAAACTTTAAGAAGAAAGATATAAGGTGGATTTGAGTTTATAATTCTATATTTTTTGGATATAATTTATATAAGTATTATTTATCTAGGATATTTTAGAGGGGGAATATAATATGCAAAATCCTTTTATAAAAGATAATTTTTTATCTCCTAATGTGTCAATAAATAAACTTATAATAGAAAAGGTACCAGAACATATAGTAGATGAAGATATTAAAGGAAAATCTGCTTTAGAATTATTTTCAACAAAGTTGTTTATAGAAGAAATTAAGAAAAACAGCAAAGAATTAGGATTAGATTTACAAAGTATAGAGGAAGCTAAATTACCACAAAATTTTACAAGTTGTTTAGAAAGTAATAATGAATCGATTAGAGAGTTAGCTATAAATATTTTAAAGTTATTTGGAAGACGACTAGGAGTGATTTTACTAACATTAAAGAAAGGTGAAAAAGAAAATAGGTTAAAGAGGATAGATTGGCAAGATGAACATTGGCAGTACTGGTCTAAGATAGAAAATGTTATTTTGGTGGGAGGTCTTGCCAATAATAAATTTGGAAAGATACTAAAAGATGCTATAAATGAAGTTTTTAAATTGGAAAAAGAAGGCTATAATATTATTTTGGTAGAGAATCCAGCAGAAGCAGCCATTAGAGGGTTATCAAAATATATTACTACTATAGAAGATAATAAATATAATTTAGCTTTGGATTTTGGACAAAGCTTCATAAAAAGAAGCATAATAAGTGTTGATAAAAGTGGTATTAATGAAGTTCATACATTAGAAAAGATAAAATCTAAGTATGTTACATGGGAGTTTAATACTAAATTAGAGGAAGAAGTTGAAGCTAAAAAAGAGGATCAGTATATAGTAGATTGTATTACTAATACAATTCAGTTTTGCATGGAAAATAATTATGAATTAGGTAAAGAAATAGTAATAAGTATAGCTAATTATGTGGAAAATGGAAAACTTAAAAATAGAGGCGGCTATGGCAAACTAAGACTAATTGCTGATAATTATGAGAAGCATTTGAAAGAAGTTTTATATAAGAAATTAGGAACAGAATATAAAATAACTATGGTTCATGATGGAACAGCAATGGCAGCTGCATTTTCGGAGTATCCAAACTCTGTTTGTATATCCTTGGGAACAGCTTTTGGAGTTGGTTTTCCAATAGATAAATGAGGTACTTTATGAACTAGTATAATTATGAATAATATTAATAGGTGGTATGAATTTTGGAAAAAGTAGTGTATAAAAAACTTAATAAAGAAGATATTAAACTATCATTATTTAGCGATTTTAATAGATATCAAGAAGTTAAAAAATGCTGGAGAAAAGAGAATAATAAATGGATTTTAAAGGATATTTCATTTATAGAGCAATGGGGAGAAAATGAGTACAATTTCTTAGTAAAATGTCTAATTAATACAATTGAAACTGGTGGAGTAGTATTGGGAGCATTTTGTGATTGTTCTTTAGTGGGGTTTGCATCTGTTGAAAATAAATTTTTCGGAAGTGAAAATCAGTATTTACAATTATCCAGTTTACATACATCATATGAATATAGAGGCAATGGTATAGGAAAGCAGTTATTTTCTATAGCTTGTGATGGAGCTAAAGATCTAGGTGCTAAGAAACTATATATTTCTTCTCATTCATCTGAGGAGTCACAAAAGTTTTACAAAGCTGTTGGCTGTGTTGAAGCTATTGAATATAATAAAAAGTTAGTAGAAGACGAGCCTTGTGATTGTCAGCTAGAATATATTTTGATGTAAAATATGGTTTGTGTCATATAACTTAAAGATAGACGAAAGATAGTTTTAATGCTATCTTTTTTTATATTAAATTATTCATAGGATATACTAATAAGGATAATTTTTAATTAAAAAGTAGAGATTAACTTAATTGTGGAAATAATGACGAGGTGATAAGATGATAGATTATTTTTTAATGCCACATCCGCCGATAATAATTCCTGAAGTGGGAAAAGGTGCAGAAAAAGAAGTTAGTAAAACTATAGAAAGCTGTAGAAAGGTAGGGGATATAATAGAGCAAAGTGATGCAGAGACTATAGTTATAATTACTCCTCATGGTACAGTATTTAGAGATGCCGTTGCAATGATTAATACAGATACAATTAGTGGTGATTTCAGTAATTTTGAGGCTCCAGAGGTGACGTTGACCTATGATATAGATTTAGCCTTGACAAAGGAGATTATAGAAGTTGCTTCGGAGAATAAAATAGCTGTGGCATCTATAGATGAAAAAACATCAAAATTGTACAATATAGATTTAAATCTTGATCATGGTGCTATGGTTCCATTATATTATGCTGATAAAAAAAGAAATCATAAGTTGGTTCATATAACTTATGGTATGTTGTCACCAATAGAGCTTTTGAAATTTGGAATATCAATAAGAACTGCAATTGAAAAATTAGATAAAAAAGTAGCAGTTATAGCATCAGGTGATTTATCTCATACACTTATAGAAAATGGACCATATCCATATAATCCTCATGGTAGAGAATTTGACAATTTACTTATAAAAATATTATCAGAGGGGAAAATGAAAGATATTTTTAACATAGATAAAAAACTTATTACAGAAGCCGGTCAATGTGGATTAAGATCATTATATATTTTAGCTGGAATAATAAATACTTCTACTGTTAATAGCAAGTTTTTTAGTTATGAAGGTAATTTTGGCGTTGGATATTCCATTTTTCAGTTTAGTGAAGGTAGTGGAAACTTACTTGATGAATTAATGGTAGAAAGAAAAAGTAAGCATAAAGAAAGATTAAAAGGTGGCAATATATATACATCTCTTGCTAGATTAAATTTAGATAGATATTTCACTAATGGAACTATTGTTGATATCAATGATATAAAAGATGAAGGACTATTAAGTGATAAAAAAGGTGTCTTTGTTTCATTAAAAATAAATGGTGAACTTAGAGGTTGTATAGGAACTATTTATCCCGTTACTAGTTGTGTTGGAGAAGAAATAATTAGAAATTCCCTTAGCGCTGCCCTTGATGATCCAAGATTTCATCCATTGACAGAAGAAGAACTGCAACAGGTAGATATATCAGTAGATTTATTATATACTCCAGAGAAAACAACTTTTGATAAATTAGATCCATCAAAATATGGAGTAATTGTAACAAGTGGCAATAAAAAGGGATTACTTTTACCAAATCTAGAAGGGATAGATACTAAGGAGAAGCAAGTAGAAATTGCTATTAGCAAAGGTAATATACTACCAAATGAAGAATATACATTGGAAAGATTCATGGTAGAGAGGTTTAGTGAAGTGGAAGATGACTAGGAAAGAAGCATTATATTATAGAGAGGAAAATGGAAAGATTAGATGTAGCTTATGTCCACATAATTGTCTTATAAGAGAGGGACATAGAGGAGCTTGTAATGTTAGGGAGGCAAATAAAGATGACGATGGATTACTTAAATTATATTCCTTAAATTATGGCGAAGTTACATCAATAGCTATAGATCCTATAGAAAAGAAGCCACTGTATCAGTTTTATCCAGGAAGTAAAATATTGTCAGTTGGATCCTTTGGTTGTAATTTTAAATGTTCATTTTGTCAGAACTATAGTATATCTCAATATAGGGCTGAAAGTAAGTATATTTCACCTGAAGAAATGGCAGAGATGTCATTAAATATTAAAGATAATATTGGATTAGCTTTTACTTATAATGAACCATCTATATGGTTTGAATATGTATTAGATGTAGCGAAAACAATAAAGTCCATTGATAAAAATCATAAAATTGTATTAGTTTCTAATGGATATATTAGTGAAGAGCCTTTAAAAGAATTATTACCATATATAGATGCATTAAATATAGATTTAAAAGGTGATGATAGTTATTATAGAAGACTTTGCTTTGGTTCTATAGAAGAAGTGAAAAGAACGATAAAGATAGCTAATGATTATGAAAAGCATATAGAAGTAACTACTTTGTTATTACCAAAAGAAAATACTGATGATGAAACATTATTAGAAATAGCTAAGTTTTTAAGTTCTATAGACAAATCAATACCTCTACATGTTTCAAGATATTTTCCAAGATACAAGATGGAGGAACCACCAACACCATTAGAAGAGATGAGAAAAAGTTATAAGTTACTAAAAAAATATTTAGATAATATATATTTAGGAAATTTAAGTGAAGAAGAGTACAAATATTGTGTTGAAGGATAGATTTTACATCTATCTTTTTCTTTATGGTACAATATAACAAAATAATATGTAAGGGTTGAGTGTATTATGAAAAGATTTAATGAACTAACGTTTGAAATTTTAGAGGAAAAAGATATTGAGATATTAACTCCAATAATGAAAAGAGCATTTGATGAAGATACAAAAATTCACCTAAATGAATTAGAAGGTGGACCTGAGGGATACGATAATGGAGAGCTTCTTAAAAAGTTTGGGTTACATAAGGATTCCACTGCCTATAAAATCTCTTTGAATAATGAAGTAATAGGTTGCATTATCCTATGGATAAATAATGAGACACATCAAAACTTTTTAGGTAATATATTTATAGATCCTAAGGTGCAAAACAAAGGAATAGGTCAAGAGATTTGGAAGTTTGTTGAAAGTCAGTATCCAGATACTATTATATGGCGTACTGAAACACCAGGTTTTTCTACAAGAAATCATAATTTTTATGTTAATAAGTGCGGATTTCATGTTGTAAAAATTGAAAATCCTATGAATAAATATGATTCTAAATATATTTTAGAAAAGGAAATTAGGAGATAAGAGAGGTATAGGTACGGTAAGTAGCTATACCTCTTTTCTCAAACAGAGGTTTGAAATTTATTAGCTTTAGATTATTTAAATTTGCAAGTTTATGATACATCGATAGTAGCACTCAATTCTTCAGTATAGTCATCTATTAAATCTTTAAATTCTTCAATCCGTTTTGATACATCTATACCAAGCTTTACTATTATTAGTGATAAACCACCTAGTGCAATAATGTATATTACAATTCCATATAGTAATGTATACCAATGAAATAGTTGCAAGAAGCTGAATAGATTAATACCAAAATCTTTATTTATTTTAGAGGCAATTAGAATAATAGGGGTAATAAATGTTACTATTGCGCCTAGAATAAATATAAAGATAGAGTTATATAGAATGAATATAATTAGCTTATTTAATATATATGTTATGGTATAGCAAAAGCAGAAAGAATTGCTTTTTATTTTACTTCCGTAATTTTTATAAATTATGTTGTAATCATAAGAACAAATAGAAACTATTTTACCATATATGGTGGCGGTTATATCGGATATAAATTCGAGCACTTGTAATAAAAATGATGTTATCATGGAAAAGATTCCAACTAACATTGTGAATATAATTGACATTATATATATAAATATAGCTGCAATAACAATAAAAATTGCAATAAAGATAAGGAATCGTAGTATTGTACCAGGATTTCTTAAAAATTCAAAAACGAAGGCTGTAACCAGTGTTAAAACTGCTATACCAATAATTAGAAGAAGGTTTTCTACAATTGTTACAACTATTTTCGTTATAGCACTAATTAGTAAAAATGGTATAGCAACTAAAGATAGTATATTTATTTTAATAATTTTTAATGGAATATTCATAATAGCCTCCTCATTAGAATTGTTGAAAGTCAAATGTAATGTTTGCTATATAATTCGAAGTATTTGCATTTATGGTTATTGAATTACCTGTATTACTATCGTTATAAATTATTCTTGTTGAACTTAAATCGGAATTCCAAAAGATATTTCCGCTAAGTTTATCGGGTTTCCCATAGATACCTTTTTTTGCATGAACAATTTCTGGTATAGTCATATCAACATTTAAACCACCGCTAAAAACTACATTATTTCTTCTTGCTGATATTGATTTCACCTTGCATTGATTCCAATATTGTGGATAATCCTCAGCATTAAAGAGAGTAACGGATATAGTATGATCTTCAGTATATAAGGTCACTTCTTCATGAGGTGAAATATTTTTATCACAATTAAAATGAATATAATTTAAGATATCAAACATAGAAAAAATTTTACCATTAACTTGCATCATATTTGAGAATTTATCACAATTAAGTATCTTATCAGAAGGAGTTTCTTTTGTTGATAGATTAACTAAATTATCACCATTAAGAAGGTATACATTTATGAAACTTTCATTATCTTTAGTAAAAGTTACTTTTTTAGCTCTAGAAGCAACTTCTACGTTTTTGTAGTTTCTAGAATAAAAATATGTTGAATTAACTGAATAAGTTCCAGCCGGAATACTTAATTTCTGATAAAAAGAGTTATCCTTTGTTAATCGTATCGTATAGGATCTTTTACTTATAACGTTTTCTAAACCAATAGATATGACAGTATCATAATCCTTTTTTTCATTAAGAAGCTTATCAGGAATGTTTTCTAAGGTAACATGACCTATACATTCTCCTTCATCTAAGTTTCCATTGTTAAAACAACCATTAAGTAAAATAGTAAAAGTAATTATAAAAAATATAGTAAGTATTCTTTTCAAAAATATCATCCTTTCAGATTTATGGTAATTATTGTAAATAGATGCAATTAATTATATAACATATATATAGAAAAATAAAAGTGATATGCTATCAATTATACAAAATAGAGTTTAATTAAAATGAGCAAAATCTCTGTAGGATAATAAGTCATACAGAGATTTCTTTATATAAGTGGCCTTGACAAGAAAGTTTATATTGTATATATTGAATATATACAATATATATAAAGGAGAAAAAGCTGTGGATATTATAATTAGCAATTCTAGTGGTAAACCAATATACGATCAAATTTACACAGAAATAAAATCAAAAATTATATCTGGAGAATTAAAAGAAGGAGATCCATTGCCATCTATGAGGCTATTGGCAAAAGAATTACGAATCAGTGTAATAACGACGAAGCGTGCTTATGAAGAACTAGAAAGAGATGGATTTATAACTTCTATCACAGGAAAAGGAAGTTTTGTATCGGGGAAAAATACAGAATTTATTAGAGAAGATAATTTGAGAAAAATTGAAGAACATATGCAAAGTATTATTGAACTTTCCAAGGGATGTAATTTATCATTGCAGGATTTAATAGAAATGATTTCAATTATTTATGAGGAGGATTAGTATGGAAAATGCATTAGAAGTAAAAAATTTATCAAAGCATTATCCTGAGTTTGAATTGGATAATATTAATATTACTCTTCCAGCAGGATGTATTATGGGGTTTATTGGTGAAAATGGAGCAGGTAAAAGTACAACAATTAAAGCAATTCTAGATTTGATAAAGAAAGATAGTGGAGAAGTAACAATATTTGGACAAACTAATTTATCTAGAAATCAAAAACTAAAAGAGCATATAGGTGTGGTAATGGATGAATGTAGTTTTCCAGAAAATTTAAATGCTAAAGAAATAGATAAAGTAATGAATAATTGTTATAAAACTTGGAATAGAACAAAATATATGAAGTATTTAGATAAGTTTGCATTATCATTAAAAAAGCCAGTGAAAGAATATTCCCGAGGAATGAAAATGAAGTTATCTATTGCCGTTGCTCTTTCTCATGATAGCAAATTGTTAATATTAGATGAAGCCACTAGCGGTCTTGATCCTATTGTTCGTGATGAAATTCTTGATGTTTTTTTAGATTTTATTCAAGATGAAAGCCACAGCATTTTTATATCATCTCACATCATAAGTGACCTTGAAAAAATTTGTGATTATATTACATTTATTCATAATGGAAAAATTATATTAAGTGAAATTAAGGATGAGTTATTAGATAAATATACAATTATTAAGTGCTCAGAGGCTGAATATTCAACTATAGATAAATCTGCTATCATCGGAAGAAGAAAAAGTAGATTTGGAATTGAAGCATTAGCGTTGAAGGAAAAGATATCTAATAACATAATAACCGATAAAGTAAATATTGAAGATATAATGTTATATTTTGTGAAGGGGGAAGAATAATGAAGGGATTACTTTTAAAAGATATACTTAATTTGAAGAAACAAGGATTAATATATATTTTTTTAATAGCACTATGGTTTTTTATGGGAATTAGAAATAAGGATATATCTTATTTATCAGGGTTAATTGCAATGGTGACACTGCTAATACCTGTGACTGCAATTTCTTATGATGAAAAAGCAAACTGGGAAAGATATGCGTTAACTATGCCTATATCAAAAGATACTATAGTAATATCTAGGTATTTACTTACCATTTGTATTTCTCTTCTTGGTGGAGTTCTTTCAACAATAGCAGGACTATTAATTTCAACAAATATTAAAGAAGTGCTTTTAACTAATATGTCAGTTATATCAGTATGTCTTTTATTTATATCATTTGCTTTTCCATTTATATTTAAGTATGGCGTAGAGAAAGCTAGGATAATTATGGTTATCTTATTTGTAATTCCTACATTGTTGTTAACTTTTGCTTCAGAGTTTAACATAACTATGCCAAGTGAAGAAGTAATAATGAAATTTCTTTATTTTTTACCATTGATAGTGTTAGTAATTATTATTTGCTCTATAGAAGTATCGAAGATGATATATAGTAAGAAAGAATTTTAAAGCATATAATCTAAATTAATCAACATATATTTATGATATAATTATTATGTAAGGAAACTTAAGATGAATTATTTTTCTTCCAAGATAAGGTGTTATGAATCAGTATATGGTGCTAGATAGTAAAGAAAATTTAGTAGAAAAGGGTTACAAAATATTATATAATAGATATACATAATTTATATGGGGGGACGTAATGTGTTAGAAAAAATAGATGCAATTCCATGGAAGATATCAATATTAATAGGAGTGGTTCTTGTAGCTTTAGGTTTATTGGTTGGAATTAAATTTTTAGATTTCTTATTAGTTTTTTCTGGATTTTTCTTAATCTTTACAGGTATTCAAAATAGAAAGAAATAGCTACGGATTATTGTTTATATAGCAAGTTAATGGACATATTAGTTAAGAGTTGAAGTAAAAATTTTATAGTCATTTTATAATAAGTCAATGAAGAAAAAATCTTTGTTGGCTTATTATATTTTAATAGTTAACTTAAGCGTGGTATCAATAGGGATTAATAAAAAGGTAGATAGGTTAAAAGTAGTCATTAGTTACTTTTAACCTATCTTTTTAATTTTAGTTAATAAAATAGTACATTTAAGAGTAGAAAATGTGCATTTACGACAAAATCACACAAACTACACAGAAGAGTTAGTATAATACACTATAGTAAACAAGAGTTGTGTTTAAGAAAAAGTTTATGAAATTATGAGGAGGAAATGGAATGAAAAAGGTAATTAACTTTATTTTAATAATCTTTATGTTGACAGGTATTTTTAGTAATTTGTCAATTAAGGTATTTGCAGCAAGTAATACAATAGCTGATGGATGGTATTATATAAAGAATGTAAACGCACAAAAGTATTTACAAGTAAAAGATAGTAAGGCTAAGAATGCTCAAAATGTTAATATATCAAAAGGAACAAAGGCAAATAATCAGAAGTGGTATGTAAAGAATCTTGGTAATGGTTATGTAACGATAAAGAGTGCTTTAGGCGAATATATGGTTGATATTGCTAATGGAACAAATAAAGATCATACAAATGTACAAATATATAGTGCATATTCAGGAAATGCACAGCAATTTGCTATAAAAGCTACAGCTACAAAAAATGTATATACAATAGCTACAAAAGTTAGTAGTGGTAAAAGAGGTTTAGATGCTGCAGGAGCTAAAAAAGTAGATGGAACAAATGTAATTCAATATACTTTAGGTAAAAATAAAAAAAATCAGGAATGGAAATTTGAATCAGCTAATGATAATAATTCGAATGATAACAATAATTCTAATAGCAATTCAAATAATAATTCGAATTCTACTAATAATAGCGTATATTCTAAAGATAGCTTAAAAGGAGCTTATAGTAATACTTATGGTAAAGTGGGAAGTGCAGTAAATCTTAATCAATTACAAGATAGTAAGACATTAGAGTTTATTAAGAAACATTATAATAGTATAACAATGGAAAACGAAATGAAGCCAGATGCACTACTAGGATATAATCCAACAAAGATAACCGTAGCAGAAGCTAAGAAAAAGGGCTATATAATTCCTGATGGTTATAAAGAACAATATGTTCCAGAAATTAATTATGCAAAGATTGATAAAGTTTTACAAATAGCGAAAGATAACAATTTAAGTGTTAGATTTCACACATTAGTATGGCATTCACAAACTCCAGATTGGTTTTTTAAGAATAATTTTTCAAATAGTCAGGGGCTTGTAAGCAAGTCTACTATGGATGGGCGTCTTGAGTATTATATAAAGAATGTTATGGCACATGTTCATTCTAGCAAATACAGTGATGTTGTATATGCATGGGATGTCGTCAATGAATATCTACATAGTTCAAATAATAATTCTAACTGGATTAAGATTTATGGAAATGAAGGAGAAAAATCTACTTTAGTTAAAAAATCATTTACATATGCTAATGATATGTTGAACTATTACAAAGTTCGTAATAGAGTTAAGCTATTTTATAATGATTACAACACATATCAAATTCCAGATAAGATAGTAAATATGATTAAGTTTGTTAATTCAAATGGAACTCTTTGTGATGGTGTAGGAATGCAAAGTCATCTTGGATTAACATGGCCAAGTGTTTCTTATGTTGGGGAGGCAGTAGAAAAGTTTAAAAATGCTAAACTAGAAATTCAAATTACTGAATTGGATGTCAAAATTGGAGATGGAAATAGTATAAATGCCAAGGAAAGTGAGCAAGCAAAATATTATTCAGATTTAATGAAAATGCTTAATGGAAAGAAAAAGAATGGTGCTAATATTACTGGTATAACTTTTTGGGGATTATCTGATAATGTATCATGGATAAGAAACGGATATCCTTTATTGTTTTCAGATATTAATAAGCCTAAAAAAGCGTATTATTCTGTAATTGAAGCTAGTTCTAATTATTAAATATGCCTATATGTTTCAAAATTATTGTAACTTATATGAAACTTTATAATAAAATTTAAAGGGGAGGTGTATGTATGAATAGATTATTCAAAAAGATTATTAATTATTTAATTGTAACATTTATGATGTTAGGGTTAATTGGAAATATACCAAGTACTGCATTTGCAGCAAGTAATACAATAGCTGATGGATGGTATTATATAAAGAATGTAAACGCACAAAAGTATTTACAAGTAAAAGACAGTAAAGCGAAAAATGCACAAAATGTAAATATATCAAGAGGTACAAAAGCTAACAATCAAAAATGGTATGTAAAGAATCTTGAAAATGGATATGTAACAATAAAAAGTGCTTTAGGAGAATACATGATTGATATTGCAAATGGAACTGATAAAGATGGCATAAATGTACAAATATATAGTGCCTATTCAGGAAAGGCACAACAATTTGAAATAAAATCAACAGCTACAAAAAATGTATATACTATAGCTACAAAAGTTAGTAATTCCAAAAGAGGTCTAGATGCTGAGCGAGCTAAGAAAGAAGATGGAACAAATGTAATTCAATATACTTTAGGTAAAGATAAGAAAAATCAACAATGGAAATTTGAAGTTGCTGATAGTGACAGTTCTGGAGGTGAATCAGACCCATCAAGTAGTAAGAATAATCTTGGATCTATTGATGTGTATGTAGATAAATTAAATGGTTCAGCGAATAAGATAGGTAGTGTACCTGTAAGGGGAAATGGATTCAAAACAACGACAAGTGCTAAAGATCCATATTCTCCAAAAACGAAACAAGATAAAAATACTTCTAATTTGTCATTGACAAAGAGTTTTAAGGAATCAAATGGTTCCTTAGGAAATAATCCATTAATAACTCAAGGATTTATGGCAGATCCTACTGCCGTTGAATATAATGGTAGATTATATGTGTATGGCACAGAAGATGTTATTGCTTATGATGCTAATGGGAATGTTAAAAATAATTCTTATCCAACGCATACTTTAAAGGTAATTTCTTCAGAAGACCTAGTTAACTGGAGAGATGAAGGCTCTATAGATGTAAAAGCAGTTACTAAGTGGGCAAATAATGCATGGGCACCATCTATTTGTAAAAAGAAGGTTAATGGATCATATAAGTTTTTCTTATACTTTGCTAATGGTGCTAACGGAATAGGTGTATTAACAGCTGATTCGCCAACGGGTCCTTGGAAATCTCCAAGATCTTCAGCATTAGTATCAAGAAGTACGCCAGGATGTTCCGGATCAGAAGTACCATGGCTATTTGATCCAGCAGTATTAGTTGATGATGATGGTACTGGCTATCTTTATTTTGGTGGTGGAACTGATGGTAAAGATAAAAATAATCCAGGTACAGCTAGAGTTGTGAAATTAGGTAATGATATGGTAAGTCTTGCATCAAATCCTGTAAAAATGAGTCCAGCAGGATTATTTGAAGATAGTGAAATAAATAAAATTGGGGATACGTACTATTACTCATATTGCACAAATTTTAGCACAAGTTCTGTAAATAAAGGATCTATATATTACATGGTTAGTAAAAATCCTATGTCAGGATGGCAGCAAAAAGGACAATTATTTGCTAGTACAGGTTCTCAATTTAATGGCTTAGGCGGAAACAATCATCATAAGTTAATAGAATTCAAAGGGAAATATTACATTTTATATCATACTATAGTCCTTGAAAAGAGAGCTTATGGTAGTACAAAAGGATATCGTTGTGTACAATTAGATCAATTATCAGTAAATACAGGTAGTAAGACTTTAAGTGCTAAAGGCACATATAATGGAATTACTAATGGTGTGGGAAATTTAGATGGACGCAAATATATTAATGCATCAACAATGGCATGGAATGGTGGATTAAAAACTAAGTATTCTAATTCACAAAAATCTATGGTAATAGATTCTATAAATACAGGAGATTGGTTAGGTATAAAATCAGTAAACTTTGGATCAAATGCGAAAAAGTTAACTGTAACTCTTGCATCAGATTCAAATGAAGATCAATATAAAAAGGTCGAAGTAACATTAGATAAATCAGTAAGTAATATACATGACCTATACTTTGTATTCCGTGGTGAAGGATATCATGTAGCAGGATGGCAGTTTAGTTAAGAAGTTTGTTATTGATTTAAGTAAATAAAAAGATGTCTTTTTTAAGGAGGTGTCGCATTAGCAGATGAAAATTTGCTTGCGATACCTTCATTTATTATTAGATGAGATAAAAGGTATAAATGGCATATTTATGATATAATAACTAATGTAAGGAAACTTATATGGGTTATCCTTCTTTCAAGGTCAGGTGTTATCAATTGCCTATAGCAATTAGGGATAGAAAGAAGGTGATATCATGACAGAGTTTATCGAGGCACTTTTTATATTATCATTTACGATAATAGCCTTAACTTCTATAGTACATGGAAAGAAATTTTCAACTAGAGTAGATAAAAAAGATGATTCAATTCAGGCTGAAATATCAGTTAATGAAGATAATGATATTAAAAGAAAAAAGTAGCTCACCCTCGCAAAGTTAGCTACTTCGATCTTTAAATTACTCATTTAAGTTATAGGTCAACGATAACACTTGACCTTAATCCTTACTAATATTATATCATACTTTATGATATAATATACAAAATTAATATAAAAGCACGAAGCTTTTTTAGTTGAAGGTAAGATTTCACATTTTGTTTGGAACAATGAAGAAGATAAAACTGTTATGATATGAAGTCAAAATCTTTAATACTATCAATTATACTACATGCATTAAATGATTTAACATTTTTAAATTTTGTATAAGGAGAGGTCGCAGTGAAATTAGGAATAATATCAGATACTCATGGTGTTTTAAGAAATGAAGTAATAGAAAACCTTAATGGATGCGATTATATTATTCATGGTGGTGATGTAGGCGGAAAAGAAATTATAGATAATTTAAGAAATATTGCAGGTACAATTGTTGTTAAAGGTAATAATGATAAAGATCCTTGGGGATGTACTTTACCTAAATCTAAGAAAGTAAATTTAGATGATTTTGTAGTATATGTTGTTCATGATAAAAAAGACATAGAGTATGAGAAATTAGATGATGTAAATATAGTTGTATATGGACATTCTCATAAATATAATGAGGAAAATTATAGAGGTATAACTTTTATTAATCCAGGTTCTTGTGGTAGAAGAAGATTTTCGTTGCCACTTACTATGGCAATAGTAAAGGGAGATAAGGATAATATAAGTGTTGAGAAAATAATTTTAGAATGAAGAGGCTGTTGCAAGTAAAGGATTAGTAGTTACTAATATTAGATGCATTTTATGTTGCAATAGTTAGAGAGCAATTTATTTTGGAGTGAAGATAATGGATACAAGATCAATTTATACAAATAAAAGAAATATTGTTTTATTAGCTACATTATGTTGCTTTTTATGGGGCAGTGCTTATCCATGTATAAAGATAGGATACAAACTATTTAATATACCTACTAATGATATAGCATCAAAATTTGTTTTTGCAGGTATAAGGTTCTTTTTAGCAGGATTAATTGTTCTTGCTATAGCAGTAGTGATGAAAAAAGGTATATTTTCATTTAGTAAAAAAGATATACTTAGAATTTCTTTTTTGGGTTTAGGACAAACATCCCTTCAGTACATATTTTTTTATATAGGAATGACATTTACTACAGGAATAACGGGATCTATAATAACAGGGTCAGGTACATTCTTTAGTATTATATTGGCACATTTTATTTATAAAAATGATAAGATTAACAAAAGCAAGATATTGGGCTGCATTGTAGGATTTACAGGTGTTGTTCTTGCAAATCTTAATAACGGTTCACTACTTAAAAGTTCCTTTTCTTTTAAGGGAGAGGGGTTAATAATGCTTGCAGCATTATCGTTGTCCATATTTTCAATTTATGGTAAGAAGATTACGCAAAAATTGGATGCGTTTATTGTCACAGGATATCAATTAGCAATAGGAGGATTCATATTGGTGATTTTAGGATATGGATTAGGTGGACAATTAGTAGGTTTTAACTTTAAGTCAATAATATTATTAATTTATATGGCATTATTATCCTCAGTAGCATTTTCTATATGGACTATATTATTAAAGTACAATAAGGTTGCAGTTATATCCATGTTTAACTTTTTAGTACCTGTTTTCGGAGCAATATTAAGCGCAGTATTTTTAGGAGAGAATATCTTTGATATTAAATTATTAGCATCATTAATGTTAGTTTGCAGTGGTATATTTGCGGTATATAGATGTCAGGATTAAAATTATTAGCTTTATATTATTATGTTAAAGCAGGTTGCTCTACGTACTAAATCTAGAAGTGATTAGAAGAATGGCTTACTTCAAGAATAAAACCCTCTTAAAAATTAAACTTAATTTTTAAGAGGGTTTTATAGTACAAAGCTACTTTCTAAATTTTTGATTGCAAGGTTTTGGAGGAGTCTTTTTCTTGTTTTTCAGCTATAATGATATTTTGAAATTCTTTAACATCTTTAGCAAGTACACCACTTAGAACTAAAAGGCAAATAAGATTTGGAATAGCCATAAGTCCATTCATAATATCTGAGAAGGACCAGACAACTTTAAGAGCTGTTGTTGCTCCTATATATGATACTAATGAAAAGATGATACGGTATATGATGCAATATTTAGGTTTCTTTACTAAGTATTCAAAAGCTTTTTCACCATGATATTCCCAACCAATAATAGTTGAAAATGCAAAAAGTACGATGCAAATGCTAACTAGTATACCACCAAATTTTCCAAGGACTGAGGAAAATGCCATTATTGTTAAAGCAGATCCTGTGACTAATTCTAAAGAAGCATCTAATGTTCCTAAAACGCCGGAACTTGCAATAGCAAGACCTGTAATTGTACAAACTACAATGGTATCAAAAAAGGTACCAGTCATGTTTATGTATCCTTGACGTACAGGGTTGTCAGTTGTTGCAGCGGCTGCAGTTATAGCCGCAGAACCTAAACCAGCCTCATTAGAAAATACACCTCTTGCAACACCCCATCTTAATGATTGCATCATACTTACCATAATAGTTCCGCCTACGCCACCAGCTGCAGCTTTTGTGCTAAAAGCCATTTTAAAAATAGTAGCAACTCCACTTGGTAAGTTTTTTATATTAAATAAGATTACTAAAATTCCTGCTAATACATAGAATACAGCCATTGTTGGCACTACTACTTGAGAAACTTTAGAAATGTTTTTGATACCACCAACAATGATAAGTAATGCAAGGACAGTTATGATAATACCAGTTATCCATAAAGGTATATTAAATGTTTCTTCTAGAGCAGCAGATATTGAATTGGCTTGTGTTAAGTTACCTATGCCAAAAGAAGCAAGGACTGTGAATAGTGCGAAAAGAAAACCAAGTATATTACCAACTTTTTTATTTTTGAAAGCATGTTTCATAGTGTACATAGGTCCACCAGACATTTCACCATTTTCATTAACTACACGATATTTTATAGCAAGCATACATTCAGCAAATTTAGAACTAAGGCCAAAACAAGCTGAAATCCACATCCATACTAAAGCACCAGGACCACCTAGTACCATAGCTGTAGCTACACCAACTATATTACCAGTACCAATTGTTGCTGCAAGGGCAGTCATAAGTGCCGAAAATGGTGAAATATCACCTTCACCTCTATTTTTACTACGAGCTTCTTTACTAAGTACACTTTTCAAAGCGTATCCTAGATTACGCCATGGTAGAAAATTCAACCTTATTGTTAAAAATACTCCAGTACCGACTAATAATACAAGCATTACTGGTCCCCAAATAAAATCATCAATAGAACTTAGAACTTTTGAAAATAAATCCATAATGTATTCCCCCTTTTCAGTAAAAGAAAAAATTCATAGCATTAGAGCTATTGTAGACAACATCGCCCTAAAACTATGAATTTCTAAGATTTAACTTATCATATCACAATTAGTATAATATGTAAAGCATAGGTGGAATTTTTAGATTATTATACATTAGTGAAGAAAACTATGTAGAAGCATCTATTTAGTAGATTAATTATTCAATGGCCTCATTTTTATGGATAATATATGTCTTAAAAAGAATATCTTCAACAAAAGAATATAAACTGCTTGTTATGAAATATATACCTAATGCAACGGGAGTCCTTAATGTTAATAGAACACTGATTATAACTGTAGTTAGTATCATTTCTTTGTTAGGTGAAGTTTTAGATGCAGCTTTAAAATAAGGAATATAATTTATCAAATTTGGAGCTAACACAATTAATGTATATATACAAGGAATTATAAACAAGTTATCAGGTAAGTTCAAATTATTAATCCAAGGAACCAATATAGTTGAATATCCATAAGGCATTTTTACAAACGTATGGTATAGTGAATAAATTATCGGCATTTGCAGCAAAAGAGTAGTACAACCTAACATTCCTTTTAAACTGTCTTTAGAGTATTTTTTTAATTCAGACTCAAGCTTTTTAGGATTATTTTTATATTTTTCTTTGAGTTTGTTTATTTTTTCTCCTAAAATTTGTTGATTTTTCATAGATATTTTTTGCTTTATTGATAGTGGCATTAGGAATACCTTCACTAATAGAGTAATTATAACTATAGCAATTCCCAAATCTCCAGTGCAGTCTAATAATATATTTAATAAACTTTGTAACATATTTGAAATGAAATCCATTCTTTTCTCTCCTTTTTATTTATGTTATTCTAAATGGTTCATTTCAATTAAAATAGACTACAATATCTCCATATATCATATTTCAAATAACTGATATACTGCTTTGGCTGTCGCATTTTAGAGTACTTCAGTCTTTTAAGAAATAAATTCTTTATTAGTACATATTGAATTGCATGAGATAATTCTGTTTTAAAGATATATGCTAAATAACTAACTGCCGATATTATAAAAGTTATATATAGAAATATATTTAGCAGATTTTCATAATTTAATCGCATTTATTCACCTCACTTAAATTTCAATATGATAATGATTTAATTATAAACAAATATACACTTTATGTAAATACAGTGATAAAATGTATAGAGTATAAAGGAAGGTGGAAATTATGAAAAAGTGGTATGATGAGGAATATGAATTTGAAATTGAAGTTATAGGATTTCTTAACAGTGATCATACAGAACATTATTGCAGAAATGGTGAAGAGATAGGGGACAAGTATACTTGTACTTATGGATGTCCTGTAAATGAAGCAGGTGAGGGAATTTGTTCAAAGGTAATGATGATACTATTTCCAACTATGGAGGCTGTAAGAAGTGGTGGGGATTTGGAAAGCATAGGCGGAAGTAGTAGGTATAGTAAAGACATTGTATGTCCGGATGGCTGTGTTATTTTTAGATTGACAGCAAAGAATCTTGGAAATGAGAATTTCTATAAAGGCAAATTCTTTGGGGAATCTTAATATTGATCTAAAATTAAATTTGGTGGAGTGATGGATTTGGTCGCGGAAGTGATTATAAAGACGGAGTTAACTATTCAAGAAAAGCAGGACTATTTATAGAGAATATACATACACCTGTTGAAAAACAAAATAATTTATTTCTTGATAACCTAGATGGAGATAATTTATTTCATTGTTATATGCAGTGTATTGATGATTGTGTAGAATTCGATATTCCCATAATGGTGCCCTATGCAGAGTATACTACATAGGGTTAACCTCCAATAAGTTTCTTTTCTGTTTGTAAGTCAAAATTAACATTTTTAATAATACACCATGTCTTACCATTATCTTCTGATTGGCATAATAGATAGCTTTTATCGCTATAATAACTTTGATCTGATTGTAGTCGTAGATATAAAAGATAACTTTCTTTATAAGGTGCACTTAGTTTTATTGGTGCGATATTCATAGATTCTTTTTCTAGCAAATTTGAAAGCATGTTATCAAAGGAAATAGTTTCAAAGTTCTTACCACCATTTTCTGTTCTAAGTAATTGAATTTTTTTATCAGATTTTACAGATAAAAATCCAAGGTTCTCATTAAAAAAAGTTAAGTTAATATTATTTATGTCAGCTATTTTGGGAATATCATTATTTATAATAGTATTTTCGTTAATAGTAGGATTATATTTACATAGAGTGTAAGTATTAGAACTCTGGTCGTTAGTTAATAATTTGTAGATAATAGTATCATTTAATCTAAATTCAACTTCATTATCATTTACTGGTTTAGATATTTGTTTTTCAATATTTGACAAGTCGCAACGATCCAAGGATGTAGTTATTTCACCATCAGTTGTATCAATATTATCAGTAATAATATATTTTAAAGAAGGAGCAATCATTTCTTGATTAGGAATAAATAAAGAAATAGTATAGCCAGTTACTGAAGACGTACATAAGTTAGTTGGTTATTTTGTAGTTCCTTTTGAATCTATATATACAATTCCTTTTGTATTAGCAGAGAATGTTCTTTCACCAGAATAAGATATACCATATGTATGTGAATCATAATTACTAGTTGCATATTTCAGTGAGAGAGAACTAAGATTATTGATAAAAGGATATAATCTATATTTTTTGTTATAATTTGCTTTTACATCTTTATTCATTGTTAAAGAAATAGTCTTTGTTTTATTATAGTTATAGTTAATATAAAAACTATCTGTACCACCACGTTCATTCTTTCCATATAATAATCCATTAATTGAAGTAATAGTTCCTTGGTTATTAAAAAATATTTTGAAGCTATCTGAAATATATAAATCCTTAGGTAAAGTAACTTTATTAGAAATATCATTGAATACATTTTTAAATTCATCTGTATAAATATTATCATTACTTAGGTTTATATAAATATTTTTTTCAGGATGAGATAATTTTTTTAAAATATATGGTTCATATTTACTATCATATATAAATGTTTTATATATGAATGTTAATGTTATGATGATTATTATAAATAAATAAGAATATTTCAAGATTTTAGATGATATGTTCATAAATGATTGTTCTCTTTTATATCGTATATAAAGTGAAATTAGAAAGTATGAAATTGTTGAAATAAGACAAATTATAAACAGCATAAAATAGAAAAATGATGTTAGAAAATTTGTATAATATGATTTGTAAAAAAAGTGCAACGTAAAAAAGTAGAATATAATAAAGATAAGTTTATATATGATAAATTTTAGATTGCTTCTCATATCGAATCCTTTCTTTACTCTTGTGTAAAAGAGTCATATAATAAAACATCAATGAAATATATGTATGATATTACATTATACAACATAAAAGTTCAATAAAAATATAAATCAAAATATCTATATTTAAAGGACTAAAGAGATTTATATCTGATGAATATATTGAATCTTTAAAAAGCGAAGGCGTATAAGTTAAAGAAATAGCTTTAAGTAAATATGAAGAATTGATGTAAAAGTAGTATTATAGATACATAGATTCATTACTATTAATTGCAAAGATACAATCTAAAGGAGGTGCATCTAATGGCAGATATCAAATATGAAATAGAAAAAGAATTAGGATCAATATCAGAATCAGCTAAGGGGTGGAAAAAAGAATTAAATCTTATAAGTTGGAATGGTAGAGAAGCTAAATATGATTTAAGAGAATGGGCTCCAGGACATGAGAAAATGGGGAAAGGTATTACTCTTACTGTAGATGAATTGAAATCATTAAAAGAGGTGCTTACCAATATGGATATATAGGTTTTGATGGAATCAATTGAGATATAGTAGTTATTGCTTAAAATAAAAGGAACTGAGATGTAAATAAATCTTAGTTCCTTTTGAATTATTTCCTAAGAATTTAATTTTTACAGTATTCTTTTATAGTTATCTTCTGATTTTAGGTACTAAGTTATTTGTATCAATCATTACTTCATTCTTAAATTATTTAGTAATTGGAATATAAATTTCAGTAATAATTTCATTACCATTTATGGGACCTTTTATATATTTTTCATAGGATTCTCCATTACTTTTATAATTATTTTTATTAATCCAGTCAATTAACTTTCCGTATCCTGCTGAAAGATTGCTATAGCCACCTTGTATTGTTGCTGTAGCATATAATCCACCAGGGAATACTCTTGTACCTTTAAAATGTTCTTTAATAGGTATAGCAATTTCGGTATCATTGGCATTTTCATCAAATTCTGATCCATAGTATATAGACATCGGAGCACCAAGAACTGTTAGATCATTTTTAGTTACAATTTCAAATAACTTTCCAATATATTTACCATATTCATTAACATCCATTACTTGTCTACTACTTAAAATGTTAACGTCCTCTGTATTTACTAGCTTAATATCTATATCTTCTATAAATGACATTATATCAAGACCTTTCTTCAATCTTACAATATCGTCCATCATTTGTTTTTCAATTTCTTTATATTCTGAAATTACATTTTTAATAAGCTCTTCTTTAGCAAGAATTTTCTCCAAAAGAATATTAGGATTTGAGTGTAATATTTCAGAAATTTCATCTAATGAAAATTGGTATTTTTTTAATCGTTCAATCAACAGCATTTCTTTAACTTGACCTATTTCATAATATCTATATCCGGTATCTTCATTTATTTTCTTTGGCTTAATAAGATTTATACTATCGTAATGTCTTAAAGTTCTTGAACTGACTTTACATATTTTTGAGAATTCTCCGATTGTAAGCATTTTAACCTCCTAAATACATTAATTATCTAGCTTTATTTAATTATAAACTTTTACATTACGTAAAGGTCAATAGGAAAATTAGTCTTTATATTTATAACGCAATTATAGTTATGAAATGTAATATATTGCAAGAATTTAAAGGGCATGATATACTGCGATATATAGCATATTTTAACAAAAAAGCATAATAGAGAAAGGGGAAAACAATGAAAAATGGGAAAAGCATTTATAAGTATATTATGGGTACTGTTCTTTTAGTAGTCTTATCTCTTCTAATTGCTATATTATTAAAGAGTTATAAAGGGTATAATATGAAAGATATTTTATTTATTGAAGGAATATTATCATTGTTTTTTGGTATCGGGGCATCTATAAGTGGGGATTCCATGGGATTATCATTACAAGGATTAGGTAGTAGTAATGTACAACAAGTCAATAATGCTAATCTAGAAATTGATAAAAGAGCTGGATATGATATAAAAACTACAGTATCACTTACTTTTAGTAATATAGCTATCAGTGCCAATGGAATAATAATGTTATTAATTAGTATAATTCTATAAATTATAAGCTGTGTATTAATATTAATGCGCAGCTTTTTTCTTGTAGCTTTATTCATTGACAAAGTAATAATATTAAAGTAAAATTAGTTAGGAATCTAACAAATATTTAGAGGTATATTATATGAATAAAGAGTTGCATATAGGTAAGGAGATAGACATTCTATCAAACAAATTTAAGAGAGTTATAAATCATAAGGTTTCTCAGTATGGAGTAACAGGAATACAGGGTAAAATTATTGGATTTATAAGATTTGAGTCGGAAAAACGTGATGTATTTCAAAAGGATATAGAAGAAGAGTTCGATATTAGACGTTCATCAGTAACAAGTGTCATCACGTTACTAGAGAAAAATGGTTATGTAAAAAGAGTATCTGTTATGCAAGATGCAAGATTAAAAAAGTTGGTATTAACAGATAAAGGAATAGAGTTACATAACAAGGTGCATAATGATATTGAGGACTTTGAAGACTATGTAAAAGGTGAATTAACTAAAGAGGAACTGGATAAATTCATGGATATACTTAACAGATTAAGTAAGAGAATTGAAAAATAAAAACAATTCTTTTATATAAAGCTATAAATCTAGCAAAAGGAGGAGAATATATGATAAAGAGATTATCGAGTTATATAGGGGAGTTCAAAAAGGCAACTATTTTAACACCAATTTTTATGATTTTAGAAGTTGTTATGGAAATGATAATTCCACTTCTAATGGCAAAAATCATTGATAATGGTGTAGGGAATGGGGATATGAAATATGTAGCTATTATAGGTTCAATGATGATAGTTATAGCATTTTGTTCTCTTACTTTTGGAGTTCTTGGAGGAAAATATGGAGCAAATGCTTCTACAGGTTTCGCAAGAAATTTAAGAAGAGAAATGTATTATAACATACAAAATTTTTCTTTTTCCAATATTGATAGATATTCCACTGCGGGATTAGTAACACGTCTTACAACAGATGTTACAAATGTTCAAAATGCATTTCAAATGATAATAAGAATGTTTGTTAGAGCACCATTTACACTTATTTCTGCAATGGTTATGTCATTTTATATTAATGCAAAGCTTTCACTAATATTTGTTGGAGCAATAATAGTTTTAGGGGTATCATTATACTTTATAATGACAAATGCTCATCCACTTTTTAAGAGGGTTTTTAGAAAGTATGATGATTTAAATGCAAGTGTTCAAGAAAACTTATCAGCAATTAGAGTTGTAAAAGCTTATGTAAGAGAAGAGCATGAAATTAAAAAATTCCATAAGGAATCAAGTGTACTTCGTGACTTCTTTATAAGTGCAGAAAAATTAATAGTTTTAAATGCGCCAATTATGCAATTTACAATGTATACTTGTATTTTGCTTATGTCTTGGATTGGTGCAAAAATGATAGTATCAAGCACTATGACTACTGGAGAACTTATGAGTTTATTTACTTATGCAGTAAATATTTTAATGAGTTTAATGATGATTTCCATGGTTTTTGTTATGGTTACAATGGCTAAATCTTCAGCGGAAAGAATTATAGAAGTTATAGATGAAAAAAGTAACTTAACTAATCCAGAAAATCCAATTTATGAAATAAGAGATGGATCAATTGAATTTTCTAATGTTGGTTTCAGCTATGGAAATGATAAAGATAGTGAAGCGTTAGAAAATATTAATATAACAATAAACTCAGGAGAGACAATTGGTATTATTGGGGGAACTGGTAGTTCAAAATCTACATTAGTTCAACTTATACCAAGACTTTATGATGTTACAGAAGGTTCTGTTAAAGTTGGTGGCGTTGATGTTAGAGAGTATGATATAGAAACTCTTAGAGAAGCGGTTTCTATGGTGCTTCAAAAGAATGTCTTATTCTCTGGAACAATAAAGGAGAATTTGAAATGGGGAAATAAGGATGCTACAGATGAAGAAATTGTGAAAGCATGTAGGCAAGCTTCTGCTGAAGAATTTATAGAAAAATTTCCAGACAAGTATGATACTTTTATTGAGCAAGGTGGAAGTAATGTATCTGGAGGACAAAAACAAAGACTTTGTATTGCAAGAGCATTACTAAAAAAACCTAAGATATTAATTTTAGATGACTCAACAAGTGCTGTTGATACTAAAACAGATGCACTTATTAGACAGGCTTTTAAAGAAACTATACCTGATACAACAAAAATAATTATTGCTCAACGTATATCATCAGTACAAGATTCAGACAAGATAATTGTTCTAGACGATGGTAAAATAAATGGATTTGGTACTCATGAAGAATTACTAGAAAATAATGAAATTTACAAAGAAGTATATAAATCACAAGTAAAGGGGGATGATAACAATGAAAAATAATCAAGTAAATCATCCTGGAAAAGGATCTACAAATCCAATGAAAACTATAAAAAGATTGCTTGGATATTTATTTAAAGGATATAAAGTTCAATCAATAATAGTTTTGTTATCAATATTCTTAAGTTCTATCGTTAATGTAATTGGTACATTATTCTTAAAAAGATTAATTGATGATTATATAACACCATTCTTAAAAGAAACTACGACTGTTAACTTTGCACCACTTTTAAAAGCGTTAGCAGTTATGGCAGTAATATATTACACTGGTGTTTTAGCAACTTATTTATATAACAGACTTATGGTAAATATCTCTCAAGGTACATTAAAAGCTATTAGAGATGATTTATTTGAGCATATGGAGAAGTTATCAATAGGATTCTTTGATACTCATGCTCATGGAGATATCATGAGCTTATATACTAATGATACAGATACTTTAAGACAAATGATAAGTCAAGGGTTACCACAATTACTATCATCTATAATTACAATAGTTAGTGTATTTGTATCTATGCTTGTTATCAGTATTCCACTTACAGGAATTGTTGTTATTATGGTCGTTATTATGATGTATATCACAAAAACTCTTGGTGGAAAAAGTGGTAGATATTTTATTAAGCAACAACAAGATCTTGGTGTTTTAAATGGATATATTGAAGAACTTATGGAAGGTCAAAAAGTAGTTAAGGTCTTTTGTCATGAAGAAGAGTCAAAGAAAGATTTTGACGTTTTAAATGATAAGCTTTTTGAAAGTTCTAATAATGCAAATACATTAGCAAATATTTTAATGCCAATCATGGGTAATTTAGGTCACTTAAATTATGTAGCGACATCAATTGTCGGTGGTTTACTTGCAATAGGCGGTGTTGGAGGACTTACGCTAGGGGGTCTAGCATCATTCTTACAACTTACTAGAAGTTTTAATATGCCTATAACACAAGTAGCGCAACAGTTTAATGCAATTATTATGGCATTAGCTGGTGCTGAACGTATATTTAAAGTTCTTGACGAAAAACCGGAAGATGATGATGGATATGTTAGACTTGTAAATGCTAAAATAAATGATAATGGTGATATAGAAGAAATTGAAAAGCGTACTGGAAATTGGGCTTGGAAACATCCACATAGCGATGGTACTGTTACTTACTCAAGAATGCTTGGAGATGTAGTTTTTGAAAATGTAGATTTTGGATACAAAGAAGATAAGATTGTATTACATGATATTAGTTTATTTGCAAAACCAGGGGAAAAGATAGCATTTGTCGGTGCAACTGGTGCCGGTAAAACAACTATAACTAATCTTATAAATCGTTTCTATGATATACAAGATGGTAAAATAAGATATGATGGTATTAATATAGGTAAGATTAAGAAAGATGATCTAAGAAGATCACTAGGAATAGTGCTTCAAGATACTCACTTATTTACAGGTACTATAGCAGATAATATTAGGTATGGTAAATTAGATGCTACTGATGAAGAGGTAATTGCAGCAGCAAAACTTGCAAATGCAGATCAGTTTATTCATCATTTACCAAAAGGTTATGACACAGTAATTACTGGTGATGGTGCTAGTTTATCTCAAGGTCAAAGACAGTTATTAGCCATTGCAAGAGCAGCTATAGCAGATCCACCAGTGTTAATACTTGATGAAGCAACATCAAGTATAGATACAAGAACAGAAAGAATTGTTCAAGAAGGTATGGATAAACTTATGGAAGGAAGAACTGTTTTTGTTATTGCTCATAGATTATCTACTGTTAAGAACTCTGATGTTATAATGGTTCTAGAGCAAGGTAGAATAATTGAGAGAGGAAGTCATGATGATTTAATAGAACAAAAAGGTAAGTATTATCAATTATATACAGGAGCTTTTGAGCTTTCATAAAAAAGGGCTAAAAGCCCTTTTTTTTATTTTAAAATTAATATATAATAATTTAGTTTACATAATCATAATTATGTTATTGTAAACTGAGAAGATACGTAGATCATCACAAAGAATAATTTCAAATTTAGAAGTAAAAATGTAAGATTATAAAATAATTTCATCAAAAATATAATAAATATTTTATATTGAGAGGTGTAAGTTATGAAAAAAGTTATATGCATTTTAATAATTCTAGTAGTAATATTTAATGGATGTTTTCAAAATAAAGCAGAAATGAAACAGAGTAATAATATTATTGAAACTAATATTAATTTTTATAAAGCTCATGTAAATCACATAAATTTTGATATGAATTATATAGAGGTACAAACCTGGGATTTTAATATAATAGTTATCAACTTTCTAAATAATTCTTTGTCTAATAGTAATGAAAAAATAAATTTTAACGAGGGAGATTCTGTTGTAATAATTAATGCAAAGGAAGATAAATATGAAAATGGAAATATATTTTATTTTGCAGATAAAGATACAATTATTTCACGTTGTTCTGTAACAATAGACGACGAGAAGAAAGAAAATAAAGATATTGATAAAAAAGAAAAGCCAATAATAAATGAAGTTCTAGAAGAGAAAAATGATAACTATAATTATAATAATGGATAATTTATTTTAAATAAACACAAAGTAATTCTAAATATCTGTAATCATTTTCAATTTGTTTAAATAGATATTAATAAAGGAATTAAAAAAGGGTTGAAGTATATGAATGAAAGTAGTAGAGAAAAATTGGAAGAACTAAAGTTAATTGGTAAGAGTTTTACTAAAAGAGAAGATGAATTTTGTAACGAAGAATATAGAGAATGGCTTTATCAATGCGAACGATATATATATATAAATTATGAATTTGAGGATTCAATGGAAATAAAAAGAGTAGGTTTTATGTTTAATAGTTTAGAAGGGAAAGGACTTCATAGATATATACTGTCTGTATTAGAAGACATTAATATCATTAGAGCATAAGGTAAAAGAATGGCTTTTTAAATAAGAAGTCATTCTTTTATATTTTTATAATAGTAAATGTGTATACATAGATTAACGTAAATGTTACTATTTAAGTATCTATATTATGTAAAATATAAAAATTGGAGAGGTAATTATGAAAAGAAAATATATAGTATTATTTATATCAATAATAACTTTATTATTGGCTATAACTTATTTTTATGATAGTAGTAAAGTGGGTAAAATTATAGATCAGTACAAAGGAGTTAATGTTCATTATAATGGTATGATATATACTAAATCCTATGGGGAGCATTATAGTGATAATGGATACTATTATGGATATAAGTGGCAATGTGTAGAGTATGTTAAACGTTTTTATTATGATGCTAAAAATCATAGCATGCCAGATGGGTATGGTAATGCGAAAGATTTTTTTGATGAAGACGTTAATCAAGGAGAGTTAAATAAACGAAGAGATTTGATTCAATATAGAAATGGCGACAATGTAAAGCCCAAGGAAGATGATCTTATTGTTTTTAATACTACAAAATATGGACATGTTGCTATTATAACAAAGGTAACGGATCAGTACATAGAAGTTATTCAGCAAAACATCTGGGGAAAGTCAAGAGAAAAATATAAGCTAGTGGAAAAGGATCATAAGTATTTTGTTGGTGAGAAAAATAAGCCGGTGGGGTGGCTTAGAAAAGATGGAGAATAAGGGAAAAGAGATATTTAGTTTTGAGTTAAAAAATTCAGCATTAGTTTTACATAAATAACTAAATACTTATTTTAGGATTATTATTCGTAATATTGTTATATGATGTATAGAAGGGTGCAAGATAAAATACTGCATCCTTTTTTATATTTGCATTAAAGTTTCGATTTTTATATAAACCTGAATTTTTGAATTAATATTTTAGCAATAAGTATCTAGTAGATAATTAGAACTTTTTTCTGAATCTTTTTTTGTATTTTCAGTATTGTTTGATTCTGAAGTTTTTTCTGATGCAGATTGTTTTTGAGCTAATTGACTTTGTAATTGTTGCAATTGTGATTGTAATTCTTGGATTTTTTCATCATCAGATAAACTTTCATCGCTAGATAAAGACATAATTTCTTGTTGAATAGTTGATATTTTAGTTTCTAATGATTTTATTGTTGATTCGGAATTTGTAGATGAAACGCTATAGTTAGAATTACTATTAATACTTCCTATTTGCATTATAATGCCTCCTTAAAAATATAATAATTGTATATTTGATATATCGTTTTTTAATTTTTCGGTTTTATGATGTTATTGTGTTATTGATATGAAGTTTATGTGAAGTAAATATAAATGAAATAGTTGTTTTTAATCGTAAAAAGAAATCATTAAAATAGAAATAATAAAATTTGAAAACACTTATAAATATTACAGGAAATAGAACAAATATTAAGAAAAGTTTAACTAAATATTAATTAACTTGTAAATATAAAGTAAATATTGTATAATTCCCCATGTAAGGTAATAAATATCATATAAGGGGGTATTAAAAATTTATGAGATTATATGAAAGGATGCTAGACAAAGAAGAAGAATTAGCAGTAGTTGGATTAGGGTATGTTGGCTTACCTCTTGCTGTAGAGTTTTCAAATCACTTTAAAGTTATTGGGTTTGATACAAATAGTGAGAAAATAAACTTATACAAAAGAGGTTATGATCCAACAAAAGATGTTGGAGATGATAAGCTGAAAAATGCTTCTGTAAATTTCACTTTTGATGAAGAGGAGTTAAAACGTGCAAAGTTTTATGTTGTAGCAGTACCAACACCTATTAATGAGGATAATACGCCTAATTTAACGCCAGTAGAGGAAGCTACAAGAACCGTTGCTAGAAATTTGACAAAAGGCGATATAGTTGTTTATGAATCTACAGTTTATCCTGGAACAACAGAAGAGGTTTGTGTTCCTATTTTAGAAAAGATATCAGGATTAAAATATGGTTCTGATTTTAAAGTAGGATATTCACCAGAGAGAGTAAGTCCTGGGGATAATACTAAAAAGGTTACAGATATAGTGAAGATTGTATCTGGATGTGATGAGGAAACTTTAGATGAAGTTTCAAAAGTTTATAGGTCAATAATAAAAGCAGGAATTTACGAAGCTGAAAGTATTAAGGTGGCAGAGGCTGCAAAAGTTATTGAAAATTCTCAAAGAGATATAAATATTGCTTTTATGAATGAATTATCAATCATATTTAATGATATGAATATTGATACTAATGCTGTATTAAATGCAGCAAAAACAAAATGGAATTTTGTTGATTTTAAGCCAGGATTGGTTGGAGGACATTGTATAGGAGTAGATCCTTATTATTTAATATATAAAGCACAAGAAGTTGGGTATGACTCACAGATAATTGCTTCAGGAAGAAAAGTAAACGAAGAAATGTCAAAGTATGTAGCATTAGAAGTAGTTAAACAATTAATCAGTTTAGGGAAAGTAGTTAAGGGAGCAAGAGTTGCTTTATTAGGTATAACATTTAAGGAGGATTGCCCCGATGTTAGAAATACGAAAATTGTAGACATAATTAATTATTTAAAAGGATATGGAATCAATGTATTCGTGTATGACCCAGTAGCTGATAGAAATGAAACTTATAAGAGCTATAATATTGAGTTAGTGGATTATGATGAAATAAATAATGTTGATGCAATAGTTGTAGCAGTAGCACATGATGAATTCAAAAACATATCATTAGATGAATTAGAGAAAAAATATGTTGATGATAGAAAGACTTTAGTAGATTTAAAAGGTATCTATAATAAAAAGGACGTAGAAGATAGAGGAATAACATATTGGAGATTATAAAGTATTTGTATACCAAAGGGAGATGGGGTGAAGAAAATACTTACTAAGAAGAAAAACGAAGAAGAAATTTATTTAAAGCCTAAGGAGGGCGGTATAGTTTTAAATCATATTCTGGATAATGAAGAAAATGTTAAAAAGTTAAAATGTAACATTAATAAGTGGGAAGACAGTAGCGATATGTATATTTGTCATGATCCTATAAGTGTAAAAATTAAAACTAGAGAAAAGGAAATAATTAGAGGAGAAATTTTAGAAATATCTTACAAGAGAGTTGTTATAAAACTAAAAAAAGATGACATTGCCCAAATAAAGAGAAAAGATTCTTTATTGTTAAAATTTAATTTAAGTGAAGGAAATATGCCAGAAGGATTTGAAGGAAGGGTCAAGATTAGAGCAATTGCAATGATTAATGATGAAAATAGCAGTAAAGAATATAGGTATGTAGAATTTCTATTTGAGAATACATTGAAATCATATTTTTCTAAAAGAAAATGGCCAATTAATTTGGTGATTTCCAGTATTTTCACAATATTAATAATCGCTAATATTGTATTTATGAGATTTGAGAGCATTAAATTCTTTTCTTATCAGCCAGTTTTATATGGATATAGTCTGATAACTGCACTATATTTAGTTACTAGATATATTTTTGGAGGTGCGTACAAGCCTGTAACGGCTGAATTTGATTTTACACCAGAGGTTTCAATTATAATTCCTTGTTTTAATGAGGAAAGATGGATACACAAAACTATAACTAGTTGTGTAGATCAAGATTATCCGATGGACAAGTTAGAAGTTATTATAGTTGATGATTGCTCAAATGATAATTCCGTCGAAAGAATTAAAGAAACTATTGAAGAATTGAAAAATAAATATCCTCAATATAATATTGCAAAAAGAGTAAGACTTTTACCTTTGAAACAAAATGGTGGAAAGCGTATAGCTTTAGTAAAAGGTGTAGAGGTAGCTTCTCATAATTATGTAACTTTTGTAGACTCTGATAGCTTTTTAAAACCTGATGCTATTAAAAATATTGTAAAACCATTTGTAGATCCAAAGGTCGGCGGTGTAACAGGAAGAACAGATGTTGAAAATACATGGACAAATTATATTACTAAAATGCAAGCTGTAAGATATTACATTTCTTTTCGTATAATAAAAGCTGCTGAATCAATTTTTGATGCAGTAACATGTTTATCAGGACCACTTTCTTGTTATAGGAAGGAGTTAGTTGAAAAGTATAAAGAGGATTGGCTCAATCAAAAGTTTTTTGGACAACCAGCTACTTTTGGTGATGATAGAAGTATGACAAATTTTATATTAAAGGAGCACAGAACAGTATATCAAGATAATGCAATATGTACGACAATAGTTCCGTCTAAATTTAAGGTTTTTCTAAAACAACAAATGAGATGGAAAAGATCATGGCTTAGAGAATCCTTGCGAGCAGGTAGTTTTATGTGGAAAAAGGAACCTTTTCAAGCAATATCCTTTTATGCAGGATTTTTAGTGCCTATTTTAGCTCCAATAATATTCTTATATAATTTTATTTATATACCAATATATTATCAAATAACTCCTTTAGTGTTTTTACTAGGAATAGTATTAATGAGCTTTTTAATGAGCTTTGTGTATTTATGGTTCAGAAAAAGTTCCGTCTGGCTTTATGGAATTTGGTTTTGTATCTTTTATGAACTTATTTTGATATGGCAAATGCCTATAGCGTGTGTGACTTTTTGGAAGTCTACTTGGGGAACTAGAGATACTAAGGAAGATTTAGAAGCTAAAGCGAAGAAGGAAAAGAGAAAGAGTAAGAAAACTAAGGTATCAGCAAGTATCAATGAATAATAGTTAGTGAGGAGTTAATTGTGAAAAAAGATAATTTAACTATAAATCAGTATGTTAAGGGGAAAGAAAAAAGAAAAGTTTTTAGAACAATATTAGAATCGTTAATATGCGTTTTTGTAGTAGTATGTGCATTTTCACAAGTTTTATTTAATGAAAAATATAAAAAACCTAATAAAAAGTTGTGGAATCAAGAAGATGGCTTTGTTATGATTTCTTATTCATCATTAGGCGATGGGAAAAAGAATATATCAGAAGAAAAGCTTAGGGATCAATTGGGTGCTCTTTATAAAGATGGTTATGTGACTATAGGTATTGATGATGTGATAAATTACTATGAACATGATGGAAAATTACCAGATAAAGCGCTATTTTTAGTATTCGAAGATGGTACAAAAGTTTCTACAAAAATGACAAAAAAGGTATTGCAAAAATATAATTATAAGGCAATAACGATGAATTATGCTGGATATTTATCAAGTAGAAATAGAAGTTATTTAACCACATCAGATTTGAAGAAACTGAAGAATGATGATTACTTTGATATTGGTACTAGTGGATATAGATTTCAATATATAAATGTACAAGGAAAGGATACTGATTCTAATAGTGTTGATACTAAAAAATCCACATATAATCATTATTTAATGGATTATTTAAGAGATGGTGATAATGTCCCTATTGAGACAGAAGACGAAATGAGAAAGAGAATAAATTGGGACTATGATGAAATGAATAAAATATACAATAAAGTTTTAAATGGTATGCCTAAATGTTATATGATAATGCCTTCAGATAAACTGTTCTACAAAGTTACAGATTCTGTGGAAAGGGTAAACGAAGAAAATATAGAAAAGTATTTTGATATTGTTATTAATAGAACAGGGGATTGTTATAATACTAAAAATCAATCTAAGTATGATTTAACAAGAATAAGAGTTGAAAAAGGGTGGTCAGGAGATCAGCTACTAAAAAAAATTAATGAATCAATAGATAGCAATAAGGAGTAATATGAAAAGATTTATCGGACTTGTTTTATGTATAGCATTATTTATTACTATAATAGGCTGTAATCTTAATAAAAGTAACGGAAAAGTAACCTTCCATGGCTGGATTGTTGATTGGGATTTTCAAGGGGGAATTGAGGAAGCAAGAAATTCTTCACATCATTTGGATAATCTTTCGTATTTTGGAGTGTACTTTAATAAAGATGGTTTACTATATAAGAATGAAAGTTTTTCAAGCAATATAGATACTTTGGCGAAGGAATATGACAAATTATATATTACAGTAGTGAATGATGTTATTAACGAAGATAACTCTATAGAAAAAGATAGTGATGTAATTCATAGTATTTTAAATAGTAACGATAAAAAAGAAAGGCATATTGCAGAACTATTGAATCTTGCAGATGACAAAATCATTGAAGGAATTGAGTTGGACTATGAAAAAATCCAAGATAGTGATTGGAAGAAATATATATCTTTTATTGACGAAGTGGGAACTAAATTAGCTAACAAAGGTAAAAAGTTAAGGGTGGTATTACAATCATCAGCTCCAGTTAATAAGTTAAAGTTTCCTACTGAATATGAATATATAGTTATGGTGTACAATCTTTATGGTAATAAAACAAAACCTGGTCCTAAAGCTGACAAAGATTATGTAGAAAGCGTATGCAATAAATTTAAAGGTAAACTTGAGAACTTGCAATTAGCTTTTTCATTAAGTGGTGCAGAATGGCTAGACAATGGAGAATATAAGTCCTTAAGTAGAAATGATATTACCCAAATAAGGAATGGGAATTCTGTAGATATTACTAGGGCTAAAGAAAGTGATGCATTAACTTTTAGCTATAGAGATGAAAAAAATAATTTTTGTGAAGTATGGTATTCAGATGATGAAACTATAAAGTCATGGATGAATATAGCTAAGTCAAAAGGTATATATAAATTTTCTATATGGAGATTAGGAGGAAATATTTAAAAGAGGAGAAAGTATGAAAAATAAAAAACTAGTGTCTATTATAGTTATATCTATGATAGTTACAATGATATTAACATCTTGTTCAAAAGATAAGTATCCTCTTAAGGATGATAAAGTTACAAATGTAAGTAAAAATGTTATTAGTAAAGTTGATAAAAATATAAAAGTTTCTAATTGTGATGAAATATCTTGTGCAATAACTGATAAAAAAGTTATTAGTATAGTTATCCAAGGGATGGGAAATGAAGACTCATTGTCAAAGCTACTAAAAGAGTTAAAGAATAATAACCTAAAAGTTACTTTCTTTGCATCTGGAATTAAAGTTAGTGAAGAAAGTAATCTAGCAAAAGCAATAATAAGCGATGGTCACAAAATTGAAAATAGTACTTTAACAAGTGCTGACTTAACAAAAGAAAGTTATAAAAATAAAGTTAAAGAAATAGAAAGATCAGGAGAAGCAATAGAAAAGGTATTAAAAGAAAAGTGTAAGTATCTTAGAGTTGGAAAAGATAATATAAATAAAAAAGTAAAAGATGTTGCTAAGGATTGCGGATATAAATATATCATTAATCCTACAATAAGATTTACTGATTTATCTAATGAAGATGAACAGTACTTAGGAAAAATGTTTCTTGAAAAAAGAAAGCGTGGTAATTTAGTACTTTTAGACTTAGATTCTAATCCAGATTTATATAAGTACATTAGTTATTTTGCTGAAAAAATAAAAGAAAAATCTTATAAAGCAATTTCTTTAGATGATTTAATTGATTTGTATGAAAAAAGAAAAGTTGAACAATATAAACCTAAAAAGCAAATAGATGTACCTTGTAATCAATACAATATTATTAAAGATTATAAAACAGATGAAAAGAAAATAGCTTTAACTTTTGACGATTGGGCAAGTGATGATACTGTTGATGAGATATTAGATATTCTTGATAGATATAATATAAAATCTACATTTTTTTTAATAGGTGAAGGAGTGGAAGAAAATCCTAGCTTAGCTTATACAATATCTCAGAGAGGTCATGAAATTGCAAATCATACTTATAGTCACAAGGATGTAAATACTATAAGTTCAGAGGAGTTGAAAAAGGAAATTAACAAAGGGTATCAAGTTATAGCTAAAGCTATTAATAAAGAACCTAGTAAGTATTTAAGGACTCCAAGAGGCATAATTGATGAAGAAGTTGGACAAACTATAGCTAGTTGTGGTTATAAGGATATAGTTCTTTATGGTATAGATCCTAAGGATTGGGAGGCTAACGTAAGTAGTGATGAAATTGTAGATTATATGATTAATAACAGCAAAAGTGGTGGAATAACATTACTACATATATTAGACGGGAAACATACAGCTGAGGCGTTACCAAGAGTTATTGAAAACTTACAAAATCAAGGTTATGAAATAGTTACAGTAGGGGAACTATTAAATTAATAAAAAGGGATTATTACAAATTTGTAATAATCCCTTTAATCTTACAGTAATAAAGAAGATATATTATAATAACATAAGATAAATGAGAGGGGTAAAAACATGATAGTAATAGAAACAAAGAATCTAGGAAAAACTTATGGTAAAAAGGACAACTTAGTTAAAGCATTGAGTAATGTTAATATAAAAGTAGAAAAAGGAGAATTTGTTGCAATAATAGGAACTAGTGGATCTGGTAAAAGTACATTACTTCATCAATTAGGGGGCGTAGATAGACCAACAGAGGGTAAAGTTTTAATAGAAAGTGCTGATATTTATAGTTTAAAGGAAAATGAACTTGCTATATTTAGAAGAAGAAAGATAGGATTTGTTTTTCAATCTTTTAATTTAATTCCTGTATTAACAGTGGAAGAAAATATAAAGATGCCAGCGTTATTAGATCACAGAAAAGTTGATGAAGAGTACTATAAGGATTTAATAAGAACATTAGGTCTTGAAAATAGAGAAAATCATTTACCATCACAATTATCTGGAGGGCAACAACAAAGGGTAGCAATTGCTAGGGCATTAATAAATAAGCCGTCTATAGTTTTAGCTGATGAGCCTACAGGAAATCTTGATAGTGAGACTTCAAAAGAAATTATGGAGATGCTTAAGTTTTCTATAAGAAAATATAATCAAACTGCAATAGTAATAACACATGACTTGGGAATAGCTGAAAATGCTGACAGAATCATAAAAATTGCCGATGGAAAAGTAGTAGAATAGGAGGTGGTTTTTATGAAAAACTATAGTGATATATCTTATAGATATATGAAAGAAAATAAAAAGAGAACAACTTTAACGATATTGGGTATTACACTAGCAACTATTTTAATTTTTGCGATTGGTACATTTATATTAAGTTTTAGGGATTCAATGATAGATCGTGAAAGAGAAGCTGCAGATTTTGAATTTATGCTTGATATTTCAGGTAATGAAGCGGAGAAGGTAATAAATAACGTAGAAATAAAAAATAGTGAAGTAGTACAAGATAGTGAAATTCAATATAGTATAGAAAATAGTAAATATAAAATTGTAGTTGGTAATTATGGTGATAAGGGCTATTACGATAAAATTTATGGTGGAAAAATAGTAGAAGGAAGTTTTCCTAAAAGTAATAATGAAATAGTCATTGATTCAATGACAAAGAAAAAGCTTAATGTTAATGTTGGTGATACTCTAAAGGGTAAAAGCGAAGAAGGAGTAGAAAAAGACTTTAAGGTAGTAGGTATTGTTAAATTAGATGGTTTTAGTAGCAATAATGATAATCTACTATATGTTAGTGGATATTTAGATAAGATAAATAAGGAAGATGAATATACTGTATATGTTAATTTAAAAAGTGAAAAAAACAAACAAAAGATAATAAATAAAGTATTAAAGGATGCAAATGTAGAAATAAAAGAAGGAACCAAAAATGATAATAGTCAATTACTATATCTAACAGGTAATGGTGGAAATAGCTATACAAATAGAGGAATTAAGAATATTGCTATATTTGTAATTGCAATAATAATGGTGTGTACTATGACAGTTATATATAATTCATTTAATATGTCTGTAATTGAGAGAATTAGATACTTTGGAATATTAAAAGCTATGGGTGCTACAAATAAGCAAATAAAAAGAATTGTTTATAAAGAAGGAGCAATAATGGGGCTTTGTGCTCTACCAATTGGTGTAATTATAGGATTCTTTTCTTTAAAGTTTGGAATAAAAATATTCCTAGGTGATAACGTTATGTTAACTAAGCTTACAATAAATTTTTATCCTGTAATTATATTAGTTACAGCAATTTTAGTAGCTATTACAATCTTTTTATCATTGCTTGCTCCAGTAAAAAAGGTAAAGAAAATCACTGCAGTGGATGCAATGAAAAATAAGAGTGAAATTAGCATTGGAAAAATTAAAAGAAGAAAAGCCAGAATAATTACTAAGGTTTTTGGTATTGAAGGAAGTATGGCATATAAAAATATAAGAAGAACTCCTATGAGATTTATAGTTACTTTATTAGCTTTAACTATATCAATAGTGATATTTAATGTATTCTATAATTTTATGTATTTTGCAAAACAACTTACTCAGGATCAATTTATGCGGATAGCTTTTGATTCTTCAGTTACAAGATTAGGTAATGATTATTTCACCACTGAGGAAATAAATGAACTAGAAAAAGATATATCTTACTCTTCTATTTATAAAATATTTAACAGAGCGGAAGGAAAGTTAATTCCTATTGATAAGTTTGTAAATAAAGATGAGGAATTAAGTAGTATATATAGTAAATATGGTTTTGGTCATTTATTATTTGATATTAATGCTTGTGAAGGTAGTAAAGAATTGAATTTAGCAAAAGATTATGTTGTAGATGGAGAAATTGATTATAATAAATTAAAAGATAATGGTGTAATTTTAGTTGATGGATATAGTTCTAGAGATAAAAATGGAGATAAGAAAGTTATTCGTAGAACTAACTATAAAGTTGGAGATAAAATTAAGATATATGAACAAGTTGACGTAAATGGTAAAGATGATAATACTATAAAGAATGAAATTGAGAATAATTATGTTGAAGTTACAGTAGTTGCTATATTAAACAAAGATCCATTTATGGGATCTTATGAAGAATCTGGGATAGGGTTGTATTGTCTGAAAGACGTTTATGATAATACTTTTGAAAAAGTTAATTATAATGATATTAGATTTAAGTTTGATAATGAAAAAAATAGAGCTAATGCAATAGAATATTTTGATAAAAATTCAGACAAATTCAATTACAGTGATTTCGGTTCAGAGATAGATGAAATAAATGGTGTATATAACCAAGTTGAGTTTTTCGTATATTGCTTTATTATAATAATAACAATAATATCTGTAGTAAATATTTTTAATACTATTTCGACTAATTTATTATTGAGAAAAAAGGAATTTGCAACATTAAAAGCTATGGGAATGACTGAAAAGCAATTAAAGAAAACAGTGATTTTAGAAGGAACATTATATGGTATAATTTCAGCTATAGTTGGTGGAATATTATCAGTAATTCTTAGTAAGATGATGATTAATTCTGGTAGTGAATTAGGTGATTTTACTTTTAAGTTCCCATATTTAGTTTTTTCACTTTCAATAGTTGTGGCAATATTAGTAACATATTTGTCTACATTAATACCATTGAAAAGGTTAAGTAAATTAACAGTAGTTGAAGGAATAAGCGACGATGAATAATAAGGAAAAGGGCTGCAAAATTTTGCAGCCCTTTAGTATATGCTTTATAATATAAATGAGGTGAATGTATGAAAATTTTGTTAATTGAAGATGATGAAACTTTATCAATGGGAATAGAATATTCATTAAAAAATGAAGGACATGACGTTGCTGTTGCAAATAAATTAAGTTCTGCAAGAAGTATAGAAAGTTCTGAAAGTTTGGATCTTATTTTACTTGATGTAGCATTACCAGATGGTAATGGTTATGAATTTTGCAAAGAAATAAGAGGTAAAAGTGATATACCAATTATATTTTTAACAGCATGTGATGAAGAAGTAAATGTTGTCTTAGGACTGGATCTTGGTGCAGATGATTATTTAACCAAACCTATAAGAGTAAGGGAACTTATAGCTAGAATAAATGCAGTAGTTAGAAGAAAAAGTTTCAATAAGGATATTACTAATAAAATAGTATGTAAAGATTTGGTTGTATTGCCGTTAAAATATGAAGTGTATAAGGGAAAATATAAATTACAATTAACTTCAATAGAATATAAACTTATGTTAATGCTTATAGAAAATAAGGGTAATGTATTAACAAGGAAGCAGCTTTTAGAAAAGCTTTGGGATGTGGAAGGAAACTTTGTTGAAGAAAAGACTTTAAATGTGTATATAAAAAGACTTAGAGAAAAGTTAGGTGAAGATGATACTATAACTTATATAGAAACTGTTCGTGGTATTGGTTATAGATGGATTGGTGATGAAAGTTAATATGAGCATTAAGGCACTGTATAGGAATCCAGAAGTAAGAAGAATAACAAAAAAATATTTTTATTTATTAGTAATATCTATTATAGTTATTGGTGCTAGTGCTATTTTAATAACTAAAGATATTAATAGAAAAATTATTGAGAATAATACAATTATTATTTCAAAGTTTAATAAGGATATAGATGTAGCTGATATTATAAAAGAATTACCTAAAAAACATAATAAAGATGAGTTTAATGAAGCAAAAAAGTTACTTAGAAGTTATGGTTACAGTGAAGAAATGTCCAAAGGTACAAATGAGGTAGGCAATTATTTAGAAAAGAAACTATTTATTATATTTGGGACAGTTTTTATTCTTTTTTTAAGTCTTTTATATTTATTTTACATAAAGGAGCTTAAAAGAATTTATATTAATATGAATGAAATAGTAAATAGAGTTTCAGCTATGTCTTATGGAGAGTATAAAAGTATTGATGGTAATTACGATGAAGGTGATATGGCAATATTAATTTCATCATTAAATTATATGGGTGAGAGAGTAAATAATTCTATAAATTTATTAACAAAGGAAAAGGAAAACCTAAAGGATTATCTTTCTGATATTTCACATCAATTAAAAACGCCACTAGCATCACTAATAATGTTAAATGACTTATTAAAAGAAAATGAAGATATGCCGTATACTGATAGAGTAAATTTTCTAAATAAGTGTGATGAACAACTTAGCAGGATGGAATGGCTTATTATGAATTTACTTAAAGTAGGTAGATTAGAAGCTGGAGCTGTAGTTTTTCATAGAGAATTAGAATCGCTAGAAGATACAATAAAACTTGCAATTTCACCACTTAAAGAAACTATAAAGAATAAAAATCAAGAAATTATAGTTTCCGGAGATGTACAATCAATGGTACTTCATGATAAAGATTGGCTTGCAGAGGCTTTTACTAATATTATTAAAAATGCTGTTGAAAATACAAAAGAAGGTGGAAAAATAGAAATTGAAGTTGAAAATGGCAAATTAATTACTAAAGTTTATATTAGAGACAATGGTAAAGGTATACCTAAGGAAATGCAAAAGAACATTTTTAAAAGGTTTTATAAAGGCGAAGGTAGTAAAGATCCTAAAAGTATTGGTATAGGGTTATCTTTAGCTAAGACTATAATAGAAGGACAAGATGGGGAAATTAAAGTTGAAAGCGAGGAAGGAAAAGGAACCGCTTTTATAATTAGTTTTTTCAGGAAGTAATTTACATGATATAATATACAAAAGGGGGTTAATTATTAATGGAAGAGAAATTTCAACTGATGTATGGAAATACAAATAAAGTATTAAAAATTAATGCAAAAATCGGGGATAAGTACACAGTAGAAGCCGGAGCTATGGTATCTATGAGTGATGTATTTGATATTAAAGCTAAAACAGGAGGGTTAGGTAAAACTTTAGGTAGACTGTTTTCAGGAGAATCAATGTTTATACAACATTTTACCGCGAAGGCAGACGGTGAGTTACTATTAGCTCCTCAATTTCTTGGAGATATTGAAATAATAGAAATGGATGGAAGTAAAACTTATAGATTAGGTAAATCCAGTTTTCTAGCTTCTACATCAGAAATTGAAGTTAGAACTAAATCAGGTGGACTTAATGGAATGTTATCAGGTGAAGGATTAATACAAATGGAGGCTATGGGACAGGGTACACTTTTTATAAGTTCATATGGTGCTATTCATAAGAAAACACTTTATGATGGAGAAACATATATTGTTGATTCAAATCATTTAGTATTATGGGATAGCAACTTAAGATATACTACAGAACTAGCGACAGGTTTCTTTGGATCAATAGCTGGTGGCGAAGGATTGGTATGTAAATTTCAAGGACCTGGAGAGATATGGTTGCAAACAAGAAATCCAGCAAACATTATGCAATCTCAGTCTAAGTAAGGAGTCGTGTAAAATCGTCAAAAATTTAAGGACTTAGATGGTGAAAATATAAAATTGTATATAGAATAGTTTAATTAATGGATAGATGATTTTATCCGAAACCTATGGATAAAATAAAGATTAGTGAAATTATGATGGATGGTCATGAATATGGGGATTGTAGTGTTGATTATGACAATAAATTAGATACACTTAAGAAAAGTTGAATTGTGAAATCATTAAGATTTCTAAGGAGGATAAGAATTTTCATGATGGATATTATTGACTTTTTATTTTCAAGAGAAAATATAAATATATTAATTTCTATTTTAATACTTATAGTATCATTAGCGTTAAGTAAATTTGTAGTAAAATTGGTTCTTAAAATTATCTTAAAATTTCCTAGTAGATCTAGACTTGGAATAAAGGAGAAGGTAGTTTCCGCAATAGAAAAACCATTAATATTTATTGTTTTAGTGTTTGGTGTATTTGTTGCACTATACATATTTCCATTTACCTTTGATTATATAAAACGTAATATTTTTAATAAAGTATATATAAGCATTAATATTTGTATATTTGTGTGGGCAGGTCAGAATCTTTGTGATGTTAATTCCATTATTTTAGAACGTGCAGAAGGAATATTTAACTTTAATCTTGATAAAGGTGCCAGCGTTTTAATTTCAAGATTAATGAAGCTTATTGTGTTGATAATTGGAGCTACTTTAATACTTCAAACATGGAATTACGATATAAGTGTAGTTGTTGCAAGTTTTGGTGTTTTTTCAGCAGTTATAGCTTTAGCTGCAAAAGATTATCTTACTAATGTATTTAGCGGATTGATTATTATAGCGGATAGACCATTTTCTATTGGTGATTATATAGAAACAGACTTTGGTGTTGGAATAGTAGAAGATATATCTTTTAGAACAACAAAAATAAGAAGTTTTGATAAAGCAATAATTACAGTACCAAATTCAAAACTGTCAAGTAATCCAGTCATTAACTATTCAAGACGTGATTCTAGAAGAGCAACATTTACTGTTGGTATATCATATGAAACTGAGATTAGCAAAATTACAATTGTAGTAGATAAAATAAGGGATATGTTATATAAAAGTAAGGAAGTAGACAATGACTCTATAATATGTCATTTTGATAGTTTTGGTGATAGTAGCTTGAATATATTTTTAAATTTTTATATTAATAAAAGTGAATGGGTTGAATATTTAGCAGAAAAAGAAAAGATTAATATAGCAATTATGAAGATATTAGAAAGTGAAGGCGTAGAAATTGCATTTCCAAGTCAAACTATTTATATTTCAGATCCATCAAAAAATACAGAAAAATAGATATGGTATAAAAGGTGAATTTTATAAATTCACCTTTTATACTTTTTCTTGGAAAATCATTTATTCATTTATAAATTCTACCACTAAATACATCGATATGCAAACAGATGTTCCTATTTATTATATTACTAATAAAACTAATTATTAAATATTGCAATGTTTTTGTCTGTAATATTGATACAATATATTCTAAAATATAACTTAACAGAGGAAAGGTGAATTATAATGATAGAAATAAAAGGACAGTATAGTGACGCATTAGTTTTTACAGACACGATAGAAGAAGAAGCGAAAAGTCAAATAAAAACATTATGTGATCAAAGTTTTGTACAAGGAAGTAAAATAAGAATAATGCCAGATACCCATGCTGGTGCTGGATGTGTTATTGGTTTTACTGCAAATTTAGGCGATAAAGTTATTCCGAATATAGTTGGTGTTGATATTGGGTGTGGTATGTTAACTGTTGAATTAGGAAAAGTGGATATTAACTTTAGAAAGTTAGATGAAATAATAAGAAAATATATACCATGTGGAATTGAAGTGCATCAAGGAAAGGTAACAAACTTTCCAAAATTGGCATCTCTTAAATGTATTAGAGAAATTAATAAAACACGCCGTATCGAAAGAGCTATTGGATCTTTAGGTGGAGGAAATCATTTTTTAGAGATAGATAAAAATGATAAAGGAGAGTATTTTTTAGTAATTCATTCTGGAAGTAGAAATCTTGGTAAGCAAGTGGCAGAATATTATCAATCATTAGCTATAGATTTATGCAGTGGCAAGGAGAAATATTTTAAAGACCGTGATGAATTAATATTAAAATATAAGTCAGAAGGGAGAAGAAAGGAGATACAAAGTGCACTAAAAGAGTTACAAAAAGAATATTTAGATTTGATGCCAAAATATCCAAAAGATTTATGTTTTTTAACAGGAAAATATCGTGAAGAGTATCTACATGATATGAAAATTTGTCAAGAATATGCAACACTTAATAGAGAAACAATAGCTAATATTATTTTAGATAGACTTTTTAATATGAAATTAGATGATTTTGAGTTCTTTCATACTGTTCATAACTATATTAATTTTAAAGATAATATTATAAGAAAAGGTAGTATATCTGCCTATGAAAATGAGAAGTTATTAATTCCAATTAATATGCGTGATGGAAGTATACTTTGCAAAGGAAAAGGAAATGAACAGTGGAATTATTCTGCCCCTCATGGAGCTGGAAGGGTTTTTAGTAGAAAGAAGGCTAAAGAAGTATTATCTTTAGAAGAGTTTGAGAGATCCATGGAAGGTATATATACTACATCAATAAATGAATATACTCTGGATGAAGCACCGATGGCTTATAAGTCAATGGATGAGATTTTAAAATATCTTGATGAAACTGTTAAAGACATTGAAATAATAAAACCTGTCTATAATTTTAAGGCAAGCAAATAGTATATTTTTAGGTGAAAAACTTTACGAGAATCCACAATATGGTTAAGGCGTTGTATAATTATGTTAATGTATATATCTAAGTTTCATAGATTGAAAAGAGGAGTACTATATGTTCAGCGATTTTATAAAGCATTATGATAATATAAGAGTTATTCTTAGAAGTATATTTTTGTATGGATGTTTTTCTTTAGATGGACTTGAGGAAAAAACTACATTAAGTTCTAGGAAGATAAGTTATGAACTAAGAAGAATACGTCAATATATAGAAAAGGACTTTATAAAAATAGATAAGGATGGAAGGAATAAACTTTTAAATTTGAGCTACGATCCAATAACTAACAACAAAAATTTTCTAGTAAATACTTATTATAATAAAAGCTTTACAAAAACATCTTTGCTATTATATTTTTATATACTATCAATTATTGATGATAATAAAAAGGCTTTAAATGATATAGAAAATAATCTAAGTTCTCGTTGGAGTATAGATAATATTTCAAGTAAAACTATAGAAAGAAAATTGAGAGAGATGTCAGAAAAACTGGGTATTATAAAGATAGAAAAGGTAGGTAGAACACATTTTTACTCTATTGCAAATGATGTATTAAAATCTCTTTCAGAAGATGAGTTAGAGAGACTATATTATGTTATAAGTTTGTATAAAAACATAAAAATGCCTATTGTAGCTGGTTATTATGTGGAGGAAACTTTAAAGAAATATATAGTTCAGGAAAGAAAACTTGCTATGGATTTTAAAGAAATATTTCAGTATAAAAATCTTCATTGCCATCCAATTATAGAAGAAGAGATATTATGGAATATTATTAAAGCTATCAGTAAAGGCTTTGGAATAAAGTACAAGTCTACAATAAAAAGAAGAAATACTGATAAAGAAGAAATATTATATCCATATAAAATACGATATGATACAAAGCAAGGACGATTATATATAATAGCTTTTAATAACAAAAGTAAATGTATAAATATTAGAATGGATAGAATATCGGATTTAAAGATTGTAAAAGGTGATCAAAAAATAATTAATAAAGATGAATTATATAAAAAAACAATGAATAAAAGTTGGTCTGCCGTTCCTAATAATAGAGATGGATGCTATGAGAAACTACGTTTTGTTGTAAATGTTAAAAGTGAAGAAAAGTATATATTGAATAAAATAAAAAGTGAACTGATAAATTATAAAATGGAAGTTATTGAAGGAAAATACTATTTTAATTTAGAAGTTAATGATTCATGGGAAATGATACCTTGGTTTCGTGAATATTGTGGTTATATCACTATATTAGAACCTAAATGGCTTAAAAAGAAGATTAAATATGATTGGATAGAGGTATTAAAAAATTATGGAGCTATTTGAAGAAAGTAAAAACAGATATTTTTCGTTAATAACTAAAATATTAAATTCATCAGTATCTGGATTAGAAGAAGAGAAAATAATTGAGATTATTAATGATGGAGAATATGATGAAAAAGTCATCGGTAAAAATCAACAATCTTTTCAAGGATTAATGCTGAATCAATATGAAAGTAATGATAATTTTAATCTATTAGAAAAGAAAGAAGATAAGTTTTACTCTGTAGGAGGAAAAGTTCCTATACGATTTACAAGAGTTGAGAAGATATGGATAAATGAAATGTTAAAGGATACGGTGTGTAGAGAATTGTTAGGAGAAGACTTAGCAAGAAAACTAGATAAAGAATTAGATATCGATGAAGAAATTGATATTACCTCTATAATTGAAAAAACTAACATAGAGGATACTTTTAAAAGTAAATATCCTATTGAAAATTTTAATGTTTTATTAAACGCTATAAAAAACAATAAAGAAATAATATATGATAATAAAAGCTGTAAAAATAAGAGAGCTATGCCTCTTAAAATAGAATATGACATAAGAAGTAATGTATTGAGAATAGCCATGTATTACATTGAGGAAGAAAGAGTAGTTATTGTTAATCTTTCATCTATGTCTAATATAAGAATTGCAAATAATAATGAGTGTAAATTAGAAAGAGGAGAAATATATAAGAAATTAAGAAAAGATAAACGTTGTAGGGAGCCTATTATTTTTCAAGTAAAAGATCAACGTCAAGCAATGGAAAGATGTTTTATGACCTTTGCATCCTATGAAAGAACTAGTAAGATATTAAAAGATAATATTTATGAAATCACCTTGTATTATTATACATTTCAGGAAGAAGAAATAATACGCAAGATACTAAGTTTAGGATCATACATTACAGTGTTACAGCCTACTACTATTAAAGAAAAGATTGTAGAAAGAGTAAAAAATGCTATTGAGAGGAATGTGGATTGATGTATTTTGATAATATTGCAAAGGAATGGGATACTCCTAGAAGAATCAAAAGGGCAAAGATAATATCAGAAGAAATGTTATCAAACTTGAATGGACTGGATAGAAAAAATGCAATGGAATTTGGATGTGGTACAGGACTTATTTCATTTAACTTAGTTGATAAAATGGAAAATATAACGCTTATAGATAGCTCAGAAGAAATGATTGATATTGTTAATAAGAAAATTTGTAATTTAGGCTTAAAAAATATTAACTCTAAATGTTGTGATATTAATAATGTATCGATAAAGGAAAAGTATGATATTATTTATAGTTCAATGGCGTTACATCATATAGTTGATGTTAAGAATTTAATTAATAAGTTATATAATCTAATAAATGAAGATGGGGCTTTATGTATTGTAGACCTCAATGAAGAAGATGGACGATTTCATAAAAATGAAAAAGATTTTAATGGTCATAATGGATTTAATCAGAAATGGTTAAGAGATATTATAAAAGAAGTTGGTTTTAAAAGTGTTACATCATATACATTTTATAACGGAATGAAAAATATAGATGATGAAGTTGTGGAATATTCTTTATTTATATTATTAGCAGTAAAGTAGAATTAATAAATATGAATGTTGAAGATTGAGGAATATAGTACATAAAAAAAGGGCATAAGGCAGGTGATATAAAGTTACTGTTGCCGTATGTCCTTTTGTTTTAACATTTGTATATTTATGGGAAATATATAGTTTCAATCAATAATCATTACCTATGATAATTGTAATGTCACTGTCATAGCCGCTTTTAGTGGATATATTTTCAATACCTATTTCATCACATAATGAATCAAAATCAGAGATTGAACTACTACTATCTACAATAATTGAACTAGTTTTTTCTAAAGAAGAACCAGTTTTTGTTATGATATTATCTCGGTTATATCCATAATTATTTGCAAGCTTTTCTTTTAACTTTCCTGCTAAACCATCTTCACCAGCACAATTTATGATTTTTATGGATATATTATCCTTATTTATGTCTACAGTACTTTCACTTTCACCATCATTTAGCAAATCAATAATTTCTTTATTCCCGGTAGAATCATAAATAAAGTAATCAGCTCCATCTACATATTTTGTTGTTCCTTTTAGTGTTTCTGAAGTTAAACTATCGCTACCAGATTTCAGTATAGATAAAGCATATATAAGGATTTTGTTAGCAGGAAGATCAGTTTTTACATATTGACAGCCTTTACTAATAAGTATTGGCGTTTTAATCATTCCTAATGGAGAAGATAGTTCATTGATAAGACAATCAATAAAATACCGTTGATTATCAATACGTCCTAAGTCACTACCATCAGCGCCGCTATCAATACCTGCATCATTTTTTCTCCAACGAACAAATTTTAGTGCATCTTCGCCATTTAAATGATATTTTTTATCCTTATCAAAATCTATAACTAAATTATCTACAGGGTCATGATATTTCATATTATACTTTGGTACTACGTCTACACCACCAATAGCATCAATGATTGATGAGAATCCACTATAATCGATAGATACATAATAATTTATATTATAAATTCCAAAAAAGTTCTTTACTGTATTAATTAAGTTATCACGAGCAGTATTAATATCATAAGCAAGTTGTGAATCATAATGTACTTCTGTTAGTTTTGCAGTTCTTCCTATTACTTGAGGCTCGTAAACATCTTGAGAAATTTTTGTGTCTCTTGGTAAAGAAACTAAAGTGGTATCTTTTGTTTTTGGATCATAATGCATAATCATAATAGTATCAGTTCTACTAGCTGGAGAACCTGGCACATTATCCATTCCATATATAAGTATATTTATTGGATCTTTTAAACTGGCTTTAGCTGTAGCTGTTGATTCATTACCATTATTCAAAGATGATAATTTTACATAAGTCCATACAAAGCCCACTAAGACTAATATTAAAAATAAAAGAAATAATCGTTTAATTACTTTAGTAAATTTTCTCATTTTCTTTCTATTTTTCTTATTCATTAATTCACCACCATTTCTTCAAACATAATTATAATACACTAAATTAATGTTAAATGCATAAAAAATATGTCATTGACTATATTTTTTTTTATTAGGAAGTTGTGCCAATATAATTGCGGTAAATACTAAAATACATCCTATAAGTTCTCTAAAAGTTAAGGATTGACCAAGAATAAGCCAACCTGATATAGTAGCAAAAACTGATTCTAAACTAAGTAATAAAGATGCTATCGTTGGATCAGTATTTTTTTGACCAATAATCTGAAGGGTATATGCTACACCACAGGAAAGAATACCAGCATATAATATTGGAAACCATGCAGATAATATTGAAGAAAGTTTAGGATTCTCAAAAATGCACATAAAAATTATAGATAAAATGGCAGCTACGAAAAATTGTATAGAAGATAATTTAACATTATCTATTTTGGAAGAAAAATAATCAATAAGAAGAATGTGAATAGCAAAGAAAAAGGCACAGCAAAGCACTAGTATATCTCCTTTTCCAATAGAAAAATTCTCTTTTACACATAGAAGGTACAGTCCAATAATAGAAATTAAAATGCTAATACAAGTTTTAAAAGATAGCTTTTTTTTCAGGAATACACCTAGAAATGGAACTATTACTATGTAAAGAGCAGTTATGAAACCTGCTTTACCTACTGATGTTGAAGATATACCAAATTGTTGGAGTGTACTGGCAATAAATAAAGCAATTCCACATAAAAATCCACCCAGAAATAAATCATGTTTTTTATCAATTTTATCATCTTTTTTATTAAACTTATTTACAGTAAATATTATTGGGATAAGCACAATACCTCCTATTAGAAATCTAATAGCATTAAAAGTAAAAGAGCCAATATAATTGTTGCTTACACTTTGAGCAACAAAAGAAGTTCCCCATATTAAAGCAGTTAAAGTAAGCAAGATGCTTCCACAAAATCTTTTGTTTTTCATAAAAATCCTCCTAAGGTATAAAGTCATTGTTATAATTATAATATATTACTTTTGTAAAATTAAGCTAATACAAAAAATATTTAAACAAGGTGATATAATTATAGTAGTAAATACAATATTTAGGGGGATGTATTATGAAAATTTCTATATTATATTTTACCAAGAGTGGTAAAACTAAAGAAATGGCCGAGATAGTAGCAAAAGGTATGAAAAATGTTAACAATATTGAAGTAGGCGTATTTGATATAAATAATATTGATGAAAATTTTTTGAATGAAAGTAAAGCGGTAGTTTTTGGCACACCAATATACTATGCGAATACTTGTTGGCAAATGAAAAAGTGGTTTGATGAATCAAGAAACTACAATCTTGAGGGAAAGATCGGTGCAGTATTCGCTACTGCGGACTATATTCAAGGTGGAGCTGCGACAGGTATGTTAACTATTATAAATCACTTAATGGTAAAAGGAATGTTGGTATATTCCGGAGGTTCAGCCTTAGGACAACCATTTTTACATCTAGGACCAGTAGCAACTAAAGAAAATTATGAAAAGAGTAAATATATGTTTGAAGTTTTTGGTGAACGTATTGCAAATAAGGTAATAGAATTATATTAAATATAGAACAAGTGATAGTCTTGCTATATGAATAAGATGATTTTTAATAAAATATATGGATTTATAGGAGTGAGTCTTATGATAATTTTATTGGTATTATTAACATTAATTATTGATATAGTATTAATTATAGATGGCACCAAACATAGAAATAAATGGGAAAGGAATATTGGAATTGTACTAACTGGATTTGTAATGTTATCTAATCTTGTATAGTTGACTGTGGAGTTTTGATAACTTTTACTAGTTGCGTTCACTATAGAGCAGTTTTTTACTAAAAAATGAACTACTTTGTTTCGTAAAAACACTTTCTTTGTAAGTTACAAAAAATGATAAAAATTATATTCTATTAATTTCATATTATTGTTATAATATTATTGTTATAACAAAAAATACTATAAGGAGAAATTAAAGTGAAAAATAGTTATAGAATAAGAAATGATAATTACGGACACAAATTCAAAAAATCTATAACACGATATGGAGCATTAAAAATTTCAGTAGTACTAATATGTGCATATATAGGAATGGGACTTATTAATTTACAAGTTCGTAATCACACATATTATAGTGAAAGTGCTAAAAGCGGTTCTCATAGACTTGTGGAGGAACAAGCTCCAAGGGGAAATATTATTTCAAAAGATGGTCAGTTACTAGCTTATGATAAACAAATGTTTGCACTTACTTTTACTGAAGCTGAAGAAAGTACAGATAAGTTTTATGACACTATGAAAAAGGTTTTTAAGATATTACAAGAAAATAACCTTGATATCGATGATGATTTTCCAATTAAACTAAATGGAGATAATTATGAATTTCAATTTAATGCCGTTGACGATGAAGGACGTAAACTTCAAGAAAGGCAGTTTAAAATAGATATAAGTCTTATGGATCATCTAGCAAATAAAAAGTATGATGAAGATTATTCAAAGTTAGATGATAAGCAAACAAAAAAGATTATTAAAGAAGCTGAAAAATATAATGCAAAAGATACATATGATTTTTTAACTTCAAAAGAGATGTATAATATACCAACAGGTGTATATTCAAAAGAAGATGAAAGAAGAATGGTAGTTGTAAAGTATGCAATAAAGTTACAAAGTTATAAAGGTTATAAACCTGTTACAATTGCCTCAAGTTTAGATAGAGATATTGCTTTTGTCTTTGAACAACAATTAGAAACAATGCCTGGTATAAATATTGAAACAAAGCCACAAAGAGTTTATCCATTCAAAAAAATGGGGGCAGCATTTATTGGATATGTTTCTAAAGTAAATGATGATAAGAAAAATGAAGAAAAAGGATATGATGCTAGTACGGATACAAAAGGTGCATCTGGAATAGAAGAAGCTTTTGAAGATAGATTAAGAGGTTCTAAAGGTGCATCAATAGTAGAAGTAAATAGATTTGGTAGAGCTATATCTGAATTAGCAAAAAGAGAATCATATCAAGGTCAAAATGTTCATTTAACTGTGAATTGGAAAGTACAAGAAGCTGCCGAAAATGCTTTAGAAGAAAATATGAAAAAGCCTAGATCAAATAGAACAACTGGTAAAACTACAATGCCTGATAGAGGTGCCGTTGTAGCATTAAACGCTAAGACAGGTGAAGTAATTGCAATGGTGTCACAACCCACTTTTGATCCTAATGACTTTGCAGAAGTTAATGGATTAAGTAAAGAAAAGTATAATGAATATTACGGATTTACTAATGAGTTTTACGAAAACTTTATTAAAGAAAAAGGATGGTCTGGTAAAACTATAGTTACAAGCGATCCGAGCAACAGTTTAAATGGTATGACGTATCTTGATGGTCTTTTTCCAATGAATGAAAATAAGCAAAGGGAAGACTTAAAAGATATGATTGCAAAACCAATGGTTAACTACGCTACTCAATCATTAATACCACCTGGATCTACCTTTAAAACATTTACTGCTTATGCTGGTTTAAATGAAGGTGTAATTACTACTAGTTCTACTGTAAAAGATGCTGGTTTCTATTATGATGGTGATGGATTTAATAGACCGTTCCCTGAAGACGGGTATCTTGGGAATATGAATATTGTAAGCGCGTTAGCTAAATCTTCAAATGCTTATTTCATGGAAACTTCAAGACTTCTTTATGGAAAATTTGCTAATATTGATAAAGCTAAAAGTAGTGACGAATTTAAAGTTAATTATACGGAAAATGGTATTGCTGCTTATGCATGGAGATTTGGAATTGGAGCTGATCCTGAAAATAAAAATGCTATTACTTCAACAGGAATAGAAATAAGTGAAAATTTTGGTCAAGTTTATAATCATTACTCTGCAGTAGAAAGTCAAGCACCTCTTATCTACATTAACATAGTAAATAGATTAAAGACTGGAAAATATACAGAAGGAAAATATAGTTATACTTATCCTTATTTTGATTTATCACTTAAAACTGATGGATTAAGTGATAATGTTAAAAAGTTAAGAGAAGAGGCAAGGGATGTTATACTTGGACAAGTTAAGACAGGAAACTTTGATAGTAATGTTTTAACTAAGTTATTTAAAAAATTGAATGCTAATGATCCTTTATATAAAGGAAGAAATATTTCTAATTCAGAGTATTTATCTTTAATGGATTTTATGAAAGGTCAAATTATTTCCAATGGGTATTCTCAAATAACTGCAAAATTCAACTCATATAATGCAGCTATCGGGCAAGGTCTTACAAACGTAACCCCTTTAGAATTAGCATCAGCTTATGCAACTTATGCTAATGGGGGAACAAGATATAAAGTTCATTTACTTGATAAAATCACCGATGCTTCTGATAATGTAGTATTTGAACAACAACCAGAAATATTAGATCAACTTAATCTTGATAAATCAATAATGAGTACAATTAATGAGGGACTTAAGCAAGTTATCAGCGGAAATGCAGAATTAAATGGAATATTTAGCAAATTAGGAGTAACTGTTGCTGGTAAAACTGGTACTGCTACTTTTGATAATGATCAAGCAAGTTATGACAGAGAAGCTTATGGATGGCTTGCAACTTTTGCACCAGTAGAAGATCCTGAAATAGTTGTGGTATCCGTAGTATTTAATGGTCACTTTGGTAAAGAAAACGGATCAATTAATTATGCTGTTATGGATGCATATTTTAATGGTAATAAAGATAACACTGATACTAATAACTGAATGGATTAAATAAATTTTATAAGCCAGTAGATCAAATCTACTGGTTTTTTGCGTATAATGGTGATGAAATTAATTTGAAATTTGATTTGTTTATAAGATTATTTACTATAATAGGGCATAGGAAACGTTATCTTTACTGTGAGAATTCAAAAGTTGTTGAAAAATATATAACACAAAATGAATAATCTATGACAAAAAACAATAGTATTCTTTCTATATTAAGTAAATAAAAAATAATTAATATTAATTAATATTAAGTTAACTTTAAATTTACACGATAATTATTATATATTCAAAAATAGGAGGGATAATTGTGGATGCAAATCATATAAATTTGATATTAGAAGCTTTTAATAATATAATGCCTCAATTAGGCATAAATAATGTAGAGAAAAAAGGAATGGCACTAAAAGGTAAAATAATTGAAGGAGAAGGAGTAGGTATAGTTATAAGTATAATAGGAGATATAAAAGGAAATATTATCTACCTATTATCTGAAGATGATGCTAAAAGTATTGCATCAAAAATGATGATGGGAATGCCTGTAGATATTCTAGATGAAATGTCTAAAAGTGCTGTTTCAGAACTTATTAATATGTTAACAGCTAATGCTGCTACAAATTTTGCAAATAGCGGTATAGGTATAGATATTTCACCACCAGTACTAATTCATGGTGATGTATCAGTTAGTACAAATGTTGATAAAGTATTATCTTTAGAAATGGGAATAGAAGATATGCTAATGGAAGTGAATATAGCATTAGAAGCTCCAGTAGCATAATCATATAGTATTTAGGGAACAGGTATTTAATAGAACATAGACAAAATATAGTATATAATACCTGTTGCCCTACAAATACTTATTTTATTCAATTGTCTATTTATTTTTTACTAATACATAGTATTTGCCATAATGTTTAACAGGCTTTATAACTTCAAAGCCGTTATAAAAGTCTCCTAAAATTTCGTCTTTTCTTATTTCCAAAAGTATAGTTTCTTTCTTAGGTTTTATTCTTTTTTCAGAAGTTATAACAGTTACTTTTTTAGGTTTATTAGGTTTAGCTTTGCCTTTCTTATTTGTCAATATAATATACCTCCATAAATACTTCAATATATTTTATTAAACTAACTATATTAATAGACTAATTCAATAAAAATAAAGTAAAAGATGCTTGTTTTGTTAAAAGTTTATTAATTGGGAATAATCTAGAGCATAAAGTGATATAGTATAAAAAGACAGGTAATTAACAAAGAATAACCTCATAAGAGGTGATATAAAATGAAAGAAAAACATAAAGTATTAGAAATTCTAGAAAGTCATAAAAACAATTTGAGTCATATGGAAGAAAGTGACCCGTCATCAATAAATATAGCTAAAGATTTAAAAGATCTTAAAATTGATGATGATTTTTCAAATGAAGATCAATTATATGATGAATATGTAATGGATAAATATAATAGCGATAGTAAACTACTTGAAAATTTTAAAGAAGTTGAGAAAAAGGATAAATAGCAAGTTATATAATACTAGCATGCTATAAATTATTATACTATTTCATGTAATATGTGATATATCCTAAATAGTATTAATTTATTGGGGGGATAATGTTGAATATAAAATTTGATGAGAAAGTAAAAGAAGCATTATTAAAATTATTAAAAGACACAAGTGCTGATTATGTTAGAATTAAGCCTTTTAGAGGATGTGGCAAACCTGCATATCAAATATCTATAAGTTTTAAAGGTAAAAAGGATGATGTGGAAAAAATTAATGATATTAACTTCGTTTTTAGTAAAGAAGACAGAGAAATTATTGACAATATTGAGATTAGATACGACAAAGATATCTATAATGATGGTTTTTATGTAAGAAAAATACTATAATTGATTTAATGATAAAAAGGCTTATTTCAGTTAACTGCATATAAGCCTTTTTAAATTAAGGAGTTGTTTTAGATGGAAAGAACAATTGTAAAAATATCTTCTACTTGGGGTGTATCACTAGAAAACTTATTAATAGATCAAAATAGTGATATTTTAGCGATTATATTACCTGGCATGGGTTATACAAAGGATAAGCCTTTATTGAATTTTACATCTAAGCTATGTATTAATAAAGGATTTGATATATTTTCTATCGAATATGGTTTTCAAATAGCAAAAAAACCTCTTGATACAAATAATGATGAAGAAATTAGCAATTTACTGAAAGAAACTATAGAAGCTATTGAATCAATATTAAATAAAAGATACAAAAAGCTTGTTTTTATTGGAAAAAGTATAGGAACAGTGGTAATAACAAGAATATGTAATCAATTTGATGATTTTGAACAAGTACATATTTTACTAACACCAGTTGATGCTACATATGAAAATAAGGAAAACTATAAAACATTAGTAATTACAGGTACTAATGACCCAATGATTAATAAGTATCATATTGATAAAATGTTTGAAGATGAAAATATAAAAGTAATTAAAATAGAAAATGGTAATCATAGTCTAGAATGCTGTGATGTATTTCTTAGTATCGATATGCTCAAAAGGTCTATTATGGAAGTAGACAAGTTTTTAAAAGATACTATATAGAAAATTTATTTGTATTTAGATATACTTTAGAAATAATACATAAGTTTAAGATGTTACGTGTGATGAGATTAGAAATTATTATCATCACACTTTTTATTATAACCTTAAGCCTATCTATTAGAATAGATTGCATATAAATTGTGAAACATATTGTTAAGGTTTATCTAATTTATTGTACAATAACATAGTTTCATTTATAATATATAGATAAGTATCTATATAATAGAATATTGATAACTATAACTTATATAATGCTAATTTTATAAAAATAATGCTATTTATTATGGAAAAGGTGAAAGCAAATGTTAAAAAAATTCAAAGAATTGTTTACGAATAAAGAATTATTGTCAGGAAATTATGCTATTGAGCGTGAAATGCTAAGAATAGACAAGGATGGAAACTTAGCTTCTACTCCACACCCAATAGTTTTTGGGAATAAAAATAAAAATCCATATATAACAACAGATTTTTCAGAAAGTCAAATTGAACTTATAACACCTACTTTTAAAGATCTTAAGGAGTTATACCAATTTACAAATGCACTTTACGATATTGTAGCTACAGAAATAAGTGATGAATATTTATGGCCACAATCTATGCCATGTGCTATATCAAAGAATAAAAAGATACCAATTGCAAACTTTGGTGACGAAGATGAAAATGCTACTAGATATAGAGAAAGACTTTTAGAAAAGTATGGTGGGAAAAAACAACTTATATCAGGTATTCATTTCAATTTTTCATTTACAGAGGAGTTCTTATATAAAATTTATGAAACTAATAATACTAATATAAGTTTTAAAGAATTCAAAAATAGCATTTATCTTAAAGTTGCTAAAAGTTACATAAAATATAATTGGTTGCTAATCTATATATTAGGTGGTACTGCAGCTGTACATAAAAGCTATGTATGTGAATGTGTTAAGAATTTAGAAAAATTATCTCATGATAGTTTTTCTAATAATGGTGCATTATCTTTTAGAAATGGTGAATGTGGATATAAAAATAAAATCGATTTATTTCCAAGTTATGAAACTGTTGAAGAATATATATCAAGTATACAGTCTTTTATAGATGATAAGATAATAGATACATATAAAGAGTTGTATAATCCTGTAAGATTGAAGGCAAAAGATAATAAGGATCTTTTCAAGTCTCTTACAGAAGATGGAATTAACTATATTGAATACAGAAGCATTGATATAAATCCATTTGAAAAAGGCGGAATAGCATTAAACGATTTATACTTCTTACAAATATTTAATATATTTTCATTACTCGATGATGAATATTATTGTGAAGACTGGCAAAAAGAAGCTCTTGAAAATAAGAATCTCATTGCTAACAATGGTCAAAATGATGTAGTTTTAAAGAATAATGGTAAGTCTGTTTCAAAAGAAAAATGGGCAATGGATATATTAATTAAAATTAAGAAGATAAATGATGTATTATGTTTAGGTAAAGATAAAATTATTGATGATATTATAAATCGAATTAAAGATAGTAAATTAACTTATGCATATAGAATGGGAGAAAAGTTTAAAAAAGAAGGATATGTTAATGCTAATTTAAATTTATCACTTAAATATAAGAGTTTAGCTTATAAAAATAGATTTACTTTATGTGGATATAAAGATTTAGAATTATCTACTCAAATACTTATGAAAGAAGCAATTAAGCGAGGAATAATAACCAAAGTTATTGATAATAATGATAATTTTATTTTACTAGAGAATAATGGAATAAAACAATATGTAAAACAAGCAACAAAAACAGCAGCTGATAACTATATATCAGTTCTTATTATGGAAAATAAAGTAGTCACAAAAAAGGTATTACAAGATAGTGGTATCAATGTACCTAAAGGAATTGAAATTACATCTATAGATGATATTGATGATGTTGCTAGAAAGTTTGTAAATAAGCCTATAGTTGTAAAGCCAAAGTCTACTAATTTTGGTTCAGGAATAAGTATATTTACAGAAGGAGCAAATAGAAAAGATTTAGTTACGGCTTTAGAGATTGCTTTTAATCATGATGATACAGTACTTATTGAAGAGTTTATAAAAGGAAAAGAATATAGATTTTTAGTAATTGGTGATGAAGTAGTAGGAATATTACATAGAGTTCCTGCAAATGTTATTGGTGATGGCAAACACTCTATAAAAGAATTAGTAGAAGAGAAAAATAAAGATTCCTTGAGAGGAATTAAATATAGAACACCTTTAGAAAAGATTAGATTAGATTCTAATGCAGAATTGTTTCTAGCGCAACAAAATAAGAATTTTGATTATGTACCTACTGATAAAGAAGTAGTTTACCTAAGAGAAAATTCCAATATTAGCACTGGTGGTGACAGTATAGATTATACAGACGAAATAGATGAAAGATTTAAGGAAATAGCAGTAAATTCTGCAAAAGCTGTTAAGGCTAAAATTTGTGGTGTAGATATGATTATTGAAGATTATAATAATGCTAAGTCTAACTATTCAATAATTGAATTAAACTTTAATCCGGCTATCCATATTCATAGTTTTCCATACAAAGGAAAAGAAAGAAATATAGCTGTTCATATACTAAAGTTATTAAATTTGATATAATAACTTTAATGGTGGTGTCACACTCATTTCTTCGACACCACCATTAACTATATAATTTAATTTACAGTTCTCATTAATTTATGATTTCCAATTTTTCTAGCATTATCATTTATATAGGTTACTTGATCTGATATATCAGAAAAATTAGAACTTAATGTTTCAATATTTTTAGTAATTTTTATCAATGATTCATTTATCTTTTCATTCATTGTTTTTAAGTTACTCATATTATCTTTTATCAGGAATCCTTTGGAATGTAAGTTGTTCATTATTTCATGTATAGCATATAAATGATTAATAATTTCGTATTGTACAGAAAAAACTTTATCAAAACTATTAGTAGACTTCTCCACCTCGTTTATAACAGCAAAAAATTCTTTAGTAATTTGATTTAAAGTAGATTTGATTTCTTCTGTTATTTCCATGACCCTTTTCCCATATTCTATAGCATTATTAGTATCTAATGAATCTAGTTTTATTGCCTCAAGAGCTAGCACTGCTTTATCTTGTAAAGATTCAATATTATCTTTAGAATTTTGTATAGATTTCTTTATATTATTAAAGTAAGGTAATATATTATCGAACTTACCTTTTATCTTATTAGATATGTTCGTTATTTTTAAATTGTAATAATGAATTTCTTCATTTTTGCTTAAAGTAGTATCAATATCTGAAATTATATCATTTACTGAATCGTCTGTTAGAATAACAGAATCTAGTATATCGTATGAGTTAGATGATATTTCTTGTATTGTGTTACGAATATATTCCATTGAACATTTAGAATCAGAAACACTAGTACTAAGAACTGATAATGAAGTATTAAGAGTAGTAATCAACCCATTTGTATTTCTAATCATAGATTCAAGATTTTTATTTGACTCAAGACTTTTAAATAAAAGTTCTTTAGAATTTTCGGTATTATATATAATTAAGGCTCCTACAATAATTAATTGAATAGTAAAATACACTGAAATATGGGTAACCTCCATATAAGACCTGTGAAGAGAATATTCACCAAAACAAATTGGTTGTAATAAATTACATATAATCATTAGTATTGCATCATATATCAATAGATTTTTAACTAGTTTGCTATCATAATATAGACTAGCTATTAAAAGTGGTGTAATTAATAAGTAAGGTATTAATACCCACATAGTTAAATAACCAAATATACATGCAAAATTGAAAGTATAGATAACTACTTTCTTAAAATTTTCTTTATCAAGTGAAAGCTTGTAATATATTATAGGACAAAGTAGTATAAGACTTGATACAAAAAACGTCATATCTCTATAATTTAATATTTTTGTACCTTTGTAAGATAAAACAAAAATGAAATCTAAGAATAACATTATTGATGAAATAAGACAAACCTTATAAAGTTGTTTATCTATTTTCCTGTTGTTTTTTTCTAATAAGTTATAACTTTCCATAATATCTCCCCCGTATATAAATTATATGTACCTAAATTTATTATCGATATATAGTAAAAAACTTTAATTTTAACAATAACTACATAAAATAAAAGAAAAAACAAATTTTGATATATATATATATCAAAAACAAAAAATATTTTAATAATATTTTATATATATGAATTACGCATAAAAAAATACACTTATATTGTTGTATATAGTCACATTTAGAAAATAAAAAATTGTAAAACTATACAAAAATACTTTATTTTATGTAAAACATTTTTTTCTATGCTATAATAAAATAAGATGATTTATTATAGCACTAGAAATAACTATTTTAAAATGTTTATGAATTACTCTTTCTTAGACCCATTTATAAGAATTTATAGAATATCTTGTTTAATATTATTATAAATACATTTAGTATTTATTTAATTGTATCTCCCATGTACCTTATTATTTGATATTAAACAGAATTTAATTTTTATAGTTATAAAATTGTTGCTGTATAAACCATTAGAAGGTGCTGTTACAATAATTAATATACAGCACCTTTTAAATTACAAAAAAAACTTGACAAGGTAATTTATAGAAGCGTAGAATAGAAAATGTAGTTTAAAATTAGAGAAAGACGACTGGTAATATGTCAAGATAAAAAAACTTTAAAATTGGAAATTTTCTAGTTTGTCTTATTAAAAAAAGGGTAACTTTAATAAAGCTCATTCTGATTCCAAAATTTTACAGGGAACCGAACGGCAAAAGTGACTATTAAATTGTTACTTTATCAACTACCTCGTTAGAGGTATAGAGTTGATTATTTCGTAGCAATGAAAAAATCAATCTTACAAGTTTTCGTCCAGTTAGTGCGAGTGCCCTTTTATGTTTGTGAATTAATGCTTCATCAT
>NZ_JAHLOD010000006.1 GCF_018917145.1 Clostridium bornimense
GAAAATTTAATTTTACTCATATCCACTATTTCCTCCAAGATAATTTTAATTATACATAAAAAAGTACCTATAAACTAGACACTCTTTTTTTATGTGTCCATGTTATAGGTACCATTTTATATAATTAGTAACATGACAATTCTTTTATATTTACACCCCAACAACTCTCGCAATTATTAGAGCTATACCAATAAGTAACCCAGCAACAACAATTCCAACAGCTAAATTTCCCTTTTCTAATTCCTTGTTAAAGTCTGCTGGTACAACCCAATCAAGAACTTTATATCCTATAGCCATAAGTATAATTCCCAATATAGAAAATCCAAAGACAGCTATTAGATCATATATAAACTTTAACCAATCCATTATTTTTTCCCCTATTCAAAATTTTATTTTAATAATTGATTTTTCTTTTCTTCTTCACTCATATTTTTTACTCTATTAGGCTTAGCTTTAGGCTTAATAACTTTCTTTTCTTCTTCTTTTTCTTCAGCTATTAATTTATCTCCTAATATACCTAATCTATCAAAAAATAAAATTAATGAAATTATTCCTAAAGACATTACAAGTAGAAAAGCAAAACTTTTAAAATGCCATTTTAATATAATAGGTAATGCCACTAAAATAACACCAATAACTAGAAATACCCATTTGTTTACTTTTGATAACTTTTCATAAAAGAATATTCTAATAACATTTCTTCCTACTAAAGATAGTAAAATGATTGCTACTATTTGTAATATAGTTGAAAACATAAAAATTCCCCTTTCAAAATAAAAATAGTTCTAGCTTTACTAGAACTATTATAGCAAATAAAATTAACTTTTAAAATATATCTATTAGAATATATATGGTGTTTCCCCTGGTTTTCTATTAAAAATGGTAACATCATCTATACCGCCAAGTTGCAATACATATCTAGTTATTCTTTCCACTCCTAACCCTGCACCAGCAGTTTGAGGTAACAATCCTCTTTTAGCTACTTCAATATAATTTCTAAATAATTCTCTAGATTGTCCTATTTCATCCATTCTAACTAAAATTCTATCATATTCAAATTCTCTTTCTCCACCGCTTAATCCTTCAACAAAACCTCTTGGCCAAATTAAATCATAATTTAAATAAGTTCCTGGATTATTTAAATCTTCTTTATCATAAAATTCCCTCTTATGATTTATTAAAAAGAAAGGCTCTGTAGCTTTTTCTGATGCAATTCTTTCAAAATCCTCTCCATATTTTTCACATAAGTCTTCTGTTCTATATCTAGCAAAAGGCTTTGTAATATTTAAATGTTCCAAAGAACCTACCATACTTGTAATTTCCTTTGAACATTTCTCTTTTAAATCATAAAATACATATGAAACTAATCTTTCAATAAATGACAATACATCATCCATCTTGGCATTTTTAAATTCAAAATCTACTTGTGAAAATTCAAATAAATGTCTTGTATCATTTCTTTCTGGTCTCTCTAATCTTATATTAGGTGACACTATATATATTTTTTCTAGCCCCTCGTTCATTAAAATTAATTGCTTATGAAATATCATAGATTTCATAACATCAAATTTTTGACCACAATAATTTAATTCAGTTTCTTCAACATCATGATTTAATGTATCAGTTATCGGTGCCATCATTAAAGGCATTACTCTAGTTACATTTTCTTTAATCATAAATTCATCTATTGATCTTAGTATTTGTTGTTGTACTGATAATATTTCTTTTAAACATGGTCTTTTAACTTTCTTTATAACTTTTTCTAATGCTTCAATTTCTTCATTCTTAATAACATCTTTCATAAAATTACCCCCAAACATGTCTTAATAATATAATAATACCATTTTATGTTTTTTTCAATACTTTTAATAAATCGCGGCTTTTTTTGATATTTTATCATTATCACTTCATATTTATTAATATATATATGTTTTATTTGAAAATCTACATCATTAAATGAAATAAGATAAACAACTTCTAACATAAGTTTCTTATCAATGTAGATTGTTTTTTAGAACTTATATATTAAGATATTTTCATTGATTTTTCATAATATTTTTGATAAATTATTAATGGCTCGATATAATAATATTAGTTATCAGATATTTAGGAGTGATTAATATGAACTTAAATATAAATGGTCTTGATGAATTAGATCTACAAATTCTTGATATTTTAATAAAAGATTCTAGAACCCCTTTTCTAGAAATTGCAAGAAAATGTCATGTTAGTGGTGGAACTATCCATGTAAGAATGAAAAAAATGGAAGACATGGGTATAATCAAAGGTACAAAACTTATGATTGACAACTCAAAATTAGGTTATGATGTTACTTGTTTTATGGGTATTTATTTAGATAAAGCTGCTTCATATCCTAATGTTCTAGATGCTTTAAATAATATAAAAGAAATAGTAGAATTACATTATACTACTGGAGAATATTCTATATTTATGAAAGTTATTTGTAAAAATATATCTGACTTACAAGATCTTCTTCTTAATAAAATTCAAACTATTGAAGGTATCCAAAGAACAGATACACTTATATCATTATCTCAACCTATTGATAGAAATATAGAATTGTAAAATTAGTTATTATATTTTATGATTATTTGAGAATACTAATCATATAAAACTTTAGGAGGTTTTAATATGAAAGTATTAGATGCTATTGCACTTATTTTAGTTGTAATTGGTGCATTAAACTGGGGACTAATTGGTTTCTTTAATTACAACTTAGTTGGTTCTCTTTTTGGTTTTACATCTATGTTTACTAGAATTATATATGGTTTGGTTGGATTATCAGGAATATATGCTATTTCGTTTTTCGGCCGTGAAGAGTATAGAAATTAAAAAGAGTAGCAAATGCTACTCTTTTTAATTTAATGTTTTAATTGCTTCTAATAATTTTTCTGCAGCCTTTAATGGACCATTCTTTTCTTTTCCTTTTATACCAAGTCTTGTTCTTAGTTGTCCTACTTTTACTCCTGTTTCAAAGAAGTTAGAAAAATATTTATCTAATAAAACTTCAGTTTCTTCTTGTTTTTGAACCGGTCCAAACGGATTTGCAAAGAATGATTTTACTAATCCCTTTTCAGTAGTAGTTCCTTTTGCCATTCTTGCTCCATCTCTAAATGTTGGCAAAGCTTCTTCTTTGCTATTAAAATACTCAAGCTCTTCTCCATCATTATAATTATTAGCATATAAGAACATATCTATCTTATACCCCTTAGTAATTTCTTCATAAGTAGCCACCGGCATAACAAGACGAGCATTTATTTTATCTGGATTCATAAATATACTTCTATCCATTTCTTTAAAAGCATATCCAGGATCCAAATCATCTAATCTAACAAAGGCACCAGTTTCTGTACCGTATCCCATTGCCTTTCCATCTTTAATTTTAACTACACCCATATCATCAAATATTATTGTCATTTCGCTTATATAATCTTCACTTAATGATCTAAATGCTTCTAAAGATTCAGATTTACCTGCTCCACTATCTCCCATTATAATAACATTAGACTCAGTTCCATTTTTTAATTTTAAATTAACCATTGCTCCATGAATAGGTAAATATCCTTCTTCGATCATTTTTACATTATGAAGTGTCAATGTCATCTTCTTCATATAACCAAAGTAATCTATATTCTCATTATATGAAACATATCCAAGCATAATATCATTTTCTTTATCATGATAAAATACTGTTTTATCTCCTACTTCATCTTTAGCTCCAAATACATATACTATATCTGGCTTCTTACCTTTAACTTCCTCTGGATCTGCCATCTCAAAAAGATTACACATTGTAACTCCATGAGCCATAAAATCTCTATGGAAATATACATAAGCTAATAGTTCACCAACTTTTGCTCTGTAACAAAACCAATGTTCTTTTGTAAGCTTACAGTAATTTAGTGGATTTTCATAAACTTCTTTAAAAATTCCATCTCTTGTATTTCTCTTAGGATAAATTATAAATGGAGAGTCAATAACAATTGCATCAATGAATGCTATATCTTTAAGCACACTATATTCTTCTGGAAGATTCCATTTAAAATTACTTGTTATAAGCCCAACATTTCCACCTGCTGGTAATTGTCTGTATACCTTAGGTTTAACTCCAACAATGTTTTTTTCAATTTTTCTATAAGTACTAAGTACTAATGCTGAGAATTCAGTATTAGCTTCAATGAAGGATACATTTTCTAATCCTTCATTTATCTTAGAATGTTGTACTATTGTATATCTTTCCAACCTTCTCCAATATCCATATAAGCCCTCTACTAATTTAACACATAACTCTCTTGATTCTACTAGATCTTCAAACTCCTTATTTAACTTTGCAATTTCCTCAGCACTCATTACAACAAGAAGCTTTAACATCCCTGTAATCTTATCTTGAAGTACCTTAATATCTTCAGTATTAAATCCTTCTACTAAAAATGTATATAAAGTATCTTTCTTCTTCTCAATAGATGTTAAATAGCTTACTAACACCCTTTCAAAGCCTTCACTCTCTAATAATTGAGCTGGTGTCTTACAATACTTAGCAGTGAAATTTATCATAGCCTTTTCTCTACTAATTGAAAATTCCTTCTTCACTATAAGCCCCCCTATTTTTAATATTTTCTACCATAACTAATCTCTATTATATCACATTTATGAAATTTGTATAGTGTCAATATTGCAAAATTCAATTAATTTTCATAATTTTAAGTTATAATTTGCATCAAATAAATTAAAAAGATGGCAAATTTGCCACCTTACATATTTTTCTTTATCCCTTTTTTAATTGAGTTTTCATAATTTATAAATTCATAAATATCTTGTGAAAATAAGTTAGAAAACTTTTTAATTTCATCTAATGATAAATCTTCTATAGCCTTAGAAGATTCTTCACAATAAAGCACTATTTCACCAACAACTTTATGCGCATCTCTAAAAGCCATACCTTTGTTTACCAAATAGTCAGCTACTTCAGTAGCATTTAAAAATCCAGCTTTCACAGCTTTTTTCATAGATTCTTTTTTAACTTTCATTGTTGCAATAATTCTTTCCATAACAATAAGACATTTTGAAACTGTATCTATACTATCAAAGAATACTTCTTTATCCTCTTGCATATCCTTATTATAAGCTAATGGCAAAGACTTCATTGTTGTTAATAAAGATACATGTGATCCATAAACTCTGCCACTCTTACCTCTAATAAGTTCTGGGCCATCAGGATTTTTCTTTTGAGGCATAATAGAGCTACCAGTAGCAAATTCGTCATCAATTAATATGAAATCAAATTCCTTTGAACTCCATAATATAAGTTCTTCTGATAAACGTGATAAATGCATCATTATTATAGAAAAATCTCCGCTAAGTTCAAGCAAATAATCTCTATCTGAAACACCATCTAAAAAGTTATCTACAGGCTTTTTAAACCCTAACTCTTTTGCAGTAAATTCTCTATCTATGTTATAGGTAGTACCTGCTAAAGCACAACATCCAAGTGGCGATTCATCCAATATGTCTATAGCATTTTCAATTCTCTTTATATCTCTAGTAAACATTGAAACATAAGCTTTCATATGATGAGTAAATGTTACAGCTTGTGCCCTTTGAAGATGAGTATATCCAGGCATTATATATGGATTTTTTTCTCCTACTTTATTTAGTGTATTTACCAACTTACTTAAATATTCCTTAATAGCAATAGCAGATTTTTTTGTATATAATCTCATATCTAAAGCTACTTGATCATTTCTACTTCTAGATGTATGAAGCTTTTTTGCTACATTACCAATTCTCTCAATTAAGTTTATTTCTACAAAAGAATGAATATCTTCATAGCTTCCTTCAATTAATACTTTTCCTTCCTCTATGTCACTAAGTAAATCTTCTAAGCCTTTTTTAATGGCATCTCCCTCTTCTTCTGATATTATATTACACTTCTTAAGCATTGTGACATGAGCTATACTTCCTGTAATGTCTTCATAATAAAGTCTCTTATCAAAAGGAAGGGATGAATTAAAATCCTCCATAAGCTTACTTTCACCCTTTTTAAAACGTCCACCCCAAAGTTTCATAATTATTTTTTACCTTTCATAGCTGAAATTTTTGTTGGAAGAGAGAATAATTTAATAAATCCTTCAGCATCTTTATGATCATATAAATCAGAAGCTCCAAAAGAAGAAATTGTGTCATCATATAATGCATGATCAGTAAATATACCTGCTGGTTTAATATTACCTTTGTATAATTTTACCTTAACAGTTCCAGTAACATTTTTTTGAGTTTCATTTATAAATGCATCTAATGCATGTTTTAAATCTGTAAACCATTTTCCTTCATAAATCATTTCTGCATATTTTATAGATACTAATTCTTTATAATGCATTGCATCTTTTTCTAAAGTTGCACTTTCTAATATAGAGTGAGCTTTATAAAGAATAGTTCCTCCTGGTGTTTCATATACACCTCTAGATTTCATACCAACTAATCTGTTTTCTATAAGATCTTCTACTCCTATACCATTTTCTCCACCTAATTTATTTAATTTCATCATTAATTCAACAGGAGGAAGTTCAACTCCATCTATCTTCTTTGGAATACCTTGTTCAAAATATATTTCTACATAAGTTGGCTCATCTTTTGCTTCCATTGGTGAAATACTCTTCATGTATATTTCATCCTTATGTTCATTTTTTAAATCTTCTATATCTCCACCTTCGTGAGAAATATGCCATAAGTTTTCATCTCTTGAATATATCTTAGCCTTAGTTACTGATATCTCAATATTATGAGCATTGGCATAATCAATAGCATCTTCTCTTGACTTTATATCCCAAATTCTCCATGGTGCTATTATTTTCATAAATGGATCAAAAGCCCAAATTGATGATTCAAAACGTACTTGGTCATTACCTTTTCCTGTACAACCATGACAAATAGCTGATGCATTTTCCTTTTTAGCTACCTCTACTAATCTCTTAGCCATTATAGGTCTTGCAAGGGAAGTTCCAAGCATATATTTACCTTCATATTTCGCTTCGGCTTTAACTGCCATGTATAAACTTTCAGTTACGAATTCTTCTCTTAAATCTTCTATATACACCTTACTAGCTCCTGATGCATATGCTTTTTTCTCTATAGCTTCCATATCATCATTTTGTCCTACATTTAGGCAAACTGCTATTACATCATAATCATAATTTTCTTTAAGCCATGCGATAATAATTGATGTATCTAATCCACCTGAATATGCTAATACTACTTTTTCTTTCATTTTTAATCCCCCTATCAATAATATATATTTAAAATAAATATCTTTTATCCTTTTCTATATATTGATTATACATCGTTTTTTATATTTATGCAATATTTATGTATAAATATTTATAGAATTCACTTTTTACCATTGTTGCTAAAAAGGAACTATTTAAATACATCAGAGCCTTCCCCATAAAATAATAGAAGGTATCGAATTAACAAATTCTCATTTATTAATAGGATACCTTCTTCTCATCATTATAGTTTTTACGTCTTGTTCACTACTAAAATACTAATATTTATTATTTATTATTTTTTTCTCTTATCATATTTAATAAACCACCGGCCATAAGCATATCTTTTTGTCTATCAGTTACAGTTAGAGATAAGCTATATGTTAAAGACTTTGTCTTATTAGAAACAATAACTTTTCCTTCTTTAACTGATTCAATAGCATTATTAATAACTAATGTATCATTTAAATCTATAGTATCATAGTCACTTGCATTATCGAAAGTTAATGGTAATATACCATTATTCACTAAGTTATCTCTATGAATTCTAGCAAAAGATTTAGCCATAACAGCTTTTATTCCTAAGTAAACTGGTGCTAAAGCTGCATGTTCTCTTGATGAACCTTGTCCATAGTTTTCTCCTGCAACAATAAATCCACCGCCTTGTTCTTTACATCTCTTAGGGAATTCTTCATCACAAGGAGTTAAGCAATATTCACTTAAATATGGAATATTTGATCTATATGGTAAAAGCTTTGCATTTGAAGGCATTATATGATCTGTAGTTATATTGTCTTCTACCTTTATCAATACATTTTTTTCAATAACATCCACTAGAGCATCATTCTTAGGGAATGGTTTTATATTTGGTCCTCTAACAACTTCAACATCTGAAGATTTTTCTGCTGGTTCCATAATCATATTATCATTAATTAAGAATTCTTTTGGCATTTCAACATCTAAATCTAAATCAAAATCGCATGGATTTGAAATTACTCCTTCAATAGCAGATACTGCTGCAATTTCTGGACTTACTAAATATACTTTAGCAGATTTAGTACCACTTCTTCCTTCAAAATTTCTGTTAAATGTTCTAAGTGAAACAGCATCAGTACATGGTGATTGTCCCATACCAATACAAGGACCACATGCAGATTCTAATATTCTAGCTCCAGCAGCTACCATATCTGCTAATGCACCATTTTTAGCAAGCATAGTTAATACTTGTCTTGATCCTGGTGCTATAACTAATGATACATTCTCCGCTACTGTTTTACCTTTTAATATTTTAGCAACTTTCATCATATCAGCATAAGATGAATTTGTACAACTTCCTATAGCAACTTGATTTACTTTAATTCCCTTAACTTCATTAACTGATACTACTTTATCTGGCATATGTGGTTTTGCTACAAGTGGAGTTAATTCACTTAAATTAACCTCAATTTCTTTTCCATAAACAGCATCTTCATCTGGAATAATTTCTGTAAAGTCAGCTTCCCTTCCTTGTGCTTTTAGGAATTCTCTTGTAGTATCATCACTTGGGAACACTGAAGTAGTTGCTCCAAGTTCTGCCCCCATATTTGTTATAGTAGCTCTTTCAGGAACAGTTAAATATTTAACCCCTTCTCCTGTATATTCTATAATCTTATTAACTCCACCTTTTACAGTTAATTGTCTTAACACTTCTAGTATTACATCTTTAGCTGCAACACCTTTGTTTAACTTACCTTTTAAATTAACTTTTACTATTTCAGGCATTGTTAAATAATATTCTCCACCGCCCATTGCAACAGCTACATCTAATCCACCTGCTCCAATAGCCAACATTCCAATTCCACCACCAGTTGGTGTATGTGAATCTGATCCTAATAGTGTATATCCTGGAACACCGATTCTTTCTAATTGAACTTGGTGACATATACCATTACCTGGTTTTGAGAAGTATATTCCATGTTTTTTTGTTACAGTTTGTATATATGCATGGTCATCTGCATTTTCAGGACCACTTTGCAACATATTATGATCTATATATGCAATTGACTTTTTAGTTTTTACTCTATCTACTCCTAAAGCTTCAAATTGTAAATAAGCCATAGTTCCTGTTGAATCTTGAGTTAAAGTTTGATCAATTCTTATTGCAATTTCTTTTCCTGTTTTCATTTCACCTTTAACTAAATGAGCTTTTATTATTTTTTCTGCCACAGTTAACCCCATGTTTTTTATTGCCCCCTCTGTAATAAAATTATTTCTTACATAATATATTACATTTTGTTGAATATTTTTGCAAGTTATGTGTATACTGCATTTTGAAAATACTATCAATTTTATAAAACTTTTCATAAAAAATTTAATAAAAAACTGTTGCACTCTTAGTTCAACAGTTTTTTATATTATGTTTCCTATTAATCACCTTTAATATCAATAGCCTCAACTGGACAACTATCTCTAGCTTCCATTGCTTCATCAATTAAAGATTCATCTATTTCTTCATCGATGGCTTCTGCTTTACCTTCTTCATCATCTAAATTATACACATCAGGACACATTGATGCACATAATCCGCATCCAATACAAGTATCTTTATTTACAATAGCTTTCATTTCGTACCTCCATACCTTTTAAACATTTTATATTATACTATCTATATTATTATGTTTAAAAATTTATTTTATACATAAAATTATGTTTATATTTTTCCACCAGTTACGTTTATTATTTCTCCAGTAATAAATGAACTATCATCACTACATAAAAATAATGCAACTTTAGCTATCTCTTTTGCTGTTCCCAATCTTCCAAGTGAACACATTTCTTCTATCTCTTTTATTTCTTCCTCAGTAAAACCCTTATTCATATCTGTATCAATAGCTCCTGGTGCAATAGCATTAACTCTTACTCCCATAGATGATACTTCTTTTGATAATGCTCTTGTAAATGCATTTATGGCACCTTTAGAAGCGGAATAAAGTGTCTCACAAGAAGACCCCTGTTCCCCCCACATAGATGATATATTAAGAATAACACCTTTATCATACATCATTGATTTCAAAACTTCCCTACATAAGAGATAAACTGACTTAAAATTAACATCCATTATGTTGTTAAAATCGCTTATAGTAGTATCAACTAACATATTAAAAGAAGATATTCCAGCATTATTTACTAATATATCAATCTTACCGTATTTTTTTATTATTGAATCTATCATTGAAACAACAAATTCCTCATTAGAGACATCACCAATAAACCTATCTACAATACCATACTGCTGTAATTCACTGAAAGTTATATTACCATATTCTGTGCTATTTTTATAATTTATAATAACTGTAGCACCATTTTTTATGAACTCTTTTGAGATTTCTTTTCCTATCCCCCTAGATGCTCCTGTGATTAATGCTACTTTCCCATCAAGTTTCACTTCTATCTCACCTCTATCTAAAATTAACTCAGCATTTAAGCTGAGTTAATTTTATATAATCGCTTTTAAACACTTTATCTTAATGCCCATATCAGAAAACATTTTTTCATGTTCTGTTTCTACATTTCCTTCAAAATCGCTATTGTGTAAATCATATGTTATATATTTAATATCCATATCACATTCTTTAAAATATTCTAATGATTCTTCAAATAAATTATCATCATCAGTCTTAAACCATATCTCCGTTCCTGGTTTTGAGAAATTTTTATACTGAGTTAATTGTCTTGTATGAGTCAGTCTTCTTTTCTTATGTCTCTCTTTTGGCCAAGGGTTACAGAAGTTAATATATATTCTACTTATTTCATCTTTATCAAAAATTTCATTAATAAGCGCAATCTCAAAGGCCATCAATTTTACATTATCTAATCTAGCACCATTATTCTCATACTCTTTTTCAATATTTCTCTTTGCTAAAACTAATACTTCATCTTTTATATCTATAGCAATATAGTTAATATTCTTATTTTTTGATCCATGAACTGATACAAAATTTCCTTTACCACATCCAAGCTCTAAATAAATAGGATTATTATTATTAAATAATTGTTGCCATTTTCCTTTATATTCTCTAGGGTTCGTTATAAAAAAATCACAACTTTCAAGCTCTGGTCTAGCCCATGGTTTTCTTCTAATTCTCATAATAATTCACTCCATCTTTTCTGTTTCAAAACTTATTATACATATATAATATCCTTTTATCAAATAGTAAAAAATAAATATAATAAATTCCCTATAAATATTATAATATTTCATCCGATATATTTTATATCAAGATATTAGTAAATATCGCATAGGGGTGACTATAATGAATGTAATAAAAAAGGATGGATCTCTACAAGATCTAAATATCGGAAAAATTGAAACTTCAATAATAAACGCTTCAAATGATATAAATTTCTCTTTAAATTCAGCTGACATTAAAGATATTAGTAACGAAATTGTCACTGTTTTGAATAAAATAAGAAAAGATAATACTTCAACATATGAATTAGTAGGTATAACTATAAAATCATTAATAAAATTAGGTTTTAGAGATATTGCTAAAAGCTATTTCTCACATAATTTAATATAAATCAATAAAAATCTAAATGAGGTATCGCTAACAAAGGAAAATTTGTTAGCGATACCTCTTTTTATATGACACTTTTGATAATTCACATTTCTCAATTCTCAATTTAGGTTAATTTTCCCCTGTGGGGAAAATATTATAAGTCCTGCAGACAACAGAGATAGAATTTGTATTTTTGTATTTAACATTAACTCTGCACTGTGAACTGACACCCGTGCACTGGATAAGTTCTATTTTGAATAATCGTAGAATCCTTTTCCAGTCTTTCTTCCAAGCCATCCAGCTCTTACATATTTTCTAAGTAATGCATTAGCTCTGTATTTAGAATCTCCAGTTTCTTTAAATAATACATCCATAATAGCAAGACATACATCTAATCCAATAAGATCTCCAAGTGCTAATGGTCCCATTGGATGATTAGCTCCAAGTTTCATAGCTGTATCAATATCTTCAACAGATGCTATTCCTTCTGAAAAAATTCCAACTGCTTCATTAATCATTGGAATTAAAATTCTATTTACAACAAATCCAGGTGCTTCAGCAACTTCAACACCTTGCTTTCCTATAGCTTCTGTAAGCTCCTTAACAGCATCAAAAGTTTCTTGTTCAGTAGCCATACCTCTTATTATTTCAACAAGCTTCATTACTGGAGCTGGGTTAAAGAAGTGCATTCCTATAACCTTTCCTGGTCTCTTAGTAGCTGCAGCAACTTCAGTAATTGAAAGTGAGGAAGTATTAGTAGCTAAAATAGTCTCAGCTTTACATACTTCATCAAGTTCAGCAAAAATTTGTTTCTTAACATTCATATTTTCAACAGCAGCTTCTATAACTAAATCGCAATCTGCTACATCATTTATATTAGTAGATCCTGTTATTCTAGTTAAAGCAGCAACCTTATCTTCTTCTGTCATTTTTCCCTTTGAAACTAATTTATCAAAAGTTTTACTTATTCCATTTAATCCTCTTTCAATAAATTCATCTTTTACATCCCTTAATACAACTTCATATCCTTTTACTGCAAACACTTGAGCAATTCCAGACCCCATAGTACCTGCACCAATTACACATACCTTCTTCATACTAATATCCCCTTTCTAGCTATATATTAATTTAGAAGAAAGAATCAACTGCAAATTAAATAAGTCACCTGTTCTTTCTTGTCTCTAATATCTAATCTTCTATTTTTTTAGCTTTTATTTGCTCAATAAGTTCTTTAACAACCTTCTTATAATCACCTACTAAAGCAAGATCAGCTAATTTCATCATAGGTGCTGATTCATCTTTATTAATAGCAATTATATATTCTGAATCAGCCATACCACTTGTATGTTGAATAGCTCCTGATATTCCTACTGCTATATAAATTGTAGGTTTAACAGTTTTACCAGTTTGTCCAACTTGAAGTTCTTTATCAATCCAACCTTTTTCAATTGCAGCTCTTGAACCAGCAATTTCTCCATCTAAAACATCTGCTAATTCTTTTAAAAGTTCAAATCCTTCAGCAGAACCTACACCTCTTCCTCCAGCTACAATAACTTTAGCCTCAGAAATATCTGCAACATTCTTTTCAACTTTAACTTTTTCTATAACCTTAGTTCTTATATCACTTTCTGTTAAAGCAACTTCTACATCTACAATTTCACCTTTTCTATCACTTTCAGGAAGCTTATCAAAAACTCCTGGTCTTACTGTAGCCATTTGTGGTCTATGATTTTCACAAACGATAGTAGCAATTAAGTTACCACCAAATGCAGGTCTAGTAGCTAAAAGATATCCTCCTTCAGCATCAACATCTAATCCTGTACAGTCAGCAGTTAATCCAGTTTTTAATCTACCAGCTATTCTTGGTCCTAAATCTCTTCCTATGAAAGAAGCTCCAACTAATAATACTTCTGGTTTCTTTTCATTTACTAAATCACAGATTACTTTAGTATATCCATCTGTTGTAAAGTCTTTTAATAATGGACTTTCACAAACTAAAACTTCGTCAGCACCATGCGCTACTAATTGATCTGCAAGAGATTTTATATTTTCACCAAGTAATACTGCTACTACTTTAGTGTCTAATTTTTTTGCAATTTCTGTACCTTTTCCCACAAGCTCTAATGATACTTTTTGAAGTACGCCGTCTCTTTGTTCAGCGAATACCCAAACGCCGCCCTTATATTCTGCTATATTCATCATTCAATACCTCCCATAATTTAGATGTAATGTTTCTCTACTAATTTTTCTACTGCATATGCTGCAGCTTCTTTTGCTGGTAAATTCTTAATCTCTCCAGCACCTTTAACTTCCTTAGTAGAACTCTTCTTAACTTTTGTAGGAGAACCCTTTAATCCTAATGAAGCCTTATCTACATCTATATCATCGGCACTCCATACCTTAACTTCCTTGCCAAATGTCTCAAAAATTAATTTTGCATTCATATATCTTGGCTCATTTAATTCTTTTATTGCAGTTAATAGTACTGGAGTCTTTACTTCGATGATTTCATAACCATCTTCTAAAGCTCTATTTACTATTAATTTATCTCCTTCAACCTTAACATCTTGAACATATGTTATTTGAGGAATTCCTAAGTGTTCTGCTATTTCAGGTCCAACTTGAGCTGTATCTCCATCAATAGCTTGTCTTCCACAGAATATAATATCATATTCAAGTTTTCTTAAAGCTCCTGCAAGTGCACTTGATGTAGCAAGAGTATCTGCACCTCCAAGTACTCTATCTGTAAGTAAAACAGCTTCATCTGCTCCCATAGCTATTGCTTCTCTTAATATTTCTTCTGCTTGTGGTAATCCCATAGTAACAACAGTAACATGAGCGCCTAAGCTATCTTTTAATGCTAATGCTTCTTCTAATGCATGTTTATCTTCTGGGTTCATTATTGATGCAACACCGTCTCTAATTAATGTTCCCTTAACTGGGTCTATTTTAACAGCTGTTGTATCTGGAACTTGCTTTATGCAAACTACTATCTTCATTTATATACCCCCTTATTATTTAAAAATGCTTCCAGCGATAACCATTTGTTGTACTTGAGAAGTACCTTCATATATTTCAGTTATCTTAGCATCTCTCATCATTCTTTCAACTGGATACTCTTTTGTATATCCATATCCACCAAACATTTGAACAGCTTTTGTTGTTACATCCATAGCTACATTTGCAGCTAAAAGCTTAGCTCTTGCAGCATCGACTGTATATGGAAGTCCTTGATCTTTTTTCCACGCTGCTAAATATACTAAATGTCTAGCTGATTCAATAGCTACATCCATATCAGCCATCATCCATTGTAATCCTTGGAATTTACTTAAATTCTTTCCGAATTGCTTTCTTTCTTTCATATATTCTTTAGCTTCATTAAAAGCACCTTCAGCTATTCCTAAAGCTTGAGCAGCAATACCAATTCTTCCTCCATCAAGAGTTTTCATTGCTATTCCAAATCCCTTACCTTCTTGTCCAACTAAATTTTCCTTTGGAACTATACAATCTTCAAAAATAAGTTCAGTAGTTGATGATGCTCTTATACCTAATTTATTCTCAACTTTTCCTATAGAAAAACCTTCAAATCCTTTTTCTATTATAAATGCAGATATTCCTTTAGTTCCTTTACTCTTATCAGTCATAGCAAATACTACAAAAGTATCAGCAACTCCACCATTTGTTATAAATATTTTTGATCCATTTAAAACATAATGATCTCCATCTAATACAGCTGTAGTTTGTTGACCTGCTGCATCAGTTCCAGCATTTGGCTCTGTTAATCCAAAAGCACCAATTTTTCTTCCAGAAGCTAAATCTGGTAAGTATTTAGCTTTTTGATCTTTATTTCCGTGTTGATTAATTAATGATGCACATAATGAAGTATGAGCTGATAAAATAACTCCTGTTGTACCACATACTTTTGATAATTCTTCAACAGCTAAAATATAAGATAATGTATCTCCACCTGCTCCTTCATATTCTGTAGCAAATGGGATACCCATCATATTTAATTTAGCCATTTTTTCAACAGTTTCCATAGGGAATCTTTCTGTTTCATCTATTTCCGCTGCTAATGGTTTTACTTCATTTTCAGCAAATTCCCTTACCATCTTTTGAATGAACTTTTGTTCCTTTGTCAATGCGAAATCCATATTGTCCCTTACCCCCTATTATTTATTTTTAAATCTATCTAATTTTCTTTTTTCTACAAATGCTGTCATGGCATCTGTTTGATCTTCTGTTGAGAAACATTCACCAAATGCTTCTGATTCAAACGCCAATGCTGTATCTATGTCTACTTGCATTCCTCTATTTATAGCCTCTTTGCATAACTTAACTGCTATTGGTGCATTGCCAGCTATCTTTTTAGCTAAAGCCTTTGCATCATTTAACAATTCTTCTGGCTCATGAATAGAATTTACAAGACCTATTCTTAAAGCTTCATCTGCTTTTATAACTTTTGCAGTATAGATTAACTCTTTAGCCATCCCCATGCCTACTAATCTAGACAATCTTTGAGTTCCTCCAAATCCTGGTGTAATGCCTAAACCAACCTCTGGTTGTCCAAATTTGGCCTTATTTGATGCGATTCTAATATCACATGCCATTGAAAGCTCGCATCCACCACCTAACGCAAAACCATTTACTGCCGCAATGACAGGCTTTGATAATGTCTCGATTTTTCTAAATACATTATTTCCAAGTTTCCCAAAATCTCTTCCTTGAAGAACTGTCATATCTTTCATTTCAGATATGTCTGCCCCAGCAACAAATGCTTTTTCACCTGCTCCTGTTAAAACAACAGCTAAAACATCATCATCATTTTCAATAGTTGTAAACACTAAGTCTAATTCTTTTAATGTTTCACTACTTAATGCGTTTAATGCTTTAGGTCTATTGACAGTTACAACAGCAATATTATCCTCTTTTTCAAGGATTACATTCTTTAATTCCATGACTAATCCTCCTACTTAAAATTTGTTAAACAAATAACAAATATAATTAAAAAAATTTACCCCAAAGTATATATAATACTTACATATTATATTATATCTTCCAATGATATAGATTTCAATACAATTTTTATCTCCTATTCATAAGATAGGATATTGTTAATAAACTTTCACTTAAATGTACATTTTCTATAATTATATTCTCTGGAACTACTAAATCCACCGGTGCAAAATTCCATATACCTTGGACTCCACCATCAATTAATACATTGGCAATTCTTTGAGCACTATTTTGTGGTACACATAAAATTGCTATATCTATCTTTGATTCTTTTAGAAACTGATCTAAATAATCAATATCCATTATCTCTATATCTCTTATTTTTAGTCCTATTAATTTAGGATTAATATCAAATATTCCTGTTAATTTAAATCCTAATTTTTCGAAATTCATATAATTAGCAACTGCTTGACCAATATTCCCTGCTCCAATAATTATAGTATTATACTCTCTATCTAATCCTAGAATTTCACATATTTTTTTATATAGATCCCTTACATTATATCCATATCCTTGTTGCCCAAAATCTCCAAAACAGTTCAAATCTTGTCTTATCTGCGATGCAGTAAAGCCAATCTTTTCTGAAAGTTCTTTAGAAGAGATTCTGTCAACATCATTTATCATCAATTCCTTTAGATACCTTTGATATTTTGGTAATCTCCTCACTACTGCCATAGAAATCTTCTTCTTATCCATGTCTTCACTCCCTAAAATAAATGATTTATATAAATTACTAGATTGTTAAATAATTATCTACATCTTTTAATTATACAATGTTAAAATATAAATTTACACTATAATTTAAAAACATCTACAAAAAAACTCTTTATAATAGTACAATATCTAAGAGGTGATTATTTTGTTTGTCATTAGTTGTAAAGACATCCATAAAAGTTATGGAATAGATGTAATACTTGAAAATATAACTTTTTCACTAAATGAAGGAGAAAAGTTAGGACTAATTGGTGCCAATGGCGCTGGTAAATCAACTTTGTTTAAAATAATTTCTGGTGAATTATCCTATGATTCCGGTGAATGTTTTATAGATAAAAATAAAAAAGTTGGATATCTATCTCAACATCTCTCGTTACATAGTGATAATACTATTTATAGTGAGTTACTCTCTGTCTTTGATGAGTTGCTATCAATAGAAAAACAACTTCTTGATTTAGAAGAAAAGTTAAAAGAGCCTTATGACGCTAATAATTCTGATTATCACGACAGACTTATTAGTAAATTCACTACCCTTACTGATTTATATTCAATAAAAGGTGGATATACTTATAAAGGAGATATTTCCAAAGTATTAAAAGGTCTTGGCTTTACCGAAGCTGATTTTGATAAAAACATATTTATATTAAGCGGAGGTCAAAAAACTCGTGTAGCTCTTTGTAAATTACTATTAACAAATCCAGATATTCTTCTTTTAGATGAGCCTACAAACCATTTAGATTTAGATGCTATTAATTGGCTTGAAACCTATTTAAAAGATTATAAAGGTACACTTATCATAATTTCACATGATAGATACTTCTTAGATGCTATAACAACTAAAACTATGGAAGTATTTAATGGTACATGTAGAATATACAATGGAAACTACACAAACTCTTTAGAAGAAAAGAAAAAAGCCTATGAAGCTGATTTAAAAGCTTATAATCTTCAACAAGAAGAAATAAAAAGGCAAGAAGAAATCATAAAAAAATACAGATCATTTAATAGAGAAAAGTCTATTAAAGCTGCAGAAAGTAGACAGAAATCCTTAGATAAAATTGAACGTATTAAAGCACCAGTAAAAGAAGGTCCTTCTGCTAGAATTACTTTCTTAACTTCTGTAAAAAGTGGTAACGATGTTCTTCATGTTGAAAACCTTAGTAAAAAATTCGAAACTAAAAACTTATTTTCAAACATTAGTTTTGACTTAAAAAAAGGATCTAAAACTGCAATCATTGGTGAAAATGGTCGTGGAAAAACTACATTATTTAATATAATAAGAGGTACTATTCCAAAAGATTCTGGTATCTCTGTACTAGGTAAGAATGTTAATATTGGATATTATGATCAAGAGCAAAAAAACTTATGTTTAGATAAAACTATTATAGATGAAGTTTGGGATGATTTCCCTGAACTTACTACAACTGAAATCCGTAGTGCTCTTGCAGCTTTCTTATTTAGAGGTGATGACGTCTTTAAAGAAATAAAATACTTAAGTGGTGGAGAAAGATGTAGAATTAATCTTCTAAAACTTATGCTATCTCAAAGTAACTTTTTACTATTAGACGAACCTACTAACCACCTAGACATTCCTTCAAGGGAAGCTCTAGAAGATGCTATTTTAGGATACGATGGTACTATATTAGTAATTTCCCATGATAGATACTTCTTAAATAAAGTAGTAGATAGAATTTATGAATTAGAAGAATTTCAAATGAAAGAATATCTAGGAAATTATTCGTACTACATTGAAAAGAAAACAAATCCAACAAGATTTGAACTTGAAGATACTTTTGATGGAAAAACCAAAACACAGATAGTAGCTGAAAAGAAGAAAAAACGTGAAGAAGAAAAAGCTGAGCGAGAAAAAAAGAAAACTTTAAAGAAAATTGAAGAAGAAATATCTAATGTTGAAGATATTTTAAAAGAACTAAATGAAAAATTATGTTTAGAAGAAATATATAGTAATCCAGAAAAATCTATTGAAATTAATAATGAAATCAAACTTAATGAAGAAAAGTTAGAATCTTTATATTCTAATTGGGAAGAATTATCTTTATAATTTTGGGGGATTTATGAAAAAATATATTTTTATTATCTTAACAGTAACATCATTACTACTTTGTATATTGCTTTTTACTTCATATATAAAATGTTCTAATTTAGATTCAACATTGTCATATGATAACTTAAGTGTAAAAAATGCAGTATCATCAAAAATTGAATTAAAAAAATCTTTAAATTATGTATCTAAACCTGTTGCTGATACTTATATACCTATATTAATGTATCACTCAATTTCAGATAGTAATCCATCTAATACATTGTTGGTTCCACCTTCTGAATTTGAAAATGAAATAGCTTGGCTACATGATAATGGCTTCACATCATTATCATTGGATGAATTATATTATTCACTAACTACAGGCAATGTTCCTGAAAAACCTGTAGTAATTACTTTTGATGATGGATATGATGATAATTATAATAGTGCATATCCAATATTAAAAAAATACGGATTTATAGGTAACTTCTTTGTTATTACTGATTATATGGATACAAAACCAGGATTTATGACTGTCGATATGTTAAAAGAAATGCATTCTAATGGAATGGTGATAGAAAGTCATACTTCAAACCATCAAGAACTAAAAAACCTTAGTGATGAAGATAAAAAAACATCTATAAAAAATGCACAAGACTTTCTTAAAGAAAAGCTTAATATAGATAGTAAATTCCTATGTTATCCTGTTGGTAGATATGATGAAGCTACTAAAAATGTTGCTTCATCACTTGGAGTCAAATTAGCAGTAACAACAGAACCAGGATTAGCTAACATGAATCAAGGATTAACCTCATTAAAAAGAGTTAGAATATCTCCAATGTCTTTAGACGCATTCAAAAGTAACTTTAAATCTTTTACAAATTAACAGCAAGAAAGATTCTAAGTGGAACAATTTTGTGTATAGAATAAGTTAGTTATATTTGATATATAACTATTACGAGGGGCTAATGAAGGCTGTGCCTTGTATCATAATAAAAGGAGGTATCGCTCTAACAACTTTTCATTTGTTAATGCGACACCTCCTTTATTCAATTAACAACTTTCTTTAACGCTTCTTGAAATACTTATCTGTTTCATAAGCAACTATTCCACTAAGAGCTATTAAAGCTATCAAATTTGGTATTGCCATAAGACCATTTACTATATCTGCTAAAACAAATATTAAATTTAATGGCAAAAATCCGCCTATAGCTATTAATATTATGTATATATATCTATAAGGTCTAATTCCTTCTATTCCAAAAATATATTCAATGCATCTTTCACCATAGTAATTCCATCCTAATATAGTCGTAAATGCAAAAAAAATCAATCCAATGTTAACAATATATTTTCCAAGATAAGCTATTGGTATTCCTAACTTAAAAGCTTCAGTAGTCAATTCTGCTCCTTCTAATGCAACATTATCCCAAACTCCAGTAACTATTAATGCAAGTCCTGTCATTGTACAAATTATTATTGTATCAAAAAAGGTACCTGTCATTGTTATTAGTCCTTGCTTTACCGGTGATTTAGTCTTTGCAGCAGCTGCGGCAATTGGTGCACTACCAAGCCCTGCTTCATTTGAAAAAACTCCTCTACCTATACCTCTTTGCATTGCAACTACCACTGTTATCCCAGTACTTCCACCTAATGCTGCCTTTGGATTAAATGCACTAGTTATAATAAGTAATATTGCTTCTGGAAGTTCTCTAATATTCAATATCAATAAAAATATTACTCCCACAATGTAGAATATAGCCATAAAAGGCACAATAGTTTCTGTTACCTTTGATATTCTTTTTACACCACCTAATGTGACAATTGCAACAACAACAGTAACAATGATAGCCGTTACTACTAGTGGCACATTAAACAATATTTTTGTTGACTTAGATATGGCATTTACTTGTGCAAATGTACCAATTCCAAAACATGCAACACACACTCCAAAAAAAGCAAAAATCTTTCCCAGCCACTTTACCCCTAAGCCTTTTTCAATATAATACATAGGTCCACCGGACATCTCTCCATTTTCATCTACTATCCTATATTTTATTGCTAAAACACCTTCTGCATATTTTGTAGCCATACCAAAGAATGCTGCAATCCACATCCAAAATAATGCCCCTGGTCCACCAAATTGTATTGCCGTAGCTACTCCTACAATATTACCAGTACCAATAGTTGAAGATAATGCTGTGCATAAAGCGGCAAATGAGGATATATCACCTTTAGCTTTATCATCATTTTTTTCATCATCTTTTCCAAAAACACATTTTAATGCTAACGGTAGCTTAAAAACCTGAAGTAATTTTAACTTCATAGTTAAATATATTCCTGTTCCCACCAATAATATAAGTAATGGCGGTCCCCATACTACCCTGTTAACTTTTTCAAAAACTTCTGTTAGTGTTTCCATATTTTCCTCCTCAATATACACTTTTGAGAAGATCGGAGTTTACTTATTCAATTTTTTCTCCTCTCCCCTGTCCTTTTACCTGAGAGTTTCAATAGATTTATAACCTATTTTGCTCCTTCGGTGCTCATATTTATCTATGAGTCTCTCCAAGGGCTCGTCCAATTACGGTCCATATCTTAACGATGCCTGAAAGTTTTTTCATCTTCGGCGGACTAATCCTCTCCCGCAATCTTCATCCGAACACTTTTTTCTTGTAAATTATATTATTATTTTTTATTATAATCAAGTATTTATATACCATTATATATAAAAATATTCAATATTATAATCCCTAATTTTCCTACTATTATTATCTTTTCCTATGTAATCATCACAATACCTTTTTAATTATATTATTTTTTGTTATAATTGTAATATATTTAAGGAGGTATACTTATATGTTTAGACTTTCTACATTGTTAGAATTTGATGAAATTGTTGTACAATGCCACGATAATCCAGATGCTGATACTATAGCCTCCGGTTACGGATTATATTGTTATTTTAAGTCCTACAATAAATCTGTAAAACTAATTTACTCTGGAAATATTATTACAAAACCAAATATTATTCTTATGATAGAATTATTAAAAATACCTCTAGAGCATGTTAATACATTAAAAAAAACTAATCTTTTAATTACTGTTGATTGCCAATATGGTCAAGCAAACGTTACAAAATTCTCCGCAGAAAACATTTGCATTATTGATCATCACGTAACAACCAATACTACTTCAGACTTTAGTTGTGTATATTCAAATTTAGCCAGTTGTTCTACCCTTATATGGACACTTTTAAATAACGAAAACTTTCCGCTTAATGATACTTCTATATCTACAGCGCTATATTATGGGTTGTTGACTGACTCAAACAACTTTTCAGAACTATATAACGAATATGACAGATCAATGAAAGATTCTCTTGTTTTTGATATTTATATTATTAAACAACTTATTAACTCAAATTTATCTTTAAATGACTTAACTATAGCTGGATTGGCATTACTAAATTGTAAAATGAATAAAAAAAATAGATTTGCAACCTTTAAGTCGGACCCTTGCGATCCGAATATACTTGGGTTTATAAGTGATTTAGCAATTCAAGTTGATACTATAGACACTTGCATTGTATATTTTGAAAATGATGATGGAATTAAATTTTCTATAAGAAGTTGTAATGATAAACCTAAGGCTACTGAACTGGCTGCATATCTTTCTAAAAATTATGGTTCTAGCGGAGGTCATGGTCATAAAGCTGGCGGTTTTATCAGTGCTGAATCTTTCTATAAAATACATAAGTCTATTAATATGTCTAATTACATAAACAATAAAACAGAAGAATTTTTTCTTTATATTAGTTAATAGCGAAACGGAGTATAAGAACACTATTTGTTCCTATACTCCTTCTCCATTAAATTCAGGTATATAACTTTCTATATTCGTTCCTTCATCTTGTACAAAAGCATTTTCTACTCCTAACTTTATTGCATAGTTAATAAGACTATCATAATGTCTTTTATCTAAATATTTGTTTATTTCCTCATATTTATTTGCATTATTTAATGGAATGTATTGATTCATTATACTTATATATATTTTATCTCCATATCGATTATATAAATAATCAATTATTTTTTTAGAGTCAAACAATAATCCTGGTAACATTAAATGTCTAACAATAACACCTCTTTTCATTATATTATTTTCATCAAATATTGGACTTCCTACTTGTGATACCATTTCATCAATAGCCTTAGTTGCAAAAAAACTATATCCTTTTGCATTAGAGTACCTAAGTGAAAACTTATCATTAAAATACTTAAAATCCGGTAGATATATATCAACATAACCATGTAGTAGCTTCAAAGTTTCTATTTTCTCATATCCACTTGTGTTATATACTACAGGAATATTTAGACCTTTCTCCTTTGCAAGATCTAACGCTGATATTATTTGAGGAATATATTGTGTAGCTGTTACAAGATTTATATTATTTGCACCTTTATCTTGCAACTCTAAAAATATATCGCTTAATCTTGATATTGAGACTTCCTTTCCTACACCTTCTTGACTTATAACATGATTCTGACAAAATACACATCCAAGGGTACAATTTGAAAAAAATACTGTTCCAGAACCATTTATTCCCGATATACATGGCTCTTCCCACTTGTGAAGTGCTGCTCTTGAAATTTTTACTTCACTTCCTGATTTACAGAACCCAACCTTTCCTTCAAGTCTATTAACACCACATTCTCTTGGGCATAATTTGCAATTCTCTAGTAATTTTATTTTATCCATTAATATTTATTAACTCCCATTATATCATTTATGTCTTTTCTTACCTTTTTTCTTGGATTTTCATCACCACTATATCCAATAGAAATTATTAAATCTATTTCCTTATTTTTAGGTATATTTAATGTCTTTCTAATCTCCTTTTCTTTAAACCATCCCATTATACAAGTACCTAATCCTATATATGTAGCATATAGACATATATTTTCTATTGCCATTCCCATATCCAATGATGTAAAATCCTTTTTCTTTACTATTTCCCCTATTTTAGATGTAAGATTTCTTTTCTCTCTTATTGCTACAATAAAAGCCGGTGTTTGTAGCACAAATTTATTCATACCAATAAGCTGATCATATACACATTTTCTAAGCTCATTAACTTTTGATTCTTCATCAACAATAACAAATTTCCATGGCTGTGCATTACAAGCAGATGGTGCTACTCTACCAGCTTCAATACACTGAATTAGTTTTTCTCTTTCGACCTTTTTATCTATATAATTTCTTGTACTTTCTCTTTTTAATAATAATTCATTAAAATCCATCCACATATTTCTCCTAATCACTTATTTCAATTATATTTATATATACATTATAATATAAAAATAAAGTACTTTCTCAACAAGCTGAAAAAATACTTTTTTCTATACTACTATCTAATTATTTTTCTTGTTATTGTTCCTATACCAATTCCCATCATTATAGCTCCTAATAACATTTCAATATCACCTAATATATATGTATTTTCTAATGGCTCTCCAGCATTGTATCCAGCACCAGTAAAAGCTCCTACACTAGAATCAAAAGCTATTTTAAAATCATTGAAAAACTTTATAAAAGAAAAGTTTTTTATGTTATTGATAGTATATTTAACTATATCTCCCTCTATATCTAATCCTAAAATTAGAAAAAGTAAAGCAAAAACTACAATTATAACTAAAGAAGAAATAGCTGCATTTTCTGGTCTTTCCCCATAACCACAGGAAAACCAATATATATATGATAATATCTTTGGCACTAACTTTAATGTTTTTCTTTGAACCGATTTACAAAGAAAATAATATTCACCAAAGTTATTATTTAAATTATTTTCCTTAAACTTATCTGCTAAAGTTTCATATACATGATAAATTCCTTCATATTCATCTCTATTATTTTCTCTTAACTTAATCTTATCAAAAAATGTTTTCTCATCAAAACTACTTTTTCCTTCATCTAAAAAATCTAAATCTTTTATATAAGTATTTATCGTTTTAAATCCTCTCATATTACTATCTTGAATTTTAATTCCATTTATTATAGTGTCCTTTATAATCACACTACTTAAATTATTATTTTCAAAACAAATATTAGATAACTCATTGCCATCAAATATAGCAAAGCCCAGATTACAATCTAAAAACTTACAATATAGTTTACTTTCTCTAAACTCTGTTGATAAATTATAGGTATAGTTTAATGATGGTACCTCTTCACTCTCTTTCTTTAAGAAACAACATCCTTCAAAAACTACACCACCACCGCTAAAATTACATTTATCAAATAGGCACCCTATAAAATTGCAGTTTTTAAACTTTACATTATAGAACTTGCATTCTATAAACTTACAACATATTATATCTATATTAGATATTTCTATAAATTCATCTTCTTTTTTCACTCCCTTTTCACCAATGAAATTATTGGTAATTGTATTAAAACTATATTTATTATCAGCTTGGAGCTTTCCTGCCTTATTTTTATCTTTATAGATTTCATCATATATTTTTTTATTATTTTCTCTTCTCTTATTTAATTGATCCTTCGCAACAAAAACCTCTTCTTTGAAATTAATATAGCTCATAATAATACCTCTTATCAATATTTTTTTATTATTATTTTCTACATCAGTAAGAAATTTATTCTAAAAAATAAAGCCTTATATATATCTAGGCTTCACTAATTATTTCTTCAATTTTATTCATATCTAAGTTTTCTTTCATAACTTCAACTAATTTATCAAATTGCAACTTTTTATAATTCTCATAATTTATGGTATCATTAATACTATTATCTAAATTAAAATGTTCCACTAAAGATTGTATAAACAATCTACGAAATTTATCATTATCAAATATTCCATGAAGATATGTCCCCATAACATTTCCTTCTCTATTTATCATTCCTAAAGTTTCTCCATTAGATCCTTCTATAAAAGTAAACTGTTTTTCACCTTCTGTTATACCATTATGTATTTCATATCCGATAACGTCACAGTTTAAGAGTTTACTAAATATACTAGAAGAATACATTATCTTTCCTTTTTTCTGAATTGTGGTTTTATCTTTTTCAAAAATGGTTCTTGAACTTAATAAATTAAATCCATTCTCTTCTTTAACATCACCTTCTACACCATATTCATCATACAATGTTTCACCCAGCATTTGGTATCCACCGCATATTCCGAAAATTATTGTACCTTTATCTTTTCTATTAATTATTTCATTATAAATACCATTATTCTTTATATATCTCAAATCTTCTATAGTAGTCTTCGTCCCTGGTAGAATAATAACATGAGGATCACCAATTTCATCTATCTCTGATATATATCTAACAGTTACATCATCATCAATATCTAAAGGATTAAAATCAGTAAAATTAGACATATGTGGCAATCTTATAATTGCAATATCTAAACTCCCCTTTTCTTCTTTATTCTTTATTCTTTCTGTTACACTATCTTCATCTTCTATATCTAAATCTACATAAGGCATTACACCTAATACAGGTATGTTTATTATATCTTCTAATTGCTTTTTGGCAGAAGCAAAATAGTCAACATTTCCTCTAAATTTATTTATTATTACACCTTTAACTTGCTTTCTTTCCTCTTCTTCAAGGAGCATAAGTGTTCCAACAACTGATGCAAAAACCCCACCTCTATCAATATCTGATACTAAAATTACTGGAGCATCAACCATTTTAGCCATTGACATATTTGCAATATCTGAATCCTTCAAATTTATTTCTGCACAACTTCCTGATCCTTCTAATACAATTAAGTCATAATCCTTAGCCAAAATATCATAGCTTTCTTTAACTTTAATTTTTAGCTCCTTATTTAACTCTTTATATTTATATGAATCCATAACTTTATAAACAATACCATTCAAAATAACTTGAGTTTTCAGATTTCCACAAGGCTTTAAAAGTAGCGGATTCATATAGGCAGAAGGCTTAATTTCACAAGCATCCGCTTGTACTACTTGTGCTCTTCCCATTTCTAATCCCTCTTCAGTCACATATGAATTCAATGATATATTCATTGCTTTAAATGGTGCTACTTTTATCCCTTTATTTCTAAAGTATCTACATATTCCTGTAGCTATTGTACTTTTTCCAACTGATGAAGCTGTTCCTAATAACATTAAGTTATTATTCATTCTTTACTTCTCACTCCTTATTGATATAGAAGAATCCCTTTCTCCTACATAAATATCACCACATATTATATCTATTTTATTATTAAATATAGGACCATCAAATACAAAAGTATGATACTCTCCATTTTCACCACAAGGATCTGCTCCTGCTTTTTTAATTTTTTCTACGATTTCTTTTATAAGTACCTTACCTAAAAACTTCTTATCTAAAGACTTATTTTCTACTTTTTTTATTACCGCCTTAAATCCTGCATCAATAAACTCATTTACTAACTTTTCTCTTTCTTCATTCCATAAAGGAAACATTGCTTCCATATTAGCCTTTTTACAACGTTCTTCTCCCCATCTTCTATGGCTTTCAATATCTATATCTCCAAAAACACAAATTTCTATTCCTTCCCTGCTACATTTTATTAATGTATCTTCAAAACTTTTTTCGTATTCATTACCACTGCATTTTATTTCAATAAGCTTAATATCTAAAGACTTACTTACTTTTAATAAAAGGTCTCTATTAATACCATGAAACCAGCTTTCATTTTCTTTCTCATCAACTGTTACAATTAATCCACAGGGAATATATCCTTTATTAATCATCCTAAATAATGCTAATGTGCTATCTTTTCCTGTACTGTAAGACACCACAAACTTCTTCATTTATTTTCCTCCCATTTCTTTAATGAATTTATCATAAAATCTTTTATATTCATATTATAAGCTTCATTTAATGCATTACCACTAAAGACCTTTTTTGTTTCACCGATATCAATAACTTCCCCATGATTTAAAACTAATACCTTATCACTAAAATTGTTAACCAAATTTAAATCATGTAACACACTAATTAAAATTTTATCATTATCTCTAGCCCATCTTTTTAAATACTCTAATATTTCTATTTGATATTTTAAATCTAAATGATTAGTTGGTTCATCTAACAATATTACTTCAGGATTTTGTGCAAATGTTCTTGCTAAAAATACCCTTTGTAATTGTCCACCTGAGAGATTATTTATGTAAGTATCTTTTATATCTAAAAGTCCTACCATCTTTAGACTTTCCTCTATTATATCTTTATCCTCTTTATTTAAAGTTAACCTTAAACTTTTCATATGGGCATATCTTCCAAGTGCCACTGTTTCAAAAATAGTATACGGAAAGTGTATTGTACTTATTTGACTCAATATTGCTATTCTCTTTGCAAGTTCACTTCTTGTAAATGTGCTAATATCAATATTATCAAGTGTTATTTTCCCTTTATAATCTAAAATGTTTCCAATGGACTTCAATAATGTACTTTTTCCTGATCCATTAGGTCCCACAATGCAAAGATTTTCTTTCCTTTTTGCAGTAAAACTAACGTTTCTTATAATCATATCTTTATCATAACCGCAATGTAGCGAAGTAACTTCTAACATATATACACCTACTTAGATTTTTTAAAATAAATATAAGCAAAAAACGGTGCTCCTATCAATGCTGTTATTGCACCTACTGGTAGTTCTGATGGTACTACCACTGTTCTTGCAATTAAATCTGTTATTACCATAAACGATCCTCCTAAAAGTAACGCCATCGGTATTACGTAAATATGTTTTGACCCTATTATCTTCCTAACTAAATGAGGTATTATAAGGTCAACAAATCCAATAACACCACTTAACGCTACTGATGTCCCTGTTAAAATAGCTACTAAAAATAATAATTTCTTTTTCACTTTTTCTGTCTCAACACCAATAGATTTAGCTTGCTCTTCTCCAAAAGATAAAATGTCCATTTCTTTAGCATATAGAATAACACCAATAAAACCAATTATGAAAAATATAATACCACCTTTTACATATGACCATCCTTTTAATGAAAAAGATCCCATTTGCCAAAGACTTATACTTTCTATCTTTTCCCTACACAATGCTGTTATTGTAGTCAATATAGCATTTGAAAATAATGAAAACACCATTCCAGCAAGAATTAAAGTATTATTTCCCATTGTTTTATCCACTCTTGATGAAAATATCACCACAGCAAAAACTGTAATAAGCCCACATATAAAACCTACCACCGGTAACATCATTACTCCTAATATAGGAAATGTAATTCCAGTAACTATTACTATTCCTACACCTAATGATGCTCCAGATGATATTCCTAGGGTATATGGTGATGCCAATGAATTCTTTAAAATTGATTGAATAACTACTCCACTTACCGATAAAGCTGCTCCTACAAGAAATGCTAATAAAACTCTAGGTAATCTTAGTTTCCATATTATCGACACATATCTTTCTTCTATTTCATTTAGTAAAGGTATATTAAAAATCTTATTTAATATTATTGATATAACATCTTGTATATTAATATTGGAACTTCCAATGGAAGTTCCAATACAAATTACTATTAGCGATACAAATAAAGTTATCAATAACATTTTCTTATTTCTACTCATATTTTTCAGGATAAATGGCTTTTGCCATTTCCTTTAATGCTTTTATTACATTTTGAGAAGGTCTAGATGATGCATTATTATTGATTAAGTAAACATCATTATTTTTTACTGCATTTACTTCTTGCCATCCTTCTCTACTTTTAATTGCATCTACAGCTTCATCTGATTCATTAGTAAGAATAACATCTGGATTATCTTTGATTACAATTTCTTCACTTGGAGATACCCATCCATCTTCGTTTGCTAAAATATTTTCAGCTCCTATTATTTCAATCATTTCATTTAAAAATGTGTTTTTACCAAAGCTAAATAAACTTGGCGCAGAACCTATTTCAAAATATACCTTTTTCTTGTCAGTTATAGTTTTACCAATATCAGCAATTTTTGAAATTTCTTTTTTCATATCTTCTACAATTTTATCACCTTTTTTTTCAGTACCAGTGATATCAGCAATAAAGTTTATATCTTCATAAATACCATCAATACTATTACTACTTGGGATATATACAACAGTAATACCAGCATCTTTTATTGCTGCAAATGGATCTTCATTTCCACTTTTATTATGACCTGAAGCTATTATTATATCTGGATTTAATGATATTATAGTTTCAGCATCTGGATTTCTAAAATCAAGCTTAGGTAAATCTTCTTTTATACCTTTTATATCTGAAGAATATTTATCTACAGCAACTAATTTATCTGCTAATCCTAATTCCACTAATGCTTCTGTATTTGATGGTGCTGTTGAAATAATTTTTTCTACTTTTGAAGGTAAAGTAAACTCAGTACCTTCCCTATCTTTCATAGTAACAGTTTTTTCACTTCCACATCCAACTAATGAAAGTGTTAACATTGCTATTAGCAACATTAATGATAGAATTTTTCTTGTTTTTTTCATGTTCATTCTCCTTACGTCATTTTTGAAGGATTTATATGTACTTTTATACAATTTTTCCGCAAAAAAATAAAAATAACCCAAGGGTTATTTTTCTAACTACAGCCGAAAAATAGTATATATTATTATCCCACCCTCAGAGGACAATAATTCATCACAGAATGCAGGTCTCCCGACTTTACTTCATCCTACTTTCCTACCTTCCCGCGTTAGCAGTGGTTATAATCAAGATTTCGTCAGTTTCACGGTTACTGGGATAGCTAAAGAATCTCACTTCATTCCCTATTAAGTTTCTAACACATTCTATGTCAATTTTTCTTATTGATTATATTATTTTAATCAAATATTGTCAATGTGTGATTTAATTTTTACTTAATCTTGAAGTGAAGAAATTTTACATGTCCATCAAAATGTTTTCCTGTATATGAATTTGTAATATGATCACTACCTATTACTATATCGAAGGTATTATCAAGTATACTTAATAGCGGTTCTATCACAATTTTATTTATTTTATTAAAAAACATAATTTTTTCATCATATTTTTTGCGATGAGCAGCTTCATCACATCCATTTATATGTAACAATATAAAATCTTTTTCCTCCAAAAGTTTTAAAGTGACTTCCAATTTACTTTCTAGATTGGTATCTATATCTCCTGTTAACTCATCTACAATTGGAACTTCCATCTCTAAAACATTCCCTATTCCTTTAACTAAGTCTATACCAGAAACAACGGCACCTTTTAATCCATACTTTTCATAAAAACTAGGTAAAGTAGTTTTTTTTGATGCTCCCCAAAGCCAAAGCATAAGATCTTTATATCCTAAACTTTTAAATAGCTTTTTAGAGTGCTCCATTATATCCGTTATAACATTTCTATTTTCAGCACTCTTAATAATCTCACCTATAGAAAAATGTGGTGGTGGTAATTGAATTTCTTTTATATACTGATATGATTCATTTAAAAAGATTAGATTTTTATATGAACTACAGTGTCTAATATCAATAATGGTATCTGTAACTTTATCAATAAGAAATTTTCCAAGTTCTTTATCTACGCCGCCAGTAAAATCTATTAACCTATCATTACATATCTTTACTATATTACATCGCAATATAGTTTTATTTTCCAAATTAGTATATCCTCTAGCTAAAGCTTCAAAAAAAGCTCTTTCATAAATACTATACTTCTTCGCCGAATATCCTAGAATGTTTAGTATACAAATTAAACTTTCAGTTTTAAATCCATCAACTCCTGTCTTTATAATTTTTTCATCAATACTAATTGATCTATCTTTAATATTGTCCTTTATTGAGTCTACTAAATATTCATGGCTATTTTCCTCTAATCCATCTATAATTACTAATATTCTCTTTTTATTCATCTAATACTTCTTTTAACTTTTTAACTAGAATCTTATTTTCACTATTACTTTTCACTGCAATTCTATAATATCTTTTATCTAACCCATAATAGTTTTCACAACTTCTAATTAATATATTCCTCTCTAATAACACTTTTCTTAAATCAATATTAGATTCTATTTTAAAAAAGATATAATTTACAGATGGCTTATATACTTTTATACCATTATATAACTTTATTTCTTTATAAAGATTTTCCTTCTCATTTTCCATATATTCTTTTGTTTTAGTAATATAACTTTTATCTAAAAGAGATGCTATACTTCCCTCTACCGCTACTATATTTATATTCCACGGTACAGATACTTTATTAATTTTTTTCATCAATTTTTCATTTGAAGTAATACCATAACCAACTCTAATTCCTGGCAAAGCAAAAAATTTTGTTAACGACTTTATTATTACTAATGAATCAAAATCACAAATATTATTTTTTAAAGTATATCTATCTTCATTAAAAACAAAGTCTAAAAATGACTCATCTATAATAACAACAGCATTAACGGATTTAGCTTTTTCAATTACTTTTATAATAAACTCTTTTTTTGTTAATGTTCCAGTGGGATTATTGGGATTACATATAAATATTAAATCAATATCCTCCGTAATATCTTCTATAAAGTCTTCATCAAAATTAAAATTATTTTTTTCCTTTAAAAGATGAATTTTTATTTCTCCATCTACACTTTTTACAGCTTGTTCATATTCTGAAAAACTTGGAGCTGGAATTAATGTCTTTTTAGGTTTTATAGCTCTAACTACATTAAAGATACACTCAGCAGCTCCATTTCCTAAGAAAATATTATTCAAATTTATATTTTCAAATTTTGATATTGATTCTTTTAATCTAAAATAAGTTATGTCAGGATAAACATTTATATTTTCAATAGCATTTATCATTGCTTCCTTACATTTTTCACTTATACCAAGTGGATTTATATTAGCTGAAAAATCAATAATGTTTTTCTTATCAAGATTATATCGTCTCGCAATTTCCTCAACATCTCCACCATGTGATCCTAAATACAAATTTCACTACCTCCTTATTATAAATGTAAATAATAAAACTATAACATAAGTTAATAATGTAACAGTATATATAATATTGTTTGTTTTATATACGTCTTCTACTTCAATATCCTTTATGTAATCTCCTATATACGGCTTATCTACTAATTTACCAAAATAATAGTTTGGTCCTCCAAGTCTAAGATTTAATGCTCCTGCTACAGCAGCTTCTGGATGAGCACTATTTGGACTAAGATGTTTATTTTTATCTCTTTTGTAAATCTTCATAGAATTTTTAGTATTTAATTTTAAAATAAAAGATGATATTACTATTAATATAGAAGTTAACCTAGCTGGGATATAATTAAAAACATCATCTGCTTTAGCAGAGAAAAATCCAAAATCCTTGTATTTTTCATTTTTATATCCAAACATAGAATCCATAGTGTTAACTGCTTTATACATAATTCCTAGTGGTGCTCCACCTAATCCTATATAAAATAAAGGTGCTACTACACCATCAGATAAATTTTCTGCTAATGTTTCTACAACAGCTCTTAAAATCTCATCTTTATTTAAATTACTTGTATCTCTTCCTACTATATATGAAAGTTGGTTCCTTGCTCCTACAATATCGTCCTTTAAGATAAACTTAACTACTTTTATTCCTTCGTCTATTAGTCCTTTAGATGAAAGGCAAAAATAAATCATAATTGATGAAATTAGAATTCCTAAATATTTATTTATTTTACCCGAAGCAACAACAATGGCAGTAGAAATTAAGAATGTAATAAAAATAACTATAAACCACATAATTGCCCCTGCCAGCTTCAAGTTACTACTAAAAATTTTGCGCAACTTATTTTCCAGGCTTTTAGCCATCATAGCAATAATTCGAACTGGATGAATAGGATTTTGTGGATCTCCTATAATAAAATCTAATAAAACACCTATCGTTAAACATATCATAAATTAAACCTCAAATATTCTTTCTACATCAATAATATTAACCTTTTCACTATATGTTATTACCATCTTATACCCTTCTCCACATCTAGGTTGCCACATATAAAAATTCTTAGAATCATCATAGAATAATTCTAGTATAGTTCCTATAGTTCCACCATGACAAATAAATACTGCATTTTCTATACCCTTACTTAAAATATCTTTTGATATATCATTAAATGTATCTTTTATTCTTTTTTTATACTCTTTTTTACTTTCCCCACCAGGACATAAAACTTCTCCTGTATCATCATTAATCCAAGATAAATAACTTTCATTAAGCTTCAATTCTTCATAAGATTTCATCTCAAATATTCCAAAATTATATTCTCTAAATCCCTCTATAATACTATACTTAACATTAGGATATATAATTTCCATCGTTTCATTTGTTCTTTTCATTGCTGTAGTAAAATAAATATCCCCTTTAGGATAATTACATACTTTTTTTAATTCTTTTAGTTCACTAATTCCTATATCACTTAATGAAAGATCTGTGCTACCACAATATTTTGATAATTGATTTGCCTTTGTTTTTCCATGTCTAATAAAGTATAAATTACAACTCTTCATTTTTAATTAATATAGGTATTCCACAAAAAACTCTATATATACATTTTGCTTCTTTACTTAACAATTGCAGACATCTACCTAATTCTTCTCTCCACATTCTTTCTTCTTCTTTTAATGGAACTATTCCTGATGATATATCATCACAAATTATTATCTTGTCCTCTAATCTTTCTTTGTTATGATTTATTTCATCAACAACATTATGTCCACTTCTTACTCTAAAATAAACATACTTCTGAAATTCACATATAACTTTTTTAGACAAATCAATTTTATTTTCATTACAAAAACAAATATCTTCTTTTAATATATTAAAATGCTCTTGTGCAAAGTTTAGCTTTCCGTTATAAGCTCCACCAATTATTAAAATCATTATCTCACCTCTATATAACTGATAAAAATAAAAGAGCAATAGACTCTATAAGTACCAAACCATGTCCCGCAATATCACCATTTATTCCACCAAGCTCCTTACAAGAATTATTTACTATTAAAACTGCTGTTATTATCATCAATACTACTAATAATAATCCTTTTGCACTTAACAAAATATAGCTCGCTACTGTAGCTAATAAAAGAAAACTTATTAATATTACAATATCTAATTTCCCTGTGCCTTTTTTGAAATATGTAGCAAATGAACTTTCCTTCATTGTAGGTTTTAGCAAAAGCATAATTGCAATTATACTTCTTGATACTACCGGTATAACTAGCAATATATGAAATATAATTTCCTTTTCTATAAATGCATAGGTTGCTGAAAAGTTTAAAATAAAAATAATTGCTAATGATATAACAGCGAAGGCACCAGTACTGGGATCTTTAAGTATTCTTATTTTTTCTTCTTTATCCCTTCTAGATAATAAAGCATCACATACATCCATGAATCCGTCTAAATGTAACATACCAGTTATTAAAAAGGGAAATATCATAAGAAACGCTGCTTTTACCATCATTGATATATTTGTATACGATAATAACTTATATATAATACTCCATAATACACCTATCACTAATCCTATTACAGGATAAGACTTCATAATATGTCTTGAACTCTCATCATCCCAATAAGTTTTTGGCATAGGGATAACTGTAAACATTCCTAATGCCATAAGTAATCCTTTTAAATATCTTTTCATTGATTCTCCTCTATGTTCTTATGCACTTGAATATTTCCAAAAATACACTCTACTACTTTATCTGATATTTTTGCTATCTCTATATTTATATTTCCTAATTCTCTTCTAAATTGTTCCGTATATTGATCATATATTATACTATCACTAAATACATAATCTGATATAATAACAACATTATCAAAAAACTGAGCTATCTTTTTTATACCCTTTACTATCTTTATACTTGAATTATCGTTCATTTCTTCTTCAAAAAACATCTCATTAGTTAATAAAGATGTAATACTATCTATTAAAATTGTGGAAGTATTACTCATATTACTAACTATTCTTTCAATATCCCTATATTGTTCAATTGTTTTAAATCCAAAACCTTCTCGTTGCTTTATATGCGCTCTAATTCTTTCTTCATCTTCTTTATCATATGGTTTCATTGTTGCAATATAATATAAATCATCCTTATTGCCCAACCTAATTGCTTCTCTTTCTCCATATGAAGATTTACCACTTTTTGATCCTCCTACCACAAAACAAATCATTTTTCTATTCCTACTCTAGCTGATATTCCTTTTTCAAAGGGATGTTTTATACACTTTATCTCAGATACATAATGAGCCAAATCTATCAACGAATCTTTAGGATTTCTACCTGTCATTACAACTTCTAATCCATATGGTTTATCGTTTAGAAAACTTATAACTTCCTCTAATTCTATAAACTCTAAGTTAATTGCTGCTATAATTTCATCTAATATAAGCAAATCATAATTTTCATCTATAGCTTTTTTCACAACTTTCTTAAATCTATCGCTATGTTCTTTTTTAACTACCGCCTTTTCCTCATAATTCATGTTCCATACAAACTTGTTAACTGGTACACCTTCAAATATATGAAAATATTCCTTTAACTTTTCTATAGAAGCTAATTCTCCTGTTCTTCCACTTTTTAAAAATTGAGTTAGCAGAACTTTCTTTTCTCTTCCTGCTGCTCTCATTCCAAGACCCATTGCTGCCGTTGTTTTTCCTTTTCCATCTCCACAATATATATGAATTAATCCTTGATCCATATTTTCAATTTTCTCCTTTATACAATATAATTCTCTTTTTCTTTTATCTCCTCTAAATAACTATCATCTATTTCTGCTTCAGAAAATGTAGCCATATTATTCATAATAGCACATGAATATTGTACTATAGAAAATGCTATTGGACATCCACTACCTTCACCAAGCCTCATATTTAAATCTAACATAGGTTCTAAGTTCATAGCTTTAATTGCAATATTATAACCAACTTCAAAAGACTTATGTGATGGTATAAAATACTCTTTTGCTAAATTGTTTAGCTTAAATGCTGCTAAAGCCGCTACAACAGATATAAAGCCATCTATTACTACTGGTATTTTATAAAAAGCTGCTCCCAAAAATACCCCTGTCATTGCCGCTATATCAAAACCACCAACTTTTGATAATACATCTATAATATCATTTTTATCAGGGCTATTTATACTTATTGCCGATTTTATAACATCTTTCTTTTTTTCAAAAGCTTCCTTTGTTAATCCAGCACCTTTGCCTACTACCTTCTCTACTTCATACCCTGTAATTACTGAAAGTACAGCACTACTTGTAGTTGTGTTTCCAATGCCCATTTCTCCTACACCTATTATATCGTAACCTTTTATTTTTGCCTCTTCCACCATATCTATGCCAACAGCTATTGCTTTTAGGCATTCCTCATATGTCATAGCTGGTCCTTTTACTATATTATTGGTAGATTTTCTTATTTTCTTATCTCTTACTGAAGCAATTTTTTTATCACTATTTATACCAACATCAACAACTATTAAATCAGCATTATTCTCCTTTGCTAATACTGCTACTCCTGTTAATCCTCTTGTAAAATTTATAGTCTGAGCTAAAGTTATGGTTTGAGGACCTGATGCCACGCCTTCTTCCACAACACCATTATCTGAGCACATAATTATTATAGCTTTTTTATTAATTTTATTCTTTACATTCCCTGTAATGCCAGCTAGCTGCATTGCAATACCTTCTAATCTTCCAAGGCTTCCTAGCGGCTTTGCAAGTGAATTTAATCTTTCTTCAGCTTCTTTCATCTTATCACTATCTAGTTTTTCTATTCCTTTAATTACATTGTTAATTTTACTTAAATTGTCATTCATAATATACCCTTACTTATTCTAATAATTATTTTTATCTTTAACACTCTATATTTTAGCATCATATTTTTTTTCTTCAACTTTTTATAAAAGATAAAACGAATAAAAGGGACTATCGCTAACAAATTTTTATTCGTAAATGCGATAGCCCCATTTTCTCAACTGCATCAATCATTGCAGCTACATTTTTCTGAATGATTATGTAATTTTTCTATTATCTTATCATATTGTTCTTGAGTTATAACTCCTTTTTTCACCAAATCCTCTAGTGCCTTTCTTCCTTTCAATGTCTTTTTTATTTCTTTACATTGCTTTTTATCTATAACTCCATCTTTTACTAATTGATTCAATGATAACTCTACTTTTGCTTTCATATTTTCTTTAAGATACTTCTTTAAATCTTTTCCCTTTTCTTTAGATAAAATTTTGCACTCAACTAAGTCATCACATAAATCTTTCTTTTTATTTACTTCAATTTTTTTATCACATTTTCCATTTATATATTTAATAATCTTGTCATATTCTTCTGTAGTTATTATTTTATCCTTCATTGCGCCTTCCAAAGCAGATTTTATATCACCTTTATGTCTTTCTTTATCATCATTACAATGATTTCTTGAGTTGTCCTTATCTACAACTTCATTAGACTTTTCAGTAATTGATATAGATTTTTCATTATTTATTTCCTCCGCTAAAGCAACAACAGAAGCTGATGATACTATAAAACCAGTAACTATACCTGTTAAAATCTTAGCCTTTAATGAATTTCTTTTCACGTTATTTCCTCCTCTTTATCATAAACAGTTCTTAACGTTTCTATTTTTCCCTAAAAGCTAATATTTATGTGCATACCAAATATAAATAACCTATAGTACAATATAAAATTTTCAATGTATTTTCTATATTATTATCTTATTTCAAATTTTCCATCAACATTAGCTAACTTTATACTATCTCCGTCATTAATACGATACTTCTTATTACTTTTTAATCTTACACCATTTAAAAATGTTCCATTTTTAGACTTTAAGTCAACTATATAATAATTATCTCCATCTTTAATTATTTCACAATGAATTTTCCCTATAGCTTTACTTTCTGTAATTAAATCAACTTCACCTATCATTCGTCCAATTTTAAAACTTCTTTTATTTACTACTACTCTTTCACTTATACCACCTTGATTTAATGTTATATAGCCACACTTAAATTTTTGTGATGAATTATTATTTAGTAAAACAGTATTGTTACTTATATCAACTTCTCTAATTTCATCTTTACCTTTTGCTTTTACCACCATCGGATCTCCTTTTACCCCAAATGATGTTATTATAATTAGCATATCCACAAATATTAAAATGTAAACCAAGAATTGTATATATGTTTTATCAAAAAAATCTGTTATATAAATTAATGACATAATTAATGACATAACTATTTGAGACATAATAATATTCTTTATATTGATTCTTTTTTCTTCCACTTTTTCTTCTTCGTTAACTGTATCATCTTCTAATTTTTTTGCAAATGTACTACTCTCCGATTTCTTATTATATAAAGTATTCATCTTTTCTCTAACAGCTAAATTTGTAATTGTTTTAGCATTACTAAATTTACTTGTAATATTCTCTTCAACATTATCTGATAACAAATCATATAAGTCACTTATTGTAGAATCTTTATCTCTCGCTAGCTGAATTAATTTGTCACATTTACCTGTATAATCTTCAAAATCAACATCTACATACTCAACATACAAAGATTTAATAATTTCTTTTAATTTATCTTCTACAATTTCTTTTTCTCCCGTATAATTTATTGGTATATAAATAATCACCACTTCTTTTGTATCAGGATCAATATACATATCTTCAAAATCAAGAAATTCAATACCATTTTCTAATATCAACTCTTCATAACTATACAGAACTTTTACTATATTTTTTGCTATTAAAATAAATTCACCTTTAGTTATGTTTTTTCCTTTTAAATAGCTATCTAGTGATACTTTATTTCCTATATCATAACGTAATTTTATTTTTTCATTAAATTGACTTATACTCATTTTTAATGAACTATTATATACATTGTTTTCTATCATATTTATTTCATAATTTACTAATTCATATGTTGGTCCAATTAATGCTACAAAAAATCCTCTATTGCCATCTTTCTCAATGTATTTTTCTATATCTATTAACTGATTGTCCATCTTCTAACCCCTTATCTTCTTATTAATTTCATAATCCTTTTTAATATGGGATTCACATCTTTTTCTACATCCAGAACTATTGCTGATATATTATCCCTTTCACCTCTACTTTTAACAAGATCTATTGTTTCTTTTAAAGAAATTCCCCTATCTTCATAATTAAACAAATCACAAATTTCAATATCTTGTAATCTATTACTAAATCCATCACTACATAATATAAACTTATCTCCATCTTTTATAGAACCTATTTTGTTATATATTTCTATATCAGGTCTTATTCCTATACATTGAAGCAAAATATTTTTTTCTTTACTAACTTTGGACTCTTCTAAAGTCATTTCTCCTTTTTTTACTTTTAACGCAACTAAAGAATGATCCTCTGTCAATTGTTCCAAACCTTTTTTATATTTATAAATTCTTGAATCTCCTACATGTGCTATATAATATTTTCCTTTTACTATTAATAAAATTGATGCAGTAGATCCTAAATTTATATTATTTTCCTCACCATATATAGATATTTCATTATTGCAATAATATAAAATATCATTAATAGAATTAATTATTTCTGTATCATTAAGTGATGGTAATACTTTTATCTTATTGTTCCACCAGTGTTCGAATATACTCTTACATATGCCACTAGCTTTATCTCCCTTTTTTAATCCACCTAATCCATCAAAAATTGCAAAAATGCCATGATTTCCTTTAGGTCCTATTGCTAGCTTCACAATAATACTATCTTCATTTACTTTTTTAATTACTCCAACATCTGAAATAGCTCTAGCAGCTATTTTATATTTCTTCATTACATACTCCTTAGTCTTTCTATATAAAACTTTCTTTAATATCCATTTTTATAATTTACTTCTTATAAATATATTTTATGTATTTTTTCAACATTTTTCAAGCTTTTTCCTCTTTATTCGATAGTTCTATATAAAAAAACGAAACAAAAGATAGTAATCCTTGTGTTTCGATGCCTTTAACTATTCATTTTTTCTATAAAAGTACAATTTTATAATTCTTTTATTAAGTCTAATTCACTTTCTTTTCACAAAGAATATAAATACCTTCAAAAGTCTTTAAGATATATGCATCTCCTAAATCTATAACTTTACAAACTCTACTTTTTATACTTTCTATATCTCCTTCTTTTATCATAGACTTAATTTCTCTTGTTATTTTCATTTTATTTCTATATAAATTTAGTTTAGAAATCTCATTTTCAAAAATACTATCTTGATCCACCATATTTAGTATCTCTGACGGTTTATCACACTTACTTATGCTACAACTTCCATTACTGATTAATCCCAAAAAAGATGCAACTGAAGTTAATGATTTTAATGCTCTTCTTTCATCTCCCTTAATCCAATATAATAGTCCCTCAATTCCTTGTGACATATTAAAATCTCTTACATTAACTTCTTCATTATGATCTTCTACATACAATAACTTATCACTGCTATTCTTTTGAATATCTATCACATTATTTATATATATCTTACTTTTCTTTCGTATATCATTTGCTAACTGATTATCAACATCTGAAATATCCTGTATGTATTTTTTAAAATCTATAATGAAACTTCTTACTTTCTCCTCTTCTAAATTTAAACTGACTATTTTATTCTCTAAGCATTGATTTAAGTCTTCTATATCACCATAATTATCTTTTACATTTTTTAATATATATATTGCATTGTTGATACTTTTCTTTTCTTTCACTATATTATCTAATACAAACTCTAAATTTTTAGCTAGATTTCCACATTCACTATAGTTAATCTCTATTTTTCCCATACGATTACAGCCTATTGCCAATGGCTTCCCCCTGACTTTCTATATTTTCCATCTTATCAGCAACTTCTGTAAGAATATCTCTTAAAAAATCTATCTTTTGTATATGTTCACTCAATCCTTTTTCCCAATCTAAGTTCAACACATCGGAAAAGCTTTCCTTTGTCTTTACTTGCCAACTTTCTCCTCTCAACTCCTTTAAACTGTTATTTATTACTACTCGTGTATTTTCTAAAGTATCAATACTTTCTTTATACAAAGCCTCAACTTCTCTAAGCTTACAAGGATCTACTGAAAAATCCACTTATATCACCTCTCCAATATGCTATTTACAACCTCAATTATTTTTTTATCTTTTATTATTTCTCTTTTGTCCTTCATATCTTTTGCTAATATATTTAACTCTTTTACTTCTTCTACTGTAGTTATCTTCATGAGCCCTTCACTATAAGCGATTGCTTCATCATATTGTTCTAACTCTATCATTACCATTATCCTCAAAATCATTATTCTTATCTCGTACGGATTACTAATTAATAGTAATTTATACTTTTCATCAAGTTTCTCAAAGTATTTAGTACTTCTGTCATTATCTTGTTCCTTTATTGCATATCCTAATATATATATACCAAACCATACAAATTCATTATCACTATTCTTAACTTCATTTAAAAATTCTAGAAATCTCTCTGCCATAGTATAATTTTTCAACTTAATACTATACAATCCCACAAAATATAGTACTTCTGGATTTTCTTCATTGTATACACCATCTTCAATAAGTATTTTAATTGCTTCATCATAATCTTCGTTTAGCGCCATAATCTTTGCTTTAACTATAGAAAAGTCACTATAATATATATTATCTTTAGGTATCTTTTTTATAATTTCAATAGACTTATCATATTGTTTCATATACATATAATACTTAGTATAATCAAGAATAATAATAGTATCTTCACCCAATACTGCCAATGCACGTCTTAAAATATTCAGAGCCTCTTCATCTCTCTTCATATTCATTAAAAACGTAAATAGAAGATGATATCCATCATATTCATCTCCATTATACTTAATCATTTTTCTTAATTCTTCTTCGCATTCCTTATATCTATTAGTTTTTAGATATATTATATATTTTCTATACCTAGAACTAATAAAACTCTTATCTTTCCTTAAACTTCGATTATAATAATCAAGTGCATCTCCCAATTTATTTTGATCTTCATATATTAGCCCTTTATAATAGAATATATATTCACTATTATATCCTTTTTCAATGGCTAAACTTAAATATTTAAAACATGTATTTATATCTTTTTTCTTTTGATATAAAGTTGCTATTTTAAAATAAACTACTGGGTCCAATTCACCTTTTTTTATTAATGATTTTAAGATGTATAAACTTTCATCATACTTTTTCATATATTCATATACATTAGATATCTTTAAAAACACCTCTTTAGTGGGCTGATATTCACTTATTTCTTGCAAGGTTTCCAATGCTAAATCATATTTATTAAATTGAATAAACAAATCTACTATTTCCATTTTTTCATCCATAATAACCACCATTACCTATACTTTTTATTTCTTCAATTTTATTACTTAGGCATCTTGTTAACACTACCACTATTTATTTCAAATTCATTATTTAATATATTTTCTAACACTCTTTGTACTTTCTCTAAATCATTACTTAAATCAGTATTAATTTTATCAATACCTTTCTCTAAGCGACTTATATTAGAAAAATCCATTCCATTTAATAAATTTTCTTTAGCCTTTTCTTTATATTGATGCACCTCTCTATTAAAACTTAACGCATTATCAATATGATGCTTGCTTTCACTTATAGATTCTTTGAAACAAATATTATCTATAGTGCTCACTATAATAACTCACCACCTTTACTCTCTTACCATACTACTATCACTGCTATAATTATTATTTAAAAATTCACTTCTAATATTATTTAAATTATTAATCAAAATATATAATCCATCTATATAATCATTAAAAGACTTTCTAATTAGCTCACTATTTTCAAAATATGCATCGCTACTTTTTCCTTTCCATGACATTCTTAAAGTTTCATCACCTTCATTAAGCTTAGTTCTTACCCCTTCCATCTCTAAAATAACATTGTTAATAGAAGCAATAGCTTCTTCAAACTTATTAAAATTTGCTACTACTAGATTGCTCATCTTTTTCATCCTTTAACATATTTTTATATTTATAAATATATAAATTTTCAATTTAACTCTCTACATATGTTATATTAATTACAACGGTTTTTTCTAATAGATTTATGATTCTTATTTTAGAACTTTTTACCTTATAATTATACATCATATTACATTTTTCTTATGCTCTTTTATGTCGAAGATATACTTTTTATCATATATAAATTTTTTCACTCTTTGTTCTATATCTTAAAGTTCATTAAAAATAGTAGAGAAATACTAAATCATTTTTAATATAAATAAAAAATACCTATATGAATTAATGACCATATAGGTATTTAAATACTAATCTAAATATTCTAAAAAAATTGTATGTATTTTTAAATTTATTTTATTTAAAAATATCTATAGCTCTATCTAATATTCCTGTCAAATAGGCTAAAATTAATCCATAATTAGTTATAGGTATATTTTCTTTGTTGCACCTCTTAATTCTATTTAATATAGTTTTCCTATTTATCATACAACCACCACAATGTATTATAAGATCATATTCTTTTATCGTCTCTGGAAAATCATGAAAAATACTTATATCATAATGTAGTTTCTCTCCTACATACTTATCAAGTAATGTTGGTATTTTAACTCTACCTATGTCTTCATGAGATATATTATGAGTACAACTTTCACAGATTAAAATCTTTGAATTTTTATTAAGATTTTTTATTGCTTTTACTCCTTCCATATATGACTTTATATCCCCTTTTTGTTTTGCAAATAGTATTGAAAAACTTGTTAACTTCACTTCTTTCGGTATTATATTACTTACTTTTTTAAAAGCTTGAGAATCTGTAATAACCAAATCAACTTTTTTCAAATCTTGAATTGCCCCTTCTAATTCACTATCTCTTACAATATAACTCTTTATTCCATTATCTAATGCATCCCTTATACATTGTACCTGTGGCAATATAAGTCTTCCCTTTGGTGCTTCTGAATCAACTGGTACTACCATTATTATAGTTCCTCCTTCTGGAACTAATCCTCCTAATAAAGATACTTCTTCTTCACCCTCGCTTATCTTTGTTATAATATCATCTTTTAACTTATCTATTCCTTCTCCAGAATACGTAGATATTAATTTTGATTCTTTATATTTATCTATAATAGTATTTTTTTTATAACTATCAACGGTATCAATCTTATTTATCACTAATATATAAGGGATATCTAAATCATTAAACTTTCTTTTCATTTTGTCATACTGTATAAAATCCATATCATTTATATCCATGACATAAATGGCTATATCAGTTCTTTTTAAAATCTCTAAAGTTCTTTTCTCACGCATTTTCCCTAAGCTGCTATTATCTCCAAGTCCTGCTGTATCTATAAATAAAACAGATCCTACTGGAATCATTTCAGAAGCTTTTGACACTGGATCTGTAGTGGTACCCTCCTTTTCAGAAACCAATGAAATATTTTGACCCAGTATAGCATTTATCAGCGATGACTTTCCCGCATTAGTTTTTCCATAAATTACAATATGTTTTCTATTAGCATTTGGTGTTTTTTCCATTATTCTTCCCCCTTAACGCCTTATCCAATTCAAACTATCTCCTCGCCCTAAATCTATCTCAAAGCCTATACTATTTATTCTTTTTTCTATACAGCATCTACACTCTGCTGCCTCATCACCTGTACATATTTTATTATTATACAAAGAGTATTTATCTCTAACACTTATAGGTGATAGATTAGGCATAACTACATTAGCACCTGCTTTTATTCCCATCTCTCTCCCCTTATTACTTATAGTTCCTAATGCTGTAGTAGCTGGTAAAAGCACATCTGGTAGTAGTAATCTTATAATCGCTAACATAGTTATAACATCCTTTAATTCCCCTTGTTTCTCCAATTTAAACGGTGTATCTTTATGAGGTATAAAAGGACCTATTCCACACATATGTGGCCTTAACTCTTTTAAAAACAATAAATCCTCTACAAGATCTTCCTTTGTCTGACCTGGAAGTCCTATCATAAAGCCAGCTCCTATCTGATATCCAATCTCTTTTAAATTCCACAAACACTTAATTCTGTTATCATAATCTCCATCAGGATGTAACTTTTCGTACAACCTTCTAGATGCTGTCTCATGTCTTAACAAGTATCTATCTGCTCCGGCTTCATACATCTTTTTATAAGACTCATAACTTCTTTCTCCTATTGATAGAGTAATTGCATCATTAGGATATATAGTTTTAATAGCTCTTATTATTTCTATCATTTTCTCGTCATTAAAGTAAGGATCTTCTCCACCTTGTAGGAGATAAGTACTATACCCCAACTCCTTTCCAGTTTTAACACACTTAATTATTTCTTCTTTTGTTAATCTATATCTTTCTAAGTTTTTATTTGAAGCTCTAATTCCGCAATACCTACATTTTTTTTTGCAATAATTAGTAAATTCAATAAGTCCTCTTATATATACTTTATTCCCATAACGTTCTTTTCTTGTCCTATCAGCAGCTTCCACTAATATCTCTTTATCTTCATCTTTCATTTCATATAATAAATAAATAAGTTCATCTTTACTTAAGTTATTATATTTGTATAACTTTTTAATTTCTTCCCGTACCCCGCTTCTCATTTCCCCTCCAAATAAATATATAAATTAAAGAGGCTGTTGTACAAAATACTTTTATACTACAGACTCTTTTCAATATTAATTATTAATACTCATATGTTTTTACATTTTCAAATATAGATACATTAATTTTATTATCTGAATAAAGTTTTTTATATGAACATATAAATTCATTTAATTCATTATCATACAAATTTACTTTTCCTTCTGATTTTATTATCATTTCTGTATCCTTTAATAAAATATCTAAATTATTCTTTTCATTAGATATCTTATATGTAGTATATGTAGCATTACTTATTCCTGCTTTATATTTCTCTGTAAATCCTAAATTTTTTCTTGCCATCTCATAATCAAAGTCATTATCCAAAGATGGCAAATCAACTCCCATAGTTTTAAGTTGATTTCTTATATCTTCACTATCTATTCCATATCTTGATAACATTTCATTTTGAATATTTAAAAATTTCTCTTGTGATATATTATTATTTACCATATACTCATTAATCTTGCTATATAAGTCTGACATTGTAATAGATCCTTGTGATAAAGAATAATATAAATCATAAATATAGTTTTCAAATTGATTAACATCTTCATCTCTTGCTTTATTCTTTGCTTTATTAAAATCAATAATATCTGTCACTCTGAATTCTCCCCTTTCAATAAATACTTCTATGTATAGCTTACTAAATATCATAATCTTTATGCAATAGATTTATTATATATTTATAATTTATTAATTAAAAAGAGCTGCTACATTTTTCATGTAAACAGCTCCTTTACTATAAACTCTTTATACTCAAAACTTTAACTCTCTAAAATTTCATTAGCTACTACAACCATTTTTCTTCCTGTATCCATACTACACTTTTGTATATGTTTAAAAGCTTCTTGTTCTGTATATCCATTAATACTCATCAGTTTTCCTTTAGCTTTTTCAATCACTTTTCTATCTTCAATTGTATGTTCTAATTTTTCCACTTGTTCTTTAAGCTTTAATATTGTTCTTCTAGTTTGTAAAACTAAATCTACAGCATTCAATAATATAGTAGGTGTTATAGGGTTACTTATACAAAAAATATCCATATCTTCTTGTACATATGAACGATAAGGTTCATTTACAACAGCTAAAAAGCTACTAATCTCCATTAAAGAGTCATATATATCAATTATTGTCATGTCAGGTAATTTATAACCAAGTATGATTAAATCAGGACAATACTGATGGGCACACCTTATAAGTTCATTTCCCGAAATACATACAGCCAAAACATCATATCCACTATCGCTTAAGATTTTTTTAACCTTTTTGCTTGTTTCAACATTGCTTAATGCTACTATTACCCCTTTTTGAACACTCATAGCAACACCCCTGACATATTAATATTTCTTTAAATAATTATCAATTTCCCATTGGTGTACCATTGTTCTATAATTATCCCATTCAAATTCTTTAGCTTTTATATATTGATTAAATGTATGATTTCCTAAAACATTTTTAACAAGTTCATTTTCTTTCATACATTTCACAGCAGCTTCAAGACTTCCTGGTAAACTTTCAATACCTTTTTCTTTTCTTTCTTCTTCAGTCATTTCAAATATATTTTGCTCGATACTATCTGGTGGTACTAAACCATTTTTTATACCATCTAATCCAGCTGATAATAAACATGCAAGAACTAAATATGGGTTTGAACTTGGATCTGGACATCTAAGTTCTACTCTTGTACCAGCTCCTCTAGATGCAGGAACTCTTATAAGTGGGCTTCTATTTTTTCCTGACCATGCTATATAAACAGGAGCTTCATATCCTGGCACTAACCTCTTGTATGAATTAACTAAAGGATTAGTTATTGCTGCCATACCTTTGATATTTTTCATAATTCCAGCAATAAAACTATATGCTGTTTTACTTAACCCATTAGGATCATTTTCATCGACAAAAGCATTTTTGCCATCTTTGTTCAATGACATATTCACATGCATCCCTGAGCCGTTTATTCCAAATACAGGTTTTGGCATAAATGTAGCATGTAACCCATGTCTTTGAGCTATTGTCTTAACTACTAATTTAAAAGTCATTATATTATCAGCAGTAATTAAAGCATCATCATATTTAAAATCTATTTCATTTTGACCTTCTGCAACTTCATGATGAGATGCCTCAATATCAAATCCCATTTCCTCTAATACAAGTGTCATATCTCTTCTTGCATTTTCCCCCATATCAGTAGGCCCTAAATCAAAATAACCAGCTTCATCTTGTGGTTCTAAAGTTGGATTTCCATTTTCATCTGTCTTAAATAAGAAAAATTCACACTCTGGTCCTACATTCATTGTATAACCAAGCTCTTCTGCTTCTTTTAAAACCTTTTTAAGAATATTTCTAGGATCCCCTTCAAAAGGAGTTCCATCTGGTCTATAAATATCACAAATTAATCTTGCAACTTTACCTTGTTGTGGTCTCCATGGAAATATTTGAAAGCTATCTAAGTCTGGTCTTAAATACATATCAGATTCTTCAATTCTTACAAAGCCTTCAATGGATGATCCATCAAACATACATTGATTGTTTAAAGCTTTTTCTAATTGACTATTAGTTATTGCTATATTTTTTAATACTCCAAAAATATCTGTAAATTGCAATCTTATAAATTTAACACCATTTTCTTCAACTAATCTTAATATATCTTCTTTACTATATTTTGACATACTCACTAAGCCCCCTTAAATTATAATAAAAAGGCGTCAATATACATTTAACTATTGACTCCTCTTTTTATTTCTATATTACTATGATTATAACTAAAAACAATTTTTTATTCAATAACTCTTCAATTTATTATTTATCTTGTAGTGCTGCTATACCAGATTCACCGGTTCTGATCTTTATTACATTTGAAACATCATATATGAATATCTTACCATCACCGATTTTACCAGTTCTTAATACTTTTTGAGCTACTTCAACAACCTTTTCCACCGGTACTTCTGAAACAACAATTTCGATCTTCAATTTAGGTATTAATTTTGTTTCCATCGGTACACCTCTGTAGTATTGTGTATCACCTTTTTGTATACCACAACCTAATACTTGAGTTACTGTCATACCAGTAACACCTATCTTTCCTAATTCTTCTTTAAGCTCTTCAAAATTATTTTTTCTGGTAACTATATCAATTTTTGTTATCTTGTCCATATTATCCACCTCTTTGCAATTTCCTCACAATAAAATTATATATTAATATCAGAACTTACGAAATCTGCATAACTACTTTCAAGACCGTGTTCTTCAATATCAAGACCTCTTATTTCTTCTTCCCTACTAACTCTTAATCCTATTGTAGCTTTTATTGTTTTAAATAGAACAAGTGCTGTACAAATTGACCATGCTGCTACTGTAATAACTCCTAATAGTTGAACTAAAAAATACTTAAATCCACCACCATAGAATAATCCGCCTTTTGTTGCAAATAATCCTACAGCTAATGTTCCCCAAACACCACATAAGCAATGCACTCCAATAGCTCCAACTGGATCATCAACTTTTAATACTTTATCAACAAATTCAATACCAAATACTACTACAAAACCTGCAATAACACCTATTATAATTGCACCTGGAATTGATACTGCATCACAACCTGCTGTTATTCCAACTAATCCTGCAAGTACACCATTTAATGTCATACTTACATCAGGTTTTTTATAACGAACCCATGTAATAAACATTGTTGAAACAGCTGCTGCTGATGCTGCTAGGGCAGTAGTCATTATAACAAGAGCATTTAACTTTGTATTTGTAGCACTTAATGATGAACCTGGGTTAAAACCGAACCATCCCATAAATAAGATAAATACTCCTAGTGCTCCTAATGTTAAACTATGTCCTGGTATTGCATTTGGCTTTCCATCTTTTCCATATTTACCTATTCTAGGTCCTAGAATTGATGCTCCTATTAATGAACACCATCCACCAACGGAATGAACTGCTGTTGATCCTGCAAAATCATGGAATCCTAATTGTGCAAGCCATCCGCCTCCCCAGATCCAGTGACCTGATATTGGATAAATAACTGCACTAATTACAAAACTATAAATAAGATATGCACTAAACTTAGTTCTTTCAGCCATAGCACCTGATACTATAGTAGCTGATGTTGCACAGAACACAACTTGGAAAAACATAAATGCATTAGGTTCTATTCCATTTCCTACATCTCCTCCACCTAAAAACATTGATGTTCCTATAAGTCCATGAAATGAATGTCCAAACATAAGACCAAATCCAAGAATCCAATAAATTATTGATCCCAAAGCAAAATCCATAAGATTTTTCATTATTATATTTCCTGCATTTTTTGCTCTAGTAAAACCTGTTTCTACCATAGCAAAACCCGCTTGCATCCAAAATACTAATATACCTCCAAGTACAACCCATAAGGTATCTAATGTCATTTTTAAATCAAAGTCCACAAATAAAACCCCCTATAAATAAAATGTTATGAGTTCTTATTCCAATAATATCTCTGCAGAAAATATATATATAGAAAAATAAAAAAGGTCAAAAAAACTCTTTCGAATTTTTTTGACCTCATTGTCAACAAGTATTTTTTACTATATAAACATTATATTTACACTTTAATACATTGTCAATAGTTTTTTGTAATATAATTATATATACTAATAAACTTCACTACTTTTTGTCCTTATTAAAAAACATTTTACTAATTATACCTACTACTTCTTTAACAAAATCTATTTGTGAAGTAAAGTTTTCTTTAGCTACAATTAAATCTGCTGTAGTCTCTGTAACCGCAGCTGAAACATCTTTCAACTCTCCTGAAATTTCTACTACATTTTCAGTAATAGTTGGTAACCCTTCTAGAGTAGAATCTATGTTTTCTTTATTTTTATTGATGATAGCGCCAATGTTAGAAACTACTTTTATTAGTTTCACTGCAAGAATTATTAATAAAATTAATAATGCTATACCTAATAAAGATAATATTGTTCCAAATACAAAATAAACAGCTGAAAGGTCTATGTACATTCTATTCTACATCCTTTCTTTCTTCACTTTCTACATTATTTTCTTCTAAAAGTGTAGTTTCATTTTGTACTTCATCTTTTTTTGAGAAAGTTTTCTTTAAATTTTCTTTGCTACTATTAATCTTATCTCCAAAAGAACCTTTAGTTTCTTTCACTTTTTCACTTACACTATTTGCAACTTGTTTAGACTTTTCGCCTATAACTTTTCTAGTATCTTTTCCACTCTTTGGTGCAAATAATAAAGCACCAATTGCTCCAGCAGTTGCACCAAGAATAACTCCTGTAGTAGCTATCTTAGTGTTTTTAACTTTTTCTTTCTTAGCTTTTTCTTTTCTTTTTTGTTCTAATAAATCTGATAACTTCATTATACTTTCTTCCCCCTAAAAATCAGTTTTATATTAATTTTCGTATATTATATCATAGTTTGTCTACTTTTATAATATATTTTACTATTCTATTTTAATTTTTTTTATTTTTATAGTATAATTAGAACTAGTTAACAATATTTAAGGAGTATTACAAAACTTATGAATAATAGATACATATACTTAGTTTTTTCAAAAACAGGAACTTGGCTATCTAAAATAATACAATTTATAACACAAGATAAATATATACATGTATCATTAAGTTTAGATAGCTCCCTGAAAAAAATGTATTCTTTTGGAAGAACAAATCCTAATAACCCTTTTTGTGGAGGATTTGTAGTAGAAGATCTATATTCTGGCGTATATAAAAAATTTAAAAATAGTACATGCCTTATATATAGAATTCCTATAACAGAAAAACAATACCAATTGTTAGTTAACGAGCTTAATAATTTTATATTAAATAAAAATAAGTATCGCTATAACTTTATTGGATTATTTTTTGTTCTTATAAATAAATCTTTCACTCGTAAGAATTTTTACTTTTGCTCTCAATTTGTATCATCAATTCTTATGAAATCATCTATTTACTCTAGTAATAAAAAAGCTGAATTTCATAAACCACTTGATTTATTATCTATAGATAATAAAGAATTTATCTACGAAGGTCTTATAAGAAACTATGATTCTAGCACTAAATATATTAATGTTATATAGTTAAAAAAGGAGATGTCGCATTAACAAATGAAAAATTGTTAGCGATACCTCCTTTTATTATTACACAAGACAGGTTAATTTCAGTGCACAGTTGTTGTTTTTATAAATCATAGATTCTTAGTTCACGCTATATGAAGGTGCAACCTTCATTAGTTCCCCGTAATGGTTCTATATCAAATGTAAATATCTTAATGAAACTAATCTACTCTATACACAAAATTGTTCCACTTAGAATCTTATAAATTCCCAAAAAGAAATTTCATCCACACCTGTGACTTGTGCACTCATACTTGTACCATGCATTTCTATTTTGTGAAAAAACTGCCGCACTCTCTCTGACTTCATTGTGCGACAGCCCCTTTTTCTTTAGTTTACCTTTAATATTTTTACTTCCATTGATTTTAAAGTGACTTCTCCATCAATAATTAATGATTTATTATTTAATAAATCTTGCACTTTACCTATAAGAGGTAACTTAATTGTTTCTTCAGTTTTGTTGTTATTAAATATTGCAATACAGATATCATCATTATATCTTCTTGAGAAAGCAATAACATTATCCTCACAATAAATTTCTTTATAATCTCCATAAACTAAAACTTTATTTTCTTTTCTTAGTTTTATAAACTTCTTATAATAATCCAACATTTCTAAATTTTGCTCTTCTTTGTTCCATACCATGCATTTTCTATTTTGTGGATCATCACCACCATCCATACCTACTTCATCTCCATAATAAATGTATGGTATACCTAAGTATGTGAATTGGAATGCTACTGCTAATTTCATAGCTTCAATATCATTACCTGCTTCTGTAAGAAATCTCTTTGTATCATGACTATCTATAAGATTCCACATTTGTTTTGTAATAGAATCCATATAAAGCATTCTGTTTAATCCCAATATGTTAGAAAATTCATTAACATTAATGTATCTATGTCCAAAGAAATCTCCTACAGCATTTTTAAATGGATAATTCATAATACCATCTAATTGATCTCCTTTTAAGAATGAATTAGCTTCATGCATTATTTCTCCAATTATAACAGCATCACTATTTACACTCTTTATTCTCTTTTTAAAATCTCTCCAAAAATCATGACCTATTTCATCACAAACATCTAATCTCCATCCGTCAATTCCTATTTCCTTTATCCAATACTCCCCTACATTTAATAAGTATTCTCTTAATTCACTGTTATTTGTATTAAGCTTAGGCATGTTGGAGTGATTTGGTCCAAATGTATAATAGTTAATTTTTTCTTTGCTTACAGGAAAACTATCTATAAAGTACCAATCCTTATATTTTGATTCTTCTTGATTTTCTAAAACATCTTGGAATGCAAAGAAGTCATCTCCAGAATGATTAAATACTGCATCTAAAACTATCTTCATTCCCTTTTCATGACACTTTTCTACTAATTCTTTCGCTACTTCTACTGTTCCAAATTGTGGATCTATATTAAAGTAATCTGATGTATTATATTTATGAGCTGTATTTGATTTAAATATAGGAGTTAAATATACTAAATTTACACCTAAATCTTGTAGATAGTCTAGTTTATCTATAACACCTCTAAGATCGCCACCAAACATTGTATTCAATGTAACCTTTCCGCCCCATGGCAATACCCCTTCTGGATTTATGCTAGGATCTCCATTGCAAAATCTATCTGGAAATATTTGATAAGCTATTGCTTCTTGAAGCCATGGAACTTCTTCATATAAATCCTCTTTGGCTATATATGGATATATGTAGCTATATGCTTCTATATTATCACTTTTTGCTCCTCTTTCATTTAAATATGTTATATTGTTATCTTTATCAACTAATTTGAAATAATACATATATCTATTTCTTTTTACAGATATATTTGCTTGAAAGTAATCAAATAATCCAGCTTCTGCAACAATTTTCATTTCTTTAATTTCAAACGGTAATTTCTCCATATATTTATCTTTATAATAAACTTCACATTTTTTAACTTCACCTTTAGCTGTTCTAACTCTTAATGTTAAAGTATCCATATCCTTAGCATAAGCATATGGTGCTTCTGTTGAATGATAAATTGCATATTTGTTCATGTTTAATCCCCCCAAATATTCTTTACACTTGTATTATAACAAATTAATTTGATTTTACTTGTATATAAATTATATAATATGTATATATTGAATATAATTTGAAATTTCTAAACTAACGGAGGAAATTGCCATGTATGAACATTTTAAGTCAGATGTCAGAATTTTTAGTAATGAAATATTATTTCTAATTGATTTAAAAGCTAAACCGCAAATTCTTGAAATAGCTATAGATAAACATAAGTCAGAGATTGCAGACCAACTTCCAATTGAAAATAAACGCACAGATTTACTAATTTGGAATGCTATATATACTAAAGAAATAATAAAACACGGGATATCAACTAAATATCTTCATCCCATTTATAATAACTTTTACGATCTTATACCAAAATTAAATACCTTAGAAGCCTTGCAAAAATTAGAACTTGACATGATCTCTACATATCTTGACTTACTAATAAATGATATAGAAGTTACAGATAACTTTGTAATTAATAGGATACTAAAACATCTACATCTAAATATAGAAAGTCAGATTTCATTAAAAAAGCTTTCTAAAGACCTCAATTTATCAGAAGGCTATATATCTCAATGTTTTAAAAAACATATGGGAATTACCGTAATGAAATATGCTAAAAAAATAAGAATAGAACGTGCTAAAGTTCTACTCTTAAGTACTAATGAAAGCATTTTAGATATTGGACTAGCTTTAGGATTTCATGATCAAAGCCACTTTTATAAAACATTTAAATCTTTTACTGGTATGTCTCCTTCTGACTATAGAAATAAAAATTACGGATAAAAACAAAAACTTTAGTATGTGCCTTATTCATTTGCACATACTGAAGTTAATACTATCTTTACAATAAGCAAAAAATTCTATCCTTCTTCTCCAGCTCCAATTTCTCCTTCTAACCAATCTACAAATTGTCTTGCTGTTCTTGCTGATCTTCCATTATACCAAAGCTCCCACTTTTTAGCTTCCTTGAATAAATATTCTCTATCTACTTCAATACCTCTAGCTTTAACTAACCCTTCAACTATTTCAAAGAACTTATTTTGATCTGGTGACATAAAAGATATTGTAATTCCAAATCTATCTGAAAGAGAAAGTTTTTCTTGAATAGTATCATTTGCATATATCTCTTCATTACTGTTACTTGATCCAAGTCCTGCTCTATCTGCAAAAGTTTCCTTTACTAAATGTCGTCTATTAGTAGTGGCATATATTATCATATTATCTGGTCTATTTTCTACACCACCATCTAATATTGTTTTCATTGCAGAATAACTATCCTCATTTTCTTCAAATACTAAATCATCAATAAATATTATAAATTTTTGAGGTTTATTTTTTAATAATCTAATTATCTTCGTAAAATCTCTTAAATTTTCTTTTTTAAGTTCCACAAGCCTTAATCCCATAGAATAATATTCATTTATTATTGCTTTAACTGTAGAAGATTTACCAGTACCCCTATCTCCATAAAGTAATATGTTGTTTGCTGAATATCCCTTTAAGAAATTTAAAGTATTCTTAATAATTTCTTCTTGTTGACTTTTATATCCTATTAACTCTGAAAGCCTAACTGGATCTGGTTTATCTATTCCTTTAAGGTTACCTACGTTATTAGAATTCTCCCATACAAATGCCCTATATGTTGCAAATTCACCACAACCATATTTTTTATAAAAGTCAATAAGATTATCTAAAGTATTGTTCCAATCTCTACTATCAAATATACTTTTCTTAAATTTATCAATATATGAAGGTGAATTTTTATATCCATCCTCCATATTATTATTCCAATCCATTAAACTCTCTATAATTATTGATTCAGTTTCATCTAAATTATAACTACTTATTATAATTTCTTTAATTTCTCTAGAATTAACTTCAGATATCTCTTTGATATAACTTAATTCTTTATTAGCTACATCCTTTATATAAGAGATCTTATCTGTATCTCTTTCTTCCACTGTTTTACTTAATAAGTTTTCCTTTGAAATTAACTTATCTATAAAATACCTTTTAAGAGACCCCCCATTATTGTTAATAAGTTCATAAGTAAAGTCATTATAACTATCCAATATTATATCTATGTCTTCTTTATTATCTAAAAGATCCATTATTCTATATAGCTTATTTACTACTACATCTTCTTTTATAGAATTAAAAACACATAATGATTTTATTTTCATTCTCAAATTTTTTAATATGTTTTCTTTTGCCCCCATGTAAACATCCCCTTAAAATTTAAATTACATATCTCCTAATGACTTAAACTTATACTTATTTACAGCCTTACCAGCATAAATCTTTATTACAGACATTACCGGTGATGCTAAAATCATACCAATTATACCATAAAATCCTCCACCAAGCGTTACTGCTAATATCACTAATAACGGTGATAATCCAACTTTATTTCCAATAAGCTTTGGATCTAAAAACCATGCGTCAAATTGTTGTAGTAATAATAGAAATATAGCAATTATTACGGCACTTATTGGACTTGAAAATACATTTATAACAAAACCGGTTAATATTCCAATAAACGGACCAAAATACGGAATCATATTTGTAACGCCTACTATAACAGATAGCAATAATACATACTGTGATCCTAATATATTAAGACCAACAAGTGCAATAAACGCAATAATTAGCGAATCTATAGCTTTTATTCCTAAATAAGTTCCTATCATCTTATGCAAGTTTCTAGCAACATTACAAATAGCAATTCCTCTTTTCTCTTTTACAACAATAAATAAAACCTTTTTAAACAAATATACTATTTTTTCTTTATCATATAATATATATATTGCTACTAAAAACCCAAATAAGAATTTTACAAAAGAATTTGTAAAAGCTACTATTGATGTTAATAACATATTTAATGTTGCTGCACTAATTTCACTTATTTTAGGTATTAATATTTGTGGATTAAATTCTAATATTCCCGATTCTAAAATATTTCCTACTGCATCATTTTTAATAAATTCATTAATCCATTTTTGAAGCTCTATTGACATGTATGGTATTCTACCAATAAAATCCTCTATACTATAATACAACTTTGGAAAAAGGTAAACGGAGGTAATAGCTATTACTCCTATTACAATTAAATATGTAAATAATATACTTATCACTCTAGTAAACTTCAACTTTTTCTCAAATAATTTCATAATTGGATTTAATATATATGCTATGATTAATCCAAAAATAAAAGGTTGAATCACTCCGTAAAACTTTCCAAATATACCAGTGAAATAACCTATGTTATCTATTAGATTCATAAGAATATATGCTACTATAACTGTGCAAACTATCTTAATATAAATAATATGATTATTTATTAATTTTTTCATGTATTTTTTACTCCCTATATTAATGTTACTTAATAATATAAAACATTTATCTATATTATTCTACTATATTAAATATTAGAAGTATATGCTCAGAATTTATTTTTCTTGATTTATTGTCGTTATATTATTATTATTATTGTGTAATATGACTTTTCTTTTTATTTATTAACGTATTTTGGAGGCTGCAAAATGAAAATAATTATTGTTGGCGCGGGTAAAGTTGGTTATACTTTAGCTTCAAATTTATCTTTAGAATATAATGATATTATTTTAATTGATATAAATAGTGAAAACTTATCCAAAGCTGAAAATTCACTCGATGTAATGACAATCAAAGGTAATGGTGTTAGCGCACATACCTTGATAGATGCAGGAATAAAAAATGTTGACCTACTTATTGCTGTCACTGGAAGCGATGAAATAAATATGCTATGTTGTCTAACTGGTAAAAAGTTAGGTGTAAAATCTACTATAGCACGTATTAGAGATCCTAAATATGCAAAAGAATTATCTCTTTTTAAAGAAGATTTAGGATTAGATATGGTGATAAATCCGGAAGAAGCTGCTGCTGATGAAATAGCTCGTATCCTTACATTTCCTGGAGCTGTAAAATTTGAAAGTTTTGCCAACGGAAGAGTTAGACTTTCTAAAATTGTTGTAAAAGACAATATGTCTATCTGTAATGTTAAAATAAAAAATATTCACAAAATTACTAATACATCAGTATTAATAGCTGTAGTAATTAGAGATAGTGAACTTATAATTCCTTATGGGGATTTTGAATTACTTCAAAATGACCATATCTATGTTATTGGAAAATCATCACAAGTATACAACTTTTGTAAGTTTGTAAAAAATACTTCACTGAAAACTAAAAATGTTATGATTGTTGGCGGTGGAAAAATAACATATTATCTTTCAAAATTACTAAACGAGATGTATATAAACGTAAAAATAATTGAAATTAATAAAAATGTATGTGAAGAACTTTCCGAATCTCTTCCACACACATTAATATTAAATGGCGATGGAACAGATCCTGATTTATTACATTCAGAACATATATCAAATATTGATACATTTATAGCTATGACAGGTCATGATGAAGAAAATATAATTGCATCATTAATTGCTAAAAAGAATAATGTAGAACAAGTTATAACAAAAGTAAGTCGCAGTAACTATTCATCTATAATAAACAAGCTAGATATAGATAATGTTATAACTCCTAAAGAAATTGTAACAGATGAAATTATTAAATATATCCGCGGTAATTCTGTAGAAACATTACATCGTATAGTAGATGGTCAAGGTCAAATATTAGAGATTATCGCTAAAGATACTGATCGTATAATAAACAAACCATTGTCTAAGATTAGTTTAATAGATGGCGTCTTAATTGGTACTATCGTAAGAAAAAATGAAGTGGTTATTCCAACTGGTAAAGATATGATTTTCCCTGAGGATAGGGTTATATTAATTACAAGTAAAAATAATGTATCTTCATTAAATGATATTGTTAATATTAATTCGGGAGGACTTCATAGTGAACTTAAAACTAGTATTAAGAAGCTTGGGAATATTATTAGTATGTGAAGCTATATCTATTATTCCCTCACTAATAATATCTACTATATATAGAGATGGCGATTTTGGTTCATTTCTTGTTACAATAATAATAATATCTATAATAGCACTTATATTACTATCTATTAAACCAGATTCAAAAAAAATATATCCACGTGATGGATTTGCTATTGTTGCTTTTGGATGGATTTTAATATCTCTTTTAGGTGCTCTTCCATTTTACCTAAGTAGAGCAATCCCATCTTTTATAGATGCATTCTTTGAATCTAGCTCTGGTTTTACAACTACCGGAGCTTCAATCCTTTTGCAAATTGAAGGATTGCCTCATGGTATATTATTTTGGAGAAGCTTTACCCATTGGGTTGGAGGTATGGGAATATTAGTGTTAACCATAGCTTTACTTCCTTCTATGGGAATTGGATCTATGCAAATAATGAAAGCTGAAAGCCCTGGGCCTGTAGTAGACAAATTAGTTCCTAGGTTAGGTAAAACAGCTAAAATATTATATTCCATATATTTTTGCATGACATTATTAGAGATATTACTTTTATGTATAGCAAAAATGCCACTTTATGATTCTATTGTACATTCATTAGGTACTGTCGGTACTGGAGGATTCTCTATAATGAATTCTAGTATAGCTCATTATAATAGTGTTCCTATTGATATAATAATTACAATATTTATGGTTTTAAGTGGTGTTAACTTTTCCTTATATTATTTAATTATAAAGGGAAACTTTAAAGGTTTTTGGAAAAATGAAGAATTTAAGTTGTATATAAGTATTCTTTCTATAGCAACGTTACTTATAACTTTTGATTTATTAATGAAAAATACATATAAGTCATTTGGAACTGCTCTTAGATATTCTTCTTTTCAAGTTGCATCAGTTATGAGTAGTACTGGTTATGCAACAGCAGACTACAATACATGGTCCATTTTTAGTAAGGTTATACTTTTACTTCTTATGTTCATTGGTGGTTGTGCTGGTTCCACCGGTGGTGGTATAAAAAATATAAGATTTCTCATATTTTTTAAGAGCATGAAAAATTCACTTTTACGTATTATTCACCCTCGTGGTGTATATTCAGTAAGAGTTAATGATAAAGCTATGGACGGAAAAACTGTATCTGATGTTTTAGTTTACTTTTACATTTATATGACTGTTTTCACTATTGGTGTTATCATAATTTCTTTTAATGGCATGGACATAGGTACTACCGTTAGTTCTGTTCTTGCCACTCTTAGTAATATTGGTCCAGGTATTGAATTAGTTGGTCCTACTGGTAATTATGCAGCCTTTTCTGCACTAAGTAAAATAACCTTTTCTATAATAATGATAATTGGAAGAATTGAAATATACCCAATCATAATTCTTCTATTACCTCAATTTTGGAAAAGAAATTAATTATATAGCTGTTACATTTAAAATGTAGCAGCTTTTTTAAATAAATTGTACAAATCAATTTACAATTATCAATTCCAGTGAAATTCTTTTATAATTTCTTAAATCTTTACTATTGTATGATTCATGAATCAAGGAAAGTTACTCCTTCAGTTTCTTTGATTTGTACCATAATTAAAGGAGGCATCGCTAGCAACTTATTTCATTAATGCGATACCCCATTATTAAAAATAATAGTTATCTTCTATTATTTTGTTGTTTTCTTGCTTTTCTACATTCTGGACATCTTACAGGATCATTTTCAAATCCTTTTTCCTTATAGAATTCTTGTTCGCCTTCTGTGAAAACAAATTCTTTTCCACAATCTTTACAAACTATAGTTTTATCTGGCATTATTATTCCTCCTTAAATATATCCTAGTATTTTTATTATGTATCTAAATAGCAATATTTATTCATATAACTATGATATGTACAACTAAAATATTAATTATTTAGTAGTACTAAATACTATAATGTGATATTATATATTAACAAGTTAAAGTAATAAAATATATAAAGTAGGTGTATTATAAATGAATATAGTAGAACTAGCTAAAATAGCTAAAAAAACTTCTATTAATCTAGCTGCTTGTGATACTGAGACAAAAAATAATGCTTTGAAATCAATTGCTGAAGCTTTAGAAAAAAGAAAATCAGAAATCTTTGATGCAAATAATAAGGATATTGAAGCTGGAGAAAAAAGTAACTTGGCACTCCCTTTACTAAAAAGATTAAAATTTGATGATAATAAATTAAATGAAGTTATTGCTGGTATCAATAGCTTAATTTCTTTACCAGATCCTGTAGGTGAAACATTATGGTGTAAGGAATTAGATGAGGATTTAGAATTATATAAGGTAAGCTGTCCAATCGGTGTTATAGGTGTAATTTTTGAATCTCGTCCAGATGCTCTAGTACAAATTTCTTCTCTTTGCTTAAAAAGTGGTAATGCTGCTTTATTAAAGGGTGGTAGTGAAGCTCTTAATACAAATAAAATACTTACAGAAATTATTGTTGAAGCGTCTACTAATGCTGGAATTCCTTCTGGCTGGGTTCATCTTCTTGAAAGCAGAGATGATGTTACTGGAATGCTTAGATTAGATAAATACATAGACCTATTAATTCCAAGAGGTTCTAATGAATTTGTACAATACATAATGAATAATTCAACAATCCCAGTAATGGGCCATGCTGATGGAATTTGCCATTGCTATGTAGATAGTGATGCTGATATACAAATGGCTGTTAACATAGTTACTGATTCTAAAACACAATATGTATCTGTTTGCAATGCAACAGAAACATTATTAGTACATAAAGATATAGCAAAAACATATCTTCCTCTATTAAAGAATGAGTTAGATAAAAAGAATGTAACTATAGTAGGGTGTGAAGACACTAATAAAATAATTAATGTTGATTTAGCTACTGAAGATGATTGGAAAACAGAATATTTAGATTATAAGTTATCTATAAAAATTGTAAACTCTTTAGAAGAAGCAATAGATCATATAAATACTTATGGTTCTGGACATACTGACGCAATAATTACTAAAAATGAAGCTAATGCTAAAACTTTTATGGAACTTGTTGACTCTGGTAATGTATTTTGGAATTGTTCTACTAGATTCAGTGACGGATTCCGTTATGGATTTGGAGCAGAAGTTGGTATAAGTACTAATAAAGTTCATGCAAGAGGTCCTGTTGGTCTTGATGGTCTTTTAATATATAAATATAAGCTTATAGGTCACGGAAATATTGTTGCTGATTATTCAAACAATGTAAGAACTTTTAAACATAAAATGATTGATAAGAAATTCTAATCATCACAAATATCATAAGGAGGTATCGCATTAACAAATGAAATTTAGCAATACCTCCTTTTATTATGACACAAGGCACGATTCAGTACACAGTTAAGGAAACTATCTTATTCTATACATAAAATTATCACACTTAAAATCTCATAAATTCCCTAGAGGGAATTTTATCCACCACTGTGCACTGATATATACCTGTGCCTTGTTCCATGCACTTCTATTTTGATGAAAAAACTGCCGCACAACTCTTTTGTGCGACAGCCCCCTTTTCTACATTTCCCTATAGATATATGTTATATAAAACGTACTATCTACTATTTTAATTCTCTATACATAGCTTCCAATAAGGTATGTGTCTTATCTTGGCTATATTCCCAGAACATCATTCCAGCAATGTCTTTTGTCCAAACATATTTACCCTTGTACTTTATTGATTCTGGATCATCATAAGTAAAATAGGTATTTCCATTATATAGCCATGGTGCCTTTGCAATATTATCCCAGTATCGCTTGTATCCTTTTTCTACAATTATCTCATTATATATTCTTGTATAGGTATATTGTAATGATCTTGCAGTTTGTCCTAACATAACTGCCATATTATTTTCCCATATATTAACGTTAGTTAATCCATACCCATAAAATGCTGCACCTATCATTACTTTTTTCTTATTCATACCAGCATTGATATAACGCTTTACTGTATTATCTACACTTCGTTTTGCAATAACAGGCTCACTATATAAATTAGTGTGATATCTTTGGGTTAATAATTCTAATCCCATGGCAAAATCATAAGTCATCAAATTTGCATAATCTACAATATTAGATAATTTAGCAACTTCCAAATTTCTAAGCACACTATCATCTGATCCTACTGCCATAGTAAGAAGATACTTTTTATTATTTTGATTTCCAAGAACATTCAATTGTGCCCTTATCTCTTCCATCATAAGAGTAAAATTGTACTTATCTTCTGGTGAAGATGCTATACCTGAAACCGATAATCCTGGATATTCCCAATCGATATCAATACCGTCAAAATCATATTTTAACATAAGCTGTATAGCAGAATTTGCAAAAATTTCACGTCCACTTCCTGTAGCTGCTAATTGAGAAAAACCGTCAGCAGCCCATCCACCTATAGATACCAATACCTTAAGATCTGGATTATTACTTCTAAAAGCTAATAATTTATCTACATTAGTCCAATTTTCAACAGCTCTTCCATTAGATATAGTAGCAAAAGCATAATTAACTATATCCATCTTTTTAGCATCAGATGCAAGTAGAGAGTTCGCCCCCCAATCTGCCACATATCCTGAAATGACTTTACTCATTTTATTTCCTCTATAATATTTCTTTCTATATATTATAGTTACTATCACCTACATAGGGTTACACTTATTTGAAAGAATAAAGTTATTTTTATTAAAATCTACTATGCATTTTCCACCATCTTTTAAGAATCCAAATAAAATTTCTTCTACTAATAGCGTTTTAATTTCTGAATTTATTACCCTTATTATTTCTCTTGCACCAAACTCTTTAGATATACCTCTTTTAGAGATTTCTACTATACTTTCATCAGTAAACTCAATATCTATATTTTTCTTAGCAAGTATTTCTTTAAATTTTTTCAATTCTCTTTTTGTAATCATAAGTGCCATATCATTATCTACACTATTGAATACAACTATGCTATCTAATCTATTTCTAAATTCCGGTGCAAATATTTTTTTAACTTCCTCTTCAATTGCAGTATCCTGCACTTTTCTATCTCCAAATCCTAAAAGATTCTTACCTACATTTTTTGCACCTGCATTAGATGTCATGATGATTATTACATTTCTAAAATCTGCTTTTCTTCCTTGATTGTCTGTAAGTGTTGCATAATCCATCACTTGTAATAAAACATTAAAAATATCTTCATGTGCTTTTTCAATTTCATCTAACAATAAAACGCAATGTGGCTTTTTTCTAATGGCATCAGTAAGTAATCCACCTTCTTCATAGCCAACATATCCTGGAGGTGCTCCTATAAGCTTAGATGCTGCATGTTTTTCTCCATATTCACTCATATCAAATCTAACTAACTCTATTCCTAATTCTTTAGATATAGTTTTAGCTATTTCCGTCTTACCAACACCTGTAGGACCCACAAATAACATTGATGCTACTGGCTTATTATCATCACTTAATCCAGCCCTAGATAATTTTATACACTTAGATACTTCCTTTATCGCCTGATCCTGTCCATATATATTTTCACTTAATGACTTATCAAGATTCTTTAGGTTTTCTATCTCATTACTTTCAACTGTTTTCTTAGGAATCTTACATATTCTTGAGATAATTTCCTCTACAATTTTTTCATCAACAATCTTTTCTTTTTTAACATCATTATCTTTTATATCTATATAAGCTCCTGCCTCATCTATTATATCTATAGCCTTATCAGGTAAAAATCTATCATTTATATATTTATCACTTAATATTACTGCAGCCTTAATTGCTTCATCTAAATATTTAACATTATGATAACTTTCATAAGATTCTTTTAAACCCATAATTATTTTTATTGTTTCTTCTACAGAAGGTTCATTAACTTCCACGACTTGGAATCGTCTACTTAATCCCTTATCTTTTTCAAAATATTTTTTATATTCATCAAAAGTAGTTGCACCAATAAACTTAATTTTCCCTTGAAGTAAATAAGGCTTTAATAGATTTGAAGCATCTAAAGAACCAGAATTTAATGATCCTGCTCCTACTATGTTATGAATTTCATCTATATATACAATAGGATTATTATGGTCACTGATTTCATCTAAAATCTTTTTCATTCTTTCTTCAAAATCACCTCTATACTTTGTACCAGCAAGTATTCCTCCAATATCTAATGAAAATATTTCAGCATCTTTAATCTTATCTGGTACCTTATCCTCTACAATAAGTCTTGCTAATCCCATCGCTATAGCTGTTTTACCTACCCCTGGTTCTCCTACATGAATAGGATTATTTTTATTCTTTCTACAAAGTATCTCTATAGTTCTTTCTAAAATATCATCTCTTCCTATTAATACAGTCTCATTATCATTTTTAACTAATTCATTAAGATTAGTAGTATATTTCGCTAAAATTGATACTCTATCATTAGATTCTTCATCATCATATTCATCAATAAAGTACTCTTCCCTATCTCTATGACATAAACTATATAATATATCTCTTTTCGTTATTCCTTGTTCTTCTAAGTAATATTTTGCAAAACTCTCTTCCAAATCAAATATAGCCGCTATTATATGTTCAATATCAACTACATTTTTCCCTGAACTAACTACTTGGCTACTAGCTATAAACAATAACTCTTGAAACGCAACACTTTCTTCCGGCTCCTCATCTTCTACTTTAGTAATATAATTTTCAATATACTCTTCAAGATTATTTCTTAATACCTTTATATCTCCACCACATTCTTTAATAGAACCACAAATATCTTCATTAAATGTTGCAGCATATAATAAGTGTTCTGGTGTTATATATTCGCTATTACATTTCTTACACTTTTCATATGCATTAAGAATAATTTCATTTACACTTTCCGTTATATTCATACCCTACTCCTCTTCTATAGTCAATTTAAATGGAAAGCCTTCCTCTTTCGCAAGATTCATAGCTTTTTTTACTTTAGTAGCAGCTATATCATAAGGATATATTCCAGCTATCCCTATGCCTCTTTCATGTACATCCATCATTATCTTGTTGGCTTCTGCTACTTCCTTATTAAAAATGCTTATTAAAACCGATAAAACAAATTCCATTGTTGTATAATCATCATTATGCATCATCACTTTATATAAATTAGGCTTCTTTACTTTAACCTTCGACTTTTCTATTATATTTCCACTAGTCTCCATATATATTTTTTCCCTCCATTCACTTATAAGTAAATTACTATAGAAGCTAGGAAATACTTCCTAGCTTCTATTACAATTATATATTAAATTTATAACATCTAACAATATACTATTATTAAACATTTAGATACTTTCTTATTGATATGAAACTTCCAATTACTCCAATTGCTGATGCTATTGCTGCCTCTATAGCCATTAGTTTTACAATTAAAGTAGTAATACTTGGCATAATAACATTATAATTAATGCTACCAATATAATTAACGATATTATCTTCTAATAACATATATCCTATTAAAATAAAAATAACGCTTAGAATAGCACCAATTATTCCTATAATAACCCCTTCTATTACAAATGGTAATCTTACATAACTATTAGTTGCACCTATATATTTTATTATACTAATTTCTTGTTTTCTTACAAATACAGAAATCTTTATTGAATTTACAATAAGAAAAATTGCAGCTATTAATAGAAATATCATTATTCCTATTCCTACTACTTTAACAATATTACTAGTCTTAGTTAAAAACTTTGTTATTAAGTTTCCATTATCAACCTTATATATTTTGTCATACTTTGACACCTTATTACTTATCTTCTTAATAAACTCTGAACTCTTAACTTTTATTGAAAAGCTACCTGGAATCGGATTATCCTTATTTTCTGATACAACTTCTACTATTCTTTTCATCTCTTCATCATTATCATTGTCTAATGAAGTTTTATAATTTTCTAATCCTTTTTCTGGTGAAATATAAGTAACACTTTCTACCTCTGGCATCTTGCTAATAGATTTCTTCATACTATCAATATCTTTATCTGTAGCATCGTCATTTACAAATGCCATTATTTCAACAGAATCTTTCATATTTTCAACTAACTTATCAGTTAAATTTATAGTAATATAAAAAGCCCCAAAAATTATTAATGTAATCATTACAGTGACGATAGATGCAACTGCCATTAATCTATGGGTAATAATATTTTTTGCACCTTCTTTTATAAGTCGTTTTATTGTTTTTATTTTCAAAGCTTATATCCTCCTTCAATATTATCATGAATAATCTTACCATTCTTCATTGATATTACTCTTTTTCTCATGCTATTTACCACTTCTTTATCATGTGTAGCCATTAATATAGTCGTACCACTTTTATTTACTTCGTTTAGAATATTTAAAATTTCTATTGTCGTTTCTGGGTCTAAATTTCCTGTTGGCTCATCTGCTAAGATAAGTAATGGATCATTTACTATAGCTCTAGCTATGGCAACTCTTTGTTGCTCTCCTCCCGATAATTCTCTAGGATAGCAATTTAACTTATTCTTAAGTCCTACTTTTTCAAGAACTATTGGTACCTTTTTCTTTATATTATTTTCATCTGCTTCTACTACTTTCATAGCAGTAGCTACGTTTTCATATACTGTCTTTTCATTTAGAAGCCTAAAATCTTGAAATATTACTCCAAGTTTCCTTCTAAAATAAGGAATATCCTTATTTTTTAATTCTTTTATTGACTGACTATTTACATTTATATCACCACTAGTACAATTAATTTCTTTTAATATTGTTTTTATTAGTGATGATTTCCCTGAACCAGATGTACCTACAAGAAATACAAATTCACCTTTATTTATTCTAAAATTGATATTATTAAGTGCTTGTACATCATTATCATATATTAAATTAACATTTTTAAAACTTATCATCTTTAATATCTCCTACAATTACTGTATATTATTTTAAATAGTTCATCGGATCTACTGCAGTACCATTCACTTTCACTTCAAAATGAAGGTGATTTCCAGTAGAACTACCTGTAGTACCAACTTTAGCAATAACTTGACCCTTTTCCACTGTTTGTCCAACACTTACAACTAATTGTGAGTTATGTGCATATAAAGTAGAAAGACCATCACCATGATCAATTACAACAAAATATCCATATGAGCTATCAAACCTAGATATTATAACCTTTCCAGCTCTTGCTGCAACAACAGGTGTTCCTGCTGGTGCTGGTATATCTATTCCTTTATGAAAAGCTCCTGGTTTTCCAGTTATAGGATCCACTCTATATCCATGATAAGATGAAATATATGTATATCCTGGTACTGGCCATAAAAAGCTTGTATTATCTACAACTCCACCATTGCCACTATTATTGTTGTTATTATTATTGCCACTATTAGTATTGTTACTATTTCCACTATTGTTACTGTTACTACTATTGTTATTATTGTTACTACTATTATTGTTATTACTACTGTTGTTACTTGCAACTATATTTCTAATTTCTTCTTCAATAGCATTACTTCGTAATTCCAGTTCCTTAATTTCACTTTCTGTTAACTTCACTTCATTTTCTAAGGCTTGTCTAGAAGCTATATATGCAGTAACTTCTCCTTGTTTTTTTTCTAATAAGGCAGTTAAATTTCTTTCTTCTTTTTCAACTTCTATCCTCTTATTAGCCAAGTCACCTTTTTTTTCTTCTAATACTTTTTCTTTGCTCTCCAACTCTAATTGCAATATTTTTATTTCTTCTACTGCTTTATCACCACTTTTAATAAGATTAGATACAATTTCAAATCTCATAAGAAAATTCCTAAGATTCTTCGCCCCTAATAAAAGGTTCAAATATCCTCCTATTTGTTGTTCATAATCTATTCTTATTATTTCACTCATTATTTCATAATTTTCTTCTATTCTTTCATGGTTTTCTTCCATCTCTACTTCTAGATCTATCATTTCTTTTTCTATATTCTTTATTTCTGTATTAATACTGTTAATCTTATTTTGAATTTCAGTCAAACTACTATCTAAACTTGCAAGTTCTTTTTCTGTATCTGAAAGCTCTTTTTCTGTATCCTTTATCTTATCTCTTTTTTCATTAATCTCACCTTTTTTTTCTTCCAATGTGTTCTCAATACTACTTTTCTTATTTTCTAAATCATTGACTGAAGTAGCATAAACATTATTATTTGCTATTACAATTGCTACCAATACTACTGCTATTGTTCTTTTCATATACCCTCCTCTTATGTACTACTTTTATAATATAAAAAGCTACTACACAGTAAATAAAAAATTATTGTGTAATATCCCTAAACTATTTTAACATATTAATTTAAATTTATATATACTCAAAATTTACCTGTAAAAATAGAGCTGTCACTCTAAACTCCACATCAAGTAGAATTTTATGTAACAGCTCTATTCTTAAATTTAATCTATTCCTAATATACTCTTAATTTCATTTTTATAAGGATCAGCTTTAGCTCCAAAAATAGCTTGAATTCCATTGCCTACTTCTACTACACCAGATGCTCCTAATCTCTTTAGTTCTTCTTTATTTACTTTAGATTTATCCTTAACTTCAACTCTTAATCTTGTAATACATGCATCTACACCAACTATATTTTCTTTTCCTCCTAAGGCTTCTAATACTGCTGGAGCTTTTTCTGCGATCTCATTCTTACCTTCTTTAGCTAATTTATAATCTGCCTTTGTATATAACTTAGTTTCTTCATCATCATCTTCTCTACCAGGTGTCTTTAAATCAAATTTCTTAATAATAAATGAGAATAAGAAATAGTATATAACAGCATATATAGCTCCTACTAAAAGTACCATATACCAACGAGTAGGAACCCCTGCCCCTGCTGGAAGTAGTCCAAATAGTGTATAATCTATAACACCACCTGAAAAAGTCATTCCTACAAATACATTTAATATATCCATCAACATAAATGATAATCCCGCAAGTATACAATGTATTCCATATAAAGCTGGAGCTACAAATAAAAATGTAAATTCTATCGGCTCAGTAATTCCAGTTAGAAATGCTGTTATTGCTGCTGATGCTAATAATGATCCTACTACTTTTTTCTTTTCCGGTCTAGCATTCTTATACATTGCAAGTGCAGCTGCTGGTAAACCAAACATCATGAATGGGAATTTACCTGCCATAAACCTTGTAGTTCCTCCTACAATTGTAGACATTGTACTTGAATCTGCACCTACTAGACTTCCCATGCTAGACAATTGAGCAAAATATGCTGTATTTGCTCCATCTACCACTTGCCATGCTCCATCCACTAAAATATTTCCTTCAACAAAATTACTGAACCAGAATGGTGTATAGAATACATGATGTAGTCCAAATGGAATTAACGCCCTCTCTATTACTCCATATAAAAATGTACCAATAAACCCTGCATTTTTAACTAATTCTGCTACAACAGCTATACCATCTTGTATTACTGGCCATAAAAATGCTAAAATTGCTCCTACTACTGCCATAACTAAGGATGTAATAATAGGTACAAACCTTGATCCTGAAAAAAATCCTATAACTTGTGGCAATTGAATATTATAAAATTTATTATGAAGTGCAGCTGTTACAATTCCTGTTATAATACCTCCAAACACTGACATATTAAGTGTAAAAATACCTACAGAAGTCGTTACATATGTTGAATAATCACCTACATTATCTGGTGTTACAACTCCTAATTGAGTTACTCCCAAACCTAAAAGTGTTGAAATAACTTGATTCATAACAAGAAAGCCAAAAACTGAAGCTAAAGCTGCTGTTCCTTTTTCTTTATTTGCAAGTCCAACACCAACACCTACAGCAAATAATATAGGTAAGTTTCCAAATATGATATTACCAATATCATTCATTACAGTTAACAATGCATTAACAAACCCTATGTTTACAAATTTTATTAATGGTTCATAGACAGCTGGTGGATTGTCTAATCCAGCTATTCCAAGAAAAGCTCCACCTATTCCTAATAATATACCCGCTATTGGTAATGCTGCTATTGGCAACATAATAGCTTTACCAATTCTTTGTAAAAACTTTAACATATATGATTCCTCCCAAGAAAAATTTATTATAATAGTAATTTTTTACTATATATAATCAAAAGAAAAAGGCTAAAACATACAAATGCTTATACTATTGCATTTATATATCTTAGCCTTTGCCTGCCAAACAGTAACAACGCTACCTCTATTTTACAATATTATGATAATACTTTTAAATAATATTGTAAATGTTTTCTTGGAATTTTTTTGATTTTTGTATATCTGCCCAATATTATATATAAAAATTAAGAAGGACCTTAATATAATGAATTAAAAATAGTGCACAGTTCACAATTATCAGTGCACAGTGAAGGTTAATTTTCCCCTGTGGGGAAAATATTATAGTCCTGCGGACAGCAGAGCGTTTCCATTTTTACTGTAGATAAGAAAATTATGTTACAACTCCAATTCCATGACCAAATTATGGACCGTGACTTCGCATTTACAATCTCAGAAATTCCTCAGGAATTTCTACCATTACTGTGCACTGAAAACTGTGCACTAAAAAAGGCTTTCGTCTACAAATTTTCATTTGTTATTGCGAAAGCCTCTAACTTTACTAGTCTATACCTAAAATATTTTTAATTTCGTTTTTATAAGGATCAGCCTTAGCACCAAAAATAGCTTGAATTCCGTTTCCTACTTCAACTACACCAGATGCTCCTAATCTCTTAAGTTCTGCCTTATTTACTTTAGATTTATCTTTAACTTCAACTCTTAATCTTGTGATACATGCATCAACACCAACTATATTTTCTCCGCCACCTAAAGCTTCTAATACTGCTGGAGCTTTTTCTGCAATCTCACCTTTTCCACTTCCACCATTGTTAGTAGTGTCAGCATTTCCACCTTTAGATGCTTGATAATCTGCTTTACTATATAATTTTACTTCTTCTTCATCTTCATCTCTACCAGGAGTTTTTAAATCAAACTTCTTAATTATGAATGAGAATAATACATAGTATACTACTGCATATATTGCACCAATTAAAAGTACCATATACCAGTTAGTTTTAACGCCTGCACCAGCTGGAAGTAATCCGAATAATGTAAAGTCGATTACACCACCTGAGAAAGTCATACCAATGAATACATTAAATATATCCATTAACATAAATGATAAACCTGCAAGAACACAGTGTACTCCGTATAAAGCTGGAGCAACAAATATAAATGTAAATTCTAATGGTTCAGTAATACCAGTTAAGAAAGCTGTAACACCAGCACCTACTAATAATGAACCTACTACTTTTCTCTTTGATGGAGCAGCACATCTATACATTGCAAAAGCTGCTGCTGGTAAACCAAACATCATGAATGGGAATTTACCTGCCATAAATCTTGTTGTTCCTGATACAATTGTTTTCATTGTTTCAGTATCAGCACCAACTAAACTTCCCATGCTAGATAATTGAGTAAAGTAAGCTGTGTTTGCACCATCTACTACTTGCCATGCACCATTTACTAATATATTACCTTCAACAAAGTTACTGAACCAGAATGGTGTATAGAATACGTGATGTAATCCAAATGGAATTAATGCTCTTTCTATTGTTCCATATAAGAATGATCCAATAAATCCTGCATTTTTAACTAACTCTGCTATCACAGATATTCCATCTTGTACTATTGGCCATGCAAATGCAAGTACTGCCCCTACTACTGCCATTGCTAAAGATGTTACTATTGGCACAAATCTTGATCCTGAGAAGAATCCTATAACTTGTGGTAATTGAATATTATAAAACTTATTGTGAAGTATTGATGTTACTAAACCTGTTATAATACCACCAAATACTGACATGTTAAGTGTAAATATACCTACTGATGTTGTAGTATATGTTGCATAATCTCCAACATTATCAGCAGTTACAACTCCTAATTGAGTTGCTCCTAAACCTAAAAGTGTTGAAATAACTTGATTCATTACAAGGAAACCAAAAACTGAAGCTAATGCAGCTGTCCCCTTTTCTTTATTCGCAAGTCCTACTGCAACCCCTACTGCAAATAGTATTGGTAAGTTACCAAATATAATATTACCAATGTCATTCATTACAGTTAATAATGCATTAACAAAGTCTATATTTACAAACTTTATTAATGGTTGGTAAACAGCTGGTGGATTATCTAATCCAGCAATTCCAAGGAAGGCTCCACCTATTCCTAATAGGATACCAGCTATTGGTAATGCTGCTATCGGTAACATAATAGCTTTACCAATTCTTTGTAAAAATTTTAGCATAAATAATTCCTCCTATAAGCAATCTTTTGTTTCTTAATAGTCTCTCTCTTGTTAAGTTACCCTATTAAGTCTTTTGTTATTCTAATTCTTGCAACAAAAAAAGACCAATAATAGATATAATAATTTAGTATACCTATAATTAGCCTTTGCCTGCATAATCAGTAACAACGCTTGTCTTGCGACTTCTACATAATATCATGACTTTTTATCATTGTAAAGGTTTTTCTAAAAAAAATATACTGTAACATCTAACCATATATTGTTTATCTATTCCTAATCACAAAAATAAAAAAATTATTCTAAGATAGGTAACCGTTTACTATTACCTTATTAGTTAAAAAGGTATTCACTTTTCGATAATTTAAAGTTATAATACCTCATAGGAAGAAAAATAATTTAACAACAAAATATTTTTCTTTGTTTTACAACAAATTTAATTATATGGAGGTTACATAATGTTAGTTTCAGCTAAAGAAATGTTAACAAAAGCAAAAGCAGGTAAATATGCTGTAGGTCAATTTAACATCAATAACTTAGAATGGACTAAAGCTATTTTATTAACTGCTCAAGAAAACAACTCTCCAGTAATCCTTGGAGTATCTGAAGGTGCTGGTAAGTACATGGGAGGATATGACGCAATCGTTGGAATGGTTAACGGTTTAATCAAAGACTTAAACATCACTGTTCCTGTTGCTCTTCACTTAGATCACGGTAGTTATGAAGGAGCTTTAAAAACAATTGAAGCTGGTTTCTCTTCAGTTATGTTTGATGGTTCTCATTATTCAATAGAAGAAAACATAGAAAAGACTAAGGAATTAGTTAAATTAACTTCTGAAAAAGGAATCTCTTTAGAGGCAGAAGTTGGTTCAATCGGTGGAGAAGAAGACGGTGTTATCGGTGCTGGTGAAATCGCTGATCCACAAGAATGTAAAGCAATTGCTGATTTAGGAGTTACTATGTTAGCTGCTGGTATCGGTAATATCCACGGACAATACCCAGAAAACTGGGCTGGATTAAGCTTCGAAGCTTTAGATAACATCCAAAAGCTTACTGGTGATATGCCATTAGTTTTACACGGTGGTACTGGAATTCCAGAAGATATGATTAAAAAAGCTATATCTCTTGGAGTTGCTAAAATCAACGTTAATACTGAATGTCAATTAAGCTTTGCTGCTGCAACTCGTAAATATATAGAAGAAGGTAAAGACTTACAAGGTAAAGGATTTGACCCACGTAAGTTATTAGCTCCTGGTTTTGAAGCAATCAAAGCTACAGTTAAAGAAAAAATGGAATTATTCGGTTCTGTTAACAAAGCATAATAAATAGATAAAAAGAGCTATTGCTTACGAATTAATTTTCGTAAGCAATAGCTCTTTTGCTTTATTGTTATAAAGTAAATTTTACCTACATCAGAATACTATATATTAATACTAATATGACTCCTGGTAATCCTAAAAAACCACTTATCAATGCTGTCCAAATATTTACTATAACTGTTATTCCTATATAGGATCCGAAATAATTAATTACATTCAAAGTAATTATTCCGACAATACCATTAATAAGAATTTTAATAGGTAACTTTAATATTTTTAATATCATATATAACAATAAAACTCCAACAACCCCTGAAATTATCAAATCAAAATTCATATTAAACACCTTCTTGCTAATTATTTATACTAATATATAAAGCACTCTTACATATAACTACATCGCTTTATTATATTGCATATTTCTCTTTAAAATTACTTATATTTAATATAATAACATATAATATAAATGAAAATATACATTTTTATATTTTATTATAGTAACAACATTAATATCATTTGTATAATATATAAATGAATTATTTATATTAGGGAGAGTTTAAATGTTTATTACAGAAAAAATAGATAATTTTAACAATCTATTGAACGACTATATCAAAGATTTACCTACATTATATAAAACTGTTAATTTTTTTCAAAACTCTTTAGATGGTAACCTCTCCTTAGATGGAATTAAGTTTTATCTAAAGAATTATACAGGCTTATCCGAAAATCAATATAATACCTTATTAGGTTATTTCGAAGAAATATTATCTTTTATGCCAAAAGACAATACTATATTAGATGAAAATAAATTAATAAGTGTAGTTATACCTACCTATAATCAAAAAAAATTTCTACAAGAAGCTATCGATAGCGTTTTATCACAATCATATAAAAATATTGAATTAATAATAATAGATGATGCATCTACCGATGGTACCGAAGAAATAGTAAAATCAAAATATGGTGATAATAATAAAGTTTTTTATTACAAAAATAGTACAAACTTAGGCACTGGTAAAACTATAGTAAAAGGTTATAATCTAATAAATGGTGATTTCTTTGTGGTAATGGGTCATGATGACTTTTATATTGATATGGATTTTTTTAAAAACGCTCTAAAATTATATAGAGAACATGAAAATATATCTTTTATATGTGGCGGTGTGCTTATATCTAATATTAAATATCATTCACTAGAAAAATCAAAAGTAAACTTACCCTTTATAACTAGTGGCAAAAAATACTTTGAAAATTTATTTCTAAATCAATACCAACTTCCTAATTGCTCAATTCCTACTATATTCAACAAAAAACTTTTGGATAAAACACGCCCTGGTAATAGTATATCTCTTGATGATGTAGAACTATATATGAAGGCATTATTAACCGGTAATGCTATAATACTAAATAATTTTGTATCTGTATACAGAATTCATGGAAATAATAGTAGTTTTAATTACCCTATATCCGCTTTATTAAATTCATTTGATTCAAGATTAGAAATTCTACATTCTGCAATTGATGACTATAATATTGATAAAAACGTTGTGAAAAAAGTACATTCCCGACTACTAAATATTAGTATACCTTGGTATCTCACTTCTTCAAAAGTTTCTACTGAAGACTATCGACTCCTTATTAATTGGCTAAATTCTAACGCATCAGATTATTTAAGTGATAATATAAATTATTTAAATATTCTTTATATAAATAATATCCTTCAGAAAAAGCATTCTTCTTAACTTTTTTCAATTATTACTACAAAAAAGATGATTTCTACATAAAATAGAAATCATCTTTTTTATTTGTAAGAAAATATATGCTAAAAATTATATTATTCGTAACTCATTAACCTATTTTATTATCGTAAATCCTAATTTTTTATATAAACATATAGCTTCTGTCCTAAAAGAATCTGTTTTCAATACAACTCGCTTTTCACCTTTACTTACCATATATAACATCGCAGCTATAACTACAATTTTAGACAATCCTCTTCCTCTAAACTTACTATCCACCGCTACCATATGCAAATAACCTGTTTTTTCACCATATTCAGGTCTATACCAAGCTGTAGCTGTAGCTATGACTTTCCCTTTATATTTTAAAATAAACACTCTATCTCTAGAATATACACCTTCATTCTTCAAATTTTTATCTATATCACATTGAAAATTAAAAACCTCTGAAATCAAGTTTTCCCATTGTTTCTCATCTTCTATGTTTTCAATTACTCCTAAACTATATTCTTTCGGTATATCTAACTTTTCCCTATATCCTACTAAAAATTTCTCCATAATAATTTTATTTTCCATATCATATTTCTCCACCTTTAGTAAAGAATTCTGTAATTTTATTTGTAATATATAAAATATCTTTTTCTTTTAACCCATAATACATTGGTAGTCTTAATATTCTTTCACTTTCCTTTGTAGTATACTTATCCTCTCCATAAAATCTTCCGTTCTTTTTTCCAATACTTGATGAATGCAATGGTATATAATGAAATACTGTAAGCACTCCATTAACTTTTAAATAACGTATTAACTTATCTCTTTCCTTCATATTCTTAACCTTAATATAAAATATATGACCATTAATATCACATTCCTTAGGAACACAAGGTAATTCTATTAAAGATTGTTTTTCTAATTTCTTTAGATTTTTATAATAACATTTCCAACTGTTAACTCTATCATCATTTATTTCATCAACAATTTCCAATTGCGGATACAAATATGCTACATTTATTTCACTGGGTAAATATGATGATCCTATATCTACCCATGAATATTTGTCTACTTCTCCTCTAAAAAACTTACTTCTATCTGTACCTTTTTCTCTAATTATTTCAGCTCTTTCAATAAATCTTTCATCATTTATTAATAGTAATCCGCCCTCTCCCATAGAATAATTTTTTGTTTCATGAAAACTATAACAACCAAGATTTCCTATTGTTCCTAAATACCTATTATTATATTTACTCATCATTCCTTGCGCCGCATCCTCTACTACATACAAATTATACTTCTTTGCTATTTGCATAATCTTATCCATATTGCATCCAACTCCTGCATAATGGACAGGTATAATTACTTTTGTTTTTTCAGTAATTGCTTTTTCTATAATATCTTCATCTATATTCATAGTATCTGGTCTAATATCTACAAATACTATTTTTGCTCCTCGAAGGACAAATGCATTAACCGTTGATACAAAAGTATATGAAGGTGCAATAACCTCATCTCCTGGCTTTATATCGCATAATAGTGCTGTCATCTCTAATGCATGGGTACATGAAGTAGTGAAAAGCACCTTTTTAACATTAAATTTCTTCTCAAACCAACTAGAACACTTTTTTGTAAATGCACCATCCCCTGAAATTTTCTTCAAACTTATAGCAGATTTAATATTATCTATTTCTTTTCCTGTTACAATAGGTTCATTGAAATTAATCATATTTGCCTTCCTTAAATTATTGCTTTAAAAATAATGCCCAAAATAAATCATTGTTACCAATATTATTATTTATTTTAATATTTTCATTAACAGTATGATTTTTAATTTTACTATATAATTCTTCTATTTTTTTAGGTATATCACTACAATGCTTCTTTCTTATCTCCAATTGTACATTCTTTTTATTACTGTTAAATTCATTATTTATATAATTGATAGCTTCATCTACATTATTAAAACAACATTGCTCTATCTCTTCTCCAGTATCACTAAATAATGGTGCTACATGATTTTTAAATTTTATTATTTGTAGTCCATACATTGCCGCATCTAGTAACGCTGTAAAACTACTAAACATAAATGAATCTAAATACATATCTGAAATCATATATAATTCTTCAATATTTTCAGTTCTACCTATTACCTTAACCCTTTCATTTGTGTCTAAACATAATTGTTCCCATTTTCCTTCCCGTTTAGGACCTACAATATATGCTATTGTATCATTAGTCTCAAAAATTATTCTCTTCAAAATATCAATATAACTATATTGATTAATACTTTTAAACTTATACTCTTCGGCTATTGTCAAAATTACTTTTGTTTTTCTATCTATTCCATATTTATCTCTATATTTTTCTTTATCAAAATCTCCTTTTTCACTTAGTGGTACCGGTAATATAAAGGATTCCCTAGCACCTCTTCTTTCAAATGACAACTTTTTTGACTCCTCACGGCAATCAACAATAACATCAGCAATACTTGATCCTATCCAAAATCTATGATCTGCGTGATTTAAAATAAAAACTGGTGGTCCCCCTTCAACAGCAAAGGCTAATATCGGAATCGGATCTTGCATATGACAATGTAAAATAACAATATCAGACCAAGAATACGCAATTTTTCTTAATAATGATGCACTTTTCTCATAGGTTCCATAAAAGTTATTTAGTGAATATACAAAACCACCATGATTTTTTACCTCTTCTATCAATTCCTCTGGTAATGTATTCATTTGCCATGTTGTGATCAATGCACTAATAGAATCTTCATCTTTCTTTATCCAGTTCTTCACAAGTTTAGTATGTCCACCTATTTTATATCCTTCACTAATTACATGCAGTATTTTTCTTTTCGATGTAGTGTAATTCTCCAACATTAACTCTACATCCTGAAAATTATTTTTATCCATATCTATGTTTTTTCCACATATCAAAAGAGCTTTTTCTATATCTTCATTACAATATTCTCCTGTTGCTTTATATTGAACATAATCTGCATATTGAAGTGATAAGTTAGCTACCCCTTCAATATCAATATTATTAGCACAATTATCAATTTTCTTTATAAGTTCTTCAGTATAAATTCTATTTTCTTTAATTATCTTTTTCCCTTCGTTTATATCAAATAAAAACATATTATCTTTTATATCATTAAGATTTTCCATAAAATTCTCCTTAAATTGACTATTACTATATAATCTCACCACCAACTTTTAAATACATAGTAAATTTATCTTTTATTCCTTTGTCACTTATTTTATTTCCTAATAATATATAATCAAAAAATCCTTTTGGATATGGTAATTTAGCAGTTCTCACATCATCAATAATGACGTTAAGTACCCCTTTTGAAACTTTACCTATAACAAAATTCTCTTCTATCCCATATAAATCAACATTTTTATACTTATTTTTCAATTCTAATAATGTTCCTCCTAAACCACATCCTACTTCTAAAATGTTTTTCTTCTCATTATTTTTTATATCTATTTTATCAATTAAATTCCATTTAACCGGTGCACCAAATGCTACTTCAAACCCCCATTTTTCAATAAATTTATAATAATTTGTGCTTATCAAAGCACCTAATCCATCCTTCTTTTTAAAGCTAGCACTTCCAAAGTGATGTACAAAAGTATCCTTACATACTAATAAGTTATACCCACTACATAATATTCTTATTGAAATATCATCGTCTTCATAATGGCCTGGTGTAAATCTTTCATCTAAAACTCCAACTTTATCAACAACTTCTTTTTTTATCAAATAGCAATAACCTATTAACTTAATCCTATATTCCCATAATTCATTATTAGAGATGTTAAATTCATTTGCAAACTCTAACATTTCATATATATTGCTATAGTTTATATCAACTTGTTGATTATTTGACACATAATTAGATACAGGTCCTACAGCTCCTATATTAGAATTACTATAAAGTGCTTTATTAAGATTTTCTAGCCATCTAGGTGTTACAATGATATCATTATTTAGCAATAAAATATCACCTACAGCAATACTTATCCCTTCATTACAAGCAGCTGTAAACCCTAAATTATCTTCATTTAATATTATTTTTAAGTCATCTTGATTGCTAATCCATTCCTTTGTGCCATCTGTAGAATTATTATCTATAACAATAATTTCATATGATCCCCTTTTAGTGAACTTTCTAATACTTTCTATGCATAGCTTTGTATATTCTAAACCATTAAATGTAACTATGATAATACTAGTAAATTTACTACTCTTATTTGAATGAATATATTCAAAATTATTTATTGCCTTTAAATCATTTTGTAAGTTTTTAACCTCCATTCATCTACTCCCCCGTATTACATTCTCTAATTAATACCTTTTCTATATTATCAACAACATTATCAACATCGTATTTTAAAACGGAATCAATACAACTTTTAACTTTTGGTAAATCTAACTCTCCATCTTGTATTTTATTAATCAATTCTGCTAATTTTAAATAATCTCCTCTCTCTATAAGCCATCCATTTACACCATCTTTAATCATATATGTTGGACCACCACAACTAGTTGAAATCACAGGTATACCTCTAGCTAATGCCTCAACTACAACTAATCCAAATCCCTCCAAATCAGAAGTAAGTATTAATGCTGATGCCTCATCTACATAATCCCAAGGATTCTCTTTCCATCCAGTCCATTCTATATGATTATATATTTTTAAATCTTCTGATAACTTTACAATCATATCATGATCTATTCCATCTCCTATAAGCTTGATATTCCACGGCTCTTTCACTAATGCTAATGCTTTAAAAAGCACATCTAACCGCTTCTCTACATTGGAAAATCTCCCTACAAAAAGCAATTTTAGATTTCTATCTGGTCTTTTACATATTTTTTGATTTTTTACTTCTACCGGATTTCCAACTACAAATATTTTTTCTCTATTAATAGTCTTAACCAGATCCTCCATAACATTTTCACCTATTGCTAAATGAGCATCACTATATTGCAAAAAATTACGTCCACCATAGAAATCTATAGGACCATGTATCCATGAGATTATTGGAGTTTTTTTCTCACTTCCTTCATTAACAGCAACATGACATATATAACTTTGAAGTGGCACATGTGTTGCTATTACAATGTTTGGTTTATCCATAGATTCTAAAAGTTTCTTATATCCATTACCATATTGCTCTAAATACGAACCCCATGGAATTTCTTCACCATAATAGTATATTTCATCTAACTTTTCTTCCCATTCTATATACTGAGGTCTATATGCTTGAAATACCCTAACTCTATGTCCCTTATTCTTGAGGCCTCTTGAAACCTTTGCGATAACATCTTCTAACCCACCTCTTCCCTGACCATAATACAATACTATATCTATTATCATATCTTATTGATTCTCCTATCAACACTTACAATACCATTAACTTCCTATACCCAATATATGTTTTATAGAAATATTTGATACAATATATACTTTTCAAGTTAAAAGGGGCTGTAGCACAAAGAAGTTATATCAGAGTGCGGCAAGTTTCTTCAGCAAGATAGAATATCAAGGCACAAGGCCAATGTCATAAACTTAAGCTGTAAGAAAATGCAAAAGAAAAAAGATATAAATATATAATAAATTCATCTATAATCAATATTACATTAAATAATATTGATTATAGGGGAAATTTTTTTGAGTGAAATTAAAAAATTAAAAATAAGAATAGAAAATCAAATAAAATTATATATGACATAATGTTTTTATATGAATTTAGAGTTTAAAATACGTATTTTACAAGGATGAAAGGCAGTAAAGTGAAATTTAATACAGTTGAAATATTTAATTAAAGTTATCAGTTCATTTTTGAAAGAAGTTGTTAATGTTTCGAATAAAGATCAAGTTATAGAAGTAAAATATAAAAATACTTTAATAAAAATGCGAGTATTAAAATTTTCATTAGAGGCAAATATAACAGAAATTTTAATAACAAATATTTTTGATGAAGATTTTACCGTAGCCGATTTCAAAGAACTTTATTTTAAAAGATGGGGAATTGAAGTTAAATATGATAAAATAAAAAATAAACTTCAAATTGAAAACTTTACTGGAGAAACACCAATAGCTATAGAGCAAGATTTTTATGCAACAATGCACTTAGTTAATATTGTTGCATTAGCTAAAATGGATGCTAATGAAATTATTGAAGAGGAATATAAAGATAAGAATTTAAAGTATGAATATAAAGTTAATACAAATATATTAATTGCTAAATTGAAGAACACATTAATCATGATGATATCTACAAATAATCCATGGAAGCGAAGGCATATGTTAAGGTATATAGGAACAGAAATTGAAAAAAATGCTATTCTAATTAGACCTTATAGAAGCTTCAAGAGGAAGGTTCGTAGAGAAACTCGAAAAGTAAATATACTTAATAAAAAGAGAGTTCTATAGTATAATAATATAAGTTTATATGTAAAAATTTGCATGGATTACATGGAAGTTTATTTGTCATGTTTAAAATTATAGATAAGAAAGTATTTATGATTATTCTCTATTAAAAGTTAGTGTAAAATTGAGTGTGTGAAGAAAACTCTGTAAATAGCTTTCTATGATAATTATTTTAGAGGTATAAGCACCATAATTTGGTGCTCATACCTTGATTACAATATAATAAATAAAAATATGCATGTCAAGAACACCCTTAAACGGGTGTAATTTTTTTATTGTAAAACCGGTAGGTTTATTCCGGTAATCTACCTTCGTACATTATTGATAATTCTCCATAAACCTTACCCCAATTTCGTAATGGCAAATTCCACTTCTTTGTAGCTTCAAAAGTAGCTAAATACAAAGCTTTTAATAGTGCAGTATCACCCCTAAAATACGCTTCTTTGACGATTTAATCTACGATATGTACTATTTAAACTTTCTATAGCATTTGTAGTGTAAATTACTTTTCTTACATCTGATGAACAATACAACGTTGATATTCAGTATTGGGAAATGCTACATTGATAGATTCTTTAATTCCTGTAAGACCATCAGCACAAAGAATGAGTATATCTTTTACACCACGGTTTTTAAGCTCATTTAGCACACTAAGCCAGTATTTACTGCTTTCAATAGTTCCACCAAGTAAATCTTTTAGTGCATCTCGAATATCTTCAGCTGATTGAATATCATATTCCTTAAGTAATGCAGCAATAATGTTCTTTTTTCCTTCACTCATTCTTTCTTTTCTTTTTCTCATAAAAAACAGCCTCCTATAATAATTTTATTTTATCATAGAAAACTGTCATTTTTTTAATTTACAGACTTTATTTCATAGTCTCATATGTACTATTCAACAATCATAATAAAAGAAGATATCGCTAACGATTTTTAATTTGTTAATGCGACATCTCCTTTTACCTTTAAATATTTAGTTTAGCTTTAATATAATATTTATCAATGTTATAATTTATCCTATCAAATTTTCCATACTTAGTTAATACATCTATTAATTCTTTATTACAGTCCTCCTCTAAATAATACCTATAAAACATATCATCTATGGTTAATTTATTCTCTAACGAAGTATATATTTCATCTATATGAAAATATCGCAAAACCTCATTGGAATTACCACTAAATTTTCTATTAATAATGGCTTTTATATTATTGATATATATAATATTATTAACACTAAGTAATATATACCCTCCATCTTTCAAATATAAAAGTAACTTCTCAAGTACCTTTATTGGAGTACTAACCTTTTCTAATACACTACCTAAAATTATATAATCAAAAAACTTTTTATCATAATTAAAATTTGCAAACTCAATATCCGATATTTCAATTTTACCTATTCCCTTAGAAATATTAACTACATTTGCATCCTTCTCTATTCCAAATAAATTGCTTCTCTTATACTTATTTTTTATCTCCAATAATGTTAATCCAATACCACATCCCACTTCTAAAACATTTATATCTTTTCCCTCATCTTCCTTAATAAATCCTATTAGATTTTCACGTATCTTATTAAATCTCACCATGTCAAATTTCCACTTGTCATCAAACTTAACTTGACCTTTATTCATTATTTCATATCTCTTAGGATTTTTTCTAATAGTAACATCTGAAAAATGATGAATAAATGCATCATCACATTGTAATATCTTATATCCATTACTTATCAAATTTAACCCTAAATCATAATCCTCGAAATAAGCTGGAGCAAATCTCTCATCAAAAGCCCCTACCTTATCTAATACTTCTTTCTTTGCCACAATACAATATAGTCCTAATAATATCTTTCTCTTCCACCTACTTGAATTACTTATATTATTTTTTATTGCAAATTTAAGCATTTCATCAATGTTATCGTAGTTAGTGGGAATAGTTATTGATTGCAAACCTTTATTTACTACAGCCGTCACCGCAGCTACATATTTATCACTATATAACGCTTTGCTTATATTATTTATCCAATTAGGTGTAACAATAGTATCATTAGCAAGAAAAACTATTGTATCACCCTTAGCTTCTTTATATCCTATGTTAAAACCAGGTGCTATTCCAACATTGCTTTCTAAAAAAATTGTTTTTATATCATCTTGTTTTTTTAGCCATTGTACTGTTCCATCTTTTGATCCATTATCAACAACTATTATTTCGCAAATGCTTTTCTCTGTAAATTTTTTTACACTCTCTATACAAAGTCTAGTATTCTCTAATTCATTAAATGATAATATAATTATACTTGTAAATTTCATAAAATCTTTTGTAGGCTTAAACTTATATTTTTTTATATATTCTAAAGTTACATCATCAATTGATATATCATAAGCCATAAGTTTATATATTCTCCTTTATATATTCCCTAACAAATATCTTTCTATTTTCTTCATACATATTCATATTTACCTTTCCACAGTCATGAATACACCAAATATTATCTTGCCTTGGAACAATTATTTCATATCCCCTATTAATAAACTCTCTACTTTGAGAGGCATCATAAAAATGCCATCCTTTAAATATATCTTCTCTCCACTTCACATCATATTGTGTTATCATTATTAATCCATCTATTATATCAACTTTTTCATATTTTCCATCGATATCTCCATAAGATAATAAATGAATATATCCAGGATCACCAGTATCATAAACTCTTGTTATTACCTTAGAGCACTTAGACCATATACCAGTAGAATCTATACCTCTACCTCCTGCAACACCAATCATAGCTATTTTTCTATTTTCAAATAAATCTAAGATTTCGTATATAAATCTTTTATTAATAATAAAAGTATCTTGATGAATATATACTTTATATCTTGCATCCGTTCTATTCATTGCACTATTGTAAGCACTGGTAATAGATTTAGCTTTCCTTATAGAAATAAACTCGATTTCTATACCTTCTGGTATTTCTAAGTTATTAATATAAAACTTACATTCCTCATATTTTACTTCATCATTAACCGCTGTTATAAAACAAACCTTATTTTTATTTTTCTTCACTTAATCACTGATACTCCTTATTACAAAATAAATACTTATCAATTTCTCCGCATAATTTTATCCAACTAAGATTTTTTCTTGCATACCTTTGTGCCTCAATACAGTTCTTTTCTAATAAATCTTCATTTAAACATATATCTTTTAACACTACAGAAAGTCTATCAATGTCATTAACAGGAACAATGGACCCAAATTCTTCATTGTTTATTATATCTCTTGCACCATCTACATCCGTTGATATAAGATAGCATCCATTTGATATTGCTTGTGAAAATACATTAGCACAAGCCTCACTAGGCGATGTTAAACAAAATACTTTAGCACTTTTGTATTTATCCTTAAGCTCTCTCTTATCAAGAAATCCAATCAATTTCACTCTTTCTTTAAGTTCTGGATAACTTTCATAGTACTTATTTATATACTCTATAAAACTTGGCTCTATATTACCTACTAACTCAATACTCCAACTATAAAGTTCTTTTCTTACCTTAGCAAATGCTTCTAAAAGAATATGATTTGCTTTTTCTATTGATCCTACTCTACCTACAAAAAGTATAGTATTTTTCTTTTCCTTATAATTAATATCCTCATTACTTATAAAATCATAATACCCATTAGGTATATATTTTACATTCAAATTCCATACACTATTTATATATTTTTGTACATTTCTATTTTCTACAGAAATTAATTCACACTTTCTTAATGTATTTAGTATATAATCATTTACATATCCATTAAGATATCCCATTGACTCCATTTTTGCATCTAACTTTATAAATACTTTTCCAAAAGGATTAATTTCTTTATACCTGTTTATTAGTTCAATATTAAAAGGATATACCCATATTAACATTAATACTCCTGATTTTGATATTTCTCTTATGGAATCTTCTATATCTTTACCAATAAAAATAGGAATATCTCCTAAAAACTTTTTATTAGAAGGAAATTCTCTCCTTTCACCAGTAGTAATAAAACTAGCATTATATCCAAAATATTGTTTCATTACATAAGGTATTAAGCATATATCTTTTGTTAAATGTTGATCTTCTAATTGTGGAAAAAACAGTGAGATTCTCTTTTCTTCCATAATTGAGTATTCTTTTAAATATATATTTTCATACTTATAATAATCATCTTTGTATTTTCTTTTAATAAAAGTACCCCATGGTTTTTCTTCTCTTATAACAACAACTTTATACTTTTGACGTTGAAATTCCATACATTGAGCCTCATCATAAAAATAATCGTCAGAAAATAAATCTTCCCTCCATTTAATATCATATTGTGTTGCTATAACCATTCCACTTACTGTTTCAACTTCTTCATAAGCATTCTTAGGGTTTCCAAAAGAATCTAAATGTATATTTCCATCTTCTATAATATATTTTTCCCTAATATTAAATCTTTCTTCTAAATTCACTCCGTAATTTGATGTAAAACTTCTTCCTTCAACTCCTATTATTCCAATCGTTTTATCTTTATGAAAAATCTCTATAATATCTTTTATAATATGTTTATTGGTAATAAAAGCATTTTCATCAACATATATTTTATACTTAGATTTAGCTATAATCATTGCCTTATTATATGCTTCAGTTACAGAGTTTCCTTCTGTTATTGCTAAAATTTCTAAATTCATATTTTTAGGCACTTCTAAATTCTTTATATAAAAAAGGCATTCATCATAAATATATTTATTTTTAACATATGTTATAACAGCAATACTATATTCATCCATATATGATTTCCTTACATAATATATTTCTAACACTTACAATATATTAATAACACTTATAATTGATACCATATTATTAGTAACATAAGTTTAAATATATGAATACTTTAACTTTATATAAATATATTATTGAAAGCTAGGTGAAATTTATGAGTTTTTTAACCTTAATGGATAAACCTACGAATCAACCAATAAACATATTAGTATTAAACTATACTAATACAAATTTAATTTCAGATATAAAAAATAAATTTATTAATTCAAAAATTTACACTATTACAAGCAAAAATTTCAATGATATTACTACTATTAATAGTGATATAGAAACTATTTCTCTTAATTTTAAATATAACTTTTTTGATTACATCATTTTAGATCATACATTGGAAAAATTAATAGATCCCTGGAGTACTATTGGTAAAATTTCTAGATATCTAAAAATATCTGGTAATCTTCTCTGTAGTTTCACTAACATAATGCACATAAGTATTATAAAAGATATCTTAAACGGCACTTTTTCTTATAAAAATTCCAAATTGCTTGATAAAAATATCTTAAGGCTCTTTACTATTAAAGAAGTAAAAGAACTTCTTTCTGAAAATAATTTTAGTGAGCCTACTATAATTAATTATTATACGATTTCACAAGATAATGAGTTAATTGAAAAATTACTTTCTCTTTCTAACAATAGTTCTTATTTAGATTACTCTACTTATGAATATTTTATTAGAAGTACTAAACAAACAGATTTATCAAAATATAATTCCATTGATATGATAAATATAAAATATAAATTAATGCGAATAGATAATAAATTAGATATAGAAAACAGTGTATCTTATATACTAAACTATAAGTATGAAGACTTAGATGAGTTTACTTATGATATACAATATTTAATAGATCACTATACTATAAATAAAGATTTTGTACTAAATACATTAAAATCTTTATTACACTAAAATGGCAAAAACTGATTGCCTTTCATTTAGGAAATCAGTTTTTGCCACTTCAAATATATTAATTATTGTTATAAAACAAAAATTTATTAATTTTATCACATAGACTTATCCAACTAAGGTTTTCCTTAGCATACCTTTGAGCCGATATACAATTGTCTTCTAATAACTTTTCATTTTGGCATATCTCTCTTAATACACTGGAAAGCCTATCTATATCATTGACAGGAATAATACATCCGAATTTTTCATTATCAGTTATATCTCTTACACCATCTACATCAGTTGATACCAAATAACATCCATTTGATATTGCTTGTGAAAATACATTGGCACATGCCTCACTAAACGATGTTAGAGAAAAAATCTTAGATTGTTTATATCTCTCTTTAAGTTCTTTTTTACCTAAAAACCCAACTAATCTTACCCGTTCTCTTCTCTTTGGATTATTATTATAATAATCATTGATATATGGCATAAAACTTGGATCTACATTTCCTACTAATTCAATACTCCAATCTTTAAGTTCATTTTCTATCTTAGCAAAAGCCTCTAGAAGAATATGATTTGCTTTTTCTGGTGCTCCTACTCTTCCTACAAAAAGTATGACATTTTTTTTCTCTTTATAATCGATATAGTCATCACTTACAAACTCGTAATATCCATTAGGTATATACTCTACTCTAACACCCCAATTATTATTTATAAATTCTTGATTATTCTTATTTTCTGCAGTAATTAGGTCACATTTTTTTAACGCTCCCATAATATAATCATTCATATTAACATGTAACCTACTTAACCAGTATGAATTCATATCTAACTTAAGATATATTTGCCCGTTTTCATTTAATCTTTTATATCTATAAATTAAATCTACCACATCATCATAAATACCAAACATCATAATAACATCTGCACTTCTTAATTCTTTATCTAAATGCTCATCACTTTCTATAGAAATTATTTTCAAATGACCTAAATATTTATCATTATCAGGAAAGTCCTGTTCATTTGTATAAGTTAAAATACTAGATTCATAACCATAGTATTTCTGCATAACAAAAGGAATTAAACATATATCCTTAGTAAAAACTTCATTACATATTCCTGATGAGTATAAAACAAACTTTTTCATTATATTCACCTCAATATTCTTCAACAATAAGTTCTACCTTACATACTATATGTACTAAAGATATACTCTGATACATATCAAAATATAGAAAAGGAACTAATTCATACTATTATCTGTGCATTAGTTCCTTTATAAGAATTTAATTTTGTTTTATATGAACATCCATCTGTGGATATGGTATTGATATATTTTCCTCATCAAATTTGATTTTAACTTTTTCTAATAAATTATAGTATACAGTCCAATAATTTTCTGTATTACACCAAGCTTTTACCACAAAACCAACAGCATTATCTCCATGCTCTGAAATAGATACAAAAGGTTCCGGCTCTTTCAAAATCAATGTTTCATCATCAATTATATTTTCAATAACCTTTTTAACTTTAAGTACATCTTCTTCATAACCTACTGAAAAAGTAATGTCAACCCTTCTTAAATCCTTTGATGTATAATTTGTAACTGTAGTATTAGCTAATGTACCATTAGGAATCATTATTTCTTTATTATCTGGCGTTAATAAATGGGTATAAAATATGCCTATTCTCTCAACAACTCCAGACTTTCCATCCCCTTCAATAAAATCTCCTACGTTAAAAGGTCGTATTAGAAGTATTATTACACCTCCTCCAAAATTAGACAAACTTCCTTGTAACGCTAACCCTACTGCTAGTCCAGCAGACGCTAATAATGCTGCCAATCCAGCTGTAGCAATTCCAACATACTCCATTACTATTAAACATAATAAAACCTTTAGTGAAATATTTAAAACTGCATCAAGAAACGAAGCTAAAGTACGATCTACTTCTCTTTTTTCTAAAACTGCATTCATTATGCCTAGTAATTTTTTTACTAGTTTCCATCCAACAATAAGAATTATTATGCCTATAACTAGTTTAATTCCTGTTGTAGATGCCCAATGAATTAATTTTTCTACAATCTTTTCTACATCTATCATATACTTCTCCTCCTTTAGCCTTTACATTATATAAAATATATTATATTTAATCAAATATAACATTAGAAAATATCAAATAATTGTTATCCTCAATAACTTACTTAATTCTAATGCTTGCACAGGAGTCACCTTTACACCAGCAATATCATTTATCTCACTATCTATTCCGTCAATAGTACAAGTAGATAAATCTACATTATATAAAGATGTTTTATTAAAATAACTATTACTTAAATCTGTTTTTATGAAATATACATTTTTTATATATACTTGCTGAAAGACTGCTTCTTGAAAATTACAAAGGCTAAACTCAACATTCTTTAATTCTCCAAAAGAAAAATTGCTATACCTACCAACGCATTCTTTAAAAACTACATCTTTAAAATGACTATCATCAAATTTTGCTCCTACAAGCTTACAATTTACAAATTCCACTCTTTGTATAGCACTATTACTAAAATCTATGTTAGATAAATCACAATTTTCAAATCTAGTATCAGTTAAATCTATATTTTTTAAATTGCAATTAATAAATTTAGTATTTTTAAACACACAAGAATCAATGCTAATTCCCATATCATCTTTTTGTAATATTTCAATGCCATCTACAATCCTATCTTTAATTCTGTCTGAAAAAAGAATATCCTCATTATAATCATTGATACTCTCTAAGTCATTTATATATTTGGGCTTTTGTATTTTAAAATTCTTACTCATATATTAAATTTTGCACCTCTTTTATTTGTTCTATTAATAAATATCCTTACAATATATTAACACATATCTATAAATATATCCTCATTTTTATTGATGAACCACAGACACTTGTAAAAGTTGTGAAAGTTCAAATATTAAATATTATATATAAACATACTATTTTTCAAATGTAAAAGTGTCTATTTTTGTTAAAATCTCTTCTATTTTATTACATTTTATGCTATAATATTGTATTATATTGTAGAAAATAATTAAATTTTGTTGATTTATATAAAAGGAGGAACTTATGAAAGAAATTAGAATTTTTAGTAATCTAAATAAATTACAATTATCACAAGAAGTTAATGATTTTATTTGTAATAATAAAATTAAAATTCATAGTTTGCAATATGATACTACAACAATAAACTTCATCACAAAATCAGTACAATACTCTGTAATGGTGGTTTTTGAAAAAAATGATTCTACGGTGTAATTTATGATTAAAAAGAAAGTATTTTTATCAATAATATTATTACTAACAACATTTTTTTCTATAATACTATATAATATGCCTTTAAGTTTAAATGTTGGTAGTTCAAAAAAATTATTAAGTAACAAAATGAAAGCCACAACTAAAACTGAAAATAAAGTTGATATTGATGAAGTTATTTTAAATGAATATTTCAGCAATCTTGAAACTGCTATATCTTCAAATATTGCACAATATGGGGATAATGTAGGTTTAACTTTTTATGATATTAAAACAAAGCGTACAATATCCTTTAATGGTGATAAAACCTTTGTTGCAGCAAGTACTAGTAAGGTTCCTCTAAATATGCTTCTTCTTAATAAAGTAGCAAATGGTGAAATAAAAAAAGACACTACTGTTAAGTATAGTGATAATGATTACGAAGGCGGCGCTGGTATACTACAAAGTAAAGATTTATCATCACCAATAGATATATTTACATTGTCTAAATATTCCATTATTTATTCTGATAATATAGCAACAAAGATGATTTCAAATCTTATGGGTGGAAAAAATATAGTTTTCAAACAATATGATAATATTCTGGGATATGAAGCTGATCATACTGATAACGCTATTACTTCTAATGATGCTGCCCAATACCTTAAAGTTCTTTACTATAATAAAGATAATAATCCTTATTACGATACTTTAATAAACAATATGAAAAATACTATGTATCACGATAGAATCGATAAGTATATTGATCAATCACTTGTAGCTCATAAAATTGGAGATTATGAGTCCTATGTAAATGATATTGCTATCATCTATGCAAATGCTCCGTATATACTTACTATTTATACTAAAAATGTTACAGATTCTAAAGAAGTTATTGCCAAAACTTCTCAAGTAATATTTGATTTTCAAAATAATCGTGAATTTTAACAAAAGGTTGTAATTCTTATTACAACCCCTTTTATCATTGCTTCATTTTATGCATTTAATAAGTATAGATATATTTTCACATGTCTTCTCTACATTATATTTACCACCTTTTAAGGCTTCTTCTATAGATGTAACTTCTGATAATATACTAAACATTGATAACTTAGAATAGTTATAAAATTCTTTAACATCAAAGTTAACTTTACCGCCTAGAGCAATAACAGGAACATTATACTTTTTTGCAATATTAATAATTCCTGTCATAGTTTTACCTTCTTTGGTTTGAAAATCAATACTACCTTCACCAGTAAAAACATAATCTGATTCCTTAATTTTTTCATCTAACTTACTATAATTCATTACAATATCTATTCCACTTTTAAAGCTCCCATTACAAAATCCAAGTAAAGCAGAGGCTGCACCTCCACCGGCACCTCCACCTTCTATACTCTCTAAATCAATATTAAAAATGCTTCTTACTATATTACTATAATGCTTTAAGTTATTATCTAAAATTTTCACCATCGATTCTGTTGCGCCTTTTTGTGGTCCAAATATATAACTAGCCCCATTAGGTCCTGTCAAAATGTTTTTTACCCCAAAATCTAATGCCTTCACAATTAATTCTCCAACACCATAAGATGTTGTGATAAGTGGATTCCTTTGTGCCGTATCTACTAATTGTAAACCACATGCTTCTGCCATTTCAATAACTGCTGTATCACCACTACCTAATATTCCAAACCTACTTTCTATCCTTTCTCCTAAAGGTCCTGTTACATATTCTTTAATTGTCTTTCCATTTGTTGCATTAATTAATGTATCTAAAGTTCCCTCTCCTCCATCAGCCATTGGCATATGTATACACCGAGCATCAATAAATACTTTCTTTATACCTTTCTCCATTGAAGAACATACTTCTTCTGCTGTCATGCTTTCTTTAAATGAATCTGGTGCTAATACAAACTTCATATCAAATCTCCTTAAAAAAATCCTATTAAGTAGATTCTATACTAATTGTATAAGTTATACTACCTAATAGGATATTTAAATTAATATTTTCTATTTTTTCTTTCTTTTATTATTTATAAATAATGCAACTCCTGCGCCTATTACTACAATAATTGCAGCGCCTATTCCTACATCACCAGTACTTATTCCACCTTTTATTTCCTCTGCCTCTTCCTCTTGTGCTCCATTAGAATCTTGTGCTTCTTCTTCGTCTACAAAATCTTGTTCTGCTTTTGTATCTTCTTCTATTTCTTCTGGTAATTTATCTTCATCTTTTATTACTATTTTTTCTTTTTCATTTACAATTGTTCCTAAATCTACTTTATTAGCTTCATCAGTAACTTCAAATTTTTCTTTATATTCTGGAGTTAAATATCCGCTTGGTGCTTTAGTTTCTTCAAGTATATATGTTCCTGCTTCATTTAATTTTGAAGATACTATTCCCTTCTTATCACTAACTATTGTATTTATTAACTTAGCTTTTCCATCTGTTACCCTATATAGCTTAAATTCTGCTCCAGCTAAAACGGTATTCTTGTCTAGAGAGTCTACTTTTGTTGCTGTAAAGCTATATTCTACTTTTTCTTTTTCTTTTACCTTATTTTCTATTTTACCTAAATTTACAACATTTTTATCATCAGTTACCTCAAATGTCTTTTTAAATTCAGGTTTTTCATAACCTTCAGGTGCTTTAACTTCTTCTAATACATATGTTCCTGCTTCATCTAAATTTGATGATACAGTACCATCATTACCACTTATAAGATCTTTTACGAATACTTCTTTTTTATCAATAACTTTATATAATTTAAACTCAGCTCCTGGTAAAACCTTAGTCTTATCATTAGCATCTACTTTTGTTGCTGTAAAACTATATTCCTTTTTCACTACTACTTCTTTAGTATTTTCTATGTTTCCAAGTTCAACCACATCATTGCTTTCAGTTACTTCAAATTTCTCTTTATAAGTAGGTTTTACATATCCAGTTGGTGCCTTAACTTCTTCTAATACATATGTTCCAACTCGATCTACCTTAGAAGTTATAACGCCTGTATCACTTGAAGTTATAGTTTTAATAAGTTCTGCGTTATTATCAGTTACCTTATATAACTTAAATTCTGCTCCTGCTAATGGTTTATTAGTCTCTCCATCTATTTTAGTTGCTGTAAAACTATATTCTTTCTTTTTATTTAAAATCTTTCCTAAATTAACTTGATTATTTGAATCACTAACAACAAATTGTTCTTTATATTGTGGTGTAACATATCCTGTTGGTGCTTTAACTTCTTCTAATATATATGTTCCAGCACTATCAAGTTTTGATGAAACAACTCCATCATTACCACTTATAAGATCTTTAATAAATTCTGTTTTACCATTATTAACTTTATATAGTTTAAATTCAGCACCAGCTAGTTTTTTAGTATTATCTACTGAATCTACTTTTTCTGCTGTAAATCCATATTCTATCTTTTCTTCTTCTTTTTCAACTTCTACTTCATTTGTTGTACGATCATTTACAACAGCAATATTACTGATAGTTTCTCCACCTTTAACATTTTTGAAGCTTACCTTTATTTTTATTCTAGAGTAAACCATTCTACCTTCTTCTTCTGTAGTAAATCCAAATATATCCTTTTTATTTACTACACTTATTGTGTTTGTATTCTTATTATAGTTTACATCAAATAATCCTGCTTCATCTTCATAACCTAAATATTCAAGTCTTGGATCTAACTTATCTTTAATACTTAATGTACCTTTCTTAATAGCTCCGTTAGCCCATGTCTTTATAGTATAAGTAACATTTTGATCATCTGAATTATTAGTTACTATTGATTTATCAGCTTCTTTTATAGCATTCAATCCAAAACTATCTACATATTGATCTAGTGTATATGATGCTTCTCTACTATATTCTTCTGCATCCATTGTAGCACTATTTACATATGAGTCTAATTGTTCAACTATCTTACATGAATATGTTATTTCATACTTACTTGCTACTTTAGCTATATTAATACTAAAGTTTCTTCCACTAGCTACTATATTACCTTTCAAATCATTAGTTACATCAATACCTTTAGTAAGATTTTTTATCTTAATACTTGATGGCACTATTTCCATTCCTTCTGGTACAGCATCTTTAAATTTTACATTACTTAATTCATTTTCCTCTGGATTAAGAATTACTTTATAGTTAGCTAAAGTACCTATTGGTAATGGACTATTTTTAACATCACTAATACTAACTAATTCTTTTGTTATACCTACTATATTTGCTATATCAACATCTAATTTAGTACTTGATTTATACTCTTTATTTGTTGTAACTACTGCTAAATTCTTATATCCATCTTTAATATATTTTTTTATATTTGTATTATATTCAATTTTATATCTAGCATTTGTTACATCATTAATAACAATTTTTAACTTATCTTGATTTCCATCTTTAGAAACCGTAATCGTATAATCTTTTCCCTCTGTAAGTCCAACCCATTGACCATTTTCTAGTTGTTTAGTAACTGGTATATAATATTTATTTAACTCCATACCTTCTGGTATTATATCTTCAAAAACAGCTTTTCCTGTTAAATTAAGCCCATTATTAACCATAACTAAATAATTAATATTCTTATTTATAACCTCATTAATACCATTAGGCTTTAATGATAAACTATTTACTAATAATCCATCATCAGCTTTAATAAACTTACTAATATTATCGTCAAAATTTATATCAGACTCTTCTGTTACTACAGCACTAGAACTATCTCCTTTTGTATTAGCCTTATAAGTAAAAGTAGCTGTATTTTCAAATCTTCCTTTTAAGTCAGTTATTCTTGTCTTATACTCTACAATATACTTATCAGATATTTCACCGAAATTAATTATTAACTTATTATTTTCATAACTAACTTGAAATTTATCTGTAACATCTACATTACTATATTTCCCTTGCTTATATATCTTTATAGATCCTTCTGCCAACTTCATACCATCTGGGATTACATCAGTTAATGTAGCATCTTCTTTATAAAGACTCTTTTGATTTAATTTTATCTTATAAGCAATTTCTTTTCCTACAGTATTTATCAGCCAATTGTCTCTCTTGATAGTTATTTCTTTTGCTTCTTTCCACCCATCTTGTAATACATACTTTTCTATAGGGTTATCTTTTGAATCAGCATTTTTACTTGGAATTACAGTTACTGAATCTTTTTCTACTCCATTACTATTAAACTTAAGTTCTGCATCATTAGTATATTGTTCCTTAAGGTTAATAATTTGTGCAGTATATTCTACCTTATATCTATCACTTATAGCTCCAAATGTTACTTTTAATAAATTATCACCTGTTACTTTTTTAAATTCTTCAGTGACATCTTTATATACATCATCACCTAAGTCTTTATATATTTTTACTGTATCCTCTAATAACATCATTCCTTCTGGAATTGTATCAGTTAAAGTAGTATTCTTCTTATTTTCTAATCTACTGTTTACCCAGATTCTATAATCTACTTTTGTTCCTATTCCAATTACATCATTATTTAAGTATTCCTTTATAGGGCCTTGTTGTTCTCCCCATTGTAGTACTACTTTATCTAATGGCTTATCAATTGGTTTAGGGTTTCCTCCTGGTTTTACAACTACTGAAGATTCCTCCTTATCTTTTCCAAAAGTAAGTACTGCTGTATTCTTATAAGAATTCTTTTTTCCTACTATTTTTGTTTTATATTCTACTTTATATCTGTCTTTAATAGTTCCAAAATTTATAACTAACTTATTCTTACTTGATGAAGCCTTTACTTTATTTATAAACTCAGCATCCATATTAACCCAATTGTATCTGCTTGTTTCTTTTTTTATTACTATTGAATTTAAATCTAATTCCATTCCATCAGGAATAGTATCAGTTAATTTTGCATTCTCTTTCTTTTCTAATTTATCATTAACTAATATACTATAGTCAACTGTTTGTCCCACTACTTCTCCTGTTGTTTCATTTGGTTTTACAACAGCATTATCACTTTGTCCATTAGCTTGTTTTAACAAATCATTATTTCCTGGAACAGTATAATTAGGAGTTAATGTTGTTTTATCAGAATCCTTTCCTCCCTTCCAAGTTAAATTTGCTATATTTTCATATTTTTCTTTATCTTCTGTTATCTTTATATCATATTCAACTATATACTTATGAGCTATGTTTTTGAACTCAATTTCTAGATTACCTTTTGATGTAATATTTTTAGATTGGCTATAAAATTCCTTAGTTACATCTACTTTATTTCCTTTTACATATTTGTAAACTTTCACTGAATCCTTTATGATCTCAGTTCCTTCTGGAATTTCATCTTTTAATACAACATCAGACTTCTCTTCATATTGTCCATATTTTCCTTCTTTATCATTAATCTTAATTGTATGATGATACTTTTGACCCTTTACTGAGCCATTTTCATCAGGAGTTATTGTTAAAGCATTTGGAGTATAATATGGATTATCCATTGTATTAACAGTTTTTGTAACATTGCTATTTCCAGGTCTATCTACTATTTCAGCAGTAGCTATAACAGAATCTTCAGCATCTTTTTTATTACTTGATGTAATCTTAGCTGAATTTACATATTTTGCTCTTCCTTCTTCCACTTTAGTTTTATAAGTTATTACATATGTATTACTTATATCACCAAGTTTTATTGACAAAATATTATTTTTTATCTTTGAATCACATTTTACTTCTTTCCCTGTACCATCTTCAGATAATTTCTCTAATTTTACTGAATCTTCAATTAAAGTCATTCCTGTAGGTATTGCATCTTCAAAAACAGCATCTTTTAATGAAGTAGCCTTTTCATTAATTAATACACTATAGTCTACTTCTTCACCTATAACTATACCTTCTTCATTTGATAAAATTGTATAATTTGGTTTTGTACCCGGTTGATTAGTTATCTTTTTGCTTACTAATGTTCCTGTAGTATCTTGCGGAATCAAATTCATATTAATATCTATTTTCTCTCCAGCTATATCTATAGAAACTTTTTTTTCTTCTTCCTTCTTTATAGAACCCACAGTAGCGGAAATTCCCAATTCACCACGTATAGCGGTATCAATTTGATTACCACAAATTAATGTAACTATCTTACTTCCATTTGATTCATTTATATTCATATCTTTAAAATGATGTTCTGGATAAGATGGAATTATATCTTTAAATACTTCTGGCAATTTAAATGTAAATTTATCTCCATCATTAGGTTTTTTATCTTTTGTAGCATAATCTAAGTGGAATTCTACAGTTTGACCTTCTTTTAACTCTACCTTAGAGTTAATATCTACTTCTTTACCATCGACTTTCATTACCAATATTGAATCTAAAGATCCAGCTAGAACTACCTCCATAGGCATAATATTTAAAATCATTGTCATTATAAATATTATACTTACAAACCCCGATATTACTTTTTTCATAAACTTTTCCCCCTACTAATTATGTCTTACATTAGTTAAATTAAAGTCTATATTTTGTAATTGGAAATTTTGTCGTCACTTTTTTACATCATGTAACACATAATTTATACAAATAAAATAAATATAATCTTTACTTACTTTTTATTAAATTATATTAATTATTTATATAAATGTCTCTATTTTTGTCGTAAACGTATATTTTTCTATCGCCATCTCTTATGCTCTAATCGTGAAAGGCCTTTTTTTTGTCGTGAAATAATATTTTATATAATAAAAACAGCATCTTGATTAATATCTATAAAATATTTTTTATTACATAGTTAAATATAATAATTTTTATAAAAAAATAAAAAGTTGTCACATTCGCAAATCTTCATTTACCAACATGACAACTTTTTAATTATTTGTTCATAGCATTTTCTATAGCTGATTTATCAAATCCTACAATTATTTCTCCATCTATATCAATAACTGGTACAGTTCTTTGTCCTGATACCTTCATTACCTCTTCTCTATCCTCGTGAGCATCTGCTACATTTATTTCCGTATACTTCCAACCTTTCATATCAAAAAACTTTTTTGCTTTAATACATGCTGGACACCAAGATGTAGAATAAATTTTTATCATATGTAAAACTCCTCGTATAATTAATTTTGTAGTGAATTTAATATGTATTTCCAGTAATAAAATTCACTACAATATGCTAAAGATTACTGGAAATTATATAGACTGTATAGAATTACTCCTAAATGTCGATATTTAAAATATGAATTGGCATAGGGATATTCTGTTACTCCTTGTTGACCACTAACGTGGTACTTCTTTAAAAGAGTGTTTCCCTAATTATAATGTTAACTTCTAACCCAGTCGTTGTTCGGATTACTAATTCGTTAGAGTAGCAAATAACATCAAGTAATTAGTAATTTAGTTCTTATTTGTGCGAGGGTGTTGATGCATTATAAATTAGGGGTAATCCTATGTCAGTTCTATTTTTTATTTTTATAGGAAAGGTGGTGATACCATGAATAATACTTTAACAACTACTTTATTCATTGGTATAGACGTTAGTTCAAAATCTAATTATGTCGTTGCTTTAGATTTCTTTGGTAACAAATTACTTTCATTTGATGCGAGTAATAATCTACCTGGCTCCGAAAAAATAGTAGCCAATATAACATCATGTCTTAAAGAAAATAATTTTACACATCTAACAATCGCTATGGAATCTACCTCCTTCTATAGCTGGCATATAGCTAACACATTAGCTACTCACGATGCCTTGTTATGGCTTAAGCCCAAAATATATTGCTTGAATCCTAGAGTAATTTGTGCTTATAAAAAATCTTTTGTTGACATTGATAAAACCGATCCAAAGGATGCTTTTGTAATTGCAGACTTTGCAAGAGTAGGTAAAATAACATCAGCACCTTGGAAGGGTG
>NZ_JAHLOD010000007.1 GCF_018917145.1 Clostridium bornimense
AGATTCAATTTTAACATAGAAATCAGGGGGTCGTTGTTTTTTTATACAAAAAAACTTCTAAAACCTTGATATATAAAGATTTTTAAAGAAAGAAGTGTAAATAAACTTTACACTATCTAAAATAAGAAAGAGGTTAATATATGAGGATATGGAGATTAGAATTTGGCTTAGATGAATATGATGATTTAAAAACAGATAAGGAATGGAGCATCGAAAAGATACGGGAGTTTGATGGAAGAGAACATGACAAGGATTGGGAAAAAGTAAAAGTAGTTAGATTAGAGCCAGAAAAAAAATTACCACTTAGTAATGCCCCAGGATTTTTTTCTCATATACCGGTTATAGATAAAAGAGCCAAAGATATATTGGAAAATTATATTTCTGATTTTGTAGAAATTTTACCATTGATTAATGATGAGAGAGATTTTTGGGCAATTAATATTACAAATGTATTAGATTGTGTAGACTATGGAAAATCTATTTACAAGATGTTTCCAGATGGAAAAAGAATATTACGATTTAAAAAGTATAGTTTTATTGAAAAAAAATTAATTGGTGAAAATATATTTAAAATTAAAGATGAATTATTAGCAGCACCTTTTGTATCTGATGAATTTAAAAATATAGTAGATTTTAATAACTTGACTGGATTTAAATTTAGATTAGTTTGGGATAGTAAAGATGATTAATGATATATAGAATACAATAATATATTTTTAAAATTTAATATAAGTAAAATTTGAAATTAGATAGAAACTATAAAATCAGTATTATGTGTATACATGCATAATGCTGATTTTTATCTATAGGTATGACGTTTGGAGCAGCTTTATCAGGTTTTGGATTAATAACTGTACCAGCATCAGAATCTGTCGCACTTGGAGCAGCTATAGAAGGTGTAGCATCAGTATGTGTTGCAGTGCGTGCAGGATGTGAATTACAATATATAAAGAGTAAGATGGACGATGACCTTTATAAGCTTGAGGAAGCTAGTAAGGAGTCAAATGAAGCTATTAAATGGACAAAGCATGGATACATTTTCTTCAAAAGAATATGAGTTGGAAAGATATAATTAAATCGACTGAAAATGGTCCGGCAAAATATAAACCAGGAATAGATATTGAAGCATTAGAGAGAATGGTATGGGAAAAAGGCACCCTTGCAACCAATGGGAAAACATGGGGAGTTATGGAGTTTGGTGACATCATTGGTGCTAGCGCTGGAGCTGAAACTAAATATATGAGAGTTGAAATGAGTGGTGGAACAATACATGGACATCCAATAATAGAATCTGAATATAAGAAGTTAATAAAATAGGAGAGTGAGTACATTTGTTTGAAAATATTAATTTTGGAAAAGGCATAAATAAAAAGTATATTGACTTTAATGTAAATAAAGATATTCCATTAAAAGATCAGATTGATTTATTAAAGGAAGATTTGTTACAAGTTAGTTATGATAATAATTATATTATAGATATGGGATGGTATCCTGAATTTGATAGGGAAGGAAATTTTGAAATTTATATTATAAAAGATAACCGATGGGATAATCCGATTTTACATAAAAAGTGTAAAGATTTAGATTTATTAAATGAATATATATATGAATGTATAAAGTTAATAGAGTCTAAAGCTAAGTAAGTTCTATTCTAGCTATATTAGAAAGAGAATAGTTCAATTTCTATACTAAAGGAACTTTAATTATAAATTTTATTTATAGTTAAAGTTCCTTTTAAAATAGTTTAAAATTAAGTATAGAATAAGTAATAGTTAAATTAGAAAAAGCATCAACTAGAGTAGCATTAGCTACAGGTTTCTTTTCAATACCTGTTGTGAGGGCAGCTACTATAAAAGATGCAATTGCTGTAGTTATATCAATTTCACTAGTAGTATATGCAGGTGCGGAAGTAATATATATAGCTTATAAAACAAATGATGATTTACATAAGCTTGATGAAGCTAGTAATGGTGGTAGTACATCAGTAGGAAGAATGGATTTAGCAGGTAAAAAGCATCCCGTTTCTGGAGTGGAATTTGATTCAAATGGTTTTCCAATATTTGAATCAAAATATAGTATGCAACTTAACCCAGAAGATTATCTAAAGTCAAGAGGTACACATTTTGATAGAGCAAGTAAAGCACTTTACAATGACATTATGAAAGACAGTAATTTAAGAAGTCAATTTACAGATGCTGAAATTGCAATATTCAAAGAAGGAGGGGTGCCAAAGGCATACACATGGCATCATCATCAAGATGCAGGAAAGATGCAACTTGTTAATAGAAAGATACATAGACAAACAGGTCATACGGGTGGATTCAGTATCTGGGGACCTGGAAATTAGAAAGGAGATTTTAGATGAATTGGAATTATGAGAATCATATAATAACAGATGAGATGATAAAAAATGTAAAGGATGTTTTAAAAGTGAATTTCCCTGAAGATTTTCTATCTATCATAAAAAAATATGATGGAGGTTATCCTAGTCCAAATAAAATTACTATTAATGAAAATGATGAAATTGTAAATAATTTGGTTAGCTTTTTGGAATATGATGTAAGTTTTATACTTGATATTTTTGAGGAAACTGAATATCTAAAAAACACAAAACTAATACCAATAGCAGAAGACCCGTTCGGTAATTTATTTTGTTATGATTTTAATGATGGAAGAAGTAAAATTGTATTTTGGAATCATGAGAAGATTAATGATAAAAAATTTGTATGTAATAATTTTGCAGAATTTATACAAATGTTACACGACTAATTAGATTATTATTTAGTATATCATAATATCTAAATTGTTTAATCCATATCCTTATTAATTTCTGTAGAAGATTTAAAAAAATTACGTGGGTTTTATTTCTATTTTGATATAAGGAGGATAAAAATATGAAAATATGGGAGTTAGATGCAGATGCTAATAATTATGATAACTTTTGTATAGCTGATGACAAATTTAAGGAATTTATGGAGTATAGATTTGATGGGAAAAGTATAAAAGATAGATGGAGACATTTTCGTATTGAAAATATGGATAACGTAAAAAAAGGAGATATTCCAAGTTTATTTGGTTCAATTCCTGTATTTAGTGAAAGGGCTGTTAAAGTATTAAGGGAGTATTTAGAGGACAATGCTGAAATTTTGCCTCTTCAACATGATGGAGAAAAATATTTTTTAATAAATGTGACTAATGTTCAAGATTGTATTGACTTTGAAAATTCTGAGATTAAGAGGTTTCCGCATTCTGGTAGGATTATGAGATTTGTAAAATATTCATTTAAGGAAGATGTGGTAAAAAATCAGCATATTTTTAAAATTAAACAAAAGACTAAAGGGATAGTACTTGTATCTGATGAATTTAGAAATAAGGTACTTAATTCTGAGTTAGAAGGTTTTGATTTTATTGAACTTTGGGATCCTGAAAAGAGTAAATAATATTTACATATTTATTATGTTATTTTCAGAATTAATGTAGTTAGATAGAAACTATAAAATCAGTATTATGTGTATACATGCATAATGCTGATTTTTATCTATTGGTATGACGTTTGGAGCAGCTTTATCAGGTTTTGGATTAATAACTGTACCAGCATCAGAATCTGTTGCACTTGGCGCAACTATAGAAGGTGCAGTATCAGTATATGTTGCAGCATATGCAGGATGTGAATTACAATATATAAAGAGTAAGATGGACGATGACCTTTATAAGCTTGAGGAAGCTAGTAAGAAAACTACTGAAGTACCTGATTATATAAAAGATAATCGTGTACCAATAGATAAGGAAACTATATTAAGAAAAAAAGAATATCAGAAGACTAATATTAAAGTTAAAGGTGCTCAAGTTTATAAAAATGGAGATAAGTATTATTATCGCGATACTTTTCATACAGGTGAGGCGGCACATTTAGAGGTATTTGATAAGAAGGGAAATCATATTGGTGAAGCTAATCCGCAAACTGGAGAATTAATACCAGGAACTGCAGATGCAACCAAAAAAATTAACATAAAATAAGATATTTAACATAAAGCTATAGAGTTTCTTTATGGTAAATATTTATTTTAGGAAGAGGATTTAGATGTTAAAAAAAATAAGAGAACTTAAGCAAACTGATAATGATATATATTTTATGGAAGTTTTATCAGATAAAATAATCATCAATGATAATTATGAAGGTATATTAATACTTGATAGCAATCTTAATGTAATAAAAAGACTGAAGATTTTTAAAGGTATAGCAATATATTCATCTTTCGTAAATAAAAATGGAGAGATTTTATTATTTTGTCCAGATAATGAGTGTATGGTATATATTAATATTGAAGACTATCAGTACAAGGTGATTAGTCTTAAAAATGGATTAGAGGATTTAATTTTTTCAACTTTATATGAATGGAATGAGAATAGTTTAATTTTAACAACATATAAGGATGAGTTTTATAACATTTGTGTACATGAAAAAACAATACAAAAAATTGATTATAAAGAAATCGAAAGATTATATCCTAATTTATATAACTTTTATCAAGAGTTAATGAAGTATAAGGTTATTAAAGTGTTTTCTGATGAATACATAGCAATTATATATGATGAGAATTGTAATATTAATATGATTAACTTTAGGTACAAAACTAAACAAGTTCTTAATAATGTTTCAGACGATTTTCTCGATATAGAATTTATAGATGAAACATTTGCTATAGTAAATGAAAATACAATAGAGATACTTAAAAGATATTATAAAGAAATAATAGATAGAAATAAGGAATTTATATTTTTAAAAGCGAGATTCTTAAAAAAAGCCAATAATATTTTTCTTGTTACATTGAGTAGTAGTCAATCAGATGTGAATTATTCTAAAATTGATATGTTTCAATTGCACAACTTATAGTTGATTAAAGTTGAATTTGTAATTATAGATAGTGAAAAGATGTATAATATTAAGTTTGATGAGAATATAAAAGAATTTTATTAAGTATATAAAGAAGGTGAAATAATGAAATTAGCAGATTCAGAAATTATTGCAGGAGATAGAATTGGGAATATTTATTTAGGAATGACATATGAAGAATTTAGCACTCTCTATGGAGATGATGATAAATCAGAAGAAGTTAGATATAGTTGTAGTTTTAGAATTTTATTTGAAAATTTTATGGTACTGTTTTCAAATGATGAAAAAAAGTTAGATGAAATTACGGTTTTTGGAGATTTCAAAGGGAAATTTAGAAACATTATAGGAATTGGATCTACATTATCAGATGTTGAAAAATATATAGGAGATTATTATGAAGCATATGAAATATGCCCTACATATGCTATTAAAGATTGTGATGGAATATGTTTTGAATTATTAGATATAGATGCTTTAACAGATGACTACATTGAGTATGATTATGATTCTATTGAAAAATTACTTCCTATTGAATATATTACTATATTCAAAGGGAAACCATAAATTATTTCTTGTAGTTTAATCTCTATCCTAAAGAAACTTTAATTATAAATTTTATTTATAGTTAAAGTTTCTTTTTTGAAATAATTTAAAAGTAAGTATAGAATAAGTAATAGTTAAATTGAAAAAAAGCATCAACTAAAGTAGCAGTAGTTACAGGTACAGGTTTCTTTTCAATACCTGTTGTGGGGGCAGCTACTATGAAAGATGCAATTGATGTAGTTATATCAATTTCACTAGTAGTATATGCAGGTGTGGAATTATTATATATATTTTACATGAAATTAGAGAACAATTACTTAATGGTACATTTCCATTTTGATATAAGGAGGATAAAAATATGAAAATATGGGAGCTAGATGCAGATGCTAATAATTATGATAACTTTGATATAGCTGACGACGAATTTGAGGAATTTATGGAGTATGGATTTGATGGGAAAAGTATAAAAGATAGATGGAGACCTTTTCGTATTGAAAATATGGATAACGTAAAAAAAGGAGATATTCCAAGTTTATTTGGTTCAATTCCTGTATTTAGTGAAAGGGCTGTTAAAGTATTAAGGGAGTATTTAGAGGACAATGCTGAAATTTTGCCTCTTCAACATGATGGAGAAAAATATTTTTTAATAAATGTGACTAATGTTCAAGATTGTATTGATTTTGAAAATTCTGAGATTAAGAGGTTTCCGCATTCTGGTAGGATTATGAGATTTGTAAAATATTCATTTAAGGAAGATGTGGTAAAAAATCAGCATATTTTTAAAATTAAACAATATCCTAGAAGCATAGTACTTGTATCTGATGAATTTAGAAATAAGGTACTTAATTCTGAGTTAGAAGGTTTTGATTTTATTGAACTTTGGGATTCTGAAAAGAGTAAATAATATTTACATATTTATTATATTATTTTCAGAATTAATATAGTTAGATAGAAACTATAAAATCAGTATTATGTGTATACATGCATAATGCTGATTTTTATCTATAGGTATGACGTTTGGAGCAGCATTATCAGGTTTTGGATTATAGGAGGGTAAAATGTTTACTATAAAATATAGAATTATAGATGGTACAGTACAGGAATTAAAATATATAAGTTTAGATGAGTTCATACGAATTTTTGATGGAGATATAGAGGGGCAAATAGAACTTAATTTTAATGGGAAAATTATAGGCTTTGTAAATAAAGAAGTTAATGTTGCAGTAGAGTGGCTAATTTGGTGGTTTACATTATTAAATGAGATGATATATGAATTGAATAAATTGAATAGTTCTAAAATGGATATACCTGAAACTGATGGAATCTATATATGGTTAGAAGTTGAAGAAGATTTAATTAATGTGAGAAAAGTAAAGGGAAGATCGAATTTCTCAAATGATGAAATTGATGACGTTGAGCAATGTGAGTGGGATAATATAAAAATAAGTAAAGATGAATTTATTAATAGTATTATAAGAGCAAGTGATTCGTTAATAAAGGAAATATATAATATAAATTATAGGTTATTAGAGGCAGAAAGTATAAAAAACTTAAAAAGAATTATTAAACAAAATTATAATTACGCATCATTCTGAAAGTAGAGAAGAAGAAGATTAGTGCATAATTTTAATAAAAAGAAAGATGTGGCTGTAAATTATAAATATATAAAGATTATTAAAACAACAAAAAGTGTTCCCTGGGGACACTTTTTTGTTGTTTATAATAGATTTGGGAAATAAAATGAGTTATATATATTCATAGTGATTATTGTATTTCTATCCTATTTGAAGATGGAGAAGTTTTTTCTATTTTAGGTAATACAATTTTTAATTCTCCATTTTCAAATTTAGCTAGGATATCGTCTTTATTTATATTATCTACATAGAAAGATCTTGAGAAGTTGCCGTAATGACGTTCTCTTCTTATATAATTATCTTTCTCTTCATTTATAAATTCATCTCTTTTAGCAGAGATAGTTAAGTTGTTATCCTTATATTCAAGAGAGATATCTTCTTTCTTGACGCCAGGTAATTCAGCTTCTACTAAATATTCATTTTCGGTTTCTTTAATATCAGCTTTAAAAGCATTAGCTTCTTTATAAAATGGTGTAAAGAAGTCGTCATTAAAGAAGTCTGATAATAAGTTTCCGAATCCATCTCTTTTGTTATCAATTGAATTAGTATTAAAAGGTATTAATCCGAACATATAAAAGACCTCCTTTAAAATCTTTGTTGGATTTAATTTGTTTTATTGATTTATTGTTTTCTTTTTTCTTTATGCCTATATTATAGAATTTACAGCATATATAAGCAAAATCCGTTTAGTTTAGTTAAAAATTAAAATGGATTATAGCATAGTGCAGTTTGAAAATATTATGATGAATCTTAAAATATCTTTAAAAATCTTGCGTTTTAGCACTCACTTGATGAGAGTGCTAACAAAATATCTTTGGATGTACTTTTTATAGAATACTAAAGCATTGTTACTATATAATATAGACAAAATGGTTTGGAACAAGTTATCTTTTTAATATTTATAGGGGATGTGAACATCGTTGTATATATTGTGATTCGAGAAGTTTATGTTATAAGATAGAAAACTTTTGTAGCTATGACAGTTACTACAACAGACGATATTATTGCTAGAAAAGTGGAAACTTTTGCACCTTCTTCTACAGATCGGTTTAAAGCTTTAGGTATTCTGTCTACTATAGTAATATGCACGAGTATTACAATGATGCCGATATTGCCATTTATTGAAGATACTGAGGAAAATATAGTAGATATCGTGAAAAAGGCAGATTATTATGGTGTAAAATAAATTGTTCTTTGGTTCGGTATGACTTAAGAGATAGGCAGAAAGATTATTATTATAAAAATCTTGATGATAAGTTTCCGGGAATTAGAGAAAGATACGAAAAGATATATGGAAGTAGATATAAATGTTTTGTTAAAAATATAAATAGTTTAGACTATATATTGAGGGATAATTGTGTAAAGTATGGGATTAATCTTAAGATGCCTACATATCAAAAAAAATATCTGATTTACAATTAAGTGTTTTGAGGAATGTATCTTCAAAGGAGTAAACTTGTCATAAATATCATGAAAACAACAAAAAGTGTCCTCAGGGGACACTTTTGTTGTTTTTAATAAGTTGATTATTGAATATCAATCTTATTAACTTTTTCTTCAGTCTTTGGAAGTTTTGGTAAGGTTACGATAAGCTCACCATTATCAAACTTGGCTGAAATAGAATCTTCTTTTATGTCTTCTACGTAGAAAGTTCTTGAGAAGGTACCATGATGACGTTCCTTTCTTACGTAGTTATCTTTTTCTTCATCGATAGTTTCATCTCTTTTAGCAGAGATAGTTAAGTTGTTATCCTTATATTCAAGAGAGATATCTTCTTTCTTGACACCAGGTAATTCAGCTTCTACTAAATATTCATTTTCGGTTTCTTTAATATCAGCTTTAAAAGCATTAGCTTCTTTATAAAATGGTGTAAAGAAGTCGTCATTAAAGAAGTCTGATAATAAGTTTCCGAATCCATCTCCTTTGTTATCAATTGAATTAGTATTAAAAGGTATTAATCCGAACATATAAAAGACCTCCTTTAAAATCTTTGTTGGATTTTATTTGTTTTATTATTTATTGTTTTCTTTTTTCTTTATGTCTATATTATAGAATTATGGGAAAATATAATCAAAATCCATTATGATTTATTAAAAATAAAATTGATTCATGAGAGAATGGGTTAAAAAAATAATGCAATAAATCTTAAAAATACTTTGAATATCTTCGTTTTTTAGCACTCACTTGATGAGAGTGCTAACAATTTTAAAATGTTAATAATATTCACATTAATATCTTTATAATCGATTAAGTTGATAAGGATATGAAATATAGTAAAAGTGAGGCATATATGAAGTTTTGCAATAAAAATACACATATAAATATTTTGTAAAATAATATTAAAAATAGTATAATTTATAGAATAGATTAGTTATTTGGAGGAAAAGATTTAATGAAGAAAAATAATGTAAAATATAGTGAGCTTCTAAAGATATTTAAAGATCTTAGAAAAGAGCAGATATTTTTATTTTTTATATGCTCAATATCAGTAATAGCAAATACATTTCTAGTTTATTAAGTGCAAGGATTAGTAGATGGAATTAATAATAGTATCCCTTTTAAAGATTTAGTTAAAGTATTTTATAAGATACTATTTTGGGGTATTTTCACCTTTATATCTGAATTATATCAAGTAAAAAGATGGCATTATTTTGGTAGTAAATTAATTAATAATATGAGATATAAGATGTATAAAAGTATGATAAGAAAACCGATAAAGTTTTTTGATAGTAATACAACAGGGGACATTGCATCAAGAGTATTAAATGATGGAAGTTCTATAGCAGAAAGTGCAGGGATTGAGGTACTAATGTTTATACTTAACTTATTTAAAATTGCTATTGTTATGATTGTATTATTTTCATTTAATATTAAATTAGCATTGATAGTTCTTATTATATTGCCAATATATTATTTATTACTTGTTAAAGTAAATAAGAATATGAGAGATGCATATAGAGATGAAAGAAAAGCATTTGCAGATATGCAACAATTATTGATAGAAAATGTCAATGGTATCGTGAATATAAAAACTTTACAAAAAGAAGAGTATTTTTCTAAAAAATTTGATGATGCTGTGAATAAAAAATATTATTCTAAGATAAAAACAGTAATAAATCTTCAAGTAACTGTAGCAGCGATAAATGAAATTATGACTATTTTTTTGCCAGTAATGATTTTAATTTTAGGAGCATATTTTGCTTACAATAAGGAAATTACAATAGGAACATTAATAGCTTTTTACACCTATTTAGCAAGTTTAGTAGAACCTATAGCAAATCTTACTGATTATTATCAAGGATCTAAGCAAGCTCTTGGTGCAGCAGATAGAGTTTATGACTTTATATTTGATGTTGAAGATAATGATAAAAAAGAAGAATTTAATTGCGATGTAGAAAAAATTGATATTAATATTGAGAAGTTTTCTTGGAGTGATAAAACTATTTTAGAGAATTTTAAGTATAAAATAGAAAAGGAAGATAGAATCTTTATTAAAGGTGAGAGTGGAAAAGGTAAAAGTACATTATTAAAATTGATTATGAATTTTTATGATGTTAATAATGGAAAAATTACTATTAATGATAAGGATATATCGAAGGTGAAGGAAAGTAGTTTATATGATAATATGTTAATGATGACTCAAGAGCCATTTATTTTTGAGGGAACATTAAAAGAAAATTTGCTTTTAGGAGATAATTTTACTGATGATGAAATTGCAAAAATTGCAAAGGTAGCTTGTATTGATAATCTTATTGAGGAAAAAGGTATAGATTATGAAATATTAGAAGGAGGCTCTAATTTGTCTGGTGGACAAAAGCAAAGAATCGCCCTAGCGAGAATTTTAATTAGAAAACCAAGTGTATTAGTGTTAGATGAAGCGACAAGTGCACTAGATAAGACAACAGAGAAAAGTTTGATAAGAAATCTTGATAGATATTTAAAAGAAAATGGTATTACTTTAATTGCGGTTTCTCATAATAATGAAATTGAAACGATATGCAATAAGGAAATTATTCTTAGTTAAAAAATAAAAATGTACGTGACGTACATTTTTATTTTTTTCATAAACCCTTTTTTAAAATCAGTATTAAGGATAGCAAAGTAGTTTATTTGCTATCCTTTTTATATTATAAGTCTTATTTATTTAAGTCTATTGTGTAAGCTTCATCATATTTAATTTCTATAGGAGAATCCATATAAAAACTAATTTTTTTAGCTTTTTGGAAATTAGCATCTGTGTAAAATCCATGAGTTGTAATATAGGAGTTTGAATTTCTATCAAAAATTCTATATCCATAACCATGGTCGTTTCTATCACCTAATTGGGTACCATTTTCATCATATATACTAGTTTCTACGTAATCAAAAACATGGTATCCATCATAATGATATTTTAAATTAATCTTACCATCTTTAGTGGAAACATCTTCAATTATTATTTTTTTATCACCTAGATCTATGGAAGAAGGCATGTTATCTAAGTCATATAAAGGTGTTATATGAGGAACATCTGTATCAGTTTGGCATACAGGAATAAGTTTTAATGATGAAATGTCAGTACTAGGTGTTAAAAATTCTATAGACATAATTGATTTGTCACCATCATAATCGTGATATTGTGCTATTGTCTCTAGATAATTATTTTTATCATCCATTAAGATAAAATTACTATTACAACTTTCGATAACAATTTGATTTCCTAGAGGTGAAAAACAAACATTTTTAATTTTCATATTAGTAGGTGGTACTTCATCAGAGTAAGAAGTGTTAAATCGTATATCTTTATCTATAGGGACATTTCTTGTATATGCTTTTGATTTTGTTTTATCGTAAGAAGTTTTTATAGACCAGTATATTTCTTCATCATTTTTATAACAATTGTTATAAAAGTTTATTTCTATATCCCCTTTATCTTCTATAGAGTAATTTGCAAGGCTGACCCTTTGAATAAGTTTAATTTTTGTTTCGGATTCTTTATATGAATCTGTTTCAGCACCAGTATTAGGGGTAGAATAACTCCTCTTACCGTTGATGATATATGAGATATCGGGCATATAGTTAAGGTATCCAGATGTTGGATCGAATAGTAAATCTTTTGAGGCTAAATCAATAGTAAAAGAACAAATTAAGAAGTTATCATCTATTGACATATTTTCTAAAGTAAATTTTACTCCATCATGCTCATCACTGATATTTACAGGTGTGCTAATTGATTCAATTTTATCTTTTAATCCTACAGTAGTAGTTGGTTTTCCATTAAAAAAAGATATAACATTATCTTTAATAACCTTTACATCTTCACCAAATACTACAGATCCAATAGTAAGAGTTGATATAAGTGCAACTGCTACTGAAACTTTTAATGAGCAAAATTTAAAGCTATTCCTTTTTACGTTACTAGGCAAAGTATCCAAAGTCTTCTTAAATTTAAATTTATAGCTATCTGGTAGTTCAATATTATCTTTTATTTTAGAAAGTTCATTTTTTAATTTATTATCCATGTTAACTATTACCTCCTAATAATTTATATAATTTTTCACGTCCTCTAAAAAGTCTAGTTCTCACAGCGTTATCAGAAATACCTATTGCTTTTGATATTTCTTTTGTAGTCATATCTTCGAAATAAAATAATGTTATTACTAATCGTAACTTTTCATCTAAGCTATTTAATGCGTTATACAAATCGATATTTATACATTGTGGCGAGGGAGTACTTTCCTCTTTAACTTTTTCAAGGGATATAGTCTTTTTATTCTTTTTATGCACCTTATTACATTCATTAATGAGAATACGTATAAGCCATGTTTTAAAATAATCATTTTTCTTGAGTTTATAAATTTTTTCATATGCCAGTATTATAGTATTTTGCATTGCATCTTCTATATCACATTCATTATGTAATATACTTTTAGCTACGCGATACATAGAAATCTTGTTACTTTCCATTAATGATATAAAGGCTTGTCTATCACCTTTTTTGGCAAGAGTAACAGTATCTAAATTAGAAGATGTAGTAGGTATAGTAGTAGCTTCCATAATTAACCTCCTTTACTAGATTAAATTTACACTAATTAGATATTTCAATCAATTAAAATGTTACAAAAATTTTTTTATATAGAAAAAATTTCAATAGTATTATTTTAAATAAAAATTGTAGTCTGAAAATTATTTATGATAAAATGTGTGTATCAAAAAATATATAGTTAAAGAGCGGAGAAAAAAATGAAGGTTGATAATTTACATGAACTTATTAGAGAGGCAACTGATAATAATAGGTATAGAAGAGGTGAGGAGTTATTAATAAAAAATAAAATATCTGATGCATATTTTACTATGGAGGATGGAATAATCGATATTCATGGTACAGTAAGTTCAAAAGATGAGTATTACAAATATAATGCAAAACTTGGGTTTAATAGTAGAAGCGAAAGATTGACTACTATGTCTTGTGATTGTATGGATTTTTATAATAGCAGATTTAGTAGTGAATATTTAATATGTAAACATATAGTGGCGTTAGGTCTTTTTTTTGAAGCGTGTAACAAAGGGAAAGATACAGAGAATATTCAGGATGAAAGAGAAAAAGAGTATGGAAATAATCTTATAGATGTGCTGGAATTACATAAAACGAGAGAAGAACTTGTGGATTTAGAAGTTTATATTTGTGAGAGAAATGGTAGATTTGAAGGAGAAATGAAAATAGGTACATCACAAATGTATGTAGTAAAGAGTATAAAAAAGCTCATTGAGGCTATTGAAGAAGAGGATATAATTGAGTATGGAAAAAATTTCACCTTTGACGGTAGCAGGCATTATTTTTCTGAAAGAGATAATGAAATTTTAGATTATTTTGAAGAGTATGTAGAATTACAAAAGCGATCAGATATGTTTGATACTTTAAGTGGAAAAAGTATAGTTTTTGTGAATAATGCATTAAAGAGACTTATTTTAACTTTAGGAGACAAATCATTTACTTTAAATATTAATAATAACTCATATAAGCCTAAGGTATATAAGTGTGATGTTCCACTAGATTTTGAAATAAAAGAAGATGATGATTGTATTCAATTATTAAGTAATAAAGAGTTACCAATACCATTAACATCAAAGGGAGATGTTATGTTTTGTAAAGGGAATGTATATTTACCTTCTAGAAATCAATATGAAAATCTTAAGTATTTTCATGGTAAATTAGTAAAGGACAATTGTATAAAATTTGATAAGAAAAACCTTAGTAACATTATAGAAACTGTTTTACCTATAGTTGAGGAAATATCGGAGAATGTAAATCTAGATGATAAAATTAGTAAAAATATTAGGCGTAATTGTACTGTAGAATTTTATTTAGATAGAAAAGGTGATGAGATATCTTGTGATGTAAGATATTTTTATGATGGGAAATTATATAAAAAGGATAATAAAAGTGATGAATTAATTATTAGAGATATTAAGACAGAAACAAAAGTTAAAAGAGCACTTGCTGATGCGAAATTCTATGAAAATAGAAATAAATTTATTTTTCAGGGTACAGAGGAAGATTTATTTGAGTTTATAGATAAAAAGATAAATAAATTAAAAGAAATTGGAGAGGTATTTTACTCTAACAAATTTAAGGAGCCTAAAATATACAGATCACCATCTATATCGGCATCAATTAAAGAGGATAAAGGTAGCTTTTTAAAGTTTGATTTTGCTATAGGATATATTTCACCAAAAGAATATAACAATATATTGAAAGCTTTTAAATCAAAAAGAAAGTATTATAAGTTAAAAGATAATAGCTTTATTGATTTACGTGATGATGAGACAAATGAATTTTTAAATTTTATAGATAAGGTTGCAGATAAATCAAATAATGGATCTATAAAAATTCATAATAGTAAGGCATTATATCTTAATAATATTTTAGAAGACAAAAAGATGCCTAAAGTTGAAGGAAAAGAATTGGTAGAAGATATTTCAGATGGATTTAATAATAAGAAAAATATTGATTATAAGGTTCCAGAGGAGTTAAATGCTACATTAAGAGAATATCAAGTTGAAGGTTTTAAGTGGCTAAAAAGTTTAAATAGGTATAACTTTGGTGGTATATTAGCTGATGAAATGGGACTTGGTAAGACTATACAAACTATAGCATTTTTATTAAGTGAAAAAGGTAAAAAGGCAATAATCGTAACTCCAACGTCACTGATTTACAATTGGGAAAATGAGTTTAATAATTTTGCACCAAATCTTAAAATAGGAATAGTTCACGGTGATAAAGAAAGTAGAGAAAAAGTTATAGAAAATTATAAGGATTTTGATGTTATATTAACTACATATGGAGTTCTTAGAAATGAAATAGATGAATTTAAAAAAATAAAATTCCACTATTGTATAATTGACGAAGCACAAAATATAAAAAATCCATTAGCACAAACATCAAAAGCAGTTAAGGAGATTAACTCTACTATGAGAGTAGCATTAACAGGAACACCTATTGAAAATAATTTAATTGAATTATGGTCAATTTTTGATTTTATAATGCCAGGATATCTTTTTACAGAAAGTAGTTTTAGGAATAAATTTATAAATGATAATGATGGAAATGAAGAGCTAAAACATCTTATAAGACCGTTTGTTTTAAGAAGATTAAAAAAGGATGTTATGATAGAACTTCCTGAAAAGATAGAGAAAAAACATTTTGTTGAGATGACAGATACTCAAAAGAAGATTTATAGCACTTATGTTAAAGATATATCAGAAAAATTAGAAGATAAAGATGTTACAAAGGATAAAATAACTATTTTTTCTTATTTAACTACCCTTAGACAACTTTGTTTAGATCCAAGTTTGGTAGTAGAAAATTATAGTGGTGGCAGTGGAAAGATTGATGTAGCGTTGGAAATTATAAAAGATGATATTGAAAATAATCATAAGATTTTATTATTTTCTCAATTTACATCAGTATTAGATATACTAGGTAAGGAACTACAAAAGAATAAGATAGAATATTTATATTTAGATGGTTCTACAAAAGCAAAGGATAGATTAGCATTAGTAGAAGAATTTAATAATAGTGAAAAAAGTAAGGTGTTTTTAATTTCATTAAAAGCAGGAGGAACTGGTTTAAATTTAACTAGTGCTGATGTTGTTATTCATTTTGACCCTTGGTGGAATCCAGCAGCAGAGGAACAGGCTACAGATAGAGCTCATAGAATGGGACAAAAAAATGTAGTTGAAGTAATAAAATTAATTGCAAAAGGAACTGTTGAAGAAAAAATTATAACAATGCAAGATGAGAAAAAGAAATTGATAAATGATGTAATTGACGGTAATTTATCAAATGGTTCATTACTTGGAGATCTTACAAAAGAGCAATTAATGGATTTATTTTCATAAATATTTTTAAAGTTAATATTGAGGATGGCAGAACAATATTTGCTATCCTTTTTATTATATTTTTTAATTTGATGACTACAAAAAGTGTCCGCCGGGGACACTTTGTAATAAATTAATCATATAATTCTGGTTCTAAAACTTCAAAATCATCAGAAAGATTTAAATTCAAATTAGCTGAAGCCAGTTTTGATTTTAATTCATTAGATAATCTTTTCAATATAACAAATTCATCAAATGAAGAATCTCTTCGAATACTTAACATCAAACATTCAAGTTTAGACATTAAATCTTTGCTAAAAAATAATCGTGTTGATATGTAAAAAATTATTTCCTAATAAGGCATCAGCATTGAATAAATATTTAAATTGATAAGATACTAATATTAATATAAAGGTAAAGGTGAAACTATGGATATTTACACAATAGGACATTCAAATTATTCTATGGATCGATTTTTAAGTATGCTAGAAAAATATAATATAAATTGCGTTGTTGATACTAGAGCTATACCTTATTCAAAATATAATGTTCAATATGATAAGGAATCTTTAAAGGAAACATTAAATAAAAAAGGCTATGTATATATTTATATGGGAAGAGAGTTAGCAGCAAAAAGAGAAAGTAGAGTTTCTTATAATAATGAGGGATATTGCGATTTTGAAAAAGCAGTTCATGAAGAATCTTTTATAAAAGGTGTTGAGAGATTGAAGATAGGATGTAATAAGGGTTATAGAATAGTATTATTAGGAGCAGTTCAAGATCCAATTCGTTGTCAGAGAGGAATTTTATTAGGACGTTATTTAATAAAAAGTGGATTTAATGTTAGGCATATTTTAGATGACTATTCTATTGCATCCCAGGAAAATCTAGAGTCAGAGCTACTAGATAAATATTTTAGTGATAGGGCACAAATAACTATGGATTCACTAATAGGAAATGGTATTGATGAGAGAGAAATGATAGAAGAAGGGTATAAACTTGCAAATAAAGAAATAGGATATAGGATTGAGAAGTTGAAGAGTAAATAGGAAATTCCTATTTATTTTTGTAAAGACTATCTATTAGATGATTAATAATTGTATGGATATTTATGCAATTTCAGCTATGTTATGAATTGAACATAAGGGGTAGGAGCAATATGAATAATTTTAATTTGGAGTTGTGAGAATTGGACATTAAAAGTTATATAGGAATTATGGAAAGTTAGTACTTAGATGCTGGCTTTTTATTATAAAAAATATTTATATAAACAAAATAATAGGATATAATTATAAAAAAGATAAATAGCAGGTGAAATGAATGAATGAAAAAACTTTAGAGTTTGCTATATTTTGTGTAGAGAGTTTATCAGAAAAATTGAATATAGATGCAGAAAAAATATATAATAGCTTAAGATTTGATAGTGATATATTGGATAATTATATAATAGGTTGTTATGAAGCATTACATTCTCAAAGTAAGGATTATATTGTGAATGATTTAATCGAGGTTATGAAAATGAAAGGTGTTTTATAATGATAGTTTATCATGGGTCATATTGTATTGTAAATAAGCCAGATATAAGATATTCAAGAGAGGCTTTAGATTTTGGAAAAGGATTTTATTTAACTAATATCAAAGAACAAGCTATAAATTGGTCAAAAAAGTTTAAGATAAGAGGGAAGAAAGCTTATCTAAATATTTATGAATTAGAATTAGAAAAAATAAAAAAAGCTTATAAGATTAAAATATTTAGTAATTATGATGAAGAATGGTTAGATTTTATACTTGAATGTAGAAATGGAAGTTTTATTTATAAGGATCATGATATTTTGATTGGTGGTATAGCAGATGATAGGGTATATAATACTATGGAATTATATATTGATAATTTAATTTCTAAAGAAGAAACATTAAAAAGGTTAAAGTATTATAAACCTAATAATCAGATTTGTATTGTAAATCAAGAGGTTATAGATTTACATTTAAAGTTTATAAAAGCGGAAGAGGTGTAATATGGAAGCGCATAGAGTACTATTACAATCTTTATATAAAAAGATAATTTTAAGATTTTCAAAGATTACAGGGAAAGATTTAGAGGAAAGTATGGATTACTTTTATAAATCAGAAACTTATGAACTTATAAGCCATGGAATTGGAGATATGCATTGTAAAGGAGAAGTGTATCTGACAGATGAATTAATGCTTGAATATGGATTAAAAAAAGAAAAAGGATACCCATGTGAGTTTGTTCACAGTATCAAAAGATAAAGATAAGTTAAATGAACATTAAAAGTTATATATGAGAAAAGTTAGTATTATCAGTACTAGCTTTTTTTATAGAAAATATTTATAGAAAAGAATAATATTAAAATGGGAAAATATTAATGGTGCTAAATAAAAATCTGTTTAATATGTGGTGGAGTTAGTTTAAATAGCTAACTCTTTTCTTATATGAGATATTATTATTTTTATAAGTATTATAATAAAAAACAAGGTTTATCTGCTGTTTTTGATGCTATTGAAATACAGTATAAGTTAGTGTTAGATTTTTTTAAACTAGAAGATGCTGGTAGGGTTCTTGTACGAGGGGTAAAGGATAAAGGAGATATAAAGGGAAATAAAGCTTTAGAGGAAGCTTATAAGTTAGGAATGAGCATTTATTGACTCATACATCAGGTATAGATGATGATACAGATATAATAATTGTGCTTTTATATTTTTAATTATAATAACTACAAAAAGTGTCCTCAGGGGACACTTTTTGTGTATAAAGCTTATTTTTAATCTAAGTTTAGAGTAACATCTCATAATTAAATTCATTCCATGGATAGTTTAGGAGCTGATGTTATGGATTTTTCATATACATTATCAGATAGGGAGCGTATGTTTAAAAATTATGTGGCAGATGAGTTTCCGATGTATAATGATACAGTGTCTCAATAGAGAGATAGTTTAAGGAGATATGTGCTATGAATAATAAAAGATTTCACAATTAGTGAACTATTGTGAGTGGTAACTTCCAATTTATAAAGTATGTTTTGATATATACGTGACGTAACTTTTGAAATTCATATTAAATTCTTATATTGGACATACAACTGTCACAATATATTGTTATATTATAATTGTAGTTAATGATAATAGTTAATTTTTTTCAAGTAATTTCCCTTTTTATTTAAAGAATGGTCTTTAATGATCATTCTTTTTTTTATATGGAAATAAGTGTGTTGTTAATAGAGTTGTTATATAATGGTATGTGATAGAAAAATTAGAACTTGTAGAGGTGGTAATATGAATTTAAGAATGGCTAATATTGATGACTTGCCACAGCTTAAAGCGGTATATGAAAAAATAATCGATAATATGAATAAAGACAATATTCAGATTTGGGATGAAATTTATCCATGTGAGTTTTTTTATGATGATATTGAAAATAAGCGTCTTTATGTTTTAGAGGAAAACAATGAGATAGTTTCTGCTTTTGCTTTATGCGATTCAAATGCAGGAGCTAAGTATGTGAAATGGGCAAACAAACATGATAAAGCATTATATATTGATAGACTTGGAGTTAATGTAAATTATTCAAGAAAAGGTATTGGCAGTGTAATGCTTAATAAGGCAATTGATCTTGCAAGAGATAAAGGTGCTAAATATTTAAGACTTTTTGTTGTTGATATAAATAAACCTGCGATAAATCTTTATATAAAAAATGGGTTTAAGAAGGTTGATGGAATTTATGATGAAATAATTGACGATGACTTTGTATTGCATGAATTTGGATTTGAAATAGAGACATCAATATGATGCAAATTAGAATTTATGGAGGTAAATGATATGCCAAGTCCAGAAAAGTTTAAGATTTCTTTAGAAAAGTTTGATATAGGTGGGGATGTCATTTTACAAATCAATGAAGGATATGAAGATATTGTTGATAAAACACCTAAGAAAACAAAGGCGGACTACTTTAAACGAGCAGTAGATATTATGACTGAGCAAGTGGAGGCACATAAACTCCAAGATGTTTTTGAATGGAATGCTTGTTGTAAGGGTGGAAAAAGAGAAAAGACATCAAAAGCTTTTGCAAAGGAAAATTTTCAGCTTTCCATTGATGAAAAACTTGAGAAAATAAAGGTTATTTCCAATATGGGACAACCTTTAAGGAATGAAGACGGAACCATAACGGTAAAAGCTGTAAGTTATTCAAATGGAAAAAAGTATTTATGTGCATGCTCAAATTTTAATGGGCTTAAATATGATTATAGTGTATCAAAAAATTACTGTTTTTGTTGTGCAGGACATTTTAAACATCATTATGAAATAATGTTAGGAGTAAAATTGAAGACTCTTGAAATAGTATCTTCTCCTTTAGATAGTAATGGAAAAAATCCTTGTGTTATAAAATTTGAAATTTTATAAATCTCAGTTTGTTGGTCTGATTATCCGAAATATCTTTTGAGAAGTCCCTCAAATATCTTACTATGTCTAGCTTTATCTTTACAAATTTCATGAATAGTATCATGAATTGAAATTCATATTAAATTCTTATAGTGGACATACAACTGTCACAATATATTGTTATATTATAATTGTAGTTAATGATAATAGTTGTTTTTTTAAAATCATTTTCCTTTTTATTTAAAGAATGGTCTTTAATGATCATTCTTTTTTATTTTTGAAATGTACGTGACGTAACATTAAAGTAGAGAATGGTGTTGTGGAGGTAAAGAAAGGTATATAGGAGTTATTATGTTAAGTATGGTATAATAAAGGTATATTATTACAAGTTAGAATTTAAGAAATAGTGATAAATAGGAATTTAAAGGTGCTAATATGAAGATAGAAATGTTAAAAGATTATCCAGAGTTTGTTGAAGAAGTAATAGAGTGGCTGAATAATGAATTCGGAAATGGAAATAGTTTTAAATTTTACCAGGGAATTATCGAGCATAGTTTGGTAGAAAATCAATTACCAATTACATTTATAGCAGTAGAGAATGGTATATTATTGGGAACTGTTGGAATTTGGCGAGGAGATTTACTTTCACGTCAGGAATTATATCCATGGCTTTCTGCGTTGGTTGTCAATCCAAATTATCGAAATAAAGGTATTGGACAAAGTTTGCAAAAGCATGTGTTGGAATATTGTAAGATGAGTGGATATAAAGAAATATTTTTATATACAGAGTTAAATGGATATTATGAAAAAAGTGGTTGGATACCATTTGACAAAGGATATGAGTATACCGGAAGTGAAGTCTGTATTTACAGGCAAAGTATATAAATTACCATTTTATAAAGTCATTTTAGATATGGTTTGAAATATACGTGACGTAACTTTTGAAATTCATATTAAATTCTTATAGTGGACATATAACTGTCACAATATATTGTTATATTATAATTGTAGTTAATGATAATAGTTAATTTTTTTAAATCATTTTCCTTTTTATTCAAAGAATGGTCTTTAATGATCATTCTTTTTTGTTATGTAGAAAAAGGTAAGAGTAGATATATGGTGAAAACGTCTAAAGGAAGAGAAAAGTAGTAGTCTTAGATGAACTTATAAACCATAGTTTTATATAAATGTTGTAACGAAGATTTGGAACTGTGAGGATTGGATATTAAAAGTAATATAGAAATAAAGAAAAGTTAGTATTATCAATGCTAGCTTTTTTATAAAAATATTTTTGAATAAACATAAATACATTTTAGGGATATCTAGTTATGAGAGCAGCAGCTAAAATACTAGAGAATATTGGAGAAGCAGAAATTATTTCAGTGTGATGTAATCCTTATGAAGTACTAGCATTAGATACAGATATGATTGGTTTTATCAGTTCGGTATATGGGTGGAAAATTATGCATAATCATAGAAAATATGTGGTATAATCTATTAATATTAAAGTAAACGACTTGAGTTACAGAAATAATTATAAGGGGTGTAATATGGGGAAGATAGTGGTTTTAGTGGGAAGTATGAGAAAGGAAGGAAATACAGATTTATTGGCAAAAGCCTTTGTAGATGGAGCATCTAAGAAGAATGATGTAGAAATTATATCAGTTGCAGAGTATAAGGTGAATCCATGCATAGGGTGTAATTCTTGTTTTGAAAGAAAGGATAATTCATGTTTTCAAAAGGATGATATGGAGATTATCTACAGAAAGTTAGCTAAGGCTGATATGATTGTCATAGCATCACCGGTATATTTTTATGGGATAAGTTCAAAATTGAAGGCAATTGTTGACAGATTACATACTCCACTTAGAAATAACTTTAGGGTAAAAAAGCTAGGCTTACTATTAGTGGCAGCAGCAACTTTACCTACTGTTTTTGATGCTATTGAAATACAGTATAAGTTAGTGTTAGATTTTTTTAAGCTAGAAGATGCTGGTAGGGTTCTTGTACGAGGGGTAAAGGATAAAGGAGATATAAAGAGAAATAAAGCTTTAGAGGAAGCTTATAAGTTAGGAATGAGTATTTGTTGATTATACATCAGGTGTAGGTGATGGTACAGTAATAGTATGTGCTAAACAAGAGTAAATAGATAAATAGAAATTTGAGAGGATGATAGCTATGGAATGTAAATTGTTACTGTTTGATTTAGATGGGACATTACTAAAAAGTGATAAGACCATATCAGAACATACACTTTCTGCTTTGAATGCTTGTAGAAGTAAAGGATTGATGATAGGTGTTTCAACTTCTAGAAGTGAACAAAATTCTATGACATTTCTTTCAGAACTTCTCCCAGATATACTTATTTCTAGTGGAGGTGCGTTAGTACAACAGAATGGTAACTACATCTATAAAGCAGAATTTTCAATAGAAGAAACAAATAATATGATTAGGACAGTTAGAGAAATATGTGGAGCAGATTGTGAAATAACAGTGGATACAATGGAAAGTCATTATTGGAATTATAAGATTGACCCTAAAAAGCAAGACCAGAGCTGGGGGGATAGTATTTATACTGATTTTAAGGATTTTAATCAAGAATCATTAAAAATCTGTGTAGAAATATTTGATTATGACAAAGCTGAAAAATTGAAAAATATTTTAACAGATTGTGATTGTGTCAGATTTTCTGATGGCTATTGGTATAAATTCACTAAAAAAGGGGTCACAAAGGAAAAGGCAATCACAGAAATATGTCATGTATGTAAATTCACACCGGATAACATCATTGCATTTGGTGATGACTTTGTTGATATAGGGATGCTGAAATTATGTGGTATTGGAATTGCTATGGGAAATTCTATACAAGATGTAAAACAGATTGCAGACATAGTAATTGGAACTAATGATAATGACGGAATAGCGGATTATCTTATGAAAACATTTATTTTATAAGTAGAAATTTAAAAGTGAGGAGATATAATTGATTTTAGAAACAGAACGTTTATTTTTAAGAGAAATGGAATAAACTGATTTTAAGTATTTAGAAGAAATGTTGCAAAATCCAAAAATTATGTATGCTTATGAGCATGATTTTTCAGATGAAGATGTACAGGTATGGCTTGACCGTCAAAGAAATCGATATAAAAAATATGGATTTGGACTGTGGGCTATGATATTAAAATCAACAGGGTGTATGATAGGACAAGCAGGCTTGACAATTCAAAAATATAGAGGTAGCGAAGTGCTTGAGATAGGTTATTTGCTAAAACAAGACTATTGGCATTGTGTATACGCAAGAGGTTGTAAAAAATATGCTTTTGAACAGCTCAATAAAGAAAAGGTCCATTCTATTATTAAAGGCTTCTATGAAAGTTGCTGAGAGTATCGGTATGAAAAAAGAAGATGAGTTTATTACTCAATTTTATAATGGAGATATGTTACATTATCTTTATTCTGTATACAAATAAAATCTAATTTGTAAGGTACTTAAAAGGTAAGTTTTAAAATATACGTGACGTAACTTTTGAAATTCATATTAAATTCTTATATTGGACATGTAACTGTCACAATATATTGTTATATTATAATTGTAGTTAATGATAATAGTTAATTTTTTTCAAATCATTTTCCTTTTTATAAAAAGAATGGTCTTTGAGGATCATTCTTTTTTGTTATGTAGAAAAAGGGTAGCTACAGTAAAAATAGCTAGTTACTTTCCTGTAACTAAGTATTTATAGAAATTGCGTAATAGGATATAATTTTAGTATAGTAATAAAAATTATTAAAACAGAGATGGATTTCAATTAAGGAGACTATATATGATATTATATCATGCGAGTGGAGAAGTTGTTGAATTTCCTGAAATAAGGAAATGTAGATATACAAAAGATTTTTCATGGGGATTTTATTGTACTAATAATTCCGAACAAGCAAAAAAATGGGCTAAAAGAAATAGAGATTTTCCAACAATTAATTATTATAAGTTTGAAGAAAAAGAAAATTTAAAAATATTAAAATTTAATGAAATGACAGATGAATGGCTTGATTTCATAGCAGAATGTCGTAATGGATTAGTGCATGATTATGATATTGTAGAAGGCCCTATGGCTGATGATACTGTTTGGAATTATGTTAATGATTTTCTAGCAGGTGATATATCAAGAAATGTATTTTGGGAACTCGCAAAATTTAAGCATCCAACACATCAAATCAGTTTTCATACATTAAAAGCGTTAGATTGCTTAAAGTTTGAAAGGAGTGAAGTATTAGATGAATGAAGAGGAGAAAAATGATTTGTTTTATGTATGTTCATTAATAGAATTTTTAGGGAGAAAGACAAAAAATCATAGAAGTGATATTGTTAAGATATTAGGCATTAAAGAACTTAACAGGCAAATGTCTTTAGCAGAAGTTAATCATTGTCTTTCATTTGACCAGGTATCAGATGAATTAATAGAGTATTTTAATATAAAAGATGGGGATTTTGATTCAGTTAAATTATGTAAATATACAGTTCCAAGTTTTTTGAGTATTGGTAAAGAGTATCAAAGGCTTATTATAGATGTAAGAAAAGAAAAAGAGGATATTGTTGATGTACTTTATAATGTGTTTACATCATTTATAAGTGATGAAATTTCAGATTTTAATTCATCTGTATATTATAGTAGTCCTGAGTATTTAAAATATAGTTATCTTGAAGGTAAATTGCTTACATAATGAGAAAGTTAGTACACTTTTACTAGCTTTTTATTTTTATTAAATTTTATAGATAAAGTTTACTTACAAACATCAGATGAATTAATAAACAAAATTTGTTATTATATTTTATGTAATAGTAAAATGATTTAAAATTTAGACGTAACTATCATTATAGTATTGAAATGTTAAGTATTATGTTAGGTTGAAATGAGAATGTAAGTACATGAGATATAAAGGGGTGATAAGTAGTGGTAAAAAAAGTTGAGAATACAAAGCAGGTTGAACATATTTTTGATGATTGTGAAGATACTATTGTTTGGTCATGCTTACAGGGAGTTATGGGAGAAGTCTATGTGGACAATGAGAAAAATCCAACTTCATCAATGGCTATACTTGGAGATTTTATTTTCTTTGCTGGAGAACCAAAAGAAGAAATAGTTTTATATAAACCTGAGAGCTGTAAACAGGATTTTATAATCATGGTTCCTACAAATGATAGTTGGGGAGAATGCATTGAGCAATGTTATAAAGATAAAGCTAAAAAAGTATGTCGCTATGCTACTAAAAAAGAACCCAATATATTTGATAAAAAGAAGTTAGAGCAAATAGTAGATACATTACCGCAGGATTATGAAATGAAATTAATAGATGAAGATATCTATTATAAATGTAGAGAGCAAAACTGGTGCAAAGATTTAGTATCTCAATATGAAGATTATAATTCTTATTATAATTATGGATTAGGTGTTGCTATACTAAAGGATGGAGAATTAGTTTCAGGAGCATCGTCATACTCAAGATATGAAGGTGGAATTGAAATAGAAATTGATACAAATGAGAAATATAGAAGAAAAGGACTTGCTTATATTTGTGGAGCAAAATTGATATTGGAATGTTTAAAGAGAAATTTATACCCTAGTTGGGATGCTCAAAATAAATGGTCATTAGCGTTAGCAGAAAAACTAGGATATCATTACAGTCATACTTATAATGCATATGAAATATGGGAGTATTTATAAAGTATGTATTACTATGAAAATATTAATAATATTAATAAGATAAAAGTAATTACTACAAATGACAACATAGATGCAATAAAATTTTATCAAAAACGTGGTTTTGATATGATTAAAATATACCATAATGCTATTGGAGAATCACGAAAGTTGAAGCCTACAATTCCATTGATTGATAATTATGGTATACCTATAATGCATGAGATAGAATTCCAAAAATTAATTTAGATGATTAAATTTCTATAATAATGAAGTTAGTACACTTGTACTAGCTTTTTATTATAGAAAAAATATTTAAAGACTGAAAAATTTCATACAGGATATAGACTTAAAGAAATAGAAACTAATGAAGAACTTACCGATATAATAGAAATGCACTTTATTGAGATTCCAAAACTTTCAAATGAATCTGATGAAAAAGATATGCTTATGGCATGGACAGAATTCTTAAGAAATCCTGAAAGTAAAAAAGTTAGAAGTCTTGAGATGAGTATAGAAGAAATAAGAGAAGCAAAGGATGAGCTTATTCGCATGAGCAATGATGAAAAACAGCGAGAAATATATGAAATGAGAGCTAAGATACTAAAAGATAAGGTAAGCGCACTAAATGAAGCTGAAAGAAAAGGGATAGAAAAAGGAATTCAGCAAGGAATTGAACAAAAAAGCATAGAAATAGCAAAGAATCTTTTAGATATACTAGACGATGAAACTATTGCAAGAAAAACAGGATTAAGTATAGATGTAATAAAAAAGTTGAGATAAACTTTTTAACGGTATAAAGTGAATTATAAAAATAATCTTAATAAATAATTAAAATTATTTTTGAAATGTACGTGACGTAACCTTTGAAAATGGTGAAGTAAGAATATTTGATATGAATCCTTATTTGGGAAAAAGGTATATTTATGCTTCCTAAAGGTTTGAAAGAGGGCATTAAAAGTTATACAGAAAAACTAATATAAATACAAAAATAGTACAAGAATTATTTGATAATAAATCTTGTGCTATTTGTTTTTTAGTATGAAATTTTTAATATCAGCTTTTATACATGTTAAATGATGTAGAGTATTTACTAAAATAGTATAGCTTTAAAGTTATAAAGAATACATTATAATGACAAATATCCACAATGTGTTTTACAATATTTGCTACTAGCGATATAATAATATAAGAAAAAATGTTTTTTATAAATGCGTGAACTTTTAAGTATACGCATTCTTTAATTTTTGGAAAATATAAAACTGCAAATCATGACAAAGTTACTTTATATTAGTTCTAATTAATTGGACGTGAATTTTTAGGTTAATTAACAGATTAAAATGAAATTTTGTTGACGGGGGATGTTAATAATGAGAAAAGATAATAAGTTAGTGGTGAGGCTTATTAGTTATTTTGGCGGTTTTTTAATTATGACTTTAGGGATTGCAATCTCTGTTAAATCAAATCTTGGGGTCTCACCAGTTAGTTCTATTCCATATACTATGACTTGTGTTTGGGGAGTTGAGATGGGAAAGGCTACAATTATATTTCATACAGCATTGGTAGTTATGCAGATTTTGCTTTTGAGAAAGAATTTTAAAATAAAAAATTTATTACAGATACCAGTTGGCGTTGTTTTTGGATACTTCACAACTTTCTGCAATTATTTAATGAATTTTATAGCAACTCCTGAAAGTATAGTTATAAGAATTTTAATGATGCTTATTAGTACATTTTTTATTGCATTTGGAATTTTTATGTATGTGCCAGCTGATATTATGCCCTTAGCAGGTGAAGGAGCTATGCTTGCAATTGCAGAAGTTACTAAGAAACCATTTGCAAATATTAAGCTTATATTTGATGTTTCAATGGTTGTAATTTCATTACTTACATGCCTATTTATAATACATAGTTTTGGAAGTGTTGGAATAGGAACAATTATTGCAGCTGTGTTAGTAGGAACAGAATTGAAGTGTATTACAAAATTACTTGGATCTTTAAGAAATAAAATACTTACATCTCATTATTTACAGGAAAATAGATGAATTAAATTGAATGAAAGAAAGTATTATGATATTCTATCTTCATGAAAAAAATAGCAGAGAGGGTTGAAAAATTTTGTTGCAAGGGGACAATGAAATAAGTAATACTATTAAACCAAAAGTAAAGTCATTATATAAAGCCTTAAAGCTTTTGGAATATTTTGATTCAGAACATAAAGAGGTAGGAGTCACAGAACTGGCTGAGTATAGTGGCATGTTAAAAAGTTCTGTACATAATATTTTGCAGACTTTTGAGCAATGTGGGTATGTTACACAAAATTGTGAGACTCAGAAGTATATGTTGGGAGGAGCTGCTGTTTCTCTTTTTTCTAGATACAAGGAATCTAGGAATTTTGATTATAGAATTACAGAATATCTTCAACAGTTAAGAGATATTTATAAAAATAATGTATATCTTGCAGAAAAAGAAGGGGATGAGGCTGTATATATTTGTTCTGAGCAGGCCTTTTATTTTCAAAAGGATTATTTGTCAAAGGCGGGAGCACGTGTACCTTTGCATTGTACTAGCGTTGGTAAGGTATTATTAGGATATTCAACTGTTAAGGAAAAAGAGGAATTTTATAAAAAAGACATAATACGTTATACAGAGAATACAATTACAGATGTAGAGGAATTAAAGAAGGAAATGGAATATATTATCTACAGAGGATATGCAACTGGATTTGAGGAATATCGGAATGGAAGATTTTGTGTTGCTATTCCTATTGTTACAGGGGAAGATGTTGTTAGGTATTCTATTGGAATGTCATGTTTAGAACCAATATCAGACTATATGTTAAAAGAGTATCTTAGATCTTTGAGAGATGTAGGAAAGAAGATAGCTGGCATTTTAGTAGGATAATATTATAACATATGAAATTACAGTAAAAGATTATTGTTCATTTTTATTGAACAATAATCTTTTATTTTTGCAAAAACTATTGATTTTTACAATTTATAGTGCTATTATATATTCAACATAGATGAACAGAAGGGCAAAGGTGCTACTGAAAAGGTACCTTTGCCCTTTTGTTATTTAAAGAGAAATTAAGAAATTCTTTTGAAATCTATTCTATGTAACATGTTAAAAAAGTTGGACGTTTTGCAAAAAAGAAAACTAGGAAGATGAAAGGAGATAATAATATGAGTAAAAAAGTTGAACCTTATTTAATGTCAGTTCTTTCAAGTCGTCTTTATAGTATAGGACTTGAAATGACTAATACTTTGATGAGAACAGCAAGATCACAATTGATGAGCGTATGTCACGATTTATCAACTGCGATATGTGATAGGAATGGTAAAGTAATTGCATTAGCTGAAAGCATTCCTGTACATTGTGCCAATATGGGACTGACTGTTAGTCCATGTTTTGATCATCCAGAAGGAATTAATAAAGGAGATTTATTTTTAAATAATTCTCCATACAATGGAAATACCCATCATGCAGATTACACATATATTGCTCCAGTATTTCATGATGGAGAGTTAATGTTCTTTGCGGTAACTAAAGGGCATCAAGCTGATATTGGTAATACAATTCCAAGTACTTATGTGCCAGCGGCAAAAGATATGTTTGATGAAGGTGCAATTGATTGGCCATGTATTAAGATTCAAAAGGATTATAAAGATGTTGCAGATATTATAAAGATAGCGATGATGAGAAATCGTGTTCCAGATATGTGGTATGGTGATTATCTAGCATGTGTTGGGTCCTCTAGAGTAGGTGAGAAGCGTTTAGAAGAGTTATGTAATGAATATGGTAATGATATTATTAAAGATTTTTGTGAAGCATATCAAGAGTATGGTGCAAAAAGAATGAAAGAAGAATTGAAAACTTTGCCAAAGGGACACTATGAATATGATATTAAAGCTGATGCTATTGAAGGTGTTATTCCAGAGGTTAATATTCACATTATATGTGATACAAAACCTCTAGAAGGGATTATAGAGTTTGATTTAACTAAGAATGTTGATTCACTTCCTTGTGGATTAAATATGTGTGAAGCTACAACTCTTGCTAGTGTGGTAACAGGTGTATTAAATAGAATGCCTTGTGATATACCTTGCAATGATGGTGCAATGAGCCGTATTAAAGTTAAGATGAGAGAAGGTTGTATAGTTGGAAAAGCCAAAAGACCATATTCATCATCTATGGCTACAACTAATCTAGCTGATAGAGTAATTTCAGGGGTACAAGCACTTATGAATCAAATTACTAGTGATAAGGGTATGGCAGAAGGTGGTGCTACACAATGTCCAGCTGTTGCAGTAGTATCTGGTATAGATTGGAGAAAAAATAATGAAACTTATGTTAATCAAATATTCTGTGGAATGACTGGAGGACCTGCAGTTAACGGATATGATGGATGGGTTACTTATCAATATCCTGTTACAGGAGGTGCTATGAACTGGAATTCAACAGAAGTTTTAGAACAACAATATCCATTTAAAGTTATATCAGAAGAAATTTTAGAGGATTCTGTAGGGGCAGGAAAATATGATTCAGCTCCATCTTGTAAATTTGTTATGACAGCAAGAAAAGATCCCATTGTATGTGCATATTCTTGCGATGGTATTGATAATCCACCAAGAGGAGCAGAAGGTGGTTTAGACGGTCATAAAGCAGCTGCATGGAAGTATGATATCGATAAGGGAGAAGAGTCAAGAGTAGAGTTACCAGCTTTTGCAGAACCAGCAATTTCAGTAGGAGAAGCAATAGTATCAGAAAGCTCCAGTGGTGGTGGCTACGGAAATCCTTTAGAGAGAGATCCAGAGTTAGTATGTCATAGGGTACGTGAAGGATGGATTAGTAAGGAGTTTGCAAAAGAAGTTTATGGAGTTATAGTTGATGATTCTAAGGAAAAATATTGTTCTGATGTAGAAGCTACTAAGGCTTTGAGAGAAAAGATGAAGGAAGCAATATAAACTTAAAAATAAGGAGGTAAAGAATATGTCAAAGTATGTTTGCGTAGATGTTGGCGGCACTTTTACAGATGCTGCAGTATTAGATGAAAATGGAGAAGTTAATGTATTTAAATCACCAACTACACCACATGATTGGACAGAAGGAATTCTTGGTGCTTTAAAAGTAGCATCCGAGCACTATAATCAAGATTTTGAAGACTTCTTGAAGGATATTAGTGTTGAAAATGGTGGATTGTTCACTCATGGTTCAACTATTTCAACTAATGCAATTGTTGAAAAAAGATGTGGTAAAATTGGAGTTCTTTGTACAGAAGGATTTAGAGATGTATTTCTATTTAGAGAAGGACCAAATAAAAATCCATTTAATATGTTTCTAGACTATCCAGAACCATTTGTACCTCGTTATTTAACCCTTCCTGTAAAGGAACGTATAAATTCTGAAGGGGGAATAGATACTCCGTTGGTTGAAGAAGATGTTGTAAAACAAACTTTGAAACTAAAAGAATATGGAGTTGAAGCAATTTGTATTTGTTTCTTATGGTCTACTGCTAATGCGGCTCATGAAAAGCGTGCTGCAGAGATTGTAAAAGAAATATGGCCAGAAGTTACTGTTGTAACTAGTTGTGAAGTTAATCCAAGTAGCCGTGAGTATAGAAGATGGGTATCAGCAGCAATGGATGCTTCATTAAGAAAACTTATTTCTACTTATGCAAATAACCTTAATAAAAGATTAAATGAGGAAGGTTTTATTGGAAAAGTTGGAATGCTTAATTCTGCTGGTGGTGTTATGAGTACAGCGGAAATTGTGGAAAGACCATTATATTCAGTGGATTCAGGTCCGTCTATGGCTCCAGTTTCCGGTAGAAAATATGCAATAAGTGATTTGAATGAAAAAAATGCAGTAGTTTTAGATATGGGAGGAACAACTTTTGATGTTAGTTGTGTAATTAATGGTAATATTTCTGTATCAAAAGAAGCTATTATTGGTGAAGAAATTCCTGGTATTTCTAGAGTAAATGTACATAGCATTGGTGCTGGTGGTGGAAGTATTGCATGGGTAGATAATGGAGGTATGATTCGTGTTGGACCTAGAAGTGCTGGATCTGTTCCGGGACCTGCTTGCTATAATCGTGGAGGTACATTGCCAACTGTAACAGATGCCAATTGTGTTTTAGGATATCTTAATCCAGAATTCTTTAATGATGGTCGTATGAAGTTGTATCCAGAGCTTGCTAAGGCTGCTATAAAAGAGCATGTAGCTGATCCACTTGGAATTACTGTAATGGAAGCAGCATACTCTATATGGGCAACAGTAAATGTAAATATGATTGCTGCAATTAAAGATATAACTATTTGGCAAGGAATTGACCCAAGAAGTTATGCTATGATTTCAGGTGGCGGTGCTTGTGGACTTCATGCTATTGCACTTGCAGAAGGACTTGAAATGGATAGACTTCTTATTCCAAGAACAGCAGGAGGTTTAAGTGCAGTAGGAGGAATATTTTCTGATATTATTTCAGAGTATAATGGAAGTCTTTATACATTAACAAATAACTTCAATTTTGAAGGAACTAATAAACTTATACATGATTTAGTTCATAAAGCTAAAGAGTTCTTTGAAAGAAATAATATAACAGAGGAATATCAAAAAATTGAAGTTTACATGGAAGCACATTATCCTTTCCAAGTATACGAATTGTCAGTTGATATAACTGATTTCCTTGATGAAAATTATAATGTTACTGAAGAAAGCATAAAGAAGATGGAAGATGCATTCCATGCAGAGCATGAGAGAACTTTCTCTGTTAAAGATGATACTTACATAGAATGTGTTTATTGGAGAGTAAAAGCAATTGGTAAGCATGAGCGTGAAGCTGTAATTCCAGAGCAAAAGCTAAATAAAGGTGATCTTGCTTATGAAAAGGTAAAAAATTATGACACAAGGAAAGTATACTTTAAGGAATACAATGATATAAAAGCAACTCCTGTATTTAAAGGTGATAGCTTAGTATATGGAGATATAGTTCATGGACCTGCTATTATTGAAGAACCAACTACTACTGTTGTTATTCTTCCTGGCTATCGTGCAGAGATTACCAAGTTTAATAACTATTGTATTGAAAAAGAAAAATATATTAAGAAATAGACTTTTAAATAATAAGGGAATACTTATATGAATTCATTAAAAAATATATGGGCAACGGTGCTTAATAAAATAAGATACACTTGCCCTTTTTGTATAGATTCCCTTATTAAAATTATTCATTTGGAGGTAAAAAGCTATGAAGTTGAAAGAAACAGGACTTACTAAGGAAGAGTTGAAAGGTCTTGTAAATAAATATATGATTGAAACTTATGAAAGATTTGACATGGTGGCTGAAAAAGCAAAGGATATGTATATATATGATGAAAATGGAACACCATATCTTGATTTTTATGCAGGTATTGCTGTTAATAATGCAGGAAATTGTAATGAGAAGGTAGTTTCAGCAGTAATAGATCAAGTTCAAGATATTATCCATACTTTTAATTATCCATACACAATTCCACAAGCACTCCTTGCAAAGAAGGTTTGTGAAACAATCGGAATGGATAAAATTTTCTATCAAAATTCCGGAACAGAAGCAAATGAAGCAATGATTAAAATGGCAAGAAAGTATGGCGTTGAAAAATATGGTCCTGATAAATATAATATTGTAACAGCAAAGATGTCGTTCCATGGAAGAACCTTTGGTGCTATGAGTGCAACTGGACAACCTGATAATGCTTGTCAAGTTGGATTTGGTGATATGACACCAGGATTTTCATATGCTAAATATAATGATTTAGATGATTTTAAGGCAGCTGTAAATGATAATACAATTGCTGTTATGATAGAGCCAGTGCAAGGTGAAGGTGGGGTAAATCCGGCAACTAAAGAATTTATGTTGGGACTTAGAAAGCTATGTGATGAAAAGGGATTGCTACTTTTAATAGATGAGGTACAAACAGGATGGTGTAGAACTGGTGCTATTATGTCTTATATGAATTATGGAATCAAACCAGATATTGTATCCATGGCGAAAGGGCTTGGAGGAGGAATGCCAATTGGTGCTATATGCGCAACAGAAGAAGTTTCAAAGGCTTTTACAATGGGTTCTCATGGAACAACATTTGGAGGACATCCCGTAAGTTGTGCTGCAGCGCTTGCAGAAGTAACAGAGCTTATTGATAGAGATCTTGCAGGAAATGCAAAAAAAGTAGGAGATTACTTTGCATCTAAACTGGAGGCACTTCCTCATGTAAAAGAAGTAAGACATCAAGGGCTTTTAGTTGGTGTTGAATTTGATGATAGCATTAGTGGTATCGACGTAAAACATGGATGTTTTGATAGAAAGCTTTTAATTACAGCAATTGGTGACCATATTATTCGTATGATACCACCACTTATTGTTTCAAAGGAAGAATGTGATAAGGCATTTGAGATAATAAAAGAAACTGTAGAAGTTTTAGAATAATGGTAAAAAATTATTATATAGTTAAAGGGAAAGCACACTAATCTTAGGTATATAGGTGCTTTTTCTTTTTGAATAGTTTTCAAGGAGTTGTAGATAAATGTATTTTTAGAAATAAGGTTTAAGTAATATAATCTTATAAAAAAGAAGATATTTTTGAAATGATAAAGATATGGAATGAAGTGGTTAATGATGGAAAAGCCTTTCCTCAAGTAGAAGAATTATCGGTAGAAGAAGCTAATAAGTTTTTTGCTGATCAAAGCTTTTGTGCAGTAGCTGAAATCGATAGTGAAGTGGTAGTGTTATATATTCTTCATCCTAATAATATAGGAAGATGTGGACATATAGCTAATTCTAGTTATGCAGTAAAATCATCTAAAAGAGGTAATAACATTGGAGAGAAACTTGTCAGACATTCTTTAGAAAAAGCAAAGGAGCTAGGATTCCGTATAATGCAATTTAATGCTGTAGTAAGTTCAAATAAAGGTGCAATACATTTGTACGAAAAAATAGGATTTGAAAAAGTTGGAGTTGTAAAGAAAGGTTTCTTAAATAAAGATAATAAATATGAAGATATTATATTGTTTTACTATGATGTTGAAGAGAATCTTTAATTGATAAGATTAAGGAATTATTTTGTATACAAAAAGATGGATGTAATGCAGGGGTGGCAGATATTGTTAAATATTATCCGGAAATTGATACAACCTTTATAATATTATCTAATACAGATGCTTGTGATATATGGGATTTAGCTTTTGAAGTTCAACAGTATTTAGGAGTTAAAATGGAATAGTAACAAAAAATATCTATTCACATAAAGTTCTTATAGATGTCACAATTATGTCACGGTAAGAAGTTATATTATAAGTACAAAGTAGTTAATACTTTCAATGTTTTTTTCATAAACCCTTTTTAAAATAGTATAAAGGATAGCAAAACCCCATATTTGCTATCTTTTTTTTATCAATGTGTCCCCAGGGGATACTTTTTGTTTTTATATCTATTTAGAATTTAAATTTAATTCAATGGCATCATCATATTTAATTTCAGTATCTAAATTATGCATAAAGAATTCTTATGAGCCAGGTTAAAAAAAATCATTATTCTTAAGTGTATGAAGCTTTTCATAGACAATCATAATGGTATTCTGCATTGCATCTTCAATATCACTTTCATTGTTAAGTATACCTTTGGATATGCGATACATATCAATTTTATTGTCTTCCATCAATGAAATGAAAGCTTCTTTATCTCCTTTTTTAGCAGAAGTAATAAGTGAAAAGTTATTAGAAATAGCATGTACATCTGTTAATTCCATCGTTAACCTCCTTACTGAATTTTATTTTCGATTATTAGACCTTGTAAATAGAAAAAATGTTACAAGAAATTTATTATATTAGTGGATTTTATATAAAAAAATTAATTGTATAAGGTATGAAAGTAGTTTTGGATATTACCATTATATTACATACACACTAAGGTTACATAGGTATTATTAAGATGGAAATTTTATTTTGGAAAAGATAATAAGAAAGAGTGATTTCTTTATAACGAAAAAAAGGTGCTATAAAGAATAAAAGTATATTATAGATTGCTCTAAGTAACCTTCATTTCTTATATGACAGCACCTAATTGCTATTGTTCATCAGTATCATTAGTGTCTTCAGTATTGAGAATTTGAATAAAAGCTTCAAAACGAAGAAGATTTGCGAAAACACTTATTAAATATGAAATGGAGATAGCTTCATAAGGCGATATATTAATATTAGAGTCTCTTACTGAATTTAAGAAATCTTTTTCATCAAGTCTTTTTAATGAAACGATATAAAGCACTATATAGCCAGATAATACTAGTGTCTGACCATTAACTATAATTTGTTCAGGTGTTTCATTTCCGTTATAAAGATTTAAAATTCCTAATCTGTCGATTTGGGAAGAGTTAACATAAAAAAGATATCCTAAAGATAATAGTGCAGCACCTAGCTTTTCTAAATCCGCTAAATTTAGCCCTATATTTTTTATAAAATCATCTATATAATCGCTAGTATCATACAAGATATGTCCTCCGCTAAAAAATCTTTAATTTTAGTATATGCTGTATTTTGGTAAAGTTGTATTTTTATTAAGCTATAAATAAAAGAAAATCATATAATTGCAATTTGATTAAAAAATGATAAGTGATATTGTCTAAAAAAATTCAAATATGGTAGAATGAAAATATATTTTAAAACAAAGGTTGGTAATGAATGAAAATAGAGAATTTAGACAAAATAATAAAAAGTGAAACGGATGATAATAGATATAGACGGGGAAAAGAATTAGTAAGACAAAATAAAGTAAAAGACTTAAATTTTGATGTAAATAATGAAATTGTTAATATTAATGGAACTGTTGTTAGTAAAAATAGATATGATTCTTATGAAGTAAAGCTTGGATTTAATGTTAGAAGCAGAAGAATAACTACTATGGCTTGTAATTGTATTGATTTTTTTAATAGTAGATTTAGTAATAGGCATAGAATATGTAAGCATATAGTAGCGCTAGGACTCTATTTTGAAGAATGTTATAAAGGAAAAGAAATAAATAAACTAGATTATGAAAGGAAAGTAAGATATAGTAATGACATTATAAAAACGTTAAAGTTACAAGAAGACGCAAAACAGTTAGTTAATCTTGAAGTTAATATTTTCGAAAGAAATAATAGACTTGAAGGAGAATTAAAAATAGGTACATCACAAATGTACGTTGTTAAAAGCATAAAAAAGCTGATAGAAGCTATTGAAAAAGAAGAGATAATTACATATGGAAGAAAGTTTACTTTTGATGGTAGTATTCATTATTTTACAGAGAAAGATAATAAAATTTTAGATTACTTTGAAGAATATGTTGATATGGAAAAATATTCAGATATGTATAGAATATTAAATGCAAAAAGTATAGTTTTTGTAAATAATGCATTAAAGAGATTTCTATTAACTTTGGGAAATAAAGAAGTTACTTTAACTTTAGAAAATGAAACATTTACTCCAAAGATATATAACTGTGATGTGCCGCTAAATTTTGAAATAAAAGAAGAGGATGATTTTATTAAATTATTTGCTAATAATGAATTGCCACAATTATTAACATCAAAGGGAGATGTTATGCTTTATGAAGGAAATATATATTTGCCTTCAAGAAAACAATATGAAGCTTTAAAGTATTTTCAAAGAATACTAAAAGAAGATACTGTTATAAATTTTGATAAAAATAAATTAAATGATGTTATAAATATTGTTTTACCTGTAGTTGAGAGAGTATCAAAAAACACTAAATTAGATGAAGAAATATCTAAAAGGATAAAGAGAACTTGTACTGTAGAATTTTATTTAGATAAAAAAGGCGATGATATATTTTGTGAGACAAAGTATTATTATGACGGAAAGTTATATAACAAAAATAGTGAAAGTGACTTATTAGTTGTTAGGGATGTTAAAAAGGAAAAAGAAGTTAATGAAGTTCTTAATAGCTTAAAATTTTATAAGGATAATGATAAGTATATCTTTAGTGGTAGTGACGAAGAATTATTTCAATTTATAGATAGTAAAATAGAAAATCTTAAGGCTTTAGGAGAAGTATTTTATTCCAATAAATTTAAGGAGCCTAAGATTTATAGATCATCATCAATAGTAGCTTCTATAAAAGAAGAAAAGGGAAGCTTTTTAAAATTTGACTTTTCAGTAGGAGATATTTCACCAAAGGAATACAATAATATATTAAAAGCATTTAAAGAGAAAAGAAAGTTTTATAAATTAAAAGATAATAGTTTTATTGATTTGTATGACAAGGAAATTAATGAGTTTTTTAAATTTATAGATAAGGCTAGTGATAAAGTTAGCAATGGATCTATAAAAATACATAATAGTAAGTCCATATACTTGGATAGTATTTTACAAAATGAAAATATGCCTAAAATTCAGGGTAAAGAAATAATAAAAGATATTTCTAATGGTTTTAATAATGAAATTAATGTACAGTATGAAATTCCAAAAGACTTAAATGCTACTTTAAGAGAATATCAAATACAAGGATTTAAGTGGCTTCAAAGTTTAAAAAAATATAAGTTTGGTGGTATATTGGCTGATGAAATGGGACTTGGAAAAACTATTCAAACTATAGCATTTTTATTAAGTGAGAAAGGAAAAAGATCTATAATTGTAACTCCTACATCACTTATTTATAATTGGGAAAGTGAAATTATTAATTTTGCACCAACGTTAAAAATAGCAGTAGTTCATGGAGAAAAGGATGCTAGAGAAGAGTTAATTAAAAATTGTGAAGATTATGATGTTATATTAACTACATATGGAATACTAAGAAATGAAATAGAAGAGTTTTCAAAAATAAAGTTTGATTATTGTATAATTGATGAAGCACAAAACATAAAAAATCCCCTAGCACAAACAACAAAAAGTGTAAAAGAAATTAATGCTAATATGAGAGTAGCATTAACGGGAACACCGATAGAAAATAATTTAATGGAGTTATGGTCTATTTTTGATTTTGTTATGCCAGGATATCTTTTCTCACAAAAGAGTTTCAAAAGTAAATTTGTTAATGATGTTGAAGGCAATGTGGAATTAAAACATCTTATAAGACCATTTATTTTAAGAAGGCTAAAAAGAGATGTAATGATGGAGTTGCCAGATAAAATAGAGAAGAAGCATTTTATTGAAATGACCAATAGCCAAAAGAAAATCTATAGCACTTATGTTAAAGATATTACGGAGAAATTAGATGATAAAGATTTTACAAGAGATAAGATAACTATATTTTCTTATCTGACAACACTTAGACAACTTTGTTTAGATCCTACTTTGGTAGTGGAAAATTATGATGGTGGTAGTGGAAAAATTAATGTTGCATTAGAAATGATTAAAGATAATATTGAAAACGACCATAAAATTTTATTATTTTCTCAATTTACATCAGTACTTAATATTTTAAGTAAAGAGTTAGAAAACAACAATATAGAGTACTCATATCTTGATGGATCTACAAAGGCAAAAGATAGAATAGATTTGGTAGAGAAATTTAATAGTAGTGAAAAGATTAAGGTATTTTTGATATCATTAAAAGCTGGTGGAACAGGATTAAATCTTACTAGTGCAGATGTAGTTATTCATTTTGATCCTTGGTGGAATCCAGCAGCGGAAGAACAAGCTACTGATAGAGCTCATAGAATGGGACAAAAAAATGTAGTGGAAGTTATAAAACTTATTGCAAAAGGAACTGTAGAAGAAAAAATAATAAAGATGCAAGATGAGAAAAAGAAGCTTATCAATGATGTTATAGATGGTAATTTATCCAATGGTTCATTCCTTGGAGAACTTACAAAGGAACAACTAATAGAATTATTTTCATAAGGAAGAATAGTATTTTAAATTAAAAAGAACTGATGCACAAAAGTGTAGCAGTTCTTTTTATTATGTTATGGAGACTTTGTAAGTATGTAAATGTTAGTTTTTAATCGCCAATAAAACAATGTATTGCCCTAACAAACTTTTATTTGCTAATGGGATATCCATATTCATCATATATATTATTTGTGATATAATTTTTAAATATATAGAAAATTATTGAATTAAAGTAATGAATTTCATGAGGGGAAAGAGTAAAGGGGAATGAGAATATGACAAGAAAGTTAGATAAAACAGAGGAAAAAGAGAAGAGAAAAAATCAAATTAGACAATTAAATGAGCCACCGAAGTTAACGGTTCTTGAAGAGGTGGGAAATGCTGTTACTCATGGAATAGGTGCAATGCTAGCTATAGCTGGAATGGTATTACTTCTAATTAAATCAGATACGGGACTGAAAATTATGGCATCTTGTTTTTATGGTATAAGTCTATTTTTCTTAATGATTATGAGTTCTTTATATCATTCATTTAAAAGTGGTTCTACGGTAAAACGATTATGGAGAAGGTTTGATTATTCTTCTATTTATCTCTTAATTGGAGGAACTTTTGCACCACTATATCTAGTGTATTGGGGAAACACTTTAGGAATTGTACTTTTCTGTATTCAATGGGCGTTAATAGTTCTCGGTATTACTATAATTGCTGTATTTGGCCCTGGTAGATTTAGTTGGATACATTTTACGTTATATTTCACCATTGGGTGGAGCGGTATAATATTTTTTCCAGATTGGATAAAAAATAATAGACCATTACTTTTTATGATATTAATAGGGGGAATTCTATATACCATTGGAATGATTCCATTTGTAAAGGATAAAAAGTATTGTCACTTTATATGGCACTTTTTCGTTTTGGCAGGAGCTATTTTGCATTGGTTTGGAATATACCTTTACGTTTATTAGCACAAAATATACATTTCACCAAAGATAAAATATATAAATAAGTTATTGGAATAATATGAGGTGAAAGAATGAAAAGTAACTTTAAAGTTGAAAGGATGTTAAAAAGCTTAAAATTAGATAAGAAGCTTCTAGGGGAACTAGATTTTACTACCATCATGATTGTAATAGTAATTGTTATTTTTGGAGTATTAAATATTTATTCAGCTACATACAATAAAACTTTAGATGGTGTTGCTATTGGCTTTAGATACGCAAAATTGCAACTTATGTGGTTTATTATTGGGCTTCTAGCAGTGTATTTCATTTTAACCATAGATTATGCGTTTTTTAAAAACTATGCATATGTAATTTATGGAGCAGCTATTATATTGTTGCTTATAAATAAGTTTATTGGGACAGAAAGTAAAGGTGCACAATCCTGGCTTACAATAGGTAAACTGACAATACAGCCTTCTGAGTTTGCAAAATTGGCAATAATAATTATTGTAGCAAAAAAGATAGAAGATATGGATGGAAAGATAGATTCATTTAGAAAATTAGTTACTATTTTCATTTATGCCATTATTCCTACAGCTTTAGTTTTAATACAACCGGATATGGGTATGAGTATGGTAATTTTCTTTACAGTACTAGGCATGGTAGTAGTAGGTAAACTTGATTGGAAAGTTATTGTTGGCGGATTTTTAGCTTTGTTTATAGTTATTGCTGCAGTATGGAATAGCGGTTTTATTCAACCATACCAAAAAGAACGTATTATGATTTTTATAGATCCTTCAAGAGATCCCCTTGGAAAGGGATATCATGTGACACAATCAAAAATTGCAATTGGAGCAGGTGGACTTACTGGAAGTGGATATAAGAATGGAAGTCAAACAAAAGGTGGCTTTATACCAGAAGCATGGACTGATTTTATATATTCAGTAGTAGGAGAAGAATGGGGATTTATCGGGGCATTTGGTCTTCTGGCGTTATACGGTATCATGATTTCAAGAATGATTAATATAGCTAGGGATTCAAAGGACATTTTTGGTTCAATTCTTGTTGCTGGTGTTACAGCATCAATGCTATTTTCAATTTTACAAAATATAGGCATGACTATTGGACTTATGCCAATAACAGGGATAACATTGCCTTTTATGAGTTATGGTGGAAGTTCTATGGTTGTATATTTTATGAGTTTGGCTATTGTATTAAATGTTGGTATGAGACGAAAAAAAATTAATTTTTAGCGTTATAAAATAAGTTATATCAGCTGGAGGAACGGATATATGAAGATACATATTATCGGAGGAAGTGGTACAGGAAAATCATATATTGCTGACATATTATCAAAGCAGTTTAAAGTACCGCATTTTGATTTAGATGATATCTTTTGGGATAATAATTCGCAGTATTATGGTATTAAGATGCCTATTAACAGAAGGACAAAATCACTTGAAAAAATCCTTCAGGAGGAAAATTGGATTATTGAAGGCGTATATTACAAGTGGTTAGAAGATAGCTTTAAGAAAGCCGATTATATATTTATTTTAAATGTTTCGACATGGGTATATAAGTATAGAATTATTTTACGTTTTCTAAAAAGGAAAGTAGGTATTACTAAAGGGAAAAAGGAAACAATAGAATCCTTAATTAAATTAATAAAATGGACGGATAATTATAATAAGGAAACAATACCTAAGATAATTGATTTTTTGGAGCCATATAAAAAGAAAGTTATAGTGTTAGAAAGTGCAATTGATATTTTGAAATATACGTGACGTATATAGGAAAGGGGTATTAAAAGAGTAAAAGAAAAACTTAATATAAGATTATAACTAGGGTTAAAATAGACTCTTGTTCAAAAGTTGAAATATGTGGACAAGAGTCTATTTTTTTATTTACAAAATTGGAATTTATTTTTAGAAGTAGATAGTACTTTAAACAAAGAATATCCTAATATAATTCCTATAACATTGAAAATCACATCGTCTATATCTACTGATCGAAATCCTAAATATAAGATATTTTCTATAAGTTGCAATATCTCTATTGATAAAGAAGTAATTAATCCAATGAGAAAAATTTTCTTCAAATTTCTTAAGTTTGTCCACAATATAGGTAAAAGTAAACCTAATGGTAATAAAAGTATATTGCTTACCTTTCTTTTTATGTATAACTAGATTAAGTAGGAATATAAAGATAAATAGTGGAAGACTTAGTATAAAAAAGTTATTTGAATCAATCATTGTTACAGTGCTCCTTTTAATTATTAATTGATGGTTTTGTTATAGTTTATCATAGTATTAAATTTTAATGAATAAGAATATATTAGAGAAATATATAAATTTTAATTAAAGTAACGTATGTTACAGAATGAAATGCACTAATGATGTAAGATAAACACGTAAGTTGTGGCGAAGACATAAAGCAATTTAAAGAATTATTTATGATTTGCTATGACGAAATATAAATAAACATTTATATGGTAATATACCATTGAAATAAAGGAGATAATAACTATGAGCAACATGATGTTTTGTATGCAATGCCAAGAAACTGCTGGCAACAAAGGTTGTACTAAAGTTGGTGTTTGTGGTAAAAGCGCAGACCTTGCAAACATGCAAGATTTATTAATTTATGTAACTAAAGGTTTATCAGAAGTAACTACAAGATTACGTAAAGAAGGAAAAGAAATTTCTAAAGATGTTAACCACTATATAACATTAAACTTATTTACAACAATCACAAATGCAAACTTTGATGATGATGTATTTTATGCTAGAGTAAAAGAAACATTATCAATAAAGAATGACTTAATGAAGCAATTATCTGATAAAGAAGGTTTATCAGCAGCTGCAACATGGGATGTAGAAGAAGATAAGAAGTCTGGGTTCTTAGCAACACTTAAAAATATTGTATCAGGAAATAACTCAGGATCTGAAATAAATGCTATGTTAAAAGAAAAAGCAGAATCAAATGAAGTTGGTGTATTAGCTACTGAAGATGAAGATGTACGTTCATTAAGAGAATTAATCACTTATGGATTAAAAGGTTTATCTGCATATTCTAAACATGCTAATGCATTAGGATATGATAATGAAGAAATCGATGCATTCATGCAAGAAACATTAATGAAATTAATGGATGATTCAATGACTGTAGATCAATTAGTAGCATTAACTTTAGAAACTGGTAAAGTTGGTGTTGACGGTATGGCACTTTTAGATACTGCAAACACTACAACATACGGTAACCCAGAAATCACTAAAGTTAATATCGGTGTAGGTAAAAACCCTGGTATCTTAGTATCTGGTCATGACCTTGCAGATATTGAACAATTATTAATTCAAACAGAAGGAACTGGTGTAGATGTGTATACTCATTCTGAAATGTTACCAGCTCACTACTATCCAAAATTAAAGAAATACAAGCACTTAGTAGGTAACTACGGTAATGCTTGGTGGAAGCAAAAAGAAGAGTTTGAAAGTTTCAATGGACCAATCTTAATGACTACAAACTGTATCGTTCCACCAAAAGATTCTTACAAAAATAGAATGTTTACTACAGGGGCAGCAGGTTATGCTGGATGCAAACACATTGAAGGTGAAGCAGGAAGCAAAAAAGATTTCTCTGAAATCATCGCATTAGCTAAAAGATGTGAAGCTCCAACAGAAATCGAAAGTGGAGAAATCGTTGGTGGATTTGCTCATGAGCAAGTATTTGCTTTAGCAGATACAGTTGTTGAAGCTGTAAAATCTGGTGCAATTAAAAAATTCGTAGTTATGGCTGGTTGCGATGGTAGAGCAACAAAACGTAATTACTATACTGAATTTGCAAAAGCTCTTCCAAAAGATACAGTAATTTTAACTGCAGGATGTGCAAAATATAAATATAACAAATTAGATCTAGGAGATATCGGTGGTATTCCAAGAGTATTAGATGCAGGACAATGTAATGATTCTTACTCATTAGCTTTAATAGCTCTTAAGTTAAAAGAAATATTCGGTCTTGAAGAAATCAACGAATTACCAATCATTTATAACATTGCTTGGTATGAACAAAAAGCTGTTATCGTATTATTAAGCTTATTATACCTTGGAGTAAAAGAAATTCACTTAGGACCAACACTTCCAGCATTCCTTTCTCCAAATGTAGCTAATGTATTAGTAGAAAACTTTGGTATCGGTGGAATCACTACTGTTGAAGAAGATATGGAAATGTTCTTTGGAGAAGAAGTAAAGGCACAAGATGGAGAAATATCTAAAGATATGATAATTGGTGATATCGTAAAGAAGAATCCTGAAAATGCTGATATATTAATGGCTGCAGGAATGCACTGCCTTGGATGTCCATCTTCACAAGCTGAAACATTAGAAGAAGCTTGTATGGTTCATGGACTAGATGTAAATGAACTTTTAGCAAAATTAAAATAATTAGTATGTAAAATAAGCTGTTACAGAATAAGTATTTACAAGTTGTTTTGCAGCTATTCATAAATATTTTCTAATTTTGCCATAATACTGACACAATTAATTGATATATTATAATTGTAGTTAATGAAATAGTTAGTTTTTTTAAATCATTTTCCTTTTTAAACATACAAAGAGACTGTGTATTAAACAAATGAGAATTTGTTTTCACAGTCTCTTTTTTTATATTTTTGAACATATTAATAGCTGTTATAGTTAAGTGGTGGTAGAAGTTATAGTAAGGAATTTGGAACACATATTTGAAAAAATGAAGAAATATGCTACTATATTAGTTAGTTTATACTAACTAATATAGTAGCATTATTTTTAGGCTTAAGGATGGTGATATAAGATGGATATAGAAAAGTTAGAAGAATCTCAAAATAAGGATATTATCGAAGTTTTACCACAGGATGATGATTGTATTATATATAAGATTTTAAATAAAACAGGAGAAACGTTGATGACAAGTTATAAGGTGTTTCCAGGAATTGAGATTGTATATAATAATGTTGATATGAGAAAGTGTTCTGTTATTTTAGATAAGAACAATTTGGAAGGAAATGTATTTGAAATAAATCATTGTCTTGAAGGAAGAATTGAATGTGAGGTTGGTGGAGAATTTTTTTATCTTACACCAGGGGATATGTCTATTAACGTAAAGAAAAATGTTAATAATGAGACTTATTTTCCTACTAGTCATTATTATGGAGTATCAATAGTTGTAGATGCTAATTTAGCACCACGTTGTCTTTCCTGTATTCTTGATGATGTAAATGTAGAGCCAACATCAATTATGAGAAAGTTTTGTGAGGAATCAGATACTTTTATCATAAGAAATAATTCACATTTAGATCATATTTTTCATGAGTTATATTGTATCCCACATACAATTAGAAAGGGATATTTTAAAGTAAAGGTATTAGAGATTCTTTTATTTCTTGGAGGGATTTCAGTAGATCAACTATATTCAAAGGGAGAAAGATATACTAAATCTCAAGTATTGTTAGCAAAGAAGGTATGTGAATTTTTGTCTGACAATATGGAAAAGCGTATCACAATTGAATATTTATCTGAAAAGTTTCATGTTTCTACTACACAGCTCAAAAATTGTTTTAAGGGAGTTTATGGAGTATCTATATATGCATATATACGGGTACAAAAAATGCAGACAGCAGCTCTATTGATTAAAAATACAGAAAGAACAATTTTAGATATTGCATCACAATATGGTTATAATAATGCCAGCAAATTTGCTAAAGCATTTAAAGATGTCATGGGAATATTGCCTAATCAATATCGTAAAGAGGGATAAAAATGTCTTTTTGGAGCAGGTAATATTCTATATGGAGTAGAGGCAGTAATATTCCTTTTCATATAATATTAATAGATGAAGTGCAATGAATCTACAAAATTGTATTATTTTTTTACAGACTGGTTAGAGATTCCTAACTTCATTATAAATGTTTTAAAGAGGAGGAATTAATCTTGAAAAAGAAATCAGATATGTCAAAGCTATTCCAGTATGCAGGTAAATATAAGTACTTATCTATTGCTTCCTGGATTTTATCTGGAGTTAGTGCTTTTTTTGCACTTGTTCCATTTATATATATCTGGAAAATTATTAAGGAAGTATTAAAAGTTGCACCAGATTTTAGTAAAGCCGAAACCTTATCTTATAATGGTTGGATGGCGGTATTATTTGCAGTTATATCTATGTTAATTTATATAGGTGCCCTAATGTGTTCGCATATTGCAGCATTTCATGTGCAAGCACAAATTCGTTCACGTGCAATGCACCATATTGTTACATTGCCACTGGAATTTATGGACGATATAGGAAGTGGAAAGCTAAGAAAAATTATTAATGAATGTAGTGCAGATACAGAAACCTATCTTGCGCATCAATTACCAGATAAGGCAGGGGCAATTGCAACGCCAATAGGGCTACTTATATTACTGTTAATATTTGATTGGCGTTTGGGATTATTATCTTTATTACCAGTAGTTATCGCGTTTATAATTATGTCTATGATGACAGGCAAAGAGATGCAACAGAAGATGACAGAATATCAAAATGCATTAGCTGAAATGTCTAGTGAAGCTGTTGAATATGTTCGTGGTATCCCTGTTGTAAAAACTTTTGGACAATCTGTATTCTCATTTAAAAGATTAAAAAATAGTATTGATAAGTATCAAAAGTGGACAATAGCCTATACTAAGCAGCTTATGATGCCAATGGTGCTTTATACCACAATAATAAATGCTGTATTTACAATATTAATTGCTGTAACACTTATTATTTCAGAAAAAGGAAATATCACAGCCGACTTTCTTTTAAATTTACTTTTCTATATTATTATTACGCCTATAATTACTATAACATTGAATAAAATTATGTATTCAAGCGAAAATTCAATGATTGTATCTGATGCTTTAAAGCGTATTGATAGCGTTATGGAAATTAAACCATTACCGCAATCTAATAATAATAAGTATCCAGTTGATAATTCTGTAATTTTGGATGATGTAATATTCCGTTATCCAAATTCAGAGGAAAATGCATTAAGTCATATTTCACTTAAAATTAACCCCGGTGAACATATTGCATTAGTAGGACCATCAGGAAGTGGAAAATCTACTTTGGCTGCTGTTGTTGCACGTTTTTTTGATGTTACAAGTGGAAAGATTCTTATTGGTGGTGTTGATATAAGAGATATTAAAAAGGATGACCTTATGAACACAGTATCTTTTGTTTTTCAAGATAGTAAGCTAATTAAAGCATCTATTTTAGAAAATGTTAGAATGGCAAAAAAGAATGCTTCACGAGAAGAAGTAATGGAAGCACTTCATAAGGCACAATGTGATGATATTATAAGTAAGCTACCTAATGGCGTCGATACAATAATTGGTACAAATGGAACATATCTTTCTGGTGGTGAATGTCAAAGAATTTCTATTGCTAGAGCTATACTAAAAGATGCACCGATTTTAATTCTTGATGAAGCTACAGCTTTTGCAGATCCAGATAATGAGGTAAAAGTACAAGCTGCATTTGAGGAACTTTCTAAAGGAAAGACTGTTATTATGATTGCACATAGATTGTCTACAGTTACATCAGCAGATTGTATTTATGTATTAAAAGATGGATGTGTATTTGAAAGCGGTACTCATAATAAGTTAGTATCACACAAAGGTTTATATGCTCATATGTGGAATGAATATAACCACACTGCAAAGTGGAAAGTAGGTGAAAAAAATGCTTAAATTATTACAACATAGATATGCACTTTCAGCAAAAGGTGCAAAGGATATGATGAAAGCTTTTATTTCTTGCATTGCATCAAACCTTGTATTAATGATGCCAGTAGGATTACTTTATGAGTTGGTTTCAGACATAATAAATAAAAATGATTTATCAAAGCGATTAACTTTTTATATTATTGGATCTATTCTTTGTTTACTTTTGATAGCAATTACAACTTCAGTTCAATATAAGGCTACGTTTTTTGCTACGTATATAGAGAGTGGAGTAAGGAGAATTAGTCTTGCAGAAAAATTACGTAAACTTCCTTTAGCTTTCTTTGGAAAAAAGGATCTTTCTGATTTAACTAGTACTATTATGGCTGATTGTTCAACTATGGAAACTGCATCGTCTCATTGGATTCCAGAACTTGTAGGATCATTAATCTCAACGTTGATTGTAGCAATAGCATTATTCTTTTTCGATTGGAGAATGGCACTTGCTACCCTTTGGGTACTTCCAATTTCTTTTGCCATTGTTTTATTGTCAGCAAAGGTGCAATATAAGCTTGGCAAAAAACATATGTTATTAAAAATGGATTGTGCTGATGGTATTCAAGAATGCCTTGAGACAATAAGGGATTTAAAAGCTAATAATGCAGAAAAAGAGTATCTTAATGGATTAGATAAGAAGATTAAGGATGTGGAAAAACATGCATTAGTAAATGAACTTGGTAATGCTGTTTTTGTATCATCTGCACAAATGATTTTAAAATTAGGTATTGTTACTACTGCTCTTATTGGTGGAGTTTTGCTACAAGATGGAAGCATTGATATATTGACTTTTTTTATGTATTTATTAGTAGTGTCAAGAATTTATGACCCAATGCAAATGTCACTTCAAAATTTAGCAGCTATTACATCAACAAAGGTACAGGTTGATCGTATGAATGAGATTTTAGAACATCCACTTCAATCAGGAGTTATGGAACTTTGTAATAATGGATATGATATTACATTTAAAAATGTTGGCTTTTCTTATGATGATAGGGAAACAGTACTTTCTAATGTTTCATTTACAGCAAAGCAAGGTGAAGTAACTGCTTTAATTGGACCATCTGGAGGTGGAAAAACTACAGTGTCTAGACTTGCAACAAGATTTTGGGATATTACTAAAGGAAAAATTACTGTTGGTGGTATGGACATCTCTAAAATTGATCCAGAAACATTATTGTCTCTTTATTCAATTGTTTTTCAGGATGTTACACTTTTTAATAATACCATTATGGAAAATATTCGTATTGGTCGTAAAGATGCTACAGATAAAGAAGTATTGCAAGCTGCAAGATACGCACATTGTGATGAATTTGTAGATAAATTGCCTAAGGGATATAATACGATGATAGGTGAAAATGGTTCAGAGCTTTCAGGTGGTGAGCGTCAAAGAATATCTATAGCAAGAGCATTCCTTAAAGATGCACCTATTATTCTCCTAGATGAAGCAACGGCATCTCTTGATGTGGATAATGAAACATTGATTCAAAACTCCATTTCAAAACTTATAAGAAATAAGACGGTAATGATTATTGCCCATCGTATGCGTACAGTGGCCTCTGCAGATAAAATAGTGGTACTTAAAGATGGGGTTGTAGCACAACAAGGTTCACCAGATAAGTTGATAAATGAAGAAGGGATATATAAGAATATGGTTAATTTGCAATTAGAATCTAATAGTTGGAAAATGAATTAGAGGTTTTACAAAAGTGAGAGGTAGTAAACCAGGATTATGGGTTATTACCTCTTATTTTTATGTTCTAATAGCTTCAATAAATTATGTTATAATATGAACTATAGAAAATTTTGTAAATAATTAGAATTTATATATATGGAGGTAATACTGAAAAGAATATTAAAATTAATATGACATACTAATGTCAAATTTACTTTACTACAATTTACTTATAAATAACAAGTTAGAAAGGAATTATATTGTATGCATGAGATTATGGCAAAGGGAATTCTTTCGAGTAAAAATGGAATGAATGTATATAGGGGTTGTAGTCATGGATGTATTTACTGTGATTCAAGAAGTCATTGTTATGGAATGGATCATAAGTTTGAAGATATTGAAGTTAAGGTAAATGCACCAGAGTTATTAGAAGAAAGTTTAAAAAGAAAGAGAAATAAATGCATTATTGGTACTGGAGCAATGACTGATCCTTATATTCATTTAGAGGAAAAAATTAAAAATACACGAAAATGTTTAGAGGTTATTGAGAAGTATGGTTTTGGAGTAGCAATTCATACTAAGTCTAATAGAATACTAAGGGATTTAGATTTACTAAAAAAAATTAATAAAAAAAGTAAATGTGTTGTACAAATGACATTAACCACCTACGATGAAGGATTATGCAAAGTTATTGAGCCTAATGTTTCAACTACAAAGGAGAGAGTTGAGGTATTAAAAATAATGAGAGATAATGGCATACCAACAGTGGTTTGGCTAACACCTATTTTGCCATATATAAATGATACAGAAGAAAATATAAGGGGAATATTAGATTATTGTATAGAAGCTAAAGTAAAAGGGATAGTTATTTTTAATATGGGGCTTACTTTAAGGGATGGTAATCGTCAATATTTTTATAAGATGTTAGATTTATATTTTAAAGGTTTGAAAGAAAGATACATAAGAGAATATGGAAATAGATATGAAATAGTAAGTAAAAAAAATAATCACTTGATGAAGATTCTAAGAGAAACTTGCTATAAGAATAATATAATCTGTGATATAAATGAGGTTTTTAAATATATGAGAACTTTGGAAGAAGATAAAACGAATGTACAGTTAAAGTTTGATATATGAATCAATTATACCTCTGCGTTGTGATTATATAACAAAAATGTTAATATATATACAAAAGTATATACGATTTCTAGATAAAATTATTCCGTGGGAAATAATTTGAGATTTTGTAAAAATCATAGGAATAGTGGAGGATATTATGAAGCAAAAGTCTCTGGGAAGAGGTATAGTAATTCTTTCTATATCAAGTATTATATTAAAATTGTTATCATCAATATATATGCCGATATTATCATTAATATTAAAAGATGAGGGTATGGCAATATATAATATTGGGTACAACTATTTTGTTTTTCTATTTGCAATAACAAGTTTAGGATTTCAACCTGTAATTACAAAGCTTGTTGTAGAAGAAAAAACAAAGAAGTCTGGTAGAGTTTTTGAAGTACTCAATGAGTCAAAGAGATTTTTGATGATCTTAGGAGCTATAGTAAGTATATTATTTATCATATTATCAAAGTCACTTTCTGTGATTGCTAATAGCAAAGATGTTATAAATGTTATTATTTTTTTAGCGCCAGCAATTTTCTTTGCTGCAGTATTAACTTCCTATAGAGGTTTTTTTCAAGGAGATAATAATATAGATGATCTTGTTATATCTAATATTATTGAACAAGTATTTAATGTAGCAATAAGTTTGATTTTTGCATCATTATTAATAAAAGTTTCTATTTCCTTCGGAAGCGCCGGGGGTACAATCGGTACAACAATCGGGGCTATTGGAGCGATAATGTTTCTTAGATATTCATTAAACAGAAGATACCCAGAGTATAAAAAATCATATGATAATAGGATTTTGAAGAGACTACTTATAACTTCAATACCGTTTGTATTAATAGCAGCGATACAGAATCTATCAAATATAGTAGATACAGTGGCGGTAAAAAATTTAGTTGGTATTGATAGCGATATTAAAATTGCAACATTGGGATATTACTTATCGATAGTAAATATACCATTAGTAATAATAACTTCTTTAGGTGTTGGAATTTATCCCAAAATAATTGAAGGGTATGTAAAAAAGGATAAAGATGAATTAACAGTGCAAACATCATATTGTTATAAGTTAATTTATACAATTACTATACCATCAATATGTGGAATTATGATTTTTGCAAAAGATATATTTAAATTTCTATATGGAAGGAACTTTGGAAGTGAAATATTAATGATAGGCGCCATTGCATTAATATTTATGTCACTTTCTACAATTCAAAATATAATTATTCAAGGGATAAATGAACTTAAGTATATTATATCAGTAGGTATATTATCAATTTTAATAAAGACAGCATTAAATTTAATGCTTATTAGAATTGATAATATAAATGTTATCGGTTCTGTTATTAGTACAATAGTGGCTTTAGCGGTAGTTTCTAATTTAAATCATATTAAACTAGAGAAAGCCTTTGAAGTTAAAATTCCACTTGTTAGGCAAGGTAGAAAAGCATTACTAGCCTCAATAATTATGAGTATATCATTAATTTTGATAAGATATGTATTTTTAAATAATTTTATTGTGAATAACTATACAAGAGTTAATGTAGGAATAATTCTGTTTTTACTTATAATCATTGGTGGAATAATATATTTTGTAGCATTACTTTTTATTGGCGGTATTACTAAGTATGAATTAGATATTGTTTCTATTAAGATATATGAAAAGTTACCAAAGGGTTTAAAAGATAAAGTAGTTATACAGTAAAGGTATGAAGAAAGGTGGTTAAGTTAATGAGAGAGACATCTTCGAAGTACATACTTAAATTAAAAAATATTAGAAAAGAATATGCAAATTTTGTTCTTGATAATGTAGATTTTGAACTAAGGGAGGGTAGTATAACAGGTTTTATAGGTTGTAATGGAGCAGGAAAATCTACAACATTAAACATTATAATGAATCTAATAAAACCAACTAGTGGTGAAATATATTATTATGATCAACTTATTAATGATAATGATAAAATTGACATTGGATATATTGGAGAGACACAAGGTATATATCCAGAATTAAAATTAAAAGAATTAAGTAAATTTGTAAAAAGAACATATAAAGATAATTGGAATAATGAAAGATATGATTTATTTATAAATAAAATTTTTAAACTTGATGAAAATAGAAAGATTAAAGAATTATCTACTGGGATGAGAATTAAGTATTTTATATCTTTAACATTGGCGCATAATCCTAAATTATTAATTTTGGACGAGCCAACAACTGGGTTAGATCCAAGTGCACGTATTGAGCTTTTAGATATATTGAAAGATATTAATAAAAAATATAATACAACTATAATTATATCATCACATATAATAGAGGATATTGAGTCTATTGCAGATGATGTAATCTTTATAGATAAAGGAAAAATTATTATAAAAGAAAAGAAAAATTCATTAATGAATGACTATGTAAAGATTAGTATAAAAGATATAGATAGCGAAGATGATGAATTAGTAAGAGAGAATGGAATTAGATTTAATAAATACTATGTAATAAAGTCTAATTATATAAAGAATTTTAAGAATAAAAGATATGAGAGTATTTCGATAACGGATTTCTTTAAAATAATAAAAAATGAGGAGTTTGATTATGATATCACTAATTAGTAAGGATTTCATGTTGATTAAAAAGTATTTATTATTTACTATTTTATATTTAATTGCTTTTCCGATATTTATATATTTTGATGGAGATAATAAATATTATTTAATTAATTTATTTGTCCCTTTTTTTAGTCAAGCATTTATTATAGGCAAGATGTGTTATATAGAAGATAGTTTAGAGGTAAAAAAATTTATAAAAACATTACCGATTAAATCTAACTTACTAGTAATAGCCAAGTACATAGAAACAATTTTAATACTTTTAGTATGTCAAATATATTGTGTAGTAATTAATATTATTGTATATAAATCAGTAGATATTAGCATTATACTTAAAGCAAATTTAATTATATTTATAGGGATACTTATATATGGAATATTATATTTAACTATCTATTATTTTAAAGGATATTTTTTAGCGCAAAATAGTTTTGTGATATTTTTTGCTTTGATATTTGTAATCGATTCGTTGTTGAAAAAATATGATATTAAAATTGAAAGTTTAATTAATAAAAGTAATAGTATTTTAATAAGTGCGGTATTAGTTGCAGTTGCTGTATTATTTATAGGATACTTTGTATGTATAAAGTTAATGGATAGAGAAAGTTAACTCCTTTGTGATACAGTGAGATTTATTTTATTTAAAATAAAATCCGTCATTGTGGCTTTGTTTTCTCTAAATTGAGTAAGTCTATTTACATTTGCCCCAGAAGGATGGGGAAATCCTTGTAACAATTGATTTGAAGATATTATTTTTTCAGCTTTTAGTTTAATTAGAACCTCTTCAACAGCTCTTCCTAGTGGAATCAATAAGACATTCTCGTGGTTATGTAGGCTTTCTAACTCATCAATGAAGTTTTCATAAACATATTTCATTAAGAAATTATTTTTTATAAGTTTTGGGCTATGACCTGAATAATTTTGTTTATTAATAAATACTGAATAAGGTATTAATGATACAGTATGAAGTAAATAATCTTTGGAAGAAAATAGTTCATTACAACTTACTATATTCAAAGCTTTATTTAACTTAATTTCATCTAACATAGATATAATATTTTTTCTAATAATACCACTGAATCTGCCAGAGTATTTACATTTATATTGAATATCTTTTATATCAGTGCCTAATGATAATTCTTTTCTTGCAGTAGCTATTGATGTACTCATTTGTTGAAAACCTGGAGTTATGCCTATTATAAATATTTTTGCATTGGAGTTTATATATTCATTATGTGATGCATAGTAAATTTCTATTTTATTACTCTTTTCAATTAAAAAATCTTTTGTGATAAGCTCTTCCTTTGTATACTTATCTTTAATTGGTAATTTCATTATTGCATTTTTATAATCATACAATGTCTTTTTCATTAGAATCTCCTAGTTCATATAGTTTGTCATATTTATTATGTTTATTATTAGGCGAATATATTCAATTATTGTCTAATACAATATCAAATACTGATAAGATCAAAAGAAAACTTTTTGCAAAGATATATAGAATAAATATCAATAAATGGAATAAATAGTAAAGAAGTGGTATAATAAATTTGTAATAATTAAATTGGAGGGGATTATATGGGAAAAAGAACAAAAAGATTATTATCACTTATTACTGTATGTTTATCTGTGATGGTGACATTTCAAGGTAATGTAACTTATGCAGCGAAAGATAGTAGCAAATCAATTTTTTATAATAGTGCTAAGGAATATTCAGATGTTAAAGATCTAGATAATATCAATGATGGAGAAATTCCAGAGGTCTATTTAGACGAAGAAGACAGTTGCAAATTCATTGATGGAAATTATACTAATATAAAAGTTGAAAATGAAAATGATGCTATTGAATCTATAAATAGTGTAAAAAAGTTGATGAAAATAGATTACCCAGAAAATGAATTTAAGGTGTTAAAAGTAAATAGTACAGAAGACTTAGTATCATACAAATTGCAACAAGTATATAATGATATTCCTTTGTATGGTAGAGAGATTATAGTAGTTACAGATAAAGAAGGAAATACAACTTCTGTGGGTGGAAATTACTTAGAAGATGTAAATGTAGATACTAATGCTAAGATAGGTAAAGAAGAAGTTAAAAATTATGCTGCTGGGGTATATGGAGATGATGCAAAAGTAAATGATGGAGAGTTAACTATATATTCATTAAATGATTCAGAACCAATATTATGTTGGAAGGTTATGGTTGAAGGTACAAAGGACGGCTCACCTTACGCTTTAAATTCATTTATTGATGCAACTACTGGAGAAGTAATCAATGAAGTATCATTATTGACTAAAGCTGAGCAAGGAAGTGGCAAAGATTTAAAAGGACAAAATAGAACATTTAATATTAATAGGAAAAGTTATTGGTACAATACATATTATCAATTGTTTGATACTACAAGAAATATAAAAATATACAATGCAAATTATGGAAGAATACCAGGCAATATGATGACAAGTAATAGTAAGACATGGAATGATCCTGCGGCTGTATCAGCAATTTGTAATTTAGGTCATGTATATGATTATTATAATAATAAATTAAAAAGAAAATCTTACGATGGAAATGGTGCACAAATCGTAGCAAGTATTCACTATAAGGAAAGTTATTGGAGCAATGGATATGATAATGCATTCTGGACACCTCAATACGAACAATTTGTTTTTGGTGATGGTGATAAAGTATTTACACCTTTAACAGGAGCATTGGATGTTATAGCTCATGAATTCACACATGCTGTGATAGAAAGAACTGCTAATTTACAATATCAAGGTCAATCTGGAGCATTAAATGAAGCTTATGCTGATATATTAGGTAATATAATTGAAGGAAAAAGTGATTTACAATGGCTATTAGGAGAAGACATTATGAAAAATGGGTTACCAGCATTAAGAAATATGTCTAATCCAGAAGCATTAGGACAACCAAGTAAAGTTGGTGGAAGATATTATGTAAATCCAAGTGATATTAATAATGATTACGGTGGGGTACATACAAATAGTGGTATTTTAAATCATGCTGCATATTTAATGTGGGAAAATGGTATAAAAGACAAAGATAAGTTAGCAAAATTATTTTATAACTCTTTATATATTATGAATTCTACTTCCAGTTTTGAAGATTGTAGAATAGCAGTAACTAGTGCAGCAAATAATTTAGGTATGAATTCAAAAGAAAAACAAATTATAAACAATGCTTTTGATCAAGTTGGAATTAGTACAAAGAAATTAAATTAATAATATATATATAGATGTAAAAGGAGGCAATATTATTAGAAGTAAGATTATTGTTGGAGAAGTTATTTTAATTATTATACTTGTTGTTATAAGTTTATTTATCTATAATAAAAATTTTTATATTGAAGAAAAAAAAGAAAAATATAAAGCCTATACTTTTGATGATTTGCAAAGCATAGAGTCTTATAATTTAGATAATTTAAAAGAGTTAAATGGTGGCATAAGTCCTACAATATATTATAATGAAGAGGGATTAGTCAAGGGTATATATGGGAAATATACAGATATGATTATTAATAACGGAAAAGATGCCATTCATTCTTTATATAATATAAAAGATTTATTTGGAATGTATAATCCTGCTAAGGAATTTGTTTTAGATAAAGAAATGAGACAAGAAAATCAAGTGATATATAGATTACAACAAGTATATAACGGATATTTAGTGTATTTAAATCAAATTATTATAACAGTAAATGAAAAAGGAGAAGCTACATCTATATCAGGAAAGTATACGCCTCTATCTAATATTAGTTTTGATAATAAGGTCGATAAAGAAGAAGCAATTGAAATTGCTAAGAAATATTCTGATGAATCTAAAGGAGCAAAGTACACAAGTGAAAAAGTAGTATACATACAAAATGATAATTCTGCTATAACTGCATGGATGATAAGATATAATAATATAAATAATATTACGAAAGAGAAAATTATATTTATTGATGCTGAAAGTGGAAAACTGTTATCAGAAATGCCATTAGTAATAAACTAGAAAGAATTAATATCAGATAAAGAGAGGAAATAGAAAAACCTCTCTTTTGTAGTTTTAAGTTAAGTATAGAATAAGAAGTAATTTTATAGAAACATGTTAGCATCTATATGCGTATATTGATAATGAATTTTTAATTATAGCATATAAAGGAGAGAAAATAATGTTTTTAAAGTCTAGAAGATTTATTTCTAAAGTATTAGTAACTATAACGATGTTATCTATTGGTATTGTAGTGGAATCACCATATAAAGTTTTAGCTGCTAGTGATGCCACAATTAATTTGTCTCAAAGATATCAAACTATTAAAGGATTTGGAGGAATGAATCATCCTTCATGGGCAGGAGATTTAACAGCATCTCAAAGAGAAACAGTATTTGGTAATGGTAATAATCAATTAGGATTTAGCGTTCTAAGAATTCATGTTGATGAAAATAGAAATAATTGGAGTAAGGAATTGGCGACAGCAAAGGCAGATGTTGAAAAAGGTGCAATAGTTTTTGCATCACCATGGAATCCACCAAGTAATATGACAGAAACCTTTAATCGCAATGGTAAACAAGCTAAAAGACTAAGACATGATAAATATGCTGATTATGCAAAACATCTAAATGATTTTGTTAATTATATGAAGAGTAATGGCGTTAATTTATATGCAATTTCTATAGCTAATGAGCCAGATTATGGGCATACTTGGACATGGTGGACAGCTAATGAAGTTCTTAATTTTATGAAAAATAATGCAGGATCGATTAATTGTAAAGTTATTGCACCGGAATCATTTTCGTATAAAAAAGATATGTCAGATCCTATATTAAATGATTCTAGAGCATTAGCAAATTTAGACATCCTTGGCGCACATTTATATGGTACAAGTTATAACAACTTTTCTTATCCACTTTTTCAACAAAAAGGTAGAGGAAAAGAACTTTGGATGACAGAGGTGTATTATCCAAATAGTAATAACAATTCAGCAGATAAGTGGCCTGAGGCATTAGACGTTTCTTATCATATAAATAAATCTATGACAAAGGGATTTCAAACATATGTGTGGTGGTATATTCATAGAAGTTATAGTCCGATGAAGGAAAATGGAACAATAAGTAAACGTGGTTATTGTATGGCGCAATTTTCTAAATTTATTCGTCCTGGGTATACAAGAGTTGGAGCTACTGAAAATCCAAATAATAATGTTACTGTATCAGCATATACTGGAAATGGAAAAGTAGTTGTTGTTGCTATTAATAAAGGTGGTTCAGTTAATCAAAAATTTGTAATTAATAATGGTAGTGTTAAAAGTGTAGAAAGCTATAGAACTTCTGGAAACGAGAACTTAAAAAAGACATCTAATATTAATACAAATGGAAATAACTTCACAGCTAATCTTCCATCAAATAGTGTTACTACATTTGTTTGCTCATTAGGATCAGCAGGCCATGATAATCCAGTGATAATCCAGGTGAAAAAGTAACAATAAAAGATGGATGGTATTATATTAAAAGTGTAAATTCACAAAAATATCTTCAAGTAAAAAATGATACAGGAAAAAATACTGCTAATATTGAAATTGGCACTGGAACAGGAAAGAATGGTCAAAGGTGGTATCTAAGAAATCTTGGAGATGGATATATAACATTGAAAAGTGCATTAGGTGATTTTATGATTGATGTTGCCAATGGTGAAAATAAAGATGGAGCTAATATTCAACTTTATAAGGCATATTCAGGAACTGCACAACAATTTATGGTAAAAACTACTTCTCAAAACAATATATATATTATAGCAACTAAGAGTAGTAATGGTACAAAAGGGTTAGATGTATATGGAAATGGAACAGCAGATGGTACCAATGTATGTCAATGGACTTTAGGTCAGAATAAAAGAAATCAGCAGTGGCAATTTGAAGAGATAAGATAATATAATAGGCTTATAGAGGATTAAGGTTAAAATTTTAATCCTCTATTTTTATGTTAGAATAATATATTACTTATCAATGTTTTCTTTTATAATAGTTAATGCTTTATCAAATACAGTATTTATATCATCATTACCATTTAAAATATAATCACATTTATCTCTAAAATCATAGAAATATTGTAGGTCTTCTAACCTTTCTTTAAGTTCAGCATCTCCTTGTTTTCTATTAAATTTCATTCTTTTTTCTATATTATCTAGGGATACATCAATAAAAATCTGTATAACATGATTTTTATATATGTTTTTTATAGTTTCAGCACCTTTTGGATCCATAACTAAAATTATAGATTTGCCATTAGCAGTTTGAACTTTTACTTCTTCCTTAGTTAGACCATAAAAATTATTATAAACTTCGGTATATTCTATGAATTCATTATTGTTTATTTTAGCAATAAAATCTTTTTTATTGTAAAAATGATAATCTACATGGTTTGTTTCACCGCTTCTTGGAAGTCTTGTAGTGCTAGTAATGCATTTATTAAGAATACCTATTTTTTTCAGCCTGTCTCTATTTTCTTTATTTATTTCTAAATCAATGTTTTCTCCAGAAAGAAAGTTTGCTAGGCTTGTTTTACCACTGGCACTTGGTCCTGTTAATGTAAATATCGTCATCGGGTTACACCTCCTCTATTAAATTATTATACGGGTATATTTAAAGGTGGCAATATATTTTTTAGTATGTGAGTTTATATAGTAAATAAAATTTAAAGGAGTCACAAGAAATAAGTTTTTTACATATAGATCAAATTGACACTTAATATGTAAATTTATATAATAAAATAGAATAAATAGATAATTTTTCAATAAGTGCAAAATAGGGGAAGTGGTTATTATGGCTATTGTTGATGTTGTTAAGTATAATGGGGGAACAGACATATTCGCATGGAAGTATCCTAATGAAGAACTTGGAACATGGACACAATTGATTGTAAATGAATCTCAAGAAGCAATTCTATTTAAAAGTGGAAAAGCATTAGATGTATTTACTAGTGGAAGACATACATTAGATACAGCTAATATACCAATCTTAAGAAAGCTAGTTAATTTACCTTTTGGTGGTAGATCACCGTTTACCGCAGAAGTGTGGTATGTTAATAAAGCTTATGATTTAGATATAAAATGGGGAACTGCATCACCAATTCAATTACAGGATCCAAAATATAATGTATTTTTACCAATAAGGGCATTTGGACAATTTGGAATACAGATAGAAGATTCTAAAAAGTGTATGGTAAAGTTAATTGGTACAATGCCTGTGTTTGACAAGAAAAGTGTCACTAATTATTTTAAAGGATTATATCTTACTAAAGTAAAAGATACCATATCATCATATATAATAAAGAAGCAAATAAGCGTATTGGAGATAAATGCATATCTAGATGAAATATCAGAAACTTTGAAGAGTAAAATGGTAGAGGTTTTAGGGGAGTATGGAATAAGACTTGTTGCCTTTTATGTTAATGATATTAGTGTTCCAGAGGACGATAGTGCAGTTATAAGATTAAAGGATGCTTTATCAAAGAGAGCGGAGATGGATATAATTGGCTACAACTATCAACAAGAAAGGTCTTTCGATACTTTAGAAGGAGCTGCTACTAATCCAAATTCAATACAAGGTAATATCATGGGTGTAGGTATGGGAGTTGGCATGGGTGTTGGTATAGGAGGAACAGTGGAATCTCAATTTGCTGGTCTTATGAACAACATTATGACAGAAGTTAGAAAGAAAAAATGTCCAAATTGTAATTCTGATATTGATAAAGATACTAGATTTTGTGGCAATTGTGGATATGACACAAATACAAAAGTAGAAAATAATGTTGAAATAAGATGTTCCAATTGTGGTGCAAAATTATCACCTGATTTGAAATTTTGTCCAGAGTGTGGGGATAGATATAATAAATGTCCAAATTGCAAAGGAGACATTCCAGAAGGAGCTACAATTTGTCCAATATGCAAAGAGCCAGTACCAAGGAAATGTCCAGGTTGTGGTGCCGATATAATTAATAAAAATGATAAATTTTGTGCAGAATGCGGAATGTCTTTAGTAAAAAAATGTTCCAGTTGTGGTAAGACCATTGAAGGCGATTCTAAGTTTTGCCCGGAATGTGGTAATAAGTTGAAGTAGAAGGAGATACATATGAATAAGTACAAGGAACTAAAAGCTATTTTTCTTATTGGTTTAATCATGATGGTTATAACATGGGTTATTTACTTTTTAGGTTTTATAGGCAGAACTAACATTTTCATTGCTATTTTATCATATTTCTTTGTAATTATATCAGAAATATCTTTATTGGTTACTATAGTAAAAAACAAAAAAGGACTATATGGAATTAGCATAATAACAATATCAAGTTTATATATGATTTTTACAATGGTAGCAGCTTTCTTATTTGTAAAAATTTCAATTATGCCAGTAGGAATATATATATTAATCAATGTTATTGCTATCGGTGTTACTGCAATAATAAATATAGTATTAAACTATTTTCAATATCACCAAGATGTTGTCAATAAAGAAATTTTAAATGCAGAGGCAATTATGATTCAATGTCAAAGTATTATTGAAACGTATCTTAATAGTGATGAGTATGATGATTATAAAAAGCAATTAAATAAAATATATGAGGATATTAAGTATAGTGATATATCTTCAGAATGTGGGTTAGAGTCTACTTTATTAGAAAAGATAGAAAATATTGCAGAAAATAAAGAGGATTTATCAAATTATTTAAGAGAAATATCTTCATTAGTAAAAGAAAGAAATATAAAGATGAAGAATTTAAAAAGAGGAACTATTTAGAAATAATGGGGTGCATAAAATGAATGATAATATAAAGTGGTGGTATTCTTGGCCAGTAATATTTATATCTGCCATAATATTTTGTCCAATTACAATAGTATTAATAATTCTTAGAATTAAAAATGATAAAGGTAAAAATGGTGCTAAAATAGTATCATATATTCTTTTTATTGGTGCTGTAAGTGGAGTAGTAGCTTCCTTAAATGATGAATTCACAAAGGGAGAAGTTACACTTTTGCTAGTGCTTATTATAGTAGGTGGTATATTGAATCAATCAGCTAAAAAAATAAATCCTACTGTTACAAGCAGTAAAAGTAACACGGCTGATAGATATAATAAATATGCAAATATAATTCTTAATGATAAACAATATAGCTTAAGCATTATTGCTAGTATGATGTCACTATCTGAAAAAGAAGTTATGGATGACTTAAGTAATATGCTCAAAAGTGGCTTATTACCAGGATATTATATAAACTACAAAACTAATGAGATTGTCTCACCTGAAAGCAGAAAAAACTTTAATGCAAATCAGGGTAGCGAAGAAAATAGTGATAATAAAGTGGTAACATGTCCTAATTGTGGAGCACCAAATATATTTAAGTATGGTGAATCAGAATGTGAGTATTGTGGATCACCATTGTAATATAAATTTGAAAGGGAAGGTTCAAAGAAATTGAATCCTTCCTTTTTTGTTATGTAAGTTATCTAATAATGAAATGTATTTTATCAAAATAAAAAAGTAAAAATAATACATAACATACAGTGTGTTGGGAAATAATAATACAAAAATATACGTTCACGAATGAAAAATCCCTTTTTACGACAAAATCACAGAAACTACACAAAAATATTTTTATAATTTAGCATAAAGTAAATATATTGATTAAGTTACAAAATATATTTATATACGATACTTGTTAACATAAAAGTTTATATAAGGGGGAATACTTGTGATTAAGAAGAAAGTATTGAAAATGGCAGCTGTATGTACGACGATGGCTATGATGCTGTCAGTGGGAGCTTTAATGGGAAGTGGAGAAAAGGTTCAAGCAGCGCAAATGAAAAGTGCAAAAGAAGTTGTTAAAGATATGGGAGTTGGCTGGAATTTAGGTAATTCATTAGATTCAACAGGAAGTTGGTTAGGAAATAATGGAGATCCTACAAGTTATGAAACAGCATGGGGAAATCCTAAGACAACAAAAGCAATGATTAATAAAATAAAGGAAGCAGGATTTAAGACAGTGAGAATCCCAGTAAGTTGGGGGCAACATATGGGTGCATCACCAAATTATACTGTTGATGAAAAGTGGATGAATAGGGTACAAGAAGTTGTTAATTATTGTATAGACAATAATTTGTATGTTGTATTAAATATACATCACGAGGATTGGATTGTTCCAACTAATGCTAAAAAGTCAGAAGTAGAACCAAAACTTGAAAAATTATGGACTCAAATAGCTACTCGATTTAAAAATTATGATGACAAGTTAATATTTGAAGCATTAAACGAGCCTAGAGTTCAAGGAAGTGCAGAAGAGTGGTCTGGAGGAACTAAAGAAACTAGAACAGTGATAAATTCTTATAATAAAGTGGCATTAAAAGCAATAAGAAGTACTGGTGGTAATAATGCAAAGAGAGCAGTAATGATGCCTACAAATGCAGCATCAGGAGCAGAGGTTGCTCTTAATGATTTAGTTCTTCCAGATGATAGTAACTTAATAGTGTCAATTCATGCATATTCACCATACAATTTTGCTATGAATACTAGTGGAACAAGTTCATGGAATTCTTCTAAAGATAAAGGAGAATTAGAATCAGAATTTGATAGATATTATAATAAGTTTGTTGCTAAGGGAATCCCAGTTGTTATTGGAGAATTTGGTTCTATTAATAAAGGAAATGATTCAGCTAGAGTTCAACATGCTAAAGATTATATAGAAGTTGCAACAAAGAGAAATATTAGATGTATTTGGTGGGATAATAACTATTCTAAAGTTAATGAAGGAGAAACTTTTGGTATCTTTAATAGAAATAATTTAACATGGTATCATGAAGATATACAAAAGGCATTAATTAGTACATATAACAAATATAATACAAATGGTAATTCTAGCAGTAGTAATTCAAACAATACAAATAGTAGTAATTCAAATAGCAATAGCAATACTAATAGTGGTAATAATACAACAAGTAATGAATTAGTTAGTGGAAAAACATATTATATTAAAAACATAAATAGTAATATGTATTTAGATGTGTATAACGGAAAAGATAAAAATGGTACTAATGTTCAACAACATAAAGGAAATGGAGAAAAGGCACAAAAATTTAAGGTTGTATCTGTAGGTAATGGATATTATAAATTAGTAGCACAAGTTGAAAATAAAGATAAGGTTTTAGATGTAGAAAAAAAGAGTAGTAAGAACGGAACTAACATATGTATTTATAAAGATAATGGTGGCAATAATCAAAAGTTTAAAATAACTAGTGTTGGAACTAATAAATATACTATTGCTACAAAAGTATCTAATGGTAAATCTTTAGTAGAAGTAAAAAATGCAAGTAAAGCTAATAAAGCAAACGTTCAACAATGGGAAAATAACGGACATAAATGTCAACAATGGAAGTTTGAATTAGCAGAGTAATTTAAGTAACATATTGACAATAGGTTTTTCTAGGAATATAATATTATAAAATTCATTGAAAGAAAGAGTAAGTATATTCTTAGTATCCAAAGCGAGTAGGGTTTGGTGAGAGCCTATGAGAAACGATATATTGAAAGACATTCTGGAGAAGCTTATTTGAAATAGAGTAGAATAAGACGGTTTGCCTCCGTTATAGGGTTCTGAGATGATAATGTATTAGTACGTTATTGAATTAGGATGGTACCGTGAAGATATGCTTTCACTCCTATTGGGAGTGAAGGCTTTTTTTATATAAAAGTAGAGCTCATTTTATATAGGTAATATTCTAGTTCGGTTGCATTATTAAAAAGGGTGGTACCGCGAAATATTTTGCCCCTTGAGTTTTTACTCAAGGGGTTATTAATTTTTTGGAGGTAATGATAATGAAAAGAAGATTAGTAAAAGAATTAAATAATTTAATAAATGAGAAAGTATTAATTGAAGGGTGGGTTCATAAGGTAAGATCATTAAAATCAATATCTTTTTTAATATTAAGGGATAGATCTGGTTTAGTTCAATGTGTAGTAGATAATGATAAATTTAATGTAAATGATATAACAATAGAATCAGTAGTTTCTGTTATTGGTAAGGTAAATGAAGGGAAAAACTCATTAAATCCATTTGAAATTGAAGTGCAAAGTATAGATGTTATAAATGAAGCTAAGGAAAGTTTACCAATAGAGATAAATAAAGAAGAATTAGAAGTAAATTTAGATACGATGCTTAATAATAGAGTCTTAAGTTTAAGACATAAAAAGGTAAATGCAATTTTTAAAATACAAAATATAATAGTAAATTCCTTTAGGAAGTTTTTATATAATGAAGGATTTACTGAAATTCATACACCTAAAATTGTTAAAGAGGGTGCTGAAGGTGGTACAGAAGTTTTCGAAGTAAAATATTTTGAGAATAAAGCCTATTTAGCACAAAGTCCTCAGTTTTATAAACAAATGATGGTTGGTGCAGGCTTTGAAAGAGTATTTGAAGTTGGCCATGCATATAGAGCAGAGGAGCATAACACTAATAGACATCTTAATGAATATGTAAGTATGGACTTAGAAATGGGTTTTATAGAAAGTGAAGTTGATCTTATGGAACTAGAGGAACAATTACTAAGTTATATTTTACGTAATATAGAAATTGAGGGGAGAGAATATTTAAGGGTATTAGGAGTAGTATTGCCACAAATTAGTGAAGAGATTCCAAAGATCAAATTTAAAAAAGCAATTAATATACTAAAAGAAAGATATAATAAAAGTGATTTAGTCGGTGATTTAGATCCTGAAGGAGAAAAGCTTTTATGTAGATATGCAAAAGAAAAATATAATAGTGATTTTATATTTATTACAAACTATCCTAGAAAAAAGAGACCAATGTATACTATGCCATGTGGAGAAGAGGAAACTCATAGTTTCGATTTGTTATTTAAAGGTATAGAAATAACTACTGGAGGGCAAAGAATTCACAACTATGATATGTTAGTAGAGAATATGAAATTTAAAGGATTAAACCCTAAAAATTATGAAAGCTATTTAGAGGTATTTAAATATGGAATGCCTAAACATGGGGGATTAGCTATAGGTTTAGAAAGACTTACAGCAAGAATTTTAGGATTAGAGAATGTAAGAGAAGCTACTCTTATTACGAGGGATAGGAAAAGATTAATTCCATAAAAAAGTAGAGGTTTGTAAAAAGTGAATTATAAAGAATTGAAGAAGTTCTATGGGTAAAAGCATAGGACTTTTTTATTATGGTTTTTATTAAAAATAAAAATCTACGTGACGTAACAATTAATTTTTAAATATAAAAATACACATAGAATACATATAAAAAACACCATAGATAGATAGAGTGAAGATTATATCTAGTGATATTATGAAATTAACATAAGAAAACAATTATAGGTACTTATTTAACAATAGTCAGCTATATGTTATGAAAAGAAAAGGGAGGGTATGGTATGAGTGAACAATTAAACACAAGTGAGACGGTAATAATTATTCCAGCATATTGCCCTGATGTAAGACTACTTAAGTTAATAATTGAGATACACAAGATAAAGAATTTACCTATCGTAGTTATTGATGATGGAAGTGGTGAAAAGTATAAAAAGATATTTTTAGCTGTGGAGGAAGTGCCAAACTGTATCGTTTATTATCATGAAAAAAATCAAGGAAAAGGTAGTGCACTAAAAAGTGGTGTTAGACTTGCGGCACAAAAATATCCAGAAAATCTTGGATATGTTACTGCTGATGCTGATGGACAACATTCTGCTAAAGATATTGTAAAGATTGCAAATAGTATTAGAGAAAATAAAGAAGAGATATTAATAGGAACAAGAGATTTTTCTTCTGGTAATGTGCCACTTAGAAGCAAGATAGGAAATGCTATTTCTTCTTTAATGTTTTATTTTGTAACAGGAATTAGGTGTAAAGATACACAAACCGGCCTCAGAGGAATAACAAGAAAAAATGAAGAAGAATTTTTATCTTCAGAAGGTACTAGATATGAGTTTGAAATGAATTTTCTTATTAATGTTGCAAAAAAACATATTGGTATAAAAGAAGTACCAATTGAGACAATTTATTTAGAAGAAAATAAGTCATCTCATTATAATGCTATAAGAGATTCTTTCCGTATTTTTACTGGTATATTTAAATTTGCTGGATCATCAATAGTAAGTGCAATAATAGATTTAACAGTGTTTTTTATTCTCACTAGTGGCATATTATATACATCTTCACTAGGTATCATTGAAGCAACGATAATAGCAAGGATATGTTCGGGAACTGTTAATTTCTTACTTAATCAAAGGTGGGTATTTAACGGAAATAAAGATACTAGAGAAGCTATAAAATATGGGATGTTTTTTATTCTTCAAATGGGGGCAAGTGGATTTATAGTATCTAAGTTATCTTCCAAGTTTGTAAATTTGACAGTAACTAAGATGATAGTTGATAGTATATTATTTTTTCTTAGCTATTTTATTCAAAAACATTTTATATTTAAAAAAAGAAGTAAGGAGAGAATAAAAGTTGGAGTTTCTAAAAAAACCATATAGATGGGCAATAATAATCACAACAATAATCATAGTTTTCTCAACTTTTGTGTTGTTAGATACTTTTGTCATACCTAAATCGAGAGAGAATGTTGAAAATTATAATAGTGATAATAATTCAACATCATCTAATGAAAATGAAAGTGATACAACAAAAGAAACGGAAGCTGTAGTTTCAGAGAATAGTTATTCTGATGATAATATAGAAATATCTATTGAAACAGATAGAAAAGATGAAACAACTTATTATGTTGCAGATATCACCATAAAAGACAAGAGTTTGCTAAAAACAGCTTTTGCAGAAAATACCTATGGTAGAAATATTAAAGAAAAGACATCGGAAATTGCAAAAGAGCATAATGCTATTCTTGCTATAAATGGAGACTTTTATGGATTCAGAGATGCTGGTTATGTTTTACGTAATGGAATATTATATAGGGAAACAAAGAGAACTTCTGATAATGATGAAGATTTAGTAATTGATAACGATGGCAATTTTAAAATTATAAATGAAAATGATACTGATATTGATGAATTAGATGGTGATATATGGCAAATAATCTCTTTTGGACCAGCGTTAATTAAAGACGGAGAGATTGTAGTAGATGCTGATGACGAAGTGTCTAAGTCTATGAATAGTAATCCCAGAACTGCTATAGGACAAGTTTCACCACTACATTATATTATTGTTGTATCAGATGGTAGAACTAGTGAAAGTAAAGGATTCTCTCTTGAAGAGTTAGCAGAAGTATTTAAAGAAAAAGGATGTACTGTGGCATATAACTTAGATGGTGGAGGATCTTCATCAATGGTATTTATGGGAGAAGTAATAAATAAGCCTACAACAAATGGTAAGAGAATTGAAGAAAGAGAGGTTAGTGATATTGTTTATGTCGGATATTAGAAAGAAGTTTTTAAAAACAATAGTGATTTTTATAATGATAACTATATTTACATTTATTTTTAATAAAGTTTATGGCATTTTTGGACATGGAGTTACTTCACCATACATGACATATATGTTTTTATATCCTTTGGTAGGAGGTGTCCTTTTTTATGGAATTGTTATGTTGTTCATACCAAGTATAGTAAATAAAAAGAAATATCGGTTTTTCTATAATATTTATAACTCAGGTATTGCAATACTAACAGTAGGAAGTTTATTAAGAGGAGTAATGGAGATTGCCGGAACATCTTCATTCTATCTAATTTTTTATACCCTTATAGGATGGTTATCTGTTATTATATCAATAAGTGCTTTAATAATCGAATGAATACCAATTTTACAAAAATTCATTTATAATTAGTGCAGTATGAATAATATTTATCATTATGTTTTATTTTAAAATGTAAATTGGTAGAAAGTAAGGTGATTGATATTGAAGAATAAAAATTTTATAGTAGCGGGTATATTTTTAGTTTTTATTTTCATCATAACAATACTAAACATTATCTCACCAACAAAAATATACTCGGAAAAAGAAAAAAGAAAACTAGCTCAATCACCGGAATTAAATAAAGAAACAATACTCTCAGGAAAATTTACACAAGAATTCGAAGAATACTTCAATGACCAATTTGTATTTAGAGATAATTGGATTAGTTTAAACACAAAATATAAAATCTTGTCTCTAAACAAACATATAAATGACGTATATCTAGGTAAGAACAATTATTTATTTGAAGATACATCGTCATACGATACAAAAAAACTATATAAAAACATGGACCATTTGAAAAATTTAATAAGTAAATATAAAGATTCAATTGGAGAAAATAATATTAATATTATGTTGATTCCTAATGGTAGTGAGATTTTATCAGATAAGCTCCCTAAATATGCTACAGTTCTAGAACAGCAAAAGATATTAAAAGATGCCGAAGTTATGTATAAGGATAATTTCATCAACACATACGATATTCTAAAAAGAAATAAGTCTAAGTACATATACTATAAAACAGATCATCACTGGACTACTCTTGGTGCATATTATGCATACAATGCTTGGGCTGACAAAACAAACCATGAAATAAAACCATTTTCATCAGATAATACAAAAATAATTTCTACTAATTTTTTAGGTACTATATATTCAAAAATTAATTATGCAAAAGAACCTGATATCATAACTATTTACAATCCAGAAGAAAAGTATAGCGTAAACTATGATTCAAATACCTCTAGTAGCACTAGTTTATATAACTTAGAATACCTAGAAAAGAAAGACCAATATTCAGTATTTTTAGATGGCAATCATGGATTAGTAACCATAACATCTTCAAACACCAACGGTAAAAATCTTCTCATAATAAAAGATTCATACGCCAATTGTTTTATACCATTCATTGCTGATGAATATGAAAAGATTCATGTAATAGATTTAAGATACTATAACTCAAGCCTTGAAAGTTATATTGAAGATAATGATATTTCCGAGTTATTAGTTTTATACAATATTAATTCTATTGCAAAGGATACAAATCTATATAAAGTAACAAAATAATATATATGAAAAAAGCAAATTATTTTACTCACTAAGGTGATGATAAAATAATTTGCTTTTCTTTATTAATAGTAACAATTTAAAGTGCTATTTAATATATAGCAACTACTTAGTATTTAATATATCTTCGATAATTTTTTTAGCAATATCATTTTGATTTTCATAATACGCTAGAAGTTCACTATCCTCTTCTAAAGAATCATTATAGCCACCAAGCATTATAAAAAATACATAATCATCATATTTATAAACCTCAGATGATTGAGTCTTTAATTCATTCATAGGATACATCATAGTATCATTAATTAACATATCTCTATACTCAGTCAAAGCATCGAAAACCTCGTTTACTTTACCGTCTTTAGCTTCCACAGCAACAAAAGTATCGACATGAGCACTCATAGCAGGAATATCTGCTACTGCATCTTTGTACATATCATCAGTTAAACCAAATTTTTCATTAATCTCTTCTTTACTTAAAGACATAGTAGCTAAATATTTATCTCCATAAGCATCTGCAACAGCTTCACGAATTGCCTCAACACTTTTTTCGGCTACGACTCCACCATTATTGTCACTGTTTTCAATTCCAGTAGATTGTTGATTGTTCAAAGCATCATCACTTTTAGCGCATCCTACTAAAGATGTAACCCCTAAAGTAGCTGCTAAAAATAGCGTTAATATTTTTTTCTTCATATGTTCTCCTCAACTTTCTTTTGTTTATCATTACTTAAATAATCATAGTTACATTATACATTTTAATTCGACAATTGACGATATGTTTATGATAATATAAAGTGAACTTATAATTAAATAATATACCTGTGCATAGTCTTCTTTTAAAATATTTAACTAAATTAAAGGATGAGGTGATATAAGTTGGTTTTCAGTAGCCTAACATTTATGTTTGCTTTTTTACCCATGGTTTTATTAGCTTATTTTATCATGCCAAAAGCAGTACGAAATCTAACACTATTTCTATTCAGTTTATTATTTTATGCCTGGGGAGAACCTATATATATTTTAATAATGATTTTTTCGACAATAGTAGATTACTTCCACGGCATGTTAATCTATAAATATAAGCAATGTGATAATAATAAAAAATCTAGACTAATTTTGATATCGTCTATCTTCATAAACTTATCACTATTAGCATTTTTTAAGTATTCTGATTTCTTTATATCAAGTGTAAATACTATATTCGGCTCTAATTTAAAATTATTAAATTTAAGCTTGCCAATTGGTATATCTTTTTATACGTTTCAAACTATGTCTTATTCTATAGACATTTATAGAGGAACGGTTACTCCTCAAAGAAATATAATTGATTTTGGGACTTATGTTGCACTATTTCCCCAATTAATAGCAGGACCTATTGTTCAATATAAAACAATAGCTCATCAACTAAGGAACAGAAAAGAAAGTCTAGACCAATTTACATATGGAATAATTAGATTTGTATCTGGACTTGGGAAAAAAGTACTTATTGCAAACAATGTTGGACTTATATGGGAAGAGATAATCTCAAATGACTTAAGTACTATCTCTGTTCTATCAGCATGGATTGGAATAATTATGTTTGCACTACAGATATATTTTGATTTTTCTGGTTACTCGGATATGGCAATTGGACTTGGAAATATGTTTGGATTTAAATTTAAAGAAAATTTTAATTATCCCTATGAATCCAAAAGCATTACAGAGTTCTGGAGACGATGGCATATTTCATTAGGATCTTGGTTCAAAGAATATGTATATATTCCACTAGGAGGAAACAGAAGATATAAAGTAAGAAATATTTGTATAGTATGGTTACTAACAGGATTATGGCATGGAGCTAGCTGGAACTTTGTAATATGGGGAATATATTTTGGTTCAATACTGTTATTAGAAAAATTTATACTAAAGAAGTTTTTCAACATCAATTCAAGAATATATGCTCTATTATTAATTTTAATTGGATGGGTTATCTTTGCTTTTGATAATTTACAAGATGGATTAATATACATGAAATCTATGTTTTCAATTAATAGCAACGTATTTATAGATAACAATGCTTTATACATATTAACTTCTAATATAACTATTATAATAATTGGTATTATTGCATCTACTAGTATTCCAAAGAAAATTATTAGCTATTTTCTAAAAGGCAAGGAAAATTCTTGGACATTCTCTATTGTTACATCAGTATATATACTAGGTATACTTATTCTTTCTACTGCTTCTTTAGTTAATAGCTCATATAATCCATTCTTATATTTTAGATTTTAGAGGTTGAATAAATAATTTTACAAAAATTCATCTATAATTAGTGGAGTATGATGATATAATATCAAAATTAGAGTAGCATATTTTTGATAATTAAATTAGAAGGGTGATATAAGATGAAACAAAAGATAATAAATAAAATACATCATGTGGCAATAATAGTATCAGATTATGAAAAATCTAAAGACTTTTATGTAAATAAATTAGGTTTTGAAATTATTAGAGAGAATTATAGGATTGAAAGAGATGATTATAAGTTAGATTTAAAGCTAGGAGATTGTGAACTTGAGATATTTGGGATGAAAGGAAACCCTAAAAGATTATCAAGACCAGAAGCTTGTGGATTAAGACATTTAGCCTTTAAGGTAGATTGTATTGAAGAAGTTATAAAAGAGTTAAACAAAAAAGGTATAGAAACGGAACCAATAAGAATAGATGAATTTACCAATGAAAAAATGACATTCTTTTTTGATCCAGATGGATTACCTTTAGAATTACATGAATAATATTTATCATTTTATAAAGTAATAGAACTTGAAATCACGAAAAAAGCAAGAATAGAATTAATATTTTCATTTGTTTTAATATGAAAATCTTGCTGTTTTGATTATGGTATGGTGAACCGTATCACAAGTAAGTGCGAACTTTACCAAAATTGGATATATAAATGAAAGGTAGGTCTGCTTTAATTCTGCAATGAAACTCACAAAAATCTAAAATTTGAATTTTTGTAGGTTATTGTAGTTTTATTCATAGGTTCTTCGTTTTTCACCTATTTCAGCAAATTAGAATTTGTTTTTTCTAATCTATAGTATTGAAAGAAATTGTAAAACATTCCACAAATATATTTTTTATATTCATTTCAGATTTAGGTTAAAGTTAGTAGTTATTCTTTTGTGTATATAAGTTATTTGAAGTAATAAAGTTTCAATTGAATTTGGATAAATATGAATATAAAAGTATTGAAAAAAAATAAAAGTTTATATATAATGTAATTATACTAAAATATAAACATGAAAAATATAAATGTAAAGGAGATGTAAATATGCGCAAAGAGGTAGTTTTTAACTAAACTAACTGAATAAGGATTATTTTAAAAAGTATATGAAAAAAATCTTGGATAACTCAAGGTTTATTTGTGGTAGAAACAATTATTAATAATATTGATATTACCATGTCTATTTGTGTACTCTAAAAATAATCAGTATTATAATGAGCATATTACATCTTTATTTGAAGAATAGGAAAACTGTGTTCTAAACACGGTATTTTTATGCCTATTTTTACTATATTTATAGATATGATATAAGACTTTAATTTGCATAGCTTAATCATAAGTTATATAAATTAAAGTTGTATATTTCATGTTTATATTTAGGTTATATAATTATGAGGCTGTAAGTGAATTATGTTCACTTACAGCTTTTTTTATTTAAGGAGATTATTTTGATGATTTATATATTTAAATATGAAGATTATGAAAAACAAATAAATTTTTTTAAAAATACTAGGATGGTGATTATTAATGGTTAATAAACTTTCAGCATATAAAACTTATTTATTATTTTCAGCTATTACAGCAATGTGTTTTTCACTAGTAGCTACAGTTATGATAGTGTATCACATTGAAACGGTGCATTTAAATCCACTTCAGCTTATACTTGTTGGAACTACTTTAGAAGTAGCATGCTTTATATTTGAAATTCCTACAGGAATAGTTGCAGATGTGTACAGTCGTAAACTATCTATTGTTATTGGTGTAGTTTTAACAGGAGTGGGATTTATTTTAGAAGGTTCTATTTCTAGTTTCGTTTTCGTACTTGTAGCACAGATTGTATGGGGATTAGGTTCTACTTTTATTAGTGGATCTGTTGAAGCTTGGATTGCGGAAGAAGAGAAAGATAAAGATTTGGATAAAATTTATATAAAGGGAGCACAAGCAGGACAGATAGGATCGGTTATTGGAATAGTACTAAGCACTGTAATAGCTAATTTATCTGTAAGACTACCTATTATAGTTAGTGGAGTCTTATTTATAATTCTTGCATTATTTTTATGGTTATATATGCCAGAAAATAATTTTAAATCATCTGCTCCAGAGGATTTAAATACTTTTAAAAAGATGGGATATACCTTTAAATCTGGTCTTAAATTTATAAAAAATAAACCTATAATTATAATTTTGCTTTCAGTAACTTTATTTTATGGATTATCCAGTGAAGGTTATGATAGACTTTCTAATATGCATTTTTTACAAGATACTATGCTTCCTAAACTTGGAAACCTTAAACCAGTGACTTGGTTCGGAATTTTTGGAATTGCAGGAATGATATTGAGTGCTATAGTAATGCATTTTATGGAAAAGAAGCTTAAGGATGATGATAAGAATAAAAATGGAAAGCTGTTATTATGTATAAATATATTTTATATATCATTTATGTTCATATTTGCTATTACAAAAAGATTTAACTTAATGCTAATAGCTTATTTAGCGACAAGTACCTTTAGAACTATAAATGAACCTATATTTAGTGCATGGCTTAATGGACATATAGATGACAAGGCCAGATCTACTGTACTTTCTATAAATGGACAAATAAATTCCTTAGGTCAAATTTTAGGTGGACCAATTATAGGAATCATAGCTACAAATATTTCAGTGAGTATGGGTATAGCATGTACTTCGTTATTAGTAACACCGGTATTAGTGTTATATATTGTTGCTATGATAATGGATAAAAAGGTGGTTGATAGAGTTGGAGGTATTGATTATGAAGAAAATAATTAATATAGGAATCGTAGCACACGTGGATGCAGGAAAAACAACTATAACAGAAAACTTATTATATTATAGTGGAGCTATAAAATCAGTTGGAAGAGTTGATTTAGGCAATACACAGACGGATTCTATGGAGCTTGAGCGTAAGAGAGGGATTACCATTAAATCATCAACCATATCTTTTAATTGGAATAATGTCAAGGTTAATATTGTTGATACTCCAGGACATGTGGATTTTATTTCGGAAGTTGAACGTTCATTAAGTGTTTTAGATGGAGCGATACTAGTTATATCAGGAGTAGAGGGTATTCAGTCACAAACAAGAATATTATTTGAGACATTAAAGGAGTTAAACATTCCAACAATAATTTTTGTAAATAAGCTAGATAGAATTGGGGCAAATTTCAATAAAGTATTTGAAGATATAAAGAAGAATATGTCCAATAAAGTAGTTAGATTACAAGAAGTATATGATGTAGGAAGCAAAGCTGTTTATATAAAAAAACTATTTGATACATGCATGATAAATGATGATGCTATTGATGTTTTATCAGACTTAGACGAAGCATTTTTAGAAAGATATATTGGTGGAATAGAACCTGATAAAGAAGAAATACAAGAAAAGCTTTCATTATATGCAAGTGAAGGAAGTCTATATCCAGTATTTTGTGGTGCGGCAGCAATTGGACTTGGAGTTGAAGACTTATTAGATGGAATTTGTAGTTATTTTCCATTTGCAGGTGATGATTGTGAAAGTGATTTATCTGGAGTAGTATTTAAAATCGAAAGAACAAGTAAAAATGAAAAGAAGGTTTATGTAAGATTATTTGGAGGAAAAATATCTGTAAGAGATAAAATTCAAGTACCTAATAAGGAGATAGCAGAAAAAGTAAAGAAAATTAATAGGTTAGAAAATGGGGGAGTTGTTGAAGCACAGAGGATAGAAGCAGGGGATATAGGTATTTTATATGGACTTACAAGTTTCCAAGTGGGAGATGTTATTGGAATTTCAAATGATAAAATTAAAAATATATCTATAGCTAAACCAGCATTAAAAACAACAATTTCTGCAATTGATAAAGAAAAAAATCCAGAGCTATTTAAAGCATTAACATTACTTGCAGAGGAAGATCCACTACTAGAATTAGAGATGAATGACATAGATAAAGAAATTTATGTCAACTTATTCGGTGAAGTTCAAATGGAAATACTAAGTTCCATGTTAGATGATTTATATGGAATAAAAGTAGAGTTTTCGAATATTGAGACTATCTATAAGGAAACACCTAAAGGTTTTGGAGCGTCAATAATGCATATGCAGGAAGACTTAAATCCATTTTGGGCGACAGTAGGCTTAGAAATAGAACCAGCAGGGAGAGGCGAAGGTCTTAGGTATATTTCTAATGTTTCAGTAGGGTCATTGCCAAAATCTTTTCAAAATGCAATTGAAGAAGCAGTTATTAAGACAAGTAAACAAGGATTATTTGGATGGGAGGTTACAGATGTAAAAGTCACTCTTAGCTGTGGTGAATTTTTTAGTCCAGCCAGCACTCCAGCAGATTTTAGAAATGTGACACCTATGGTATTCATGGAAGCATTATATAAAGCACAAACTGTTTTATTAGAGCCATTACATGAGTTTGAGTTAAAGATTCCTCAAAATGCTTTAAGCAAAGCGGTATGGGATTTAGAAACTATGAGGGCAACCTTTGATAATCCTATTGTTATAGGGGATGAATTCTCAATAAAGGGATTAATTCCAGTAGAAAATTCAAAAGAATATAAAATGAAAATAGCTTCATATACAGAAGGTAGAGGAATGTTTGTGACAAAATTTTATGGGTATAAGGAAGCTTCAGCTGAATTTTCAAAAGCACGCAAAAAAACAACGTATGATCCATTGAATAAAAAAGAGTATTTGCTTCATAAACTAAACGCAATTAGAGATTAAATTTAAATAGATAAGTTAAATTTTTATATGTAGGATTTAAATATAAGACATTCAAAGCCTAAAAGTAAAGGAAGGGTCGTCTGAAGAAGATGAAGACCCTTCCTTTTTTCATGTTACTATGCTTAATTGTAAGTGCTTGAAATTTGTAATATAATGTAAATAAAGTTTTTAATAATAAGGGGACGGCACAAATGAAAATCGACTTTAAAATAACAAAAGATGACTATATAAGCTTCAATTTACATCATTTAGAAAACTCGAAATCACAGAAAAGTACATTTAACATACTTAGATATGCTGTACCCATAATACTTTCTATACCAATCTACTTTACAGGAACGGGGATATTTAATCAACCGAGTATATATTGGATTATAGTAGCGATAGTTTTTTTAGTCATTTGGATTTTAACATATCCTAAGCAATACAAAAAATTAGTAGCTAAAGAAACTGATAAACTCATAAGTTAAGGAGATAATTCATCAATATTTGGAAGTAAGACTTTAGAAATTATTGATGGGACAATAGTAGTAAAAGGGGATTCTATATCAGAAACAGTATCGTTAGAAAGTATAAAAGATGTAAAAGTTTACGAAGATATGATCCTTATATATAAGTGGATTTGTAGCTCATATAATTCCAAGGAGATATTTAGATAAAGAAATAGAGAAAGAACTTATGAAAGAGCTTAAAAAATATAAGGCTTTAGAACAATTAAAGTAAAACGTGCTCCTTTGGAGGTGTAACGGAGAACCGTACCATAAGTAAATGAGATAAATAGCCTTAACCATTGATATTGTTTGGTTAAGGCTATTTATATAGTTAGAAGTAACGTATTATAAGCAATAGCTTATTTACAAAATATATTATAATGAAATTGATAATAAGTTTGAGTAATAGAGAAATAAGAATTCATATCCAGATATATCAGTTGTTTTAATGTTTTCACCAAAGAAAGAACTAAATCCAGTAAAAGTTAGAGTAATAAAAATTAATATCAAGTTTTTATTAATGGAATTTTACTTTGATGTTATAATAATAGTAATATAGGAGAATAATTTAACTAAAGATAAAAGCATAGAGGTAAAATATAGATGAGAAAAGTTAAACCATTAAATGATTTCATATTCAAGAAGGTATTTGGTGAAAAAGGAAATGAGGATATTTTAATATCATTTATCAATGCAGTGCTAAAGAGAACTAAAAAGGAACCTATTGTAGAAGTTGAAATTATTGATAATAAACAATTAACAAAGGAATTGATTTTAGATAAAACAGGAATAATTGATGTAAGAGCAAAAACTTCTAAGGGTGAAAATATTGATATAGAGGTACAACTTACAGATCAAGGAAATATGGATAAAAGAACATTGTTTTATTGGGGAAAGATGTATCTCGAAAATATAAAGCAAGGGCAAGATTATACAAGTTTAGAAAAGGTAATAACTATTAATATATTGGATTTTGAATTCTTAGGAACTGAAAATTATCAATCATCATTCCATCTATGGGAAGATATTGAGAAGGACTATATGCTAACAGATGTTGTTGAAATACATTTTTTAGAGTTGCCTAAATTCAGAAATAAGAAAAATAAAGATTACAGAGAAAATGATATAGAAAGATGGTTAATGTTTTTAGAAAAAGACATATCTGAAACTACATTGAAGGAGTTGATGAGTTTGGATACAGCAATAGAAAAGGCTGAACAAAAAATCGAATACTTAAGTAGTGATGAAGAAGCAATGAAAATTTACTATGAGAGAGAAAGATCACTTCATGAAAGAGCAAATATGATTAGTTCGGCAGAGGAAAGAAAGTCTATTGAAAATGCAATTAATTTTTTGAAATTAGGAGTTGATGTTGAAACTGTAGCTAAGGGTACTGGGCTTTCTATAGAAAAGATAAGAGAATTAAATAGTAATTTAGGATAGATAGACTATAAAAGTCTATCTTATTTTTTTGTAAAAAACATAGTTAAAACTTGAGATTAAAATATTATTAATTGTATTGTATATGGGAAAGTCTAAACTTTTTTACTTAACTTGTGCCATGATAAAAGGAGCTATAGCTCACGAAAATTCATTCGTTATTGCTACAGCACCGTATTATTTTATGTTAAGAAAGGTTAGAGTTAGTGTATTGAATTTAGATATTGCTATATTGTAGTTAACAAAGATTATAAAGACTTATAGTATATCTTCTAGAGTATATTTAGATAACTCATTAATAAAAGCTTGTAATGACTTAGAAAGAATTCCTTTAAGATTACAATTATTGGTCATTAGTGGGCAAAGTTTTGGGTTAGCCATACATTCAACTAAGTTTAGATTTTCTTCAGTTGCTACTAAAACTTTGCCAAGATTTATTTCACTTGGTTCTAAACCTAATTTTAATCCACCATTTCTACCTTTGGTTGATATGATATATCCTGTTTTAGCAAGCTTATGTATAACTTTTTTCATATGGTGTTCGGATACTTCTAGATACTTAGCAAGTTTATCCACTGTAGCAGTTTCATCTCTATTTCTAGCTAAATATATTAAGGATCTAAAAGCATAGTCTGTGAATTTAGATATTTGCATAAGTCCTCTCCTTTAGAATTTGAATATATTATATTGAAATAAAAAATATATATTTGATTTACAATTTTATATTTTATGATAAATTACTTTTATAAATCAAGGAAGAGTTACAAATGACTAAATAAATATTCATTTATATTATTATTCTATTTTTTAAAAATAAAATGTGTATTTAAATTGCACATTTTAAAATGTTATGTTATATTAAATGTACAAAGCGATAATAATTATTAAATAATATAAATTTAATATTGGAAAACAAAAGACTAAAGGAGAGAAAATATATGTTAGATCAAAAAACAATTGAAATAGTTAAAAGCACAGTACCGGCGTTAAAGGAGCATGGTGTAGAAATTACAAAAACTTTCTATAAAAATATGTTTGAAAATAATCCGGAAGTTAAGAGATTATTCAATATGGATAGACAAGCTTCAGGAGAGCAACCAAAGGCGTTAGCTATGACAATATTAGCAGCGGCTCAGAATATAGATAACTTAGAAGTTTTATTACCAGCAGTAAAGAAAATAGGAGAAAGACACTGTGATGTTCAAATTAAAGAAGAACATTATCCAATAGTTGGAGCTAACCTTTTAGTAGCAATCAAAGAAGTTTTAGGAGATGTAGCAACAGATGAGGTTATTGATGCCTGGGGTAAAGCTTATGAAGTGATAGCTAAAATATTTATAGATGTTGAAAAAGAAATCTACGAATCAAGAAATAAATAATAAATGTGTATACCTAGACTCATATTAATGTGAGTCTAGTTTTTATTTGTACTACAGTTTTAAGGAAGATGAATTTTACATAATAAAAATTATATATGTTTATTTTTTATAAAAACTTAATATAATATGAATAAGAAAAGCTTAGTGCAAGTAACACTAAGCAATCCTTAGAACATTTTAAGTTTTAGGATTATTGAATCTTAAAAATATTAATTTTCTAGAAATAGCACTTAGTCTTGGTTGGATGTAGTGCTGTTTTCAGTTGTTTTAAAACTTCAATTAAAACATTTAATATCTATGGAGTATGAGGTACATATGAAAAAAACATTATATGATTATAAAGAAACTATAAAAAAACTTCCTATAAAAGAAAAATACGAGAGAAGTGAATTATTAATAGATGATTTGCTTATAGAAAGGAATGGAAATATAGAAATATACTATGCTTCACATAATGAATATATAAATTCTAAAGCTAAGATATTTATTATAGGGATAACACCTGGGTTTCAACAAATGAGTACTGCTATTGCTACTGCTCGAAAAGAATTAGAGTTAGAAACTGATATTGAAGAAATTCAATATAAATGTAAGGTAGCTGGTAGGTTTAGTGGAAGTTTAAGAAAAAATGTAATTAGTATGTTAGATTATATAAAACTTAATGAGGTTCTTGATATTAGTAGTTGTTCTGATTTATTTGAAGATAAAGATTATTTGCTACATACAATATCACTTATACCTTATCCTGTGTTTGTAAAAAAGCAAAATTATTCTGGGCATACACCTAGATTACTAAAAAGTGATTTTCTAATGAAATATGTATACGATAATTTTATTAATGAACTTAAGAGTATTGAAAAGTTTAAAGATATATTACTAATACCTTTAGGTAAGGCAGTTGAAGAGGTATTATTAAAGTTGTCTAAAGAAGGTTTTATTTGTGAAAAGCAAATTCTTAGAGGATTTCCACACCCCTCTGGGGCTAATGTAAATAGAGTCAATCAGCTAGAAGAAAATAAAGAAAGTTTGATAAAACAAATTAAAGAAAATATAGGACTGAAAAATAAATATTATTTTTGAAATATACGTCACGTAGATTTCAATTTTAGAATGAAATTTTCAAAGGTCCATCGTAATGAAGAATATACAAAAAATATGGTGGTTGGTGCTTTTTTATTATATTGTTGAAACTTATTATTTACTTGGTTTTATGATATTCCACCCTAGATTCATCCATTACAGTTTTCATATTGTCTGTTAATAAGAAGTACAAGTTAAATCTTGTAAGATATTAAAATTCATTTATAACTAGTGGAGTATGATGGTATAATATATAAGTTCTAAAAAACAATCTACATTGATAAGAAACTTATGTTAGAAGTTGTTTATCTTATTTCATTTAATGATGTAGATTTTCAAATAAAACATATATATCAAGGTTAGGATTAGTATATTTTTGACAATAAAGTTGTAAAGGTGATAAAAATGGAAGAAAAGATAAATAATGATGAAGAATCTAGTCTTATCGTAAAATTAATTGAAATAATTAATAGATTATTTAAATTTGCTGGTTCATCAATAATTAGTGCTGTAGTAGATTTATCTATTTTTACTGTACTTACTAATGAAATTTTAATATCAATACCTATGAATGTTATGGAAGCAACAATTATATCTAGAATTTTTTCTGGAAGTTTAAATTTTTTCTTAAGCCAAAAGTGGGTATTTAATGGAATTGATCGAGTTTCTGATGTAATAAAGTATATATTACTAGTAATCTTTCAAATGTTTTGTAGTGGATTTTTAGTATCTATATTATCTACTAAATTTATAGATGCAACTTTTATTAAAATGTTTGTAGATATCACTCTATTTTTTGTAAGTTATTTAATTCAAAGATTTATATTGTATAGATATAAGATAAGAAAGTAATTTTTAAAATATATACATTATGAAAATTGTTGCAGGTATATAGATGAATTTATAAAGGTTGATTAAATTGTCGAAAATATAAAATAGCTTTAGTTTGTTAATAAACAGATAATAAAATCTTAGTTTTATAAAGGAATACTCAATAAATACTTTATAAAATTAATAAATGCTTAAAAGTGTGTTGACAATAATCGAGAAGGTAATTACAATGAATATAAATTAAAAATTAATTCGGATGAAAAATTTGAGAGAGATTGTGATATTTTAGTGCAACGCCGAAGGGGCTTAAAAACTCTCAGGCAAAGGGATCAAGTTTGGACGAAACTCTGGAGAACAATGGCGTACCGACGAAGCAACTTTTTATATTAATTTAAAAAGGAATCTTTCAGGTTTAAGGACAGAGGTAGTTGGAAATACTGTATATTTCCGGCTACCTCTTTTTGTTTGAGAAAACCGGAGATATATATGCTAGAAAGGGTGAACTTATATGATTAATGAAATTATGGAATCAATATTGAAGGCTGATTCAGAAGTTGGTGAAGCAATAATTAAAGAAATGGCAAGGCAAAGAAGAAATTTAGAGTTAATTGCTTCAGAAAATATTATTTCGCCAGCTGTAATGATGGCAATGGCAACAGTTCCAGCAAATAAATATGCTGAGGGTTATCCAGGGAAAAGATATTATGGTGGATGTCAAGAAATTGACGTTATTGAGCAGTTAGCAATTGATAGAACTAAAGAATTATTTGGTTGTGAACATGCTTGTGTTCAACCACATTCAGGAGCTAATGCTAATATGGCTGTTTATGAAGCATTTTTAAAACCAGGTGATACTGTAATGGGATTAAATTTGGCACATGGTGGACATTTGACACACGGAAGTCCAGTAAATCAATCAGGTATTTTGTATAACTTTATTCCATATAGTGTAGATGAAGAAACAGGAATAATTGATTATGATAAAGTAAGAGAACTAGCGAAAGAATATAAACCTAAAATGATAGTTGCAGGTGCTTCTGCATACCCAAGAGAAATTAGATTTGATATATTTCACGATATCGCAGAAGAAGTTGGTGCAATATTATTTGTAGATATGGCACATATTGCAGGTTTAGTAGCTGCAGGATTACATCAAAGTCCAGTACCATATGCTGATGTAGTTACAACTACAACACATAAAACTTTACGTGGACCAAGAGGTGGAATAATAATGTGCAAAGAAAAATATGCTAAGGCTATTAATAAAGCTATTTTTCCAGGAACTCAAGGTGGTCCATTAATGCATATTATAGCAGCTAAAGCAGTTTGTCTTGGTGAAGCATTGAAACCAGAATTTAAAGAGTATCAACAACAAGTAATAAAAAATGCTAAGGCACTTGCAGATTCATTAATCGATGAAGGTTTCAATTTAATTAGTGGGGGAACTGATAATCATCTTATGTTAGTTGATTTAAGAAATATGAATATAACAGGTAAGGAACTTCAAAATAGATTAGATGAAGTATATATAACATTAAATAAAAATGCAGTACCAAATGATCCTGAAAGTCCTTTTGTAACTAGTGGTGTTCGTATCGGTACTCCTGCAGTAACAACAAGAGGATTAGTAGAAGAGGATATGAGGACAATTGCAAAATTAATTAAATTAAGTATAACTGATTTTGATACAAAAGCTGATTATATAAGAGACGAAGTGACAAAGATATGTACAAAGTATCCATTATACCAATAGAGGAGATGAAAATATGGAATTAAAAACACCATTATATGATACACACGTTAAATATAACGGAAAGATAGTGCCTTTTGCAGGATATTTACTTCCTGTTCAATATGAAACAGGTGTAATAGCTGAGCATATGGCAGTAAGAACAAAAGCTGGTTTATTTGATGTCTCTCATATGGGAGAAATTATTTGCAAAGGTGAAGATGCTTTAGAAAATCTACAAATGCTTCTTACAAACGACTTTACTAATATGGTAGATGGACAAGCAAGATATAGTCCAATGTGTAATGAGAATGGTGGAACAGTGGATGACTTAATTGTTTATAAATATAAAGATAATGTTTATTACATAGTAGTTAATGCGGCAAATAAAGATAAAGATTATAAATGGATGTTAGATCATCAGTTTGGAAATGTAACATTTGAAGATATGTCTAGTTCCATTTCTCAAATTGCATTGCAAGGACCAAAGTCTTTTGAAATATTAAAAAAGCTTACTTCAGAAGAAAATATACCTAAAAAATATTATCATTGCATATTTAATGCAGAGGTTGATGGAATAAGGTGTATAGTTTCTCAAACGGGATATACCGGTGAAGATGGATATGAAATATATCTAAGTAATGAAGATGCACCAAAGATGTGGGAGAGCTTAATGACTGCAGGAAAAGAATTTGGATTGATACCATGCGGGTTAGGGGCAAGAGATACACTGAGATTAGAAGCAGCAATGCCTTTATATGGACATGAGATGGATGATACTGTTGATCCATTGGAAACAGGTTTAGGATTTGCTGTTAAGATGTCAAAAGATGATTTTATAGGTAAAAAGGCTATAGAAGCTAAAGGAGATCTTAAAAGAAAAAGGGTAGGATTAAAGGTAACAAAGCGCGGAATAATTAGGGAACATGAAGACGTTTACTTTGGTGAAAAGCTAATTGGACATACTACTTCAGGAACCCATTGCCCTTATTTAGGTTATCCAATAGCTATGGCATTGATTGATATAGATTATACGGAATTAGGTAGAAAGGTTGAAGTTTTAGTAAGAGGAAGAAAAGTAGAAGCTGAAATTGTTAAGTTACCTTTTTATAAGAAGACAAAAAAAGATAAGTAACGGAGGAATTATTATGAAATTATTAGATGATATTAAATATACAAAATCTCATGAATGGGTAAAATTTATTGATGAATCAACAGTTTTAGTAGGTTTATCAGATCATGCACAATCAGAATTAGGAGATATAGTTTTTATAAATTTGCCTGAAGAAGGAGATACCGTAGAGGTAGAAGCAGCATTTTGTGATGTAGAATCTGTAAAAGCTGTATCAGATGTTTATTCACCAGTTTCTGGAGAAGTAATAGAGATAAATGAAGAACTTTTAGATAATCCAGCATTGGTAAATGAAGAACCATATGAATCATGGTTTATAAAGGTAGGTAATGTAACAGAAAAATCAGAATTACTATCAAAAGATGAATATGCTAAATTTATTGAAAGTGAAAAAGAAGATTAATAGCAGAAGAGAGGTGAAAAGATATGGGATCATATGTTTCAACGACTAATAAAGAAGAGAATGAAATGTTAGATGCAATAGGTGTTAAAAGTATCGATGATCTTTTCAAAGATGTACCAGAAGAAGTGAAAATTAAAGGTGATTTAAATTTACCAGAGGGACTTTCTGAGATGGAAGTAAAAAAGTTCATGGAAGGTATAGCTAGTAAAAATAAAGTGTTTTCTTCAATATTTAGAGGTGCCGGAGCCTATAATCACTATATTCCAGCTATAGTTAATAGTGTAATAAGTAAAGAAGAATTTGTAACAGCATATACTCCATATCAAGCAGAAATTAGCCAAGGTATATTACAGTCAATTTTTGAATATCAAACTATGATATGTAATTTGACAGGAATGGATGTATCTAATGCCTCAGTATATGATGGAGCAACAGCAGCTGCGGAATCATTAACAATGTGTAGAGATAGAAAGCATAAAAAAGCATATGTTTCTGCTACAACAAATCCTGAAGTTATAGAAACTATGAAGACTTATTGTATGGGCAGTGAAATGGAACTAATTATAGTGCCAGAAAAGGATGGAGTAACAGATATAGAATTCCTTAAAGAATCTTTAGAAAGTGAAGCAGCTTGTTTATATATACAACAACCAAACTTTTATGGAAATATTGAAGATACAGAGGAGTTAGGAAAGTGTATACATGATGTTGGTGGAAAATATATTATCGGTGCTAATCCTATTTCTTTGGCAATAATGAAAACTCCTAGAGAATATGGGGCAGATATCGCTGTTGGTGAGGGACAACCTTTAGGAATGCCATTATCATGTGGAGGACCATATCTAGGATTTATGGCTTGTATAGAGTCTATGGTAAGAAAGTTACCTGGAAGAATAGTAGGGGAGACAACGGATTCAGAAGGAAAAAGAGCTTTTGTATTAACACTACAAGCTAGAGAACAACATATAAGACGTGAAAAGGCGTCAAGTAATATATGTTCAAATGAAGCATTATGTGCATTAACTGCATCAGTTTATTTATCCGCAATGGGTAGTGAAGGAATAAAGGAAGTTGCATTACAAAGTATGTCAAAAGCAAAATATATGGCTAATAGATTAAGTGAAGTTGGACAAAAATTAAAATACAATAAGGAGTTTTTTAATGAATTTGTAACAGTATCTGAAAGATCATGTGATATTGTATTGAAGGCTCTAGAGGATAATGGAATTTTAGGTGGATACCCATTAGGTGATAATGAAATATTATGGTGTTGTACAGAAATGAACAGCAAAGAAGATATTGATAAAGTAATTGAGATACTTAAGGAGGTGTAATGTATGGATTTAATTTTTGAAAAAAGCTGCATGGGAACTGGATGTACAATATTACCTAAGTGTGATGTTGATATTTATGAAGTTAAAGATAAATTTAAAAGAAATTTGGAATTAAAATTGCCAGAACTTTCAGAAAATGATTTAAGTAGACATTATACTGAATTAGCAAAGAAAACTCATGGTGTAAATGATGGGTTTTATCCATTAGGATCTTGTACTATGAAGTATAATCCAAAGATAAATGAAGAGATTGCTAAATTGCCAGAGTTCACAAATATACATCCATTACAACCGGAAGATACAATGGAAGGTTGTATTGAGGTAATGAATTTAACAAAAAAATATTTATGTGAAATAACAGGAATGGATGATATGACATTACAGCCAGCAGCAGGAGCTCATGGTGAGTTTACAGGATTATTACTTATTAAAGCATACCATGAAAGTAGAGGAGATTTTAAAAGAAAGAAAATTATAGTGCCAGATTCAGCACATGGTACTAATCCTGCTAGTGCAGTTATGGCTGGATTTACTGTTGTAAGTATAAAATCAGGGGAAGATGGATTAGTAGATTTAGATAAATTAAGAGAAGCTGTTGGAGATGATACTGCTGGGTTAATGTTAACTAATCCTAATACTGTTGGATTATTTGATAAAAATATTCTAGAGATTACAAAGATAGTACATGAAGCAGGAGCGTTAGCATATTATGATGGTGCAAATCTAAATGCTATTATGGGTATCGCAAGACCTGGAGATATGGGCTTTGATGTTATTCATACTAATTTACACAAAACATTTTCAACACCTCATGGTGGTGGAGGACCAGGAAGTGGACCAGTAGGTTGTAAGAAGATTTTATCAAAATTCTTACCTAATCCTTCAATAGATGAAAGTGGCAAATTTAAGTATAATTCTGAAAGCATTGGACAAGTTAAAAGTTTTTATGGAAATTTTCTTGTAGTTGTTAGAGCATTAACATACATTGCAACTTTGGGAAAGGAAGGAATACCTAAAGCAAGTAAAAATGCAGTATTAAATGCTAATTACATGATGGCAAAGTTATCTGATATATATACCATGGCTTATGATAACACTTGTATGCATGAATTTGTTATGAGTCTTGAGTTTTTAAAGAAAGAGACAGGAATTTCAGCAATGGATATTGCAAAAGGCTTGTTAGATAAGGGTATTCATCCACCAACAATGTATTTTCCATTAATAGTACATGAAGCATTAATGATAGAGCCTACAGAGACTGAATCAAAGAAAACATTAGATAAAGCTATTGAGGTTTTACGTGATTTATATAATAAAGCAAAAACTAAACCGGAAGCACTCCATAATGCTCCTATTTTAACAGCAATTAGAAGACCTGATGAAGTTAAAGCAGCACGTAATCCAGTATTAAGATACAAATAATATTTGAAAGAGAGTGATAGTTATGATAAAAAAGCTAACTTATGTGGAAACTGAAAATACGAATCCATATCATAATTTGGCTCTAGAAAAAGTATTGTTAGATAATGTAGAAAAAGATCAATGTATTTTATATTTATGGCAAAACAAAAATACTGTAGTTATTGGTAGAAACCAAAATAGTTGGAAAGAGTGCAAAGTTGATTTTTTAGAAGAAAACGGAGGACACTTGGCAAGAAGACTATCTGGTGGAGGAGCAGTATTTCATGATCTAGGTAATTTAAATTTTACATTTCTTGTGCATAAGGATAATTACAGTGTTGAAAGGCAACTTCAAGTAATTATAAAGGCATTAGAAAAGTTTGGATTAAAGGCAGAGAGAAATGGTAGGAATGATATAACTATAGATGAAAGAAAATTTTCAGGAAATGCATTTTTTAAAAGTGGAGATAATTGCTATCATCATGGTACGTTGATGGTTAACGTAAATATGCAAGATTTATCTAAGTATCTAAATGTTTCAAAAGAAAAACTAAAATCTAAAGGTGTTGACTCAGTAAAGTCTAGAGTAATAAATTTGTCGTCTTTATGCAAAGACATAACAATAGCATCTTTAAAAGAGAAGTTAATAGAAGCTTTTGGAGAGACGTATAATTGTATTCCAGATAAATTAGATGAGAAGGATATAGATGAAAAGATATTGCAAGAAAGGATAGAAGAATTTCAATCTTGGCAATGGAGATATGGAAGAAAAATAGATTTTAAGTATGAGTTAGGAAGAAGATTTCAGTGGGGAGATATTAATATACAGTTCAATGTTAAAAGTGGAATTATAGATGATATTGAGATATATTCAGATGCTATGGAACAAGATTTCATAATAGATATTAAGCATCTTATTAACAAAACAATTTTTGATAAAGCAAAGATTCGTGAGAAATTATCTAAGTATCAATGTAAAGAATCTATGGAGGAAAAAATGGTACAGGATATTTCACTTTTGATAAAAGAGCAAGATATGTAGAGAGAAGGTGTGAAATTAATGGACACTAATTACGATTTAATAGTAATTGGAGCAGGACCTGGCGGATATATTGCAGCGATTAAAGCTGCAAAGCTAGGCATGAAGGTAGCGGTAATCGAAAAAGGAGAACTTGGTGGGACTTGTTTAAATCGAGGATGTATACCAACGAAATCTTTAATTCATGCTACAGAACTCTATAGAAAGATGCAACATAGCGAAGAATACGGAATTATCCATAACGAGATAAGTTATGATATGGAAAAGATCTTTTCATATAAAGATGATGTAGTTGAAAAATTAAGAAAAGGAATAGGTCAATTATTTAAAACTAATAATATAACATTATTTACAGGCTTAGCAAAAATTTTTAAAGATAATATTGTTAAGATAAAAACTTATGATGAATTAATAGAAGTAAAGGGAGGTAAAATTTTAATTGCTACAGGATCTAAACCTGCAATTCCTAAAATTCCAGGAATTGATACTGATGGTGTATTTACTAGCGATGATTTTTTAACAAATCCCAATATTAAGTGTGATAATTTGATTATCATAGGTGGAGGAGTTATAAGTGTAGAATTTGCAACTATATTTTCATCACTAGATAAAAAAGTAACCATTATTGAAGCGATGCCAAGAATATTACCTAATATGGATAAAGAAATCTCTCAGAACTTAAAAATGATATTGAAGAAAAGAAATGTAAGTATTCATACAAATTCAATTGTAGAAGGCATATCAAAAGAAAATGATAAATTGATATGTAGTTTTAAAGAAAAAGAAGAAACATGTACAGTGGAAGGAGATTCAATACTTTTAGCTATTGGAAGGAGTTCATGTATTGATGATTTATTTGATAGCGATATTAATATTGAAATAGAAAGAAATAAAATAGTAGTGGATGAAAATTTTGAGACATCTATTAAAGATATTTATGCTATTGGTGATGTTATTTTTGGAATTCAATTAGCACATGTAGCTTCAGCACAAGGCGTTGTTGCAGTGGAAAAGATTAATGGAAAAGTACCTACAATAAATTTAGATATTGTACCAAGTTGTGTATATACAGATCCTGAAATAGCAAGTGTAGGAGTTACTGAAGAGGAAGCTAAAAATATGAATATACCAGTGGTAGTAGGAAAAACAATTACATCATCTAATGGTAAGTCAATTTTATCAAATGACGAAAGAGGCTTCATGAAAGTGATTTTTAGGAAGGATTCACATGTGATTATTGGTGCTCAGATGATGTGTTCAAGAGCAACAGATATGATTGGTGAATTATCAACAGCAATAGCTAATAAATTGACAGATAAGGATTTAAAAAGTGCTATGAGAGCACATCCTACATATAATGAAGCTTTGGTAGATGCTGTAGAAAGTGCTTTTGCTTATAATATAGTAAAAAGAAAATAGAGTTGATTTTACGACGCAGTGAAAATAGAAATGATTTTTTCTGTGTCGTAAATTGCATTTTAGAGAAAATTACAAATTTACATTATACAAAAATAGGGTTATAATATTGAAATAATGGAAGAAATATAAGGTTTTATGCTTAAAATGTAAGAGACGTGCATTTAAATGGATTATTTTGAAAGAGCTAAGGAATTGAAAGATGAATTAATATCTAATAGACGTTATATACATGAAAATGCAGAAGTTGGTATGGAACTGCCAAACACATGTCATTATATAGTGTCAAAGCTAAGTGAGATGGGTTATGAACCTAAAGTAGTTGGAGGAAGTGGAGTTACAGCAACGGTAGGAAATGGACATGGTAAGACAATTTTACTAAGAGCTGATATGGATGCATTACCGATGAAAGAAGAAAGTGGAGAACCTTTTGCATGTAAGAGTGGTAAAGCAGTGCATGCTTGCGGACATGATTTACATACAACAATGTTGTTAGGAGCAGCTAAAATGCTTAAAGAAAATGAGGCTGCGTTAGAAGGAACAGTAAAGTTAGTATTCCAACCAGGGGAAGAGATATTTAAAGGATCAAAGGCACTAATAGAAGATGGAATTTTAGAATCACCAAAGGTAGATGCAGCTCTTGCTTATCATGTTGGACCAGGGAAAATGCCAGTTGGTTTACACATGTATAATGATAAAAATACTATGATGTATTCAAATGATGGATTTAAAATTACTGTACATGGAAAAGGTGCTCATGGTGCATATCCTCATCATTCTATAGATCCTATACATATAGCAGTTCAAATATATCTTGGACTAGAAGAAATAATAGCAAGAGAGGTAGATAGCTCAAGTCCTTGTGTTATGACAATAGGAAAACTTGTTGCTGGAGAAGCAAATAATATAATACCAGAAACTGCAGAGATACAAGGTTCAATTAGAACTACTTCTGTAGAAAATAGAGAAATTATGGTATCAAGAATGAAAGAAGTTGCAAGTAAAATTGCAGAAGTTTACAGAGGAACTGCCGAAGTAGAAATGATTTCAGAAGTGCCACCACTAATTTGTAATCCTGATTTTACAAAAGAAATTCTTTCATACATGTCTGAACTTAATGTTCCAGGACAAATGGGGGTTCCAGGAATACAAGCAAGTGCATCAGATGATTTTTCTGTTATCTTGGAAAAGGTTCCAGGTGCATATATGTTCCTATCAGCAGGATATCCAGATAAGGATGTGGCACCAAGTCATAATCCTAAGGTTATTTTTAACGAAGAAGTACTTCCAATAGGAGCAGCATATTTAGCACATTGTGCAACAAGATGGCTTGAAAATAATAAATAGTTAAGGATAAAAAGGGGGAATAGTTATGAAAAAGGAAAATAGTAACGGGTCAACAGTTGTAATTCAATTACCGAAGGCAAAGAGAAACCTTGTTATGGTAGGTTGTATTTGTTTAATGTTATCAATTGCATGTTTTGGACTTAGCCTAGCAGTTATTCAAGGACCTATATTGGAAGAAATGGATGCAATGAGCTATTTTTCAACGTTAACAATTTTTGCTTCATTAGGATTAGCAATTTTAACACCTATCGGAGGAAAACTTGGGGATTTATTCGGGAGAAGAAATATTGTTATAATAGCTGGTTCTGTAGCAGCAATTGCTGGTATCGGAATGGGAATTGTAAAAACAGTTGTTCCATTCATGGTATTGAGGCTTATATTAGGAGCTGCACAAGGAGCATTTACAGCAGCACCATATATTTTAATTGGTGAAATTTTTGAACAAAAAGATGTACCTAAAAGATTAGGCTTACTTTCAAGCTCTATTGCTATTGGAGGATTTGCTGGAAGTATCATAGCAGGTATATTAGCAGATGCCGGATTACTTAAGCTTGGAATAATATTTCCAGTATTCCCGTTATTAGCAGGTATATTACTTATAGGATTTAATTTACCAAATAAGAAGAGAGAGACAAAGGCTGTTATTGATTATAAGGGTGTAGTGTTACTAGCATTATTTTTATCTGCTTTATTATTATCATTAAACTATGGTCCTAAAATCGGATGGGGAAATATAAAAATAATAGTAGGATTTATAGCAGCAATTATTTTAGGATTTATTTTAGTTAAGGTGGAAAGGAGTGCACAAGAACCTATAATTCCAACTAATTTATTTACTAATAAAAGATATAGAACACTAATAATAGTTGGTATAATTGCATATTTCTATCAAGAAGCAATGAATATGTATGCACCATTATCAGTACAAAAAGTTTTAGGACAATCTAAAACAATTTCAGGAGCACTTCAATTTCCACGTACAATATTAATAATGATATTACCAATTTTCACTGGTTTATGGGTAACTAAGAAAGCAGCAAATTCTAAGAAAGCTATGATGATGGCTACAGGATTAGTAGCTATTGCATTTATAGTAATGGGATTTACAACTAGTAAAACACCAGTAATAATTTACTTTGTAGCATTAGCATTAACAGGAATTGCAGAAAGTTTTAGAGCTGTTTCAATAACACCAGCAGCACAAGCATCATTAGATCCATCAGAACTTGGAATTGGTACTTCTTTATTAACATTTATGAATTCATTATCTCCTTTATTTGCAGCAGCAATTTGCGGTATTGTTTTTGATGTAAATAAAGATAATATTCAAACAGGTATTAATGGAGTTTTCTTTCTAACTGCTTTAGTTGCAATAATAGGTTTCTTAATAGTTTTGTTTGGAATAAAGAAAGATAGTTCTAAGGAAAAATAGTTTAATAATTATTTATAAATATGAAGCTATGGCAAATGAATATGAATTTGCCGTAGCTTTATTTATTATTGCATAAGGTTGAGTTCATATTTAGTTATTAGAATTGTCATAAAGTTGTCACAGAGAATTGATATATTGTATTTGTAGTAAGTAATAGTTAAAAGTTTTTTCAAATCATTTTCCTTTTTATATAGAAGAATAGTCCGCTGGGCTATTCTTTTTTTACATTAATAGAGGAAAGTCTATGATATAATAGGATATGGATTTTATTATGTAAATTACATAAAAAGTAAAAAGGAGACAAAATATATGCGAAATGTAGGATCGTTCTTGGTGTGTACATTATATATTTTAATAAATTATTATATAGGTTATAGAGCGTTTATTTTTGCTGAAAGTAGTTTTAATATAGCAATTTCAATATTAATTACTATATTAATAGGGATATTGACTATCATGACAATTTCAACATACTTGTTATCTTCAAGGAATGTAGGATTAATAGTTGGTAAGTTAGGATCTTATTGGATGGGAGTATCTTTACTTACTTTTATTTTCTTACTAATTGTACGACTTTTAAATAAAGCTATTTCAGGTATAGGTTTTACTTCTATATCAAATTCATATGAATTTATAATAGCTTTAATTATCGTAGTTATAATATTTACCATAGGAGTTTATAATAATAGCAAAATAAAAGTAAAAGATTACAATTAATAGTATTAGATCATCAACCATCAAATATAAATGAATATATGAATATAGGTGATTTAGTTTTATCTGGTCATACACATGGTGGACAAGTATATCCTTTGAATTTTATCACAAGCAACATTTTTGAAACTGATTATGGACATAAGGCATATGAAAATGGTATTCAATAATTGTAACTTCAGGATTATTTACATGGGGTCCACCAATGAGGATAGGAACTAACAATGAGATTATTTGTGTTAATGTGTTATTTAAGTAGTAGACTAGATAAGTTTATTAATAGATAAGAATAATTAATAATAATTTATTATATGAGAGCTAATGCATTAAGATATAAAAAATATAAGACTAGAATCTTTAAAGTTAAATAAATTTTATCAATAACAGGCTGAATATGCCTGTTATTTTTTGGCTGATTATTTTATAAATGAAATAAAATCATAAGACTTTCTAAAGACTGTCTAAAGAATTCATTGATGAGTATATAAGTATGTTATTATTCAAGAAAGTGATTGTGAAATTAATGTAGTAATAAAATGTTTTTAACTGGAAGAGGTGAATATATGCGATATAAAAATAACATATTTTTAAGTATAATTTTCGTCAATATGTCGTTCTTTTTAATATTTTCAATTTACACTATAGAAAAAAATTTAAAATTACAATTAGATGAGAATGTTTTTTTAGGGGATAACAGCTTAAATTTTACAATTACATGTGATAATGGAGAAAAAATTGATAATAAGATTCTAAGCCTAGATAACCAATATGTGGTTATGAGAGATGATTTAGGTGGGTACAAGCAGTATGCTATATATTTTAAGGGGAAATTAAATAAAGAGCCTAAAATGATAAAAGGTAGGTTTTTCTATGAAGATGATTTTAATAAGAATAATAAATTAGCGGTTATAGGAAAAAATTTAAAGGATGAAATAATCGTTAAAAACGGAGAAAATTATTATTATATTGAAAACGAATATTATAAGGTTATAGGAATTATGGGAGATAGGAAAGAAGAAACATCTTGTGACAGTAGTGTCTATATTAATTTAGATTCACTTATAAAAGATAATACGAGTTTTTATTTACAAGGACACTACATACTTCAAAGTAAAGGAGAAAATGAAGAAATTTTTCAAGATGTAAAAAATATATATGAGAATAAAAATGTAATAGTTAGAGAAAAGATTAGTGAAAATCAAAGTCCAATTTCAAAAATTTTAAATAAAATAGATGTATATTCTATAGAGAATATTATTAAGGTTATTATTGTATTGATATTAAATATAAGTCTTACTACTATATATTGGATAAAGAGGAAAAGTAGAATTATTGGCATTAAGAGAGCAATGGGAGCTACTAAAAATAGAATATCACTAGAAATATTAAAGGAACTTAGTACAGTTAGTATAATATCTTTTTTTATAGGCTATTTATCATATTTATTCATAACATATATAAGAGACGGATATGTAAAATTTTATTTTGTCACTATGCTTGCAGTATTAGGCATAACAATTATTACTACATTAATAGCAGCAGGTATATCAATATATAATATAAATAAAATGGAACCTTCTAAGATAATGAGGTGTTGTTAAATGAATAATATACGATATTCAATTAATGAAATTATAAGGAAACCTATTATATGTCTAATGATAGTTGGACAAGTATTAATAGGAACAATGATACTAATAGAGGCATTAAGTACTACATTAGAAACGTTAGATACTATCAATAAAACAAAGAATTTGTTCAATAATAAGGAAGTATATAGATTAGTGGATAATACCAATGCAAATAAGATGATGGAGATATACTCAAATAAGAATATAGATAATACATATAAATTATATAGTTTTTTAAAAAATAATAAAAAATTTATATCTTTATCAGCTCAAGACAGTAATATGCTTATTGAAAATTTCACTGAAAATGAAGAATTTTATTATTCTATGAAAGAGGAAGAAAAATATTATATCGATCCTATTGAAAATGTAAAAGGAAAATTTTCAAATATAAAAAGTTATTATATAGATAGTGGTTATTTAAATGAATTTCCATTAAGTTTGGAAGAAGGAAGAACTTTTAAGAATGAAGACTTTGAAGAGAAAAATATGACACCAATTATATTAGGTTCAAAATATAAGAACATATATAAAATTGGAGATGAATTTAGATATTTTGATTATTTATCTTTAAAAGAAAGAAAAGCTAAAGTTATAGGTATATTATCTGAAAATAGTTACTTTTTTTCTAGTGTAGGAGTAGTTGATTTAGAGGATAGAGTTATTTGTCCTATGAGTAATATAACATTAGAAAATGCAACTCTTGATAAAATACAGTATTGGTTTACTGGGTGTATGGTAATAACAAATAATAAAAAAGATGCAATTACTGATATAAGAAGTGAAAGTTCTAAGTTAAAGTTAAATGATTTCAAGCTAAGTAGTTGTAAAGAACAAATAAATATAGTGATAAATGAACTGAGTAAAAGTTTTAAAGCATCTATAACATTAAGTGGAGTGATATTTTTATTCATATCTATTGGAATAATAACAGTACAATTAAATTCTATAAAGGAAAGAGAAGAGGAGCATGGTATACATTTATTATCAGGTGCAAGCAAAGGAGATATAGCCAAAAGATATATATATTCAACGGTTATACAGATTGGAGTAGGAATGTTGCTAGGAACATATTTTCAGTATTTTAAGAATAGAGATACTTATGGATTATATTATGATAATAGAATATTAATTATCCTAATAATAGTATTTTGTTGTATAGTTTTGATTATTGCATATATACCATATAGAAAGATAAAGAAGTTAGAAATAAATACTATTTTAAGGAGGTTAAGTGAATGAGTTACATAGATATACGAAATATAAAAAAGGTATATGGAAAAGGTGATGGACAAGT
>NZ_JAHLOD010000008.1 GCF_018917145.1 Clostridium bornimense
TCGTTTTGTTCATATAAAAATCTCCTTATGATAAAAAGATATTTTATCATAAGGATCATCCTATTATATACCGGAATATATTTCCTAGCTCTTGTTTTTTCTAAAGTTGACGACATTGACTGTGCACTGCCAAACTGAAATTATATTAAAGAGTCTTCTTTAAGTAACTTATATAATGTAGGATTAAAATTAAACTCTTTTATCAATCTATTAACTTCTTCTATTGCTTTTTCTCTTTTTTCTTTAGATACATTTCCCTTTGATGCTCTTATTAAAATATTTTTTGGTGAATGTGCTATATCAATAAATTCTAATAATTGCGTTTTATACCCTACTGCTTCTAATAAGTTTCCTCTTACAGAATCAGTCATCAATGCTGCTATTCTTTCTTGTATTATTCCGTATTTAGTTAATATAGAAAAATTATCAGATTTCATGTCTCTGTTAAATTCATGTTGACAGCAAGGCACTGAGAAAATCATTTTACTATTCCACTTTATAGCATTATATAATGCATAATCTGTAGCTGTATCACAGGCATGAAGAGTTATTACCATATCAACTTTGTTATTATATTTGAAACCATTTATATCTCCAAGTTCAAAATGCAGATTTTCATAATTATATGATTTTGCTATATCATTGCATTTCTTAATAACATCTTTTTTAAGATCTAACCCTATCATCTTTACTTTTATATTTTTAATTTTCACAAAATAATAATATAGTACAAAAGTTAAATATGATTTACCACATCCAAAGTCTAAAATAGTAAGTTCTTTATAATCATTTTTCTTTATTTCATCATCTATTATCTCAACGAATCTGTTTATTTGCTTATATTTATCGTATTTAGATTTTACTACTTTTCCTTCCTTTGTAAATACTCCTAAGTCTATTAATGGTTCTATTATCATTCCTTCTTTAAGGATATAATTTTTTTCTTTATTATGACTTTTATTTACCATCTTTGCATTGTCACTTTTTCTTTTGCTTAGATGAACCTTTCCTTTTTTAGATATTTTCAAATCAAAAGTAGTAGTTTCTGACCATGCTGAAACTTGTTTATAGTTATTTTCTATTTTTTCTATTAATTTCTCTTCTAATTGTGATTTATCTATATTTTCATGAAACACTTGTTTATCTGTAAACTTCTCTATTTGATAATATTGTTTATTATTTTTTTCTTTAAGAGCAATGTTTATTTTATTATATTTAACATCTTTATTTGCCTTATTGCTTATAACGACCTTAATAATATTTTCTTCTAATATTTCTTTAATTGCCTCTGCTAAAACTGACATTTTACCACACCTTATTATTTTTTTACGTAACACTATTATATATACTACATCTTAAAATTACAATTTACAATTATTCATTTCACAATGTTGTATTAGTAACTAATAATTCATAACTATCAATACTTTTATATCTGTGCATTATCGTATCTTCTTCATAAAAAAACTGCCACAGTCTTTTCCGCGGCAGTCTCCATCTTAATCGAAAATATCCATTATTTATTCTGCATTATATCTCTTAATAACTCTGGATAATCAGTAAATAAGCCATCTACTTTTAAGGATATTAACTTTCTCATATGGACAGGATTATTTACTGTATATATATTAACAGCAATATGATTTTCTTTTGCTTCTTTTATTAAATCTTCTGTAACCAGTCTTATGCTAGGATGAATTGCATCAGCTTTAAGGCACTTTGCATATTCAATAACATTTTCGATATCTTCATCATACAAAATTCCAGTCTTTATAGTTTCATCAATTTCCTTGCATCTCTTTACAGCTTTATGATTAAAACTAGATAAAATAACTCTCTCTTGCAAATTATACTTTTTTACTAATTTAATAGTATCTTCTTCTATATTAAGATAGTCTACTTCATCATTTTTTATCTCTATATTTAATAATACATCACTTTCTTTAACTAACTTTAATACTTCTTCTAATGTTGGTATCCTACATTTCTCATTATCTTCAAAAAGCTTTCTTCTATTTCTCAACTTCAAAAGATCATTAAAATTAAAGTCCTTTATTAGTCCTTTTCCTAAAAAAGTTCGTTCCACATCCTCATCATGTATAACAACAAGAATATTGTCTTTTGTCTTATGAACATCTAGTTCTATTCCTGTAGCCCCTATCTTAATAGCATTTTCAAAAGCTAATAATGTATTTTCTGGGTAATCATTGCTAGCTCCTCTATGAGCAAAATTAATCATAACATCACCTCTTTAAATCCATTATAATACTATTTCTATAAAAGTGAATTCTAAAATCTTCTTCTATAGCCACATCTTTTGCATAAATCTTCAACGGCTGTTCTATTTGAAAATCCATCATACAACTTTACAGCTCTTTCACCTTCTAGTATTTCATCTAAAGTATCTTCTAATATATTTCCTAATTTTATATTTCCTTCACTATCTAAACAACAAGGTACAACAGTACCATCTACCAATACTCCTAGTTGATCCCTTAATCCATAACAAAAACCTTTATCTCCTATAATATTTGCATCAGTACTTGGCCAGCTAAACTTTTCTGCTGCATGTAAATATATTCGATCTCCAATTTTGGCTTTTTTATCTTTATCTATTTTTTCTTTTAAGTCATAATTAAGATTAAACTTTTCTTCTATTATTCTAAAAATCTCGATATTTCTATCGTTTTCTCCTTTCAAATCAACACTATCTAAATTCCATAGTCTTAATGCTGAAATTATATTAGTATTGTCACTACAATACTCAGCAAAATTAAGTACCTCTTCCACATATTCATTAAAATTTACTGCTACATCATTAGCTTCAAAACTGTGCAATGATATATTAACTTGTCTTAAAGCCTTTGCTTTGTATAATATCGTTTTTACTTTATTAAGTAGTGTCCCATTTGTTGTTATATTCACCTTAAATCCTGCTTCTCTACTAAGTTCTAAAAATTTTTCTATATTAGGATTTAAAAGTGGTTCTCCCATAAGATGAAAATATATATAATCTGTATAAGGTTTTATTTCCTTTAAAATATGTGAAAAAGTTTCTTCATCCATAAATTTTAACTGTCTTTTAGTCTTCGGACAAAAGTTACAACTTAAATTACATACATTTGTTATTTCTATATAAATTCTTTTGAATCTTTTCATAGATATCTCCTATCATTAATGCTGTCTTTAAATATCTTATATCATACGTAATTGAATAGTTTCTGTCAATAACAACAAAAGAGCTCATATTCCACATTATACTATAATAAAAAGAAACTATTGCTAACAAATTTTATTTATTGGCAATAGCTTCTAATTCATGTTTCATAAACAATATTATTTCTTTTTATTTTTTATAGACATAATAATTGATAGGCACAATCCAATAAAAGCAAACAGATTTAAAGCTAAAACTGCAGTTCTAAATCCATAAGCTACTGAACCTTCTACAGATCCTAATGTTGCTAATACTTTGCTCTGAGATGATGACATTATCCCAATAAATACTGCAGAACCTATCGCTGCTGCTACTTGTTGAAGTGTATTTAGAATTGCTACTCCATGTGGATAATACTGTTTTGGTAATATATTTAAAGCACTTGTTTGAGAAATAGATAAAGTGCATCCAATTCCAATACAAACTATAGCGTATGTAATCACAATCTTTAATAATCCTGTTTCAGTCCCTACTGTTGATAAAATAAATAAAGCAACTGTGATTATAGCAAAACCTGTAGGTATAAGAATTCGTGAACCAATTTTATCATATAACCTTCCTCCAATAAGTGATACACATCCATTACATAATGTTGCTGGAAGTAACACTAAAGCAGCTAAAAAAGTAGTAGTTTTTAAGGCACCTTGAAGAAATATCGGAAGCATAACATTCATAGTAAATACAGTCATCATAGAAATCATTACAAGAATAACCCCAATAGAGAATAACGGAAATTTAAACGTGCGTATTTCAAGCATAGGTTCTTTCAATGATAATTGACGGAAACAAAATACTGTAAATGCAATAATGCCAACAGCAAATATTAAAACAGTAGAAATTATATTTTCACCTCCACTAAAAGTGCTTAGTCCATATATAATTCCCCCAACACCTAATGTTGATAATATAATTGATAAAATATCCAGTTTAGGTTTTGTAAGTTCTGATAAGTTTACAAGATATACATATCCCAATATCATGCAAATCACTATAATTGGAATTAATATTATAAATAGTACATGCCAACTAAAATATTGCAATAAATATCCTGATATTGTTGGTCCAAGGGCTGGTCCAAGTTGCACTGCACAAACACCTACCCCCATCACTGAACCATGTTTTTCTGGTGGTGTTACCATTAAAATTGAATTCATCATAATAGGAATCATCATTCCTGTCCCTATTGCTTGTACCATTCTTGATATAAGCAACATAAAAAATACCTTTGAACAAGCCGCCGATATAGTCCCAATTAAAAGAAATGCCATAGCTCCAAGATATAATTTTTTAGTTTCAAAAGATTGTATTAGAAATGCTGTAACTGGAACCATTACTGAAACTACTATCATATAACCAGTAACAATCCATTGTATTGTCGCTGCTGTTACTTTCATTTCATCCATAAGAGTATTTAATGCAACGTTTAATATAGTTTCATTAAATACTCCTATAAAAGCACTAAATACTAATACTGATAAAATTATTTTCGTATTATCTTTCACTATTGGTTTTTTAATACTTTCCACAAAAAATCCTCCTCTTTATGTTAATAAAAAAACGAGCAGTTATAATAACTGGATTTACGTTATTATAACTACTCGTTACATTTATATTATATATTAATTTTTCAATATTTTTCAAACACTTTTTTAATAGTTACTTATTATTTTTCAACCACATAATAGCACTATATGCATGGATAGCTGCTCCTGTTGGTAATATATCTTCATTAAAAACAACTTGTTTGCTATGCATTGGTTCTCCATACAAAGTATTTTCCTGTTTTGTCCCTGCACCTAACATAACATATAAGCTTGGTACTTCATATGAATAAGAAGCAAAATCTTCTGAACCCATTCCCCCAGCTTCAAATAAAACAACTGCTCTTTCTCCCACTAGATCTTTCATATAATTAGTAACTTCATGAGCTAACTTATTATCATTAGCTAGTGGTGGCACTGAAGCTAATTCAATTAGTTCTGCCTCGCCTCTAAACATCTTAGCAGTAGCAGTAACTATATCATTAATTCTGTTAAATATAAACTCTCCCACTTCTTTGTTTAAACTTCTAATAGTACCTTCCATAATAACTTCACCTGGTATTATGTTTGCTGCATCTCCTCCAGAGAACTTACCTATTGTTACCACTGCAGAATTAGTTGCAGATATTTCTCTACTTGTTATTTCTTGAAGCGCTATGTATATATGTGCTGCTATATTTATCGGATCTACACCAGTTTCTGGCATAGCACCATGACAACCAGCTCCCTTTACAACTATTCTAAACTTGTTACATCCTGCAATACTAGTTCCTAATCCACATAATACTACATTGGAAGGTGTTCCTGAATGTACATGCATTGCCATTGCTGCATCAACCTTAGGATTTTCAAGCACTCCTGCTTTCAGCATCTTTTTAGCTCCAGTAAATCCTTCCTCATCCGGTTGAAATACTAACTTAACAGTACCTTCTATATCATCTTGATTTTCTCTTAATAGCTTAGCTGCGCCTAAAAGCATAGCTGTATGCATATCATGACCACAAGCATGCATACATCCATTATTTGACTTGAATTCACATTCAGTAGCTTCCTTTACTGGTAATGCATCCATATCTGCTCTTAATAAAAATGTCTTACCAGGCTTTTTTCCTTCTATTGTAGCTACTATTCCACTTTCACATATTTCCTTAGGATCATATCCTAATTTTCTTAACTCTTCCATAACATAAGCTTTTGTTTTAGGAAGAGTATCTCCTACTTCAGGATTACTATGAAGAGTTCTTCTATAATTAATTATATCATCCTTTATTGATGTAGCTTGTTCCATAAACTTATTCATAATTTCACCTCATTTATCTTTAGATTTAAATCTATTATTTACATATTTAATTATATATATGTTTTAAAAATGTTTCTATATATCCATTAATAACTTTTATTTAACAAATTATAAATATTTTTTTCTTTTAAAAATCCATATACAAAATATTACTATAATTGAACTGATAATTATTATAACAGGATACCCATATTTCCAGTGTAACTCCGGCATATTTACAAAATTCATACCATACCATCCTGTAATAAGTGACAACGGGAAAAATATCGCTGTTATAATTGTTATGATCATCATAGTTTCATTTTGCTTAGCACTTAGCTGTGATTGATATATTTCTCTTACTTGAACAGAATATTCTCTTAAAATATGCACTTCGTTTTTTAATCTTCCTACTCTAGCACCAAAAAGATCAAACAGTCTTTCTTCTTCTTCATCAAATAACTTATACTCATTTGTTTGTAATGTAGTAACTACATCTTCTAGCTGACTATAATAATATGTAAAAGGCGTTGTCTTATTTCTGAAATCAATTATCTTTTTATTGAAATCTTCTATTTTTCCATCTAGCACTAACGCCTCTAAATTTGAAATATAATCTTCCAACTTATCTATATATAACAAGTCATTGTATATAAAATGTTCTAGGAAAGATACAAATACTCTTCCTATTTTGTTAGAATTATAAGTTTTCTTTCCTTGCATCTTTCCAATACACCTATTAATAAAATTATTATCATCTATAAATACAATACCTTTATTCCAAATCAAAAAAGAAAAACTATGCTTTTGTTTTTTCTTTTTTTTATTTGGTATAGAAAATGTTCCACTTATATACTTTTCATAAACCTCAACTTTACAAAACCTATTATTATTGCTTGGAAAAATCTTTGCTGACTTTATTTCATCTGGAAAAGTATATTTACAAATCTCTTTTTCAGTAAATACTGCCACTGTGTTTTCCCAGCTTGTTGAAATGTCAGACGCCATCTTTTCTAAATCTCTATCTATAAAATAAAACATTACTACCATAACCTCTCTATAAATTAATAAATAAAAGGAAAGCGGTAATATCCTCAAAACGAAACTATACTTCTTTTCAAGAATGCTACCGCTATACTTATATAAAATACTATTATAATTTTTCTATTAGAATAACATTAAGCCTGCATAACAAATAATACCCATTAACACAACAAATAATAAATAGAAACGAATAGCTTTAGACATAATTTTGCTTTCTAAACCTGGTTTATTAATTGCAGCAATAGCAATGGCTATACTTTGTGGTGAAATCATCTTACCAGCATCAGCACCTGCAGAGTTAGCAGCACAAAGCCATGTTGGATCCATATTTAATGTTTGAGCAGTGTGTAATTGTAAACCACCGAAAAGTACACTTGATGAAGTACCACTTCCAGTAACAAAACTTCCCACAGAACCAATTAATGGTGCTACTAATGGATAAAGTCCTCCTGTAATAGAAACAATTATACTAGCTATACTATCAATCATTCCACTATAACCCATAATCTTAGCAGCAGCCATAATAGATGCTATAGTAAGAACTGTTTTAGACATTTGTTTAACACTAGCTACAAATACACCACCAATTTCTTTAAAAGAAGCCTTTTGGATCTTACCACCAATAATAGCTGCTAAGAAAATTAGAATACCTGGTGTTACAATCCAACTAAATACTGTATCTGAACCACCTTTACCTTGATAGATACGTACAGAAGTCTTAACAGCTCCTAAAGTATTATGAACAATTGGAACAGCCTTAGATGTAATAACTAATAATACAAATATTAAAATAAATGGACTCCATGCACAAAGAGCTTCCTTAAGTGTAGTCTTTGTATTAGTCATCTCTTCTGGAAGATCCATCTTATATTCAGCTGGAACTTCCTTCTTGCTTAATTTACTAATTAAGATTATAACTGCCATAGCACAAATAGAACCTAAAATATTAGCAAGTTCAGCTCCCATAAATTTAGCTGCTAACATTTGTGGAATTGAAAAAGCAAGTCCACTTGCAAGGGTAGCAGGTAACACTCCCTTTAATGCTTTTACAGATTTACCTGTTAGAATAACCATAAGGAATGGTGTTAATATAACTAATGGTGCTATTTGTACAGTAGTAGCAAATGCAACTTTCATTACATCAAGTTCAGTAATATTAGCTAAAGTAATAGTTGGAATACCTATTGACCCAAAAGCAGTTGGAGTAGCATTAGCAACTAAGCAAACAACTGCAGCAAATATTGGTTCAAATCCTAATCCACAAAGAATACCTGCTGGGATTGCAACTGCAGTTCCGAAACCTGCCATACCTTCCATGAAACCACCGAATCCCCAAGCAATAATTAATACTAAAATACGCTTATCGCAAGATACAGTAGTAAGCATACGCTTAATTACTTCCATAGCTCCTGTATGAAGGCATAAGTTGTAAGTGAAAATGGCTGCGATGATAACTAGGGAAATCGGCCATAATGCCATTACGATACCTTCCAATCCTGCAGTAAGCATATTAACAGAATCCATGTGCCATACTATTGCTGCAAGAATTGCAGAAATAACAAGAGTAATAGGACATGCAATGTGACCTGGCATTTTTAAACCAGTAAGTGCTATTATAAGCCATATAATTGGTAAAATAGCAAGAAAGAACATAATTACTTCATTCATGATATAATTCTCCTTTGTTTTTCAAAATATTTAAAACCGGCAGGAGTGTCGATTTTCCTCATACATTTTTTTATTATACCACCATTTTTTTCTGCTATGAAGTCCATTTACCAAAGTAGTCATATTGTGACAATACTTTTATTATTTTTGAAATTAATTACATTTTTTATCAATATTTTTGAATAGGTAAAATATCTTTATTACCTATATAAAACTATTATACTTAAGTGTTGATTTAAGATTACTAAAACAACTTATTCTATATCTAAAACTTAAAATTATATTCTAATTTATAGCACCTTCTTACAAAAAAAGAACTACCACAATCATTTTTCTTGTAGCAGTTCTTTCTTTTATTATTATAACAAGAGAGATTTTAATTAATACTTATTACGGAATTAATTCACTTATGCTTTTATAAATTTTCACCGTTAGATTTTATAACTTCTTTATACCAATTAAAACTTTTCTTCTTTCTTCTTTCTAAAGTTCCATTACCTTCATTATCTTTATCAACATATATAAATCCATAACGCTTTTTCATTTCACCTGTAGATGCTGAAACAATATCTATACATCCCCATGGTGTATACCCTATTATATTTACACCATCTAAAATAGACTCTTTCATAGCTAATACATGTTCTTTTAAGTATTGAATTCTATAATCATCATCTATTGAACCATCTTCTTTTACTATATCATTAGCACCTAATCCATTTTCAACAATAAATAACGGTTTTTGATATCTATCATGAAGACTATTGCAAGTTATTCTTAGTCCTTCTGGATCTATTTGCCAACCCCATTCTGAAACATTTAGATATGGATTTCTTACAGATTTAAATGCATTTCCTGATGTCTTACCATTTAATATTTCTGGATCAACAGAAGCACATCTACTTGAATAATAACTAAATCCAATAAAATCAACAGTATTCTCTTTTAGAATCTTTTCATCTTCTGGTTCCATTACTATTTCAATATTGTTTTCTCTAAAAAATCTCTTTGCATATCCTGGATATTCTCCCCTTGACTGAACATCTATAAATAAAAGATTTTTTCTATCTTGTCTCTTTGCTTCCATTACATCTTTTGGATTACATGAATATGGATAAAACTCTCCTGCTGCAAGCATACATCCTACCATAGAATTCGGCATCATCTCATGAGCAAGTTTTGTAGCTAGTGCACTTGCTATTAATTCATGATGTGCTGATTGATACATAACTTGAAGTCTATTATCTCCCTCTTCAAATCTAACACCAGCGCCTAAGAATGGTAAATGTAATATCATATTTATTTCATTAAAAGTCATCCAGTACTTAACTTTATCCTTATATCTTTCAAATATTACTTTGCAATAATTTAAATAGAAATCTACAAATTTTCTATTTTTCCATCCTCCGAATTTTTCTATTATCCCAATAGGAGTATCAAAATGACATATCGTTACTATAGGTTCAATACCATATTTAATCATTTCATCAAACATTGAATCATAAAATTTTAACCCCTCTTCATTTGGTATTTCTTCATCTCCATTTGGGAAAATTCTTGACCATGCTATAGATATTCTAAGACATTTAAAGCCCATTTCTGAAAATAATGCAATGTCCTCCTTATATTTGTGATAAAAATCTATTGCTTCATGTGAAGGATAAAACTCATCTTCCCTGATTTTTAATTCACCAATATTTCCTTTCATAACATCTAATCTATTTTTACCAGCGGGGCAAAGGTCAACTGTTGTTAACCCTTTACCTCCTTCTCTGTATCCACCTTCACATTGATTGGCTGCTAATGCTCCACCCCATAAAAATCCTTCTGGAAAACCTAAATTCATAATATATACCTCCAAAATCTATTACTTAACAAGTGTTATTAATTGTTCTCTTTCTTTTACTTCTAATCCAACTTTTTCTGAGCCTATTATATCAGAATAATCTCCGGTATTAGTTATTATAACTGGTGTAATAACATCATATCCTGCTTTCTTTATTGCATTAATATCAAATTCTAATAGCAAATCTCCTTTTTTAATAGAATCTCCAGCTTTAACTTTTGCATTAAAATGTTTTCCTTTTAAATTTACAGTATCTATTCCCACATGAATTAAAATTTCTGCTCCATCATTTGACTTAATTCCGATAGCATGTTTTGTATCAAAGATAGCTGAAATCACTCCATCTACTGGTGAAACAACTCTTCCTTCTTGTGGTATTATAGCAATGCCGTTTCCCATCATGCCTTCTGCAAACATTGGATCACTAACTTCACTTAATTGCACACATCTTCCACTTAGTGGAGAATGTACTGCTGTATCTTTAGTAGTAGATTCTACTACTTTTTCTTCACTATTTTCCTCCACTACATCTTCAAATCCAACAAAATATGTAACTACAAATGAAACTACAAATGCTATAGCTGCTCCGATACATGCAAATATTATATTTCTAAATCCGTCAGTACCAATATATCCTGGAAGAGCTAAAAGTCCTGGTGAACCTGATGTATATCTACCTACACCAAAGATTCCTAAGAATAATCCTGATACTCCCCCACCAATCATAACACCAATTAATGGTCTCTTTAACTTAAGTGTAACACCATACATAGCTGGTTCTGTAATACCGCAAACACCTGTAATACCTGCTGATGTTGCTAATTGTTTAAGTTCTGAATTCTTTGTTTTACAAGCTACTGCAAGAGATGCTGCTCCTTGTGCGATATTAGACCCAAGCATACCAGGTCCTACTACTGTATCAAATCCAGCTGTAGCTAAATTATTTATACCAATAGGAATTAATCCATAATGCATACCTGTCATTACTAATAATGGTGAAAATGTACCTACGATAAATGGAACTAACCAATTTGCATACTTATTTAAAAATTCTATTCCAGCTGAGATTCCATTACCACAAACATTACCAATAGGTCCTAGTACTATTAATGTTCCAAGTCCAGCAACTACTAATGTAATTAATGGTTTTGTAAAAAACTTTATTGCCTTTGGTGAAACTTTATCTGCTATTGGTTCAACAAAAGACATTAACCATACACCTAAAATTATTGGAATAACAGATGAAGAATATGTTGCTATTGTCACAGGAATTCCTAAAAATTTAATTCCTTCTCCTGTTGTTTTTGCTACATCCACCATAGCTGAAAAATTAGGATGAAGTAATACTGCTGCTAGTGTCATTGCCATATAAGTGTTACATTTAAACTTCTTTGCTGCAGAGTTTGCAAGCAAGAATGGTAAGAAATAAAATGCTGCATCTGCCATGAAATTTAAAATTGAATAAGTCTGACTGCTTGTACTAATCACTTTAAAACTTACTAGTAAAGCCATAACAGCTTTTAACATTCCTGCACCAGTTATTGCTGGTATAATCGGTGTAAATATACCTGCTATTGTATCTAATACTTTTACTACTGCATTTTTATTATCTTCCTCTACAGCTGCTGTATTATCCTGTAGATTAGCTAAATCATTTATTTCCTTGCATACGTTAGCAACATCACTACCTATAATAACTTGATATTGCCCACCTTTATTAACAACTCCCATAACACCTTTTGTCTTTTTCAATATATCACTATTGGCTTTACTATCATCTTTAAGATTAAATCTTAATCTTGTAGCACAATTAGTTAATGATAAAATATTTTCTTTTCCGCCAACATTTTTTATAATTTCTACTGCCAAGTTCCTGTAATTCATTTTACCCATCCTCCTTAAAACTTTTATCTTTTGCTAATGATATTGTTTACATTTTTATTGTAATCGTTTATCATATATTCATCAATACTATATTTAATATGATAATTATAGTTTCTATCTATGATTAAATTAGGGGGTATTATTTTGTTAGAACTTAGATTATTAAACTATTTCCTTGTACTTTCTGAAGAGCTTCATTATACAAAGGCAGCAGAACGTCTACATATATCTCAACCAACACTAAGCAATCAAATAAAAATATTAGAAAATATCATGGGAGCTAAACTTTTTAAATATGTTTCTAAAAAAACTGTTTTAACAGAAGAAGGGAAAATTCTACAAGACCATGCCTATAAGATATTATTTGATATTGAGCAAACAAAATCAGATATAAAAAATTATGCTGGTAAATCAAGAACACAAATAAAAATTGGCGCTTCAGGATGCCATTTAATATTAGTTCCATGCTCAAATTTTAATAAACTACATAAAAATATATTATTAACTATGGAAGAACATAGTAGCCAAACTATTGTAGATGATGTTAGAAATGGAAAGTTAGATATAGGTATTATCTATTCTTCTATTGAAGATTCTTCAATTCATTCAGAAGTTCTGAGCATAGACCCATATTTAGCTACTGTACCACTAGAGTCAAAACTTTCAAATTATGACTCCATAAAGCTAAAAGATTTAACCTCTGAACCTCTAGTTTTGTTACCTAAATTTTCTGCATCAAGAAAAAATATTGATAAAGCTTTTAGTGTGATAAATCATACATGTACACCAATTATTCAAGTAGCAAATTTAACTTCCTGTATTGCATTAGTTGAAAAATCAGATAATGTCAGTATATTGCCAAAATCATTTTTAAACTCTATAGACAATATTAATTTTAAATCAATATCCATTGAAGATTATGCACCTATACAAACTATTAATCTAATTTATAGAAAAGATTTATTTTTAGATTCTGTTTTAATGGACTTATTGAAAATTATTAGAGATTTTTATAAAACTAACTAATAAACATTTAAATGTATCAATCCTTTTTAATATTTTAATAAAATTATTATATTTATATCCATCCTAAAATATATTTTAAGATGGATATAAAAGTGTGGAGCTGGTTTTATGAATAATATTATTGATTTATTAATTATTGGAGGAGGTCCAGCAGGACTTATGACTGCAAAAACTGCAATTGAATTAGGGTTAAAAGTTACACTTGTTGAGAAAAATAAGGACTTTCAACAATTACGAAGAGCATGTTCTGCTCAATTTATTCTTAACGATGGATATGAAAATGAATTTATTAATTTAAAAGATGAAAAAATATTGTTTACAAAAAATAATTTTGAAGTTACTTATACTGGAAAACTAGTTAAAGTAAAAAATAAATATTATACATCTCCAAAAGGTCACAGAATTCATTTTGCTCTTCCTAATCCAAAAGCATTTGCCGTAAAGTTTGATAAGCAAAAACTTCTTTATGACTTATATAATGAATGTGTAAATTTAGGTGTTGATGTTAGAATGTCAACTTTGGCATGTGGCGGTTCTGACAAAGGTAATTATGTAAGTGTAGATCTTAAAGGAAATACAACTTATACTTTAAATGCTAAAAAAGTTGTCATTGCTGAAGGTGCAAATGCAAAGTTAACTGGATTATTTGGTCTTAATAAAGGACGTGTTCTCCACGGCACCCCCCTTGTCTTCAGTTGCATTGTAGAAGGTGCCACTGGATTTGAACCACAAAGCTGGAATCAATTTTATGGCAGCAAATATCACCCTTTTGCAGAAGTAATCATCGAATCTGCTATTGAAGGCACTGATGCTATTGAAATTACAATTATGGGTACTAAAGCTTTAAGACCTGATGTTCTTTTTAAAAAATTTATTAAAAACAGTCCAATGAAACATAACTTTACTAACTCTCATATCATAGAAAAAAGAGGTTGCTCCCTTAAATCTTATGATTCACTTAAAAAACCATACATTGATAATGTACTTGTAATTGGTGATAGTGCAGCTCACGTAGAAGTTATTGTTCAAGGTGCCTTAATGTGTGGTTATCATGCAGCTAATGCTATAAAAGATGAACTTATGGGTATAAATGGTTTTGAGAAATATACAAACTGGTGGAATAAATCATTTGATTTCAACCATACTGATCCTTTCGAATTCGTTAATCTATATAGCAGTTTAGCTATGAGACCAAAGTACTCTGATGAAGAACTTGACTATATGTTTTCTTTGCTTGAAGGTACACCGATTTGCGGGAACTTTAGTCAATTCGAGGTTCCTAAAAATATATGGAAAGTAATTTTATCACATAAAAATCAAATTCAAAATGAAAACCCCATTCTATTTGATAAGATAAAGAAAATCGATAAGTTAAACCAAGAAGGAAAACTTAATTAATATTTTATTATTTAAATGAGCTGTTGCACAAAGGAGTTAGGTATAAGAGTGCGGCAGTTTTTTTAGCAAAATAGAATCATAGGACACAGGTATGATGGCACAAGGCACAGGTTAAGTGTTGCTAACAACTTTTCACTTTAATGCGACACCTACTTTAAATAAATTTATAAGTCTATTATATTGCTTGTTCCAAAAAACACTTTATTGAAAAATTCTTTAGTTACATCACTACCCATGATAGCCTTAAAAACATTAGTAGATACGCCTCCTTTATCAACTAATCCATCTGTATATTTCTTAGTAATTTCCCACTTCAAAAATAATAACTATATATACTATACGCAATTTTTAAACTATAAGAACTCTTCTGTAAATAATGATAAATTGCACCATTGCATTTATTTCTGAAAAAAATAGGATTCAAAATTAATTGAATCCCATTCCATCTAAAAAACAATTATAGCTTAAATAAGTTTAAAAACTTTTGCCATATATTTAGCTTTTCTGTTTTCTTATCTTCTTCTATTTTAATACTTTCTTTTTTTACACCATCTGCTTGAATTACAAATTGCACTGAATTAACATTTTTATTCTTATCAGATACAAATGATTTAATTTCTGAATCTGATCCTGTAAAGTTTTTTAACATTGAATCAATTTCATTATCTACATTACTTTGCAATCCACTTGTTTCTTCTACAAACTGTCCTGTTCCAGACACCATCGTTTTAGTACCACTATGCAATTGAGAAGTTCCCTTCACTAATTCACTAGCTCCTGAAGATATTGATTGATATCCTGTAGTTATACTATCTACGGCATCTGTATAATCTTTTGTTCCAGAATGTAATGTACTATAATTTTCATTAAGTAATGTAATCCCATTCTTTAACTCATTGATATTTACCATAAGATTACTTAATGATGTTACTAATTCTTCAATACTCTTATCAAAAATCTCATAGTTTTCTTTAAGAGTAAGTGCTCCTTTCATAAGTTCACCATTTTCTTTATCTAGCACCGAATCTATGCCATTTATTAACTTATTACTACCTTGAATATATGAAATATCTGCTTTTAAAAGTGTTTCTAAAGATATTCTCTTCCCGGCACTTGTAATATAATCTACTATTGCATTAGTATCTCCAGAAGTATACTTCTTTAAAAGTTCAATAGATTCCTTATCTCCTGATGCCGCTAAAGTTGATAACTTAACTTGTACACCATTTATCCCATTAGAAACATATGCTTCATAAATTTCTCTTTCAGTATTTGTTATTGCTAATGCCTCAACAGCCTTATTATGATTATTTACAAATTCATTTGTATCTTTTAATCCAGCTGATGACAAGCCATTATAATAATCATTTATAGAATTATCCACTGCTGACAAGCCATTAACAAGTTTTGAAATTCCGTCTTTTATTTCAGTTGATGCAGCTCTTAACTTTACAAATTCTTCAGAAGAAGCATTTACCTTATTCAATGATGTTTCAATAGTTTTTAATGCATTTTTCACTTCAGTAGATCCATCATTTAAAGATGAAGATTTTCCGTTTAAAGTTTTCAAAGCTTTGTTTATAGTTTCTATTCCTTCATCTAATTTTACTGTTCCACTTTCAAGACTTTCAGCTCCATCATTTAAATTATTAGCACCATTATCAACTGCTTTAACTGCTGATTGTAATTTTCCTATTTCATTTGTAAGATTGCTAGTATCAATGCTATCCTTATTAATACCTAAATTAAGTTTTATACCATTTATAGCTATACTTCCAACTTCAAAGTTTTTCACATCAGCTGTTATATTAATATCTTTTTCATTACCTGGCATTGTAGTATAAGTAAGTTGTTTTAACTTTCCAACATTAGCTACAGTTGCATCATCACTTTTTATATTTTTGCACTTTTTACTGCTTAACTGTACTGTTGTTTGTATTGCATAATTTTCAAAAAATCCCGATGTTGCTTTTTTATTTTCTGATATCTTAATTTCCATAGCAAGTTTACCACTACGTCCTGCAATATCCTCTGCAGAATATTCTTTGCCATCCATTTTATAAGTTATACTAACATCCCAAGGTATTTCTGCATTTTCCATAGTGCCTTCATAATATAACTTATCCTTAGAATTTTTTATATTCACTACACCATCTTTATATTTAATATTATCGTTAGTATTCATATTTCTTACTTTACTATAATCTCCATAATCGACTATATCGGCATCATTAAAAATATTTACTACATAAGTTCCAATTAACTTTCCATTGGAATCTAAGTTTACATATACTACTTCTTCTTTTGCAGTAGATATTGGAGACCCTTGAACTACTGTTGGTATCATACTTGAAATTATAAATACGGACATCATAGATGTCGCTGTTACTCTTTTTAGCCATTTGCAATTCTTATTCATCTATACCGCTTCCTCTCCCTCTAAATTAATATCTTCTTTCTTTGAAAAAACTACTTCTTTTTTTCTTAGAATAAAACTATCAAAAACATACAATAATCCTGGTACAACAAAAACAACAATACCTAAAGAACATATTGTTCCTCGCCCTAGTAACATTCCCAATTGAGATAAAATACCATGACTTGACACATATCCTAAAAAGAATCCTACTCCAGTCATAACTGTCCCTGATGTAAGAATTGATACCATCACTACTGATACTGTTTTCTTAATTGCATCTTTTTTATAAAGTTTTTTTCTAAAATCAATATATCTTTCAGTCATTAAAATTGCATAATCTACTGTTGCTCCAAGTTGAATTGAACTGATAATTAAATAAGCAATATAAAATAACGGCGTTCCTCTATAATATGGTATTGATAAATTAAACCATATTGCTGTTTCTATCGCTAATACAAGAATTGCTGGTATAGATATTGATCTCATAGATATTACTAGTACTATAAATACAGCACCAATTGATAATAAATTTACACTGATCATATCTTCTGTTATTGTATCCATCAAATCATAGGTACTGACAGTTTGTCCAGCCAAATAATATTTATCACCATAATATTCTTTAGCAGTAGAACGAATTTTTTCTACTACATCAAAAGCTTCTTTCCCTTCATAATCTGTTTTAACATTAATTATCATTCTACTGTAATTGTCACTAATTAATTTTGATAATACATCTTTATCAACATATTCCATTGGAACTTCTGCTCCTGCTTTATCCACATAAGATATGATAGAAGTTACCTCTTTAAGATCTTTCAGTTTATTAGAAAGATTTTCTTCTGTTTCAAAATCACCTCTTGGCACCATCAAAACATAGTTATTAAATTTGCCAAACTCATCTTCAATTCTCTTTGTATCTTGTCCTAATTTAGTTTCCAATCCAAATATCTTCGATGATCCATAATAATACTCATTATTTATTGAGGCCAGATACGATGGTATGATCATAATTGTAAATATAACTACGGACGGAATAATAAGTTTTTCAACTAGTTTTCCAACACCATCAAATGATGGCATAAAACTTTTATGTTCAGTTTTATTTATTAAATTATTACAATATAAAATTACTCCTGGTGCAAAAACAAATACTGTTACAAGACTTAGTGCTATTCCTTTAGCCAATGCTAACCCAAGATCTGGTCCTATCTTAAATTTCATAACTGCTAATGCTAAAAATCCTATTACTGTAGTAACTCCACTTGATAAGACTGCTTTTATTGTCTTATCTTCATTTATGGTAACTGAAAATAAAGCACTACTATTTTTGTAATACGTATCTACTACGTCTTTATCTAAAGTTTCAATAGGAATAGTAATATCTGCTTCATCATCTAACCAAGTTACATCATCAACACCATCAATGTCTTTTATTTTTTCTTTTAATTCCATTGCTTCAGGTATAGTAACATTAGATACCATAACCCTAGCATTAGGAATTCCCCCACCAAATTCCTTCTCCATTACTTCTATTGAAACTGTTGATGCAGTATTATCTGGAAGATATGCATTCATATCATAATTTACTGAAACAAGTCGTTTACATAACATTGAGATTAAAGCAAAAATCAAGAAACTAATCACAATAAATTTCTTATACTTTACAACAGCCTTAAAAAATTTTTCCTTCATATATTCACCTACTTTTCATTAACAACTTTTCATTACTATACACTGTGTTGATTTTCTTTTCTTATTAGATTATAATTAACCAAAACACTTGTATCAATGACCAATTTTCTATTTTCTGTTAATAATTCAACTGTTTTTTAATTATTTGCATATTAATGGACAAAATTTTATATTGTGTTCATTTATAAAAACAATAGTTTTAGATGGAGATGTTCAAAATGGATAATAAAAATACAGATAGACGTATTAGAAAAACAAAAAAATTTTTAAAAGATGGGCTTATAGAATTGATGCTTGAAAAAAGTATTAATGATATTTCTGTAAAAGAACTTACTGAAAAGATTGATTTGAATAGAGGAACTTTTTACTTACATTATAAAGATATATATGATTTATTAGATCAAATTGAAGATGAATTTCTACAAGACTTTAATCAAATTATGTTTTCACATTCCAAAGATCAATTAGACTGTACTCTTATATCTCTATTAGTAGATATTTTTAATTACTTAAAAGCTAATTCATCAATATGTACTGTATTATTAAGCAATAATGGTGATAGAAATTTTATAAATAAAATAAAAGAAGTTATTCGAGTAAAATGTTTTTCTGTTTGGACTGTTATGTTCAAATTCCCCAAAACTAATGCTTTTGACTATTTCTATACTTTTATAGTATCTGGATGCATAGGTATATTTGAATCATGGCTTAATAATGGCTTAAAGGAATCTCCTTATGAAATAGCTTCACTTACAGAATCATTCATTCTTAATGGTATAAATGCTTTAGAGATGACTTCTACTAAATAGTTCTACTTTACTATGTATCTTATTTGTTTTATTTACATATACTATAAGTTGAATTTATAAATATAAATTTTAATACTTTTGATAAAATTCTTATACAAAATCAAATTAGACATTTATAATAAAAATTCCGGAGGAAAGTTATGATTAATAAAAAATTATTAATAGAAAAAGCTTTTGAAGCTCAAAAATTTTGTTATACACCATATTCAAATTTCAATGTAGGTGCAGCTTTACTTTGTGCTGATGGTGAAATTTATCAAGGATGCAATATCGAAAACGCTGCATATACACCAACAAACTGTGCGGAAAGAACAGCTTTCTTCAAAGCAATTTCTGAAGGCAAAAAAGACTTTACAGCTATTGCTGTAGTAGGCAATAAAGAAGGTGTTAAGCAAGGCGAAGGTGACTTCTGTGCCCCTTGTGCTGTATGTAGACAAGTCATGGCTGAATTTTGTGACTTAAAAACTTTTAAAATAATAATTGCAAAAAGTACAGAAGAATATTTAGAGTATACATTAGAAGAACTTTTACCTTTAGCTTTTACAGGTAAAAATTTAGATTAGTATAGAACTTCTAATATAACACAACTTGTGACATATAAAAAAAGTCTATCGAAATTTGTTATCGATAGACTTTTTATTACTTTCTACTATTCTCCAAGAATCTTGTGTTTTGCCTTTTCAACATCTCTTTCAATTTTTTCGGCGTCTCTTTCTAGTTTATGTTCATATTTCTCTTCTTTTTTCATTTGATGCTTTAATTCATGAGCAAATTTTCTTTCTTCATGTCTCTCATGTCTTTCTTCTTTTCTTTCTTCATGGTGAATTTTCATTTCATCAATTCTTTCCTTAACGCTCATAACATTTCCTCCTATGTTCTCTAGAATATCAGAGTTTTTTCACCCTTACATCAAATATTATTTCCTTATAAATTATTTTTACTACAAAGTAATACGTTGAAGTTTTGGTATTATAAAATACTTTTAGCAAGACACCAATTTTTATTTATTTTTGCCATTAGAATACAAATTTAAATATTAATTTTGATATGTAATATGTAACTTATCTAAATATTCAAATCTCTTAATTTCTTTTGCATCTAAATCTTCTTTGTTCATATCGATAGCACTTATTCCATTGTTATTATATGTTGAATAATAATAAATACCTTTTTGTTGACACATGCATGAAGTATATAATGTTATATCATCTAGATTATTAGTTATAACAGCGCCTTTAGGCATTGCTACATTATTTAGCATATGAAAAAATTGGCTTATTCCAGTCATTAGATCTTCTGTTTCAGAAAGCATTGCTTTTAAATATGCTATTCTTACAAATCTATCTACTCCTGAACATCCTCCTGGTAGTCCATTAGTTCCCAATCCTACTCCTAGTGGTTCTAACTTTTTATCTTTCCACTTTATAGGTTCTGGTTGAATAGGAGTAGTTTTCATATATTCATTTAAATTAGTCAAATGCCAATCAAATGTTGGAGAATTTGTCATAACTCCAATAGGATTCTCATGAACTTTTAACCCTTCTTTTGTTTTTTCTATTACTATAGATTTCCCATATTTATCAGCAATTATCCAATGTAGTGTTGGTAGCGGAGTCTTTTCATTAATTGGCACTGCAACTAATTCTATATTTCCTATTTCTTTTAGGACTTCATCTACAGTTTCAAAATTTGACAATACCCATATAATAAAATCATATGGAGCTAAGTTGTTTTTACCTTCAACTCTATCTTTTTCTAAATAGCAATAACCTGGAAAGTTAAGTCCAGCACAACCTAGGCCCTTTTCATTCATAGCATCTGCAAAAGCAGGATAATCATCTATAACACTTGCCATACCTATTATTGCAAATTTAGTTTTTTTCATATTACCAGTAACTCTATCTCTATATTCATAATTTCTAGGTAATAAAGTAACAGCTTGATTAAATGAATATGACAAATCCATATTTCTTCCAAATAAACTATAACCATCTTTTGTTTTTAAAGTTAATGCTGTGCACATTTTTTCTTCACTCCTATAGTAAAACTTTTATCAAAATTACCATAACCTATTTAGGATAATTTTATACTGCTTCATCATAAACTAATAATATTACCACTTATCAACAAGCATCAAAAATCCTGGTATCCAAGCAGTTATAATTCCTTCAAATATAGCCAAATATGGCACAAATTTTCCTAGGTTTTTCTTAAGAACAATTTCTATAAAAGCTGTAATCCATAGTATTCCCCACAATATCCATATAGTTCCCATTCTCCAGTCTAGATCTTGTGTAAAACTTAAATATGAACATGGTATAGTATTTATAGCTACAAATAAGCTATACCAACCATAAGGTCGCTTATCTAATTTAAATATACCGTTAATTGCTACAAATAAATAAGTAAATCCAAATAATAATCCTGTTCCCACAGCATAATATTCTTCTTGAATTACAGATATAGTATCAATTATTACTGCTAAGCCTCCTGCAAATATATTCATTACTGCCGCCGACCTATCATCTATATTACACAATCTACTTATACCATTATTTATTAGAACTATTCCAACATATAATAATACTATTCCTAACATTTACTTTCACAACCTTATCTTTTTAATATTTACGTATAAATAACTCTTTTGAATTCAAAAACTTTTTTCTTATGTAGTTATTAGCTAACTTTATTGCCGCCTCTATATTTTGAGTTAGATTACCTAATACTCTTAGCACAAAACCACTTACTTCTATTTCTGATATTCCAAAATAAATAGGTAAATTTAAACTATTTATACTTTCTCTTATATCTTCAATAACTTCACTGTTAATATTTTTATTTATTACTATTAATGTTCCGAAATTCTCATATCCTTCAAAAAAACCTAAACTACTAACATCATCTTCTCTCGGATTAATTAATAAATTGTCTAATAAAACTATTTTATTATTCATATATATACTTGTTTTTAACTGTACATTGCTATATTGAAATCCATCGCCTTCCTTTGACCATCCTGATGTTATTCCATCACTATATATAAGCGTAGCACTTTCATCCATATAAATATTATTAACTTGTTTATAAATTGCATCTTTATATAAGATCACACTATCAGTTATATATTCTAAAATACTGTTCTTATCCAAATTTATTAAAGTTTCCTGCTCTGTTTTCTTTCCATGCTCACATTTGTATACTTTGGTTGCAGCTTGCGTTGTTATTATTGATCTTGCACCTTCTTTTAGACTTATGCTGTACTTATATTTTTCTCCTTCAACATATCCACCACCAAGTCCAAGAATAAAATATGTTGATATCTTTTCACTATCAAGATGAATTGTTGGAGATAATTTTATAAGACCATCAAATCTTTTTCCACTTATAACAGTACTTTCATTCTTTTTCTCTAGTACTATGTCAAATTCTCCAGCATATTTACCTTTACCCATACTAGTTAATTCCTTCTAATAAACAATTCTTTTTAATCCAATTTAATACTTCTTTTACACCTTCATCTTTTTTTAGATTAGTAAATATGAAGGTTTTTTCTTTCCTAAATGCCAAGGTATCTTTTCTCATAACTTCTAAATCAGCTCCAACATAAGGAGCTAAATCTATTTTATTAATAACAAAAAGATCGCTTTTTATCATTCCTTGCCCTGCTTTTCTTGGTATTTTTTCTCCTTGTGCTACATCAATAATATAAATGGAAAAGTCCACTAAGTCTGGGCTAAATGTTGCTGCTAAATTATCTCCGCCACTTTCAAGAAAAATAATATCTAAATTATTAAATCTACTTTTCATTTCTTCTATAGCAGCAAAATTCATTGATGCATCTTCTCTTATTGCTGTATGTGGACATCCGCCAGTCTCTACTCCAATTACTTTATTCTCATCTAGTACAGAATTCTTTACTAAAAACTTAGCATCTTCTTTTGTATAAATATCATTTGTAATAACTGCACAATTATATTGATCTTTTACCATCCTAGTTATTCTCTCTATTAATAATGTTTTCCCGCTTCCAACGGGACCTCCTACCCCTATTATTACTGGTTTATTCATATATCTCACCCTTTCCAAAACTCTAAGACATAAATAATCTAAACTCCAATACTTCATGATTTATTTGAGCTAATTCTATACCAGGAACACATCCACCAAAAAAACTGTAATCTAAAGTTTCAATCTTTTCATATAAATCTTTAAACTTTTCACTACAATTTTTAAGAATTATCTGACCATCTTTTTGCCCTAATGGTATAGCCCTGACACCATTTTGAATAAGTGTAGAAATAGTACTATACATATGAAAACTTATAGCTTCCTCTTTAGAAAAATTTAAAGTATACATAAGCAACCCAAAAACTATAGCTGGGTGTCCAAATGCTTCTTTTTCTCTAATTTTCCTTTCATATTCCTTTAAAATATCACAATCATATAAATCAAGAAAAAGTCTTATCATTCTGCTCGCTACAAGCTTTGAACCATTTCTAGTTTCTTTAGCTACAGTTTGCACTATAAGGCTTCTATCTAGATCTATAATCTTTTCAAATTGATTTTCATCCATATATTGATATAACATCTTTATTGCTAATCCATCACTATAAACAAAAACATTATTTAAAAACACATCAAGATATTCTTTTAATCCTTCAGCACAAGTAATTTTATTATTTCTAAGATAACTCTCCATACCATATGAATGATTAAAAGAACCTATAGGAAAGTTAGAATCACATATTTGTATAATCCTTAACATATTGGTAACATCTCTTTTAGTGTCTATGAGCAAATTCAACATGTTTAAATGCCTTTTTCAAAACTATATTTTTTCTTTCATAATTTATATTATCTTTTTTTAATTCTTCTTCTACCAACCTATCATATTGGATTATCATCTTATCATTTTCAAATTGTGCTTGTAGATGTCTATTTCCTAAACTATGTGCTATTATTCCCATTTCAGTTATAGTTGATGGGGTAATAATTAAAACATCTTCACTATTAACTTTTACAACTATAATGTTTTTATCTTTGTTATATAAAATATCTCCATCTTTCAACTTTTCATTGTTTTCTAATGTTATTCCGTATTCCCTATTCTGATCTGAACTTACTCTAAGAATTCTTTTAAGCATATCTTCACTATTTAAATATATTGTTTCAACGTGATATCCGTCTAAATTATCTATATCTTTAATATTTCCTATTACCTCGTTAAAAATCATAATTATTACCTCCTAATTTAGGGTGTCATATCAATAATTTGCTATATGACAACCCCAAATATATACTATGTTAAAATAAGAAGTATCTTTGTGCTAAAGGTAATTCTTTTGCTGGCTCGCAAGTTATTAACTCTCCATCTACAGTAACATCATATGTTTCTGGATCTACACCAAGTTTTGGAGTGGCATTATTTAACTTCATATCTTTCTTTGTTAAATTTCTTATACCACCTACTGGTAATACGAGTTTTTGTAATCCTAATTCTTCTTTTACACCATGTTCATATGCATATTTAGAAACAAAAGTTGCAGAAGTTGGATATATTGCTTTGCCATATGCACCAAAACAATCTCTATAATATTCTGGTTGACATGTTGGAATAGATGCATTTGCTTCCCCTATTATTGATTTATTTACCATACCACCTTTAATTACTAAATGTGGTTTTACACCGAAGAATTGTGGATCCCAAAGTACTAAATCTGCCATCTTACCTACTTCTATAGATCCCACATAATTTGCAATTCCTTGTGCTAATGCAGGATTTATAGTATATTTAGCCACATATCTTCTTACTCTATTGTTATCGTTTTCTTCTGAATCGCCTTCTAATATTCCTCTTTGCTTTTTCATTTTACTTGCAGTTTGCCATGTTCTAGTTATTACTTCACCAATTCTTCCCATAGCCATAGAATCAGAACTCATAATACTAAATACGCCCATATCTTGTAGTATATCTTCAGCCGCTATTGTTTGATGTCTTATTCTAGAATCTGCAAAAGCAATATCTTCTGGAACTTTAGGATCTAAGTGGTGACACACCATAAGCATATCTAAATGTTCTGCAATTGTATTTACAGTAAAAGGCTTTGTTGGATTGGTTGATGCAGGTATTACATTAAGTTTAGATGCTACCTTTAATAAATCTGGTGCATGACCGCCCCCTGCTCCTTCAGTATGATATGTGTGAATTGTTCTTCCAGCAAATGCTTCAATTGTATGTTCTACAAATCCACCTTCATTTAAAGTATCAGTATGTACTGCAACTTGAACATCATATTTATCTGCTGTCTTTAGTGAATAATCTATGGCAGATCTTGTTGCACCCCAATCTTCATGTACTTTAAGACCACAAGCACCAGCTTCAACTTGTTCAGCTGTTACTTCCATATTGGCACCACTACCTTTTCCTAAAAAGCCAAGATTTATAGGAAAAGCTTCTGCTGATTGTAACATACGATGAATAGCCCATTTCCCTGGTGTTGATGTAACAGCATTAGTTCCATCAACAGGACCTGTTCCTCCACCTATAAGTGTTGTTATTCCACCTTCTAATGCAGCATTAACAAGATTTGGACTTATGAAATGTACATGAGTATCTATTCCCCCTGCAGTTACAATTCTTCCTTCTCCTGCTAAAGCTTCTGTACTTGGTGCTACTATAAAATCTACATCATCCATAGTATAAGGATTTCCACCTTTACCAATAGCTAAAATCTTCCCATCACGGATACCAATATCTGCTTTATATATCCCTGTGTAATCTACAATAGTAGCTCCTGTAATAATAAGGTCTGCAACCATAGGGTTTTTTCTACTTTCAATAGCATTTTGCCCCATTCCATCTCTTAAAACCTTACCGCCTCCAAACTTACATTCATCACCATATCCTGTATAGTCCTTTTCGATTTCAATAAATAAATCTGTATCACCTAATCTTACTTTATCTCCCTTTGTTGGACCAAATAATTCTACATAACGATGTTTATCTATTTCAAAACTCATTATTCCTTGCACCCTCTTCCATCTAAATATCCATCAACTAAATTACGTAAGCCATAAACTCTTCTAACTCCACCGATATCTATTAAATTTATTTCTTTCTTATCTCCTGGTTCAAATCTAACTGCTGTACCTGATGGAATATCTAATCTCTTTCCATAAGCTTTTTCCCTATCAAACTTTAAAAAGTCATTAACTTCATAAAAATGATAGTGAGAACCTATTTGCACAGGTCTATCTCCAGTATTTACCACCTCAAGTTTTATTGCTTCTTTTCCTTTGTTATATTCTATAGTTCCTTCTTTTACTATTATTTCTCCTGGTATCAATGATTAAACCTCCTTATTAACGTATTGGATCATGTACTGTAACTAATTTAGTTCCATCTGGAAATGTTGCTTCCACTTGAACTACGTGAATCATTTCCGGTATTCCTTCCATCACATCATCTTTGCTTAAAATCTTTGTACCATAATCCATTAAATCTTCTACTGTTCTGCCTTCTCTAGCTCCTTCTAAAAGCTCATCAGTGATTAATGCTACAGATTCAGGATAATTTAGTTTTAAGCCTTTCTTTTTTCTTCTCCTTGCAACATCTGCTGCAACAACAATCATAAGTTTTTCTCTTTCCCTATCTGTTAAATGCAATTCATTTTTCCTCCTTTTTTATACCTTTATCAAATACTATATTGTTTGTAATCTTTAAATTAAAATACGTAATTTTAGAAAATTAATATAAAAAAATGTTAAATACATTTATACAAGATTTCACTTGCTAAATATATTTAACAGTTTCTCCACTATAATTTAAAAATGTAAAAAGAAGATATCATTAGCAATTTTTAATTGCTAACTAGATATTCTCCTAAACTGAAATAAATTATATAATATATGTTTTTATTCAAACTTTAATACTTTACAAAATAGAAATCTTACTATCGGTGAAACTATAAAACTGTTAATCATTCCAAGAGGAACGATATACAGAAGGTGTACTCTTGTATTGTTTTATAAAGGCCCTTGTAAAGTAAGAGGCATTGAAAAAACCACAGAGTGTTGCAATATTTATGATGGACTTGTCAGTACTTCGTAACAATCCCGCTGCTTTTTCCAAACGAAAACGAACAAGATATTGAGAAAAACTTGTACCGGTTAAATCTTTAAAAAGCTTCATAAAATGGCTTTTACTATATCCGCAAAATGCAGAGACTTCAGAAATCTGAACTTTTTCAGAGTAGTAATCATTAATATACTGTACTGCTTGGCGAAGAAATTCATTGGTTTTATGATTAGAAGCAGATTTCTTATCAATTGGCACTGCAGTACTATTTAATATATCCATGATGGCATATAGATGGGATTTAACCAGTAGAATACTTATTTTTTTCCCTTCATCAATCAATGGAATAATATGAGGAGATAGTTGCTCAGAAAGAGAACTGTCTCTTTTTATAATAGATGGAACTGCAACAGATCCTTTTGCAAAAGGAGCCATATATTGCTGATAGATGAAATTATCTTCTCGTTCTGATTCAATGATGGAAAACTTAAAGAGTATGTTAAAATATTCAAATGGTTCTGTAATGGATTCTATTGAATGAACCTGATCCGGCAATATGATTACAAAATCCTCAGAAGTAATCACATAACTTTCTCCGCTTATCAAAATACACCCACTCCCTGAAACACAGTAAATAATCTCCAACTCATCATGATAATGAAGGGGATATGAAGGCAGATAGTCAGGGATACTGCCACGATAGACAGTATAAGGAATGTTAGTTGTTCCATGTGTTTTTACTTCCAAACCATCAGGAAGAATCAATGGCTCATTGGTTGAACTCAATAATCGTAGTGTGTTCATAGAAATTACCTCCAAAATCGTAGGATTATGCTAATATTATAATATTATAGTAGTAGAAGTACAACTATAATAAGATTATAATTCAAATATAGAAATACCAACGATGGTAATTATATATTTCACAAGCATGGGGGAGTTGTTATGGAGAATACAATATCAGAAAGTTCCTTTTCAAAAAGTATTATAAGAATTGCATTACCAATTACATTACAAAGCATGATTAGGGCTTCTTTTAGCATTATTGATCAGGTTATGATTGGTCAGCTTGGCAGTGAAAGTATTGCAGGAATTGGTCTAGGAGGTAAATTTGCATCTATTTATAGTGTTGTTCTTGGCGCAATTACAGCAACTGCAGCTATTATGATTTCTCAATACATGGGACAGAAAAATGTAAAAAATGTACGAAGAAGTTTTCATGTGAATCTATTGGTTGCTCTTTTCATTACAGTTTTATTTACATTTGCCTCACTTTTATTTACAGAACAGATTTTTTCCTTTTACACAAAGGACTCTGTGACTAAAGAATTAGGTAAATCTTATTTACAGATATATGCATGGTCATTTTTACCAATAGCATTATCCGGTATGGCAGAAGCAATGTTATGTTGTATGGAGATGGCAGTATTCCCATTGGTATCTATCGTTTCATCTTTGTTTGTTAATACAGCGCTTAACTATATTTTGATTTTTGGAAAATTTGGATTACCTGAACTGGGCGTTAAAGGAGCCGCAATAGGAAGTGTTGTAGCATATATCATTGCCTGTATGCTAACTTTAGTATTTTTATTATGGCAATTAAGAAAGAAAAAGATGAATTTATCTTTTGATATCACCTTCAATGGAAACGAATACATTTCATATATAAAAATTCTTACTCCACTTCTTATATGCGAATTTATGTGGAGCCTTGGAGAAAATGTATATTCTGCTATTTATGGAAATATAAGCACTAATGATTGTGCAGCTATGACAATGACTTCACCAATACAAGGTTTGATGATAGGTGCATTATGTGGATTATCACAAGCTGCCGGAATCATGGTAGGTAAGTCTCTTGGTAATCAAAATTATGAAAAAGCATATAATGATTCAAAAAAATTGATGAAGTATGGTTTGATTGTATCTATTGCATTATCAATCCTGTTAATCCTATTAGGCAAAGTCTATACTGGAATCTATAATGTGGATGCAGAAGTGAAGCAGACTGCATATGCATTGCTAGTAGTATTTGCAATCGTATCTCCAGTTAAGGTGCAGAATATGATTTTGGGTGGAGGTATTATAAAAAGTGGAGGAAAAACAAACTACATCATGTGGATTGATATAATTGGAACCTGGGGATTTGGTGTGCCACTTGGATTATTATCTGCTTTTGTACTAAAGCTACCAATTACTTATGTGTATTTTATCTTATCATTAGAAGAATGTGTACGTCTTGCAATTTCTTTGATATTGTTCAAAAGGAGAAGCTGGATGCAGAAGATATAGCAAGTAATGGAGCTCTTTCTTGAATGGAACTAATGAGTGTAAATGATAAGGAGCATCCAGTATTTAAACTTCTGCGAAAAAAATGAAAGATTTCTCATACGAAACCGTATACAATTACAATAACGCAACTGTCAAAATTTTGGTGCCTTTTATCAATAAAAAAAATATCCCGATAAGACGATTTAAAACACTATCGGGATTTGTTTATTTCTTATATACCCTGAAGCTTTCCTAACTATTCTACTTTCTTCAATATTTTTAAGTATTTGCTCCTTCATCGCAGTACTCTTGCTAACTTGCTCCGCTTATCACCTTACGGTAGTTTTCACTCCTAGTTATCTTAGATTTTATAAATATTTCGATAAATGAAAAAAAGATTAATGCTCTATTACTGAAACATTAATCTCCTTTTTTCTTTCACTGCATTATTAAAATTATGTGGTTTAACTTTTTGTTACATATATTGATTTAAATACATTCTATTGTTACTATTTTTTATGCAGTTAATCTATTCTTTATTATGCAGCTAATATTAATCCATATATTCTTCTGCAACTTCAATACTATCTTCTAAATCTAAATTAGGATACTTCTGAGAAATACTTTTTAAACAATCTATATATCTATTACTTTGAAGATTGTATGCTACTTCTTCAAAAACTTCACTAGCAAGTAATATCTCCTTTTCATTTAATTGATTTAAAATTAAAATAGTGTCTTCCTCATCTTTACTTAAAATTTCTATCAATCTTTCTCGACATACTTCTATATTATAATCATCTTCATCATGTAATTTACTTCTATCCGAAATAATCAATTTTACTTTATTAATCATACTTTCACCTCCATTTATTTATGGTTGCATATCTGCATCTGGAAATATTGTTCCTATCTTACCATCAGTTTTTATTACACCAACTCTTACTCCATCATACTCTCCAAATATAATGTTTCCATCAACAGCATTTATATTTTCAGGTAAATTGATAACATATTCTCCAGCATCTTTTATCTTATCCTTCCCCCAATTTTCAGGAAACCATGCCTGCCCAGTTCCAGTTCTTTTGGACGGAGTCTTATGTTTTGGTATATTACCTACTCTTACCCCATTTGAATAAGTTTTTTCTATATTGAATTCAATATTATTTTCGATTAAAAAATCTATATTATCTTGTCCATGTCCTCCACCTTTCATTCTTGATACTTTTCCAGTCTTAGGATTGTAAGTAAAGTCTCCTTTAGTTGAATGAGTAATATCTCCAATTTCAATTTTAGCTTTACTAGACCCCTTAGCTAACCCACTCTCAAACTCAATAAAACTCTTATACCCTGAAGCTCCCCTATCTATCCTACTTTCTTCAATATTTTTAAGTAGAGGTTTTACATCTCACTATTAGTTCTGTCTATTATTAGTAAGATAGATTCCTAGATTATTATCCTTTCTGGCACTGTATTCTTTATTTTCCTCAAAATTATATGCTAATCTAATTATCTCCATTCCAAAACCTAATAAGGCATAATTACTTAATCTCCAGATTTTAGGTGAAATTAAAATTTCTGTAGCAGTAATGCCTTAGCAAAATATTGCTGTCCTATAGTCTGACATTCTTATTTCGTTTAATTATTTTTCTTATTAATTCCTTAGTAAACTTATTAAAAATTCCATGCTGTCAAACTAATCCATATATAATTATTAACACCAGTTATCTTCATATATTTTATTTAAAGATTATTATACTTTTCAAGAAAAAACACTTCTGAATTTAATCAGAAGTGTTACTTAAATTATATATTAAAATTTATATTTAGTCTTTGAACTTTAATTTCTATATACTTTCCATCAAGATATGCATAATCATAAATATCTTCTTTTTCTAAATCAATATCTAAGATTGAATGAATTTTTAGCGCATCAACATCCAATATACCTCTAATATAATATGAATAACTATTTCCTATTCTATAAAGTTCTTTTTTATTTTCTACTATTTCTTGCATTTCTAAATCGTCATATAATTCAATTTCAAAATTACAGGTATCCCCAATTTCCTTTTGCACACCACAATTCACAAATCCCGTAATCATTGTATCATTCGTTTTTATTGTAACTTCTTCACCATCTTCATCTATTTTTTCTATAACTCCATTATATATCATAAAATTCCTCCTATTCTGTTAATCAACTGGATTAATTACAGGTATATTTTTACCATTAATCATTTTCCAGAAATCTTTGCCACTTTCAGTATGAAAAGTAGTAATAAACCCATCATTATTAGTATCAACAAATGCAAACTTTGGCTTTCCTTTACTTGTATTCCCCATAAACTCAATATATCCTGTTCTTATCTCACCTTTATACTCATATTTAATTTTATAACCATCATTGATTACACTTCTTGCGCCATCTAAATATTCATCAGCATTGGAATATATACCTTTAAACTCATTTCCATGCTTTTCAAAATGGCCAACTAATTTTTCTTTTGATGCAAAGTTAGGATTACTTATCCCCTCAGCTACCCCACTCTCAAACTCAACAAAACTCTTATATCCAGAAGCTTCCCTAGCTATCCTACTTTCTTCAATATTTTTAAGTATTTGCTCCTTCATCGCAGTACTCTTACTAACATCTCCTATGTCAGTAGCACTTATCCACTGCGTGAACTTATCATTTTCCCTTATATCCAGTATTTCATCATAATTTACATTTTTCAATACTTTTCCATACTGTACTTTATCTAAACCTTTTAAGTAATTACTATATTCCTCTTTAGTCATTCCATATGGTATATCATATTTTCCACTTGCTACATCTTTCCAATACTTATTATACCGCTTTACATTATCTATTTCATCACTTATATTTCTTATACCCTTAGCTAAATTCTTTCCTTTTGAATATGTAATTCTTCCACCTTGATAAAATGCTAATGCTACTAAAGGATTTACCCCCGCTTCTTCCATTGCTAAGCTTGCGCCATAGCTTACTGCATTTACTGCTGTTTCCTTTGCCAATATCTTTGTTGCTTCTCCCAGGCCTTCTTTTACTAACTTACCTCCTATTTTTGTTCCATCTCCTACAAAAGGTATTACTGATATAGCACATAACCCTCTTTCTAACCCGCTTAATCTTCTGCCCGTTATTAGATCTTCTCCTACTATACATTCTATTATTCCCTTTGCATCTCCCACTACTGGAATTATATCTATTAATAATGATGTGCCTTTCTTCCATCCTACTTCGTAGTCAAACTGTCCATTTTCCACTATTATCTTTATGTAATCGGTTACTTCTTCGTTATATTCTACCCCTTGTTCTTTACAAAGTTCCTTAAATCCATCATACTGTGTTTGTATTACCTCTGAAACAGTACCATAAGAAAGCAAATCCTCAAAACCTATTTTACTTTTTACAATGTCGTACTTGTGTTGTATACCATTATCATATATTGTTACTTCTTCTGTTATTCCTAATGTGTTTGGCACTTTAAAATCTTCTACTTTTAATTTTCCTAGTCTTTCTAGTATCTTTTCCTCTTCTCTATAAAAATGACTATCTACAGCATCATAATATTCATATACTAAGTTTCCAAACTCATTGTAGTCTTGCGCTACTTCACGCAACTTTTCAAATTCTCTTTTCATTGGAGTATATGCAAGACCTGCTAATTCTGAATGTTTATCTATCTCATCTATAGCTTTTTCTATTATCTTCTCGGCTTGAATTAAATTCCAAACAGTGTTTGTTATTTTCTCTCGAGCCATATTTGCTTTTGTTTGTATTACCTCCTCATCAAGATAAAAATCTCTCAACCCATTCCCTCCACTATTGATTTATTTTTATTTATAATACAATTAATTACATCATATAATTAACCTTATTTGTATAATTTTGTAATATATGTATAAATTTTAAAACTACTTGCAATATTGCTAATTTAGATAATGTATCTAAAGTAGTAGCTTCTTATACAGTTATTAAGAATGGTAGTTTAGCTAATATATCTATTCTCGATAATTATCTTTTCGATAACTTACTAAATATTGACTTTAATAATAACGAAACTTAAAAAAATCTAACGCCTTTTAGGCAAATAATCTTTCTGATAATTAAAAAATAAAATAATAACCCTCGACAATACAAATTATCATTGTCGAGGGTTTCATAGTAAAATCAAAACATGATCTTTTAAAAAACCACCATAAAAATTATTTTTTACTTACCATTTCTTTTAAATATCTTAATTAAGCTTCCCAATAATAATGATACAATTAATCCAATACCTACATATATTAACGTTTTACTGGATTCTTTATCTTCCCTTGTATCATTTTCTTTAAATGAATTTTCATTATCATTGTTTTCAGAATAAGTTATAGATTCATTTACTTCTACATCATTTGATATATCTTTTTCTTCATCTACATTTATATCACTAGCAATATTAGCACTTTCATTAACAGCATTTTTATTAGTATCAACTTTATTTTCTTTGTTAGCCACTGTATTAACTATTGTATTTTTTACTTCACTATTTACAACAGTATTAGATACTTTATCTTTATCTAATATATTACCATTAGGCTTATTGCTTTCATTATCATTAGGTTTATTTGTTTCATTTCTATCTGGTTTTGATATTTCCGGTGCAGTTACTGGAGCACTTACTATTGTAATATTAACTTCAACATCACAAGCAACACCATCTCTACGTAATAATCTTACAGTAATAGCATGTCTTCCTGGAGTAGTTGGTACTTCTCCTATGATTTGTCTACCTATGTATAATGAATCGTCCTCTAGTACAATACTATTCAAAATCATTGATTCAATATCAGTTGAATTTTTATCATAAACAAAAGTATTTTGAGAAAGATTTACTTCAGGTTTTTTCTTTGTACCTTTATAAATAACTGTTGGTTTCATTTCCTTTATAACTTCTTCTTTTACAATTGGATCTCCTACTGGGTTACCTTTTTCAGTTTTCTGAATTGTTGTTACCTTCTTTACTCCTGCCTGCCCTTTTTCTGTTCTAGTTTCTCCTATATACAGATTTGCATCTTCTTTTTCTATAACCTTTATTGGAATCTTAACATTATCATCTACTGTTACAATTTCACCTTCTATTTTCTTTGTACCCTTATAGATAATTGTTGGCTTCATTTCTTTTATAACATCTTCTTTTACAATTGGATCTCCTACTGGATTACCTTTTTCAGTTTTCTGAATTGTTGTTACCTTCTTTACTCCTGCTTGTCCTAACTCTGTTCTAGTTTCTCCTATATACAAATTTGCATCTTCTTTTTCTATAACTTTTATTGGAATCTTAACATTATCATCTACTGTTACAATTTCACCTTCTATTTTCTTTGTACCTTTATAGATAACTGTTGGTTTCATTTCCTTTATAACTTCTTCTTTTACAATTGGATCTCCTACTGGATTACCTTTTTCAGTTTTCTGAATTGTTGTTACCTTCTTTACTCCTGCCTGTCCTTTTTCTGTTCTAGTTTCTCCTATATACAGATTTGCATCTTCTTTCTCTATAACCTTTACTGGAATCTTTACATTATCATCTACTGTTACTATTTCACCTTCTATTTTCTTGGTTCCTTTGTAGATGATTGTTGGCTTCATTTCCTTTATTATTTCTTCTTTTACAATTGGATCTCCTACTGGGTTTCCCTTTTCTGTTTTTTGAATTGTTGTTACTTTCTTAATTCCTTCTTGTCCTTTTTCTGTTCTAGTTTCACCTATGTACAGATTTTTATCTTCTTTCTCTATAACCTTTACTGGAATCTTTACATTATCATCTACTGTTACTATTTCACCTTCTATTTTCTTGGTTCCTTTGTAGATGATTGTTGGTTTCATCTCTTGTATCTTCTCTATTGTAACTTTAGGTTCTCCTACTACAACACCATCTTCTGTTCTCCAAATCTTAGTAACTCTTTCGATACCTTCAATTCCTTTTTCAATACGAGTTTCATCTTCCCATAACTTATCATCAGTTTTACTTATGGTAGTTGAAGAAATCTTATTTTCTGTTACTTCTTTCTTTTCACCAATAACTACATCTTTATAAATAGAGCTTCTAAAATCATCGGTACTTTTTAAATAATACTGTAATATCTCTTTCTTTAATGTTTCTACCTTATTTACCCCTTGATTTATATCATTTATATTATACTTTTTATTAATTTTCATTGTAGCTAAATCTGCTTCAACTGCAACATCCATCTTCTCTTGTAACTCTTTATAGTCAGAAAAAATATCTGTCTTTTTTAACTTCGATATTTTGTTTTTTCTAATTGCAAACATATCCTTTTTAAATGAAGCTAAATTGCCATTGTACTCATTTAAAATTTTATTTAATGCTTCTTCATCATTCTTATATTGATTAGAAATATAAGCTACCATACCATTGCTATAACCATATTGTGCTAATATTTCATAAGCATTTCTCTTAAATGTTATTTCCCCAACAGCACCTGAATTATTTTGCATAGCTGCATAAATTGGATTAAATAAAGGTACTACATAATATCCATTATCCGTTACTGTTCCTGTTGTTAATATTCCATTAACCTTAGTTCTTCCTGATACTATGTTATTATCAATTAAATCATCAATAGTATTTAATCTTTCTGCTGTTTCTTTACTTATATTTTTGAAAGTATCATTAACTATACCAGTTTTTTTAGAATCTTGTGTTAAAGTTATTTGATTATATAATATAGCCTTGTCTTCTGCACTTTGTTTTAATGAACTCAAAGCTTCTACATAATCTAATGTATATATAACATCCATTAATCCTTTCATGTACTGCTGCATATCATCCTCTGTCTTAAATCTTTCTGGTGATTTATTTTGTATTCTTTCATCCCCTAGTTCATAAGACAAATTTAAATTAAATATTGGTTCTGTTATTAAAGAACCTCCATTGTTATTTATAGTTTCAAATAAACCTCTAGCATAGGTTTCCGCACCTTTTCCTGTTCTTCTATCATATCCATTTAGCCAAATTTTGTTATCTAAAATATGTGTTACTTCATGAGTATAAGTTTCTTGTCCTCTATCAGTTAATGATTTAGATAAAAACAGGTTAATACAATCATTTGTTCCTGCTTGTCCCTCTGCCATCATATATTGTGAATAAAAACCTAAAGGTGTAATAAACTCACGAACCCCAAGTAATGCCTTACTTCCTGTTTCCTCTGACCATAGCTTTTCCATAATATCAGCTTTACCATAGTTTAATAAACTATCAATTACAATTATGTTTCTTATTTCTGAAAACTTATTATTAACCTTACTTATTCTATACCAAAAATCTATAAAGGCTTCTTGCTTTTTAGCTGTTTTCTCTAAATCTCCTCTTAAATCTTCCATTGTTATATTATCTTTATTTTCAAAATATGTATCTACTAAACCATATGTAACAGTACTCATAGTACTAATTGCATAAATACTCTTATCACTAACTGCTAGCAATGGGATTAAGTGCGACTTTAGTCTATCATCATTTACCATCTTATTATATATAGAAGTTTCTCCAAAGTTGCTATTACCTTCAACTATCCATGCTTTACTTGTTTTCTTAAACCAATCAGATGCAGATTTTTCTGTTGTATATTTTTCTACTGCCTTATTAATAAAATCTAATATATTCTTTTCACCTGTAATAGGGGCAATTTGATTAGTATATGTTCTTATATTATTTTTAAGTTCTAAATCTGAATAACTTAAGTTTCCTATACCTATTACAGAATCTAATGTACTATAAGTTATACCTTGAACCCCTGCATTATATAATATTAAATCTTTTGCACTTTCATTTCCAAAAGTAAAGCTATATTGTTTTTCTAAATAAGTTAATGCTAATAATATATTAGTTTTATATCTACGAACATATTTTGCTTCAGCATATGTTGAGTTAGTAATTATTTTTTTTAAAGTTGGTCTTAAATCAGCCTTTACTTTATCAAAACTTGACTCTAAATCAAGTCTAGTCATATATAATGTTCTAAGTGCACTTTTTATTTCTTCTTGTTTTGGCTCTCTTTTATATTCATTTCTTAACTTATTAGTAATATTGTATATATCATCAGATCTTTCATAAGCGTTTAAGCTATCATACAAATCTTCGTATTTAATATCATTCAACTCATCAAAAATTTCATCTATTATTTTATCGGCTTCCTCTGGCGTAACCAATGCATCTACATTCACTGTATTTATCTTTGTATCTTCTGATAATTCATTTGAAAATTCCTCCATAGAATTTTCATAATTAGATACTTCCTTAAAACTTTGAACTGCAGATGCTGCAGATACTACTACTGGTGAAACTAATGACACCGAAAGTACTACTGATACTAATCCCATTGTAGTTTTTCTAAGAGCATACTTTATAACTCTTTTTTCATTCTTCTTTTGTAATAGTTTTTTCATCTCATTATTCCTTTCTTTATATAGCTTCAAGTCTTTCATTATATCTAAGAGATTACATTTATTTTAAAATCATTAAAACCATATGCTTCCAATTAAATATACATATTTTTATAATCTAAAAGAAGTCTATAATTACTATATTTTTCGTATTTTTATAAGTTAACTTTATATTTTTATAAAATTGATTTAATTTTTTATAAATATTATCAATAAAAATGAATTCTGTAGCAAATTTTCAAACTTAAACAAATAATTTGTCTAACTATTAGATGTCATATAATAATGTCATGCAAATTTGCTAAAAACTAAGTGTATTAAAATAAACCCACTAAAATCAAAAATAATCTTAATGGGTTTATAAAAATTCTTTATACTTATTAAACCCTATACCAAATTACTACTTTTCAACGCCTTATCCCTTTTTTCAGCTTTCACAAAATAATTAATATCCTTAACTATTTCTTTTTTAGTTTTGTTAATGTATTTTACTTCTTCTGGTTTATACAAAATATTATATATCACATTAAGCTCCAGCTTCGTTAACTTTTCCTTTTTATTACTAGATAGCTTGTCCCATTCTTCTTCAACATTTATACTAGGTTTTACAAAGGAAAGTTCATATTTTTTTATATCATTGCCTTTATTTATATCCCTCAATATATTTTCTAACTTATCATTATCATTTTCTTTTTTCTCCTTAATTTCATTATTATCATACTCGTTTAAGTTCTTTATAATCTTATTTATTACTGCAACATCCCTCTTGCTGCCTATAAGTACACATATAGATTTATATTTATTTAAGCTTTCAATCATTTCATCACTAGAAATTTTCTTCATTCTTTTTTCCCCTCAATATCCTTAATTCTATCTTCAATTTCATCAACTAACTTTGCAAACTCTTTATTACAACTTGGCTTACCTTCCTCTAAGCTATCAGAAATTTCTTTATAATCCAATATTACTGTCTTGAATAAATGATACTTATCCCCGATTCTTTGTCTAAACTTATCTGTATTCACTTGAGTTTTTTTCTTATATTCAAATACTCCCAATAATTCTGGTTGCTTTCCAAATGCAGCTTTTGCCACATCATCTTCACCTTTCAAATACTTATTATAAAACTTATCTAAAAGTTCTTTATAATGACTTATTCCATTAGTACTAATAGAATCCATTATTGTTGGTATTATATAATAATCAGAAACAAGAAAAGATGCTAATGTAATTATGTTATTGCTTGGTGGGCAGTCAAAAATAATATAATCGAACCTTTCTTCTAGTTTGCTATGTTCTATAAACTTCTTCATCATCATCACATCATGTACTTCTCTTCGCATATTCAAACATTGAATATCTAATCCACCTTTATCATACAAATAACTAGACGGAATAAACTTAACTTCCCCATTGTCTTTAATTAGTTTATCAACATCAAGAGTCAAGTCATCAAAAATACCCTGTCTTGCTGCTCTATAATATATGTCAACAACATAGTTTAGTGTCTCATCATTGGGCAAATTAGAAAAATCATCATTTGTTTTTGCATTATAACATATTTCCGATAACGAAGACTGTGGATCTAAATCTATCATTAATACTTTTTCCCCTCGTTTTGTTAATATACATCCCATATTGTAAGCAAAAGTTGTTTTACCCACACCACCTTTATAATTGCCAATAAATATTTTCCTAGACATAATATCTCCCATTAATAGTGTTTACTAATACCTATTAACATAAATTTAATTTTATACCTACAATAATATTTCCATTGTATATAAATTTATATTTCATCAACTAATTCTTAAAATTATTTCTTTATATCTAAATTTTCCTCTTCTAACTCATCTAACCCTTCTCTGTAATCAAATTTCAAAACAATTCTAAATCCTTTCCAAATACAATAATTAATCAAAAATCGGTTAGAATAACTATATGATTAATTGCTTATCATAATAAAATATTAATAACACTGAGGTATTACAAATGAAAAAAATCATGAAATTTTATTCTATTTTATTATTTACTATAATCCTTTTGCTTACTTATCCAATAGATACTTCACCCAATGCGCAGCTTATGGCAGATTCTGATATCAACTTTACAAATACCGATAACTCTTATATAAAAAACACTATAGTTCCTAAATCTCTTTATGTGATTTCAGAAAATAATATGACTAATGCAGAAAAGACTATGATTGCAACACTTCAGGGAGGTATAGCTTCAAAATCTGAAACTCAGATTTATATTTTAAGTCCTAGTGAACCTGATTATGAAATATGGCTTAAATCATTCTACAGTAATCGAACTGCCTAGCGATAAATTTATGCCATTAAGAGATTATGCAATTCTCTCCAAATCATTAATATTTTACGAAGAAGATGTAAACGATAGTTCATTTAGAGAAAAGATTTTCAGCTCTATGGATGAAGGAGGAAGAATATTAGGCTGGGGACCCGATGAACACACAAATGTATCGATTTCTTCAAAATATGGAATAGATATGATTGCTGCTGACTGGTCCTACAATCTTTCTGTATTAAGTTCATATAAATGTAGTCCTCAAAGTCAAAAGATTGATAATAATTTTAAAGAAGAAGATGGTGTTCATTATGTTACATTTATTATGTCTGATGGTGATAATATGCAATGGCTCCTTGGAAGCAATTTCACCATGAAAAACTGGTCAAATAATAAACCTATTATTTCCTGTCGTGATTTACTTTGGAGTGGATTAGAAGATGAGGATCAACTTATTACTAATATTTATACTAAAATAAACTCTGGTTATACCAATATTAAAGATCCAAATTCCTATACATTTGTATATGTTCACGTATGGAGTAATACTATGGATAATGTTAATAATGTTGTAAATAAATTAAATAAGAATTCAAAAGTAAGAATTGTATCTCCAGATACTTTTATAAAATTAATAATAAACAATGTACCCCATGTTGATACTTAAACTTATATATTTTTTTAGTGACAATTCGTTTTGTGCAAAATATTGTATCTATCAATTTTACTTATTTCACATAAATTTTTCTTTAACTAAAATAAACCCACGAAAATCAATTAGATTTTCGTGGGTTTTTCATTTGGTGGAGGCGAGCCTTACCGTTTGAAATGTACAATATATATTAATAAATATAGGCATTTATAAATATTAGTGTAGAGTTTAATTCTCTACACTAATTAACTTAAAGTCGCTGCTATTTGTTCTTGAGTATCTACCATTAAATTATTTAGTTTTTCTATTTCACATATTAAATATTCAGATAGCTTTTCAGCAAATTGTTTAAAATATTCCTTATATCTACTTATCTCACTATGAGTAATACTAGGACTTCCATCTTGATGTGTAATATAATTTCTCTGATTTGTTATATTATTAAATGTTCCCTTAAAATCATGTTCTTCTACTTCATCTAAAAGACTTTCTTCTAATGAATATACTTTAATAGTCTTAAATATATCTTTTATTCCAATCTTGTTAAATAGCTTTATTAATTCATTAGCCCCATGTTTACCATAATTAAACTTATTGTTCACCTTCATTTTTGTAGTTTTTTCATCATTCCATATATCTGCTATGTTTTTTAGGCAAGTAATTTTCTTTGAATTTTCTTCTTTTGATACTATTTTCATTAAATCACTTACAACATCAAGTGAGAAGCCTATCCTCATCCATTCAGGCACTTGTTCATTTGGTAAATTTAATTCATTAATGTAATATACAAACTCTTCAACGATTGCTTCAATAAAGTTTTCAAATTTTGCTGCTAATAGTAGAATTGCACTTTTATTGAGAGCTACATACTCTTCATTATTTTGTATATTATTATTTGCCATATCTACTATTAACGCTACCTCCTTTAAACTATCCAAATAATTATCTAAACATTCAAACTTTACTTTCATATACTATCCTCTCATTACCTGTGCTAACCTATCAGTCCAACTTTTCATTCTCTTCTCTATTACTTTAGTATCTGATGTAGCTTGTGTAACAAGTATATTGAAATCAGGTTCTTTCAAGATGTTTTTATATAAATCTAATATCTCAATTTTATTATCCTTTATTTCATCTAATGAATACTTCTCAAATCCAATCATTATTACGTCCATTATTGATCTATTTAGTTTATTTTCATAACCTTCATCATTTAATTTTCTAAAAGCATTTTCTCCAAACACTTCATAAACCTTGTCTATCGTATTATTGAACCTTTCTCTTAAATTATTAACATATATATCTGTAGCATCACTATTCTTTTTCATAAATGAATTTAAATATGGCTTAACACTCCCCTTATAATCTATTAACTTATTACTCTCTTTATCATAGTTTTCACTAAATGCTAGATATCTTAATATTAATTCACAATCATTCATTCTCTTATGTGGAGCTTTTAACCCTAAAATATTTAAAAACTTTTTGTTTTTTCTTAACTCTTTAATCATGTCATTTAAAGGCCCTCTATATAAGCAATTTCTTAATTCTTGTTCATTTAACTTAACTGATCCAGTATTTAATCTCATAAATATATCATACTTTATTTCAGGATTAGAATCATTAAATATTAAAATAACTCTTAAATTTCCATTGTTAAGCATTCTTTTTGCTTTTGGATTCAAATCCTCATATTTAAGACCATTTAATTCTTTTAAAACTTCTAACCCACTTAATTTAAAATTATTATCATAAAATCTTTTCAATGCATTTAATCTTTGAAGTCCATCAACAATATTCCAAGCACTATCTTCCTCTTCAGAAGCATAAATAACCGGTATCGGAATATTAAGTAAAATGGATTCTACTAATAATGAAGCTTTTTTATTATCCCAAATATAATTTCTTTGATATTCTGGACTAAAAATAATATCCTCATTTCTTATCATATTTACCAAATCACTTACACTCTTATCATATGCTTGCAACCTTAATTTTCTTTGTTCCGCTGGTATTTCAACTATTTCTCCTTCTTCTTCATCAATTAAGTTAATATCTGAATCATCTACCTCTTCTCTACCGAAGTATAATTGCTCCATTCTTAATCCCCCTTTATATTTAATTAAACAATTTTCCCTTGAACGCTCTCTGCATTAATGAATTAAAATTATTCTCTAATTCTTTTAAACTCTCTTCCATTTCAAATTTCAATTTGTCGACTTGATTAACAAAGTCAGCAAATTGATTTTGAAGTTCTATTGGTGGAACAATAACATTTTGTTCACTTAATATTTTAAGATTTATATTTTTTTGTGCTGATTCAGGAGCTGAATCTTCTAATATTTTTTGTAAGAAAAACATCCAAAATTGAATAAACATATTATTAGTTTTATCATTTGGTATAAATGCAACTACACTGTCTGGAAAACAAGCATCAAATGTTAATATACTTGTCTTTGCAATATTAGCAGCAATAGTAATACATAAGGTTCCCTTATCCCACATTTTACTTTGCTTAAGACCTAACTCTGAATAAGTCTGTGTGTACTCTTTTAAATATATACCAGCATTTGCAATATCACCAGTTTGTACTAAAGGATATGGACCACCTAATAATTCAGGTGCATTTCTTGGTCTATGTTTTGACTTCCCTCTAGATAATTCACCTAACTCATTTAACTTTTTCTTTTCCCATCCTTTTGGGTTAGTAACTGGGTCACCAAACATCTCGATAAATTTTGATTTAACTAATTCATCTAATAGATTAATAGCTTGTTTTCTTTTCTCTACCACATCTTCTGCTTTTTTTAAAACTTTAACTATTTTCTTTTGAGCTTCTAATGATGGCACAGGTATACTGCAATTAGATATATTTTTAGCACTTATATTACTTACTACACAACCATTTGCATCTTTAATCACAGCTCTTTGAAACTCATCAGATCTTAAGAAGTAAAATAGATACTCTCTATCTAGTTTATTCACTTCTGTTATTTCGAATTTTCCAACGCGCTGATTTAATAATGACGCTTCTGTATATGAATATCTTGATATCTTCCCTATGCTCCCTGACATTGATATAAGTATATCACCCATCTTAACCTCATACTGCTTATTGTTTTCTAAGAATTCATTAGGATAACATATTTTTTTATCAATTATAACTTTATTATTTTGTAAGTTATTAATTCTTATTATAGGTACTTCATTTTCAGTAAATTGATTACTTTTAAAGGCATATCCATTTTTTAATTTTGTGACATCTTTTAACTTATATAACTTAAATTCTTCTTGCCACATACTACTTCACCAATCCTTTTAAACTTTCTATGTCTTGTAAAATTGAGTTTTCCAACTCTTCAAGTTTACTTAATATAACTGACGGCTTTTCATATACAACATCTTCATACTCAACTTCTTTATACTTATTAATAGAAAGATCATACCCATTGTCTGCTATTTCTTTTTTTTCAACCCAGAACCATTTATCTTCCTTAGTTGGATCTAAAGTTTTATCTTTCCTAACTGATCTCCATTTCTCAATAATATCTGGAATATCTCCATCATTATTAAGCTTATTTCTCTTATCATCTAATGAGAAACCATCACTTTGCATATCATAAAACCAAACTTTATCTGTTTCTCCACCTTTAGTAAAGATAAGTATAGCAGTTGATACACCTGCATATGGCTTAAAAACTCCTGATGGCATTGATATTACACCTTCTAAAGCATTCTCTTCTACTAATGCTTTTCTAATATCTTTATGAGCTTTTGTTGAGCCAAATAATACTCCATCTGGTACTATAACTGCACATCTTCCTCCTAAATCAAGTATTCTATTTATAAGCTTCATAAATAAAAGTTCTGTTTTAGTTGTTTTTGCTCCCTTAGTTAATGTTGGATTTATATCATTAGCATCTATACTTCCCTTAAATGGTGGATTAGCTAAAACTAGAGTATACTTATTTTCTTCATCATAAACCTTTGACATAGCATCCATTTGTCTTACATTAGGATTATCTATACTATGAAGCATTAAGTTCATTGATGCTATTCTAACCATTGATGGGTCAAAATCAAATCCATAAAACATATCTGTTCTAAAATGCTCCCACTCCTCATTACTCATCATATCTCCAATTCTGTTATGAAGATTACCTTCTTCATCTGTAAATACACTTTCAGGCCTTGTATATTTTTCAAGTATATATTCTAATGAATTAATTAAGAAACCTGCTGTACCACATGCTGGATCGCATATCTTATCTTCTGCTGTAGGATCCATTAACTCAACCATCATTCTTATTATGTGTCTAGGAGTTCTAAACTGACCATTTACTCCTGATGTTGCAAGCTTTGATAAAAGGTATTCATATAAATCACCTTTTGTATCTGAATCATCCATGTTAATTCCTTCTATAAGTCTAACTGACTCTTGTAATAACGATGGTTTAGGAATCATAAATACTGCATCTTTCATTTCAGCAGTAAAACTTGATTCAGCTCCTCCTAACATCTTAATAGCAGGAAATACCTTTTGTGATACTACATCAAACATTTCATTTACATCTAAATGTTGAAATTCAGACCATTTTAATAATTCATAGTTAAAGTCCTCAGTTGATTTATTATCTGCTATTAACTTATCATTCAACTCTTTAAATAAAGAAGTATATGGCACTTCCATTCTATTAGCTCTTTTTGCCTTAGCATTATCTATATCATCTAATCTCTTTATAAATAAAAGATATGATATTTGTTCAATTACAGTCAGAGGGTTTGATATTCCCCCTGACCAAAAGTTATTCCATAGTCTATCTATTTTACTCCTAATTTCTGCACTTAACATATGTTGTTCCTCCTAAATTTATGAAATATATGTTACCTTAAATGGTTTTATCAAATCGAAAACATCATCTGCCATTCTACCAAATATACCTTCAACACCATCTGGATTAAATGTTGTATATGGTTCCCTAAACAATGCTTTCACTGATATCCCTTTATTTTTAGCAATATCATTCTTAATTATTTCTAAAGTCTTAATTTGTGTTGCATTCATTTTATTATGATGATTTTGAATAAACTCCTCAAAAATCTTATTTAGCTCAACATCATCTATTCCAATAAACTTCCTTACTATACCAACTATATCATCTTTACTGATATCAGTTTTACTAGATAATTCATCTATGCTATAAACAAAGTCATCTCCAAATATTGAATATACACCATTAATTTCAGTTTCAGTTAGTTTCTCGCCTTTTCTAATCTTATGGATTATAATTTGATCCTTTAGTTTTTCTTCTATAGCTTTCTTGACTCTTTTATCATAAGGTTCCATATTAGAACCATAAAGAACTGTTCCCGCACTAACTTCTTTCACAATTCCACCAGTGTCCTTTATATCAAATACAATGAAAGTACTTGAATTTGCACCTTTATACTTCATTAAATCTCGTAAGTCACTTCTTATAGATTCTAACTTTTCATAACTCAATCCTTCCCATCCTGATGGTTCTAATAGTGACTTTACAAGTTCCCTCTTGCCATCAAACTGACTAAGATTTATTTTAAGCTTTGCTAATCTCTCCATTGTGGAGTTAATTTCCCGAATCATTGCATCCTTATCATCTTTTTCAAAGTAATAAAGTATTCTGTAAATACAATTATCAAAAGTTAATGCATCTGTACTATCCTTTGCTTCTATCCATTGAATTAAAGGAGCTATCTCCAATTTAAGTTTTTTAATAAAATCTTCACTTAAATGTGTCCAATATTCTTCTTTCTTTACTTGCTCTATTCTTTTTCTATTCTTCTTTATTTCAATACTTTCAGTAGGAAGTTCATCTATATCTGATTTCAGCTTTTTAACGAAATCTTCTATTATATCACCTTGTCGCTTTTCTTTATATAATTCTAGCAATTTACATTCTAATTCAAATCTAACTTGCATTGATGTCTTTTGAGGCTTTGGTATAAACCCTTTAGGATTCATTTCAAAAAACTCAAAGTTTTTGTAACAATCAAATATAACAAACTCATCTTTATCTCTTCCATCTCCAAAAAGGTTATCACATCTTCTTGTTCCTCTACCTATCATTTGCCAGAACTTAACCTTTGAATAAATAGGTTTAGCAAATACTAAGTTAACTATACTAGGCACATCAATACCTGTATCTAACAAGTCTACTGATATTGCTATTCTAGGAAAATCTTCTGTCTTAAACTTTTCAATAAGGATATCCTTATCTTTTATTCCTGAGTATATTACAGCTGTCATTTTACCTTTGTATTGAGGGTATAATTCGTTAAACAAAGAATCCAGAAGGTTAGCATGATTCTTTGATTTTGCAAATATAATTGTTTTTCCTAAATGGTCTCCTACTTTTATGCCATCTTCCATAAGGGATTTTAATATAAATCTATTGGTGTCCTTATTAGTAACCTTCTTTTCTAACTCATCTTTAGTAAACTCTATTTCATCCCCATTATATCCATCTTCATCTACCTGATGTCTTTGCTCCTCTGTCATTTCACTATACTTAATTCCTTTTCTTAAGAAATTTGTACTTGTATCTTTAACCCTTGGCTCTATAAGATAAGGTGGTATATGGCTCCAAGCTTCATCTACTGAAAAGTTAAATGTAGGATCCTCTGTATCACAATTAAATAAATCAAAGGTATTACGTTCTATAAAATCAATAGGTGTTGCTGTTAATCCAATAATATTAGAATCAAAATACTCTAGTATATCTCTATATGTCTTATATATACTTCTGTGAGATTCATCACATATTATTAAATCAAAGAAACCAACACTAAATTTACTATAGTAATTTATCATTGTTTGATATGTTGAAAAATATAATGTTGCTTCTCTATTGTCTGCATTCTTTCCTGTAAACCTACAAGATATTTGTTCTGGCATAAAAGTCTTGAAGCTATTAGCATCTTCCTTAGCCTGTTTTACAAGTTCATCTCTGTCTGCTAAGAATAATACTCTTTTAGCCCAATTAGCTTCCATCATTCCTTTAGTTAAAGCAATAACTGTTCTAGTCTTACCTGTCCCTGTTGCCATTACTAAAAGAGCTCTTCTATATCCATTTGAGTATCTCTCATATACTCTCTTTATACCTTCTATTTGATAAGGTCTTCCTGCTATATTTTTATCTATTTCTACCTTATTTAGGTCTTTCTTATATTTATGTTTAAAATATAATTCTTCTAAATCCTCTAAAGTATAAAATCCCCATATCTGTCTAGGTTCACTATACTTATCATCCCACATATATATTTCATATCCGTTAGTATAGAATATTATTGGTCTTATTCCATAGTCTCTTTCAATTGTATTAGCATATTCAACAGCTTGCTGACGTCCTATTATTGGATCTACTGATGTTTTCTTTGCTTCCACAACCGCAACTGGCTTTCCTTTTTTATTAACTAACACATAATCAACAAACCCCTTCTTGCCATCTTCTTTATGATTATCAAGAGGAAATTCTACTTTAACAAACTCAGTATTATTAACATCCCATCCGGCATCCTTTAACATTAAATCTATAAGTTTCTTTCTTGTTTCTTCTTCATTTAGATTTAAAGTTTCTTCAACTTCATCTTGAATTCTTTTATCAGCTTTTTCATCTACTCTAGCTTCAACTTCGTTCTTAACTTCTTCAATAGTTTTATGATGTTCTTCTTTGTTAGCTTCTTTTTCCTTTATGTATTCATCAATATTGTATACAGGAGCTTTAGAGTCTACAGCCTTAGGTATATCAAATTTCAATGGTTTTATTGAGGTGTCTTTTGTTACACTAATATAAAACCAAGCAGAAACCTTATACATGGCAACCAAGCATTCTAACGCATCTTTTTTACTTTCATATCCTTCATGATTAGCCTTATTACCGTATCTTCTTACAATATCAAAAAGATCTGGTATAGCTTGATTTATTTTTCTAGTTCTTAAAATTTTGATTTTATCATCCTGTGTGGCAAATCTATCAACATCAACCCTTAATGCTGCTAATACAATATCTATAATTTGTTCTCCAAACATACGCATTTTTAGCATTGATGCATTACTGTCTGTATGAAGATAATTTTCTGCTTGAGCACCTAATTTAGCTAAGGTTGCCCACTTTTTATTTAAAAATCCAAAATTAGACATATCTTCCCCCCCATAATTAATACTTCTGTCTCACCTTTACTTTCGCATATAATCATCTATTATTATAACATTTTATTACTGAATATTCTCTATTGCTTTTTATAATTACATAGATGTATAATACTTATAATCTATTTCTTGTTAATATAATACAAGGAGGAATTTAGCATGCATACAAATATGGGATTCTATAATGTATCCCAATTATTTAAGCTCTTAAAAATATGCTCTAAAAATAATTATAGTAGGATATCTATAAAAACATCTTCTGAGGAATGTTTTGAGCTAAAAGCTAATGAACCTATTAGTAAAAATATATATGAGTTTCTTGAAAGCTTAGTAGAGTTTCAAACTGAAACTACGGAAGAGCATATAATAATAAAAATTAATATTAAAGAAGACTTTAATCGTAAGAAAAGGATGTTTAATAAAAAATTTGAATATAGAAATGAATTAAATCAATTGGCAAATTGCTTATTTATAGACAATGGTGAACAATTCAGCATAATTGATGAAGTGCTAGAAGATGAGAATTATATAAGGGTGCAAGTACCAAAGTATTTTTATAGGTACTTATATAATAACGTACCTTTATAAAAAATAGATAATATTTATATTAACAAGAAAGTAGATTTTTAAATGTGTTGTATCCATTTAAGAATCTACTTTCTTGTCATTTTCGACAACCAAAAGCAAAGGAGATGCCCCCACGTAAAGCATCTCCTTAATTATTTAAAATCTAAATCATCCTTTAAAAATATTTTTTTGGATGACGTTTGTACTTATACTTAATAGTATATATTAACACAAATTAGAAATCAATATTACTTTATTAAATATCTATTTAATCATTTCTATAATCTCATATATCTTTTTACCTTTAAGCACTAATTTTTTTATAAAATTTTCTCCTGCTACCTAGCTATTAATATTAAAACACTATTAATCGTTTCATGCCCCACCCCTGTTGGTTATAATTTCTGTAGTAAATGCTTCTCTCCCTTAATATCCACTTATTTAAATAAATTTTAGCAATTACGAGCTGGTGTTTTGTGCTTTTTTTGCATATTCTAGCTTATTTTTGAGCATCTTATTGGCTATTTATCAACATCATAATATACATCTCTCTATACTATTTCTGTAACTTACTTGATAGCCTTCGGCACTATTATCTAGTCCATATATTTATAATTTCCCCTTTCGGGGTGTTATTGAATTAAAATATATAATTTTGAAAGGATGATTCAAATGAAAAACACTTTATTAAATTTACTAAAGGAAAAAGACTATACCATTAGCGAGCATACTAACACTATATCCTTCTTCAATGATATCTATTCAGTTAACTTATGTACCTATAATACTACTTTTACTGTATGGATTAATTCACTCCAATCAGACATAGCAAGTTCAAAACTTCTTATTAGTTTTAGTTCTATACCTATTAATATCAAAGCTATTAGAAATTGGCTACATACTATAATAAGCTTGCAAATCACAGACTCATATAATACCTTAAATCCTTTAACACTAATTAATGATACTATCCTTAAAGCAGCCTACACTGATTTATTAAACCTATTAGATGAATATTTAATATATTTAGCTATTAACCCTCTTTAGAATTAATTTATGCTACTAATTCTAATCTCTTATTAACATAAATACAATGCCTTAAGCAATCAATATCTATTGCTGGTATATACATAGATGAATATATATAATGTACTCCTGAGTCAAGAATTTTCTTCTTATATTTTAATATTGATTTTTCACTTATAGGTGAAACCTTTATTTCTCCATTAAGATACTTAATTACCTTTTTTGATGTTTCTCTCATTTTAGGAGTTGTAAATATTAAATCCATCTTCTTCATTAACTCTTTCCTCGTTACCTTTTCTTTATCCATTTGCATATCCTTCATAAAATCAATTAATAATTTTTGCTGGTATCTTATATCACATGTATCACTTAAAGTTGCATATGGACTTAAATTTCTAAGTAGTACACTGTAGCTAGGCTCCTTATTATATACATTGTATTCATTGCCATATGTATTCCATAAATTCACACCATAAGATAAAATGCATGTAGCCCCATTTAAAATATACTCATTACCACTATTAAACTTAAAGCACTTGTAGTTACTAAAATCTGAACAAATATTAATAAATAAATTATCTGCCCTAACGCTTTTATTAATTATATCTTTTCTTATATTTCTTACCACTCTTACAATCTTTGTTCTACCATTTTTAGCTTCGAATCGTAGCACTGTATTATTAACAGGACAATCTATTTTCTTATTTCTGTACTTTGATTCTTTTTTCTTGTTATATACTTTATATAAGCACTTACTTTTCTTTCTGTCTGTACCACTATAATAATATATTGTTCCTTTATCAGCATATTCATCATCGATTTTCTTCCTATTACTTTTTGTTTTTAGTAATACGTCATATAAAGCTTCAGCTACATCTTCTGGAACAACTATATCTATATAAGTTTCTTCTCTAGTAACACCCCATGAATTCACATCACTTATTTTATTAAAATCTAGTATATCACCTACTCTATCCTCTAAATAATCTTTAATGTTATTTATATCTATATTAGTCATTAAACCATTTACAGTCTCTTTAATTAGTTTGTCCATATTTATACTAATAAGTAATCGTCCACTGAATACACTAAAATTATAATATTTAATATATATATTTTCTTTCATAATCCAATAATCTATTCTACTGTTTATACTATCACTATCTTTAGTATCTAATTTAACTCTCTTCCTATTCCATAAATTAATATTTTTATTGATGGTTTTAAAATTGGTTGCTATCGATATATCTATTTTATCTTTACTCATTTTCTCACTCCTATATTATAGCTTAACCCTTTATTTAAAAGGGTTAAGCTATATAAAACTAATAAAAAAGTTCCACTAAATTTCATATATTATACCCTTTCAACTTCTTTTTTATTATCAATGTATTCTATTAATCCCTTACAGAACATATCTACAACTGAATTTAAATAAACAGTCCTTATCTCATTGTTATTTACTTCTTTATCTAATAATAATCCTGATTTTCTATCAAACGTGTATTTTACAATTTTACTTTCCATAATTTTCCTCCTTTGTTAACTTACTTTGTCTGTTGTCGAAAATGACAATTAGTAATCCAAGTTACAATATTATATTTTTTGTATCTTGACAAATGAGATATTAACATAGTATTGTATATCTTGTAAAGTATATTACAAAAAAATATTTTTCGTAACTAAGGAGGATTTATGTTTAATAAAGAAAAATTTAGCTCATTACTAAAAGATGCTATAGGCTCTAACAGAACAATTACAGAGTTTTCAAATGAATGTACTTTAGCTAGACCTTATCTTTCAAAATTTCTTAATTGCAAATTAGATACACCACCATCACCAGAAGCAATTGCAAAAATTGCCTCTAAAGCCAGAAATAACATTAGCGAATGCGATTTACTAGTTGCTGCTGGTTACACAACATATGATGACTATATAGAGTCTACTTTAGAAAACTTTAGCGAAGGTGGTGATTTGTTTAATACCACAATTAACTTTAAAGAAAATATAAGCAATAACCATAAAGAGCTAATATCAAATATATCACCTAAAAAGATTCCAGTCTTATCTGATATAAAAAGCACTAAGATGGACTTAAACATAGGTGAATACTTAGCTTATTATGAGTATACAGCTGCTTTAAATGATGATACTAATAAAACATATTACCTATACTCTAAAGATAATAGTATGATTCATTCAGGTATTACTGCTGATAGTATTGTTCATTTTATTACTCAAGATTATGCTGAAAACAATGATTTAGTCATTGTCCTTATTAACTCTGAAAGCTATATAAGAAGATATCGCAAAATCAATAATATAATATCATTTATATCTGATGATCCTAATTTTGATTCATTTGCTTATCTAAATAGTGATTTTAAAAAACAAGATGTTCATATAATAGGTAAGATAACACATTGTAAAACAGCATTTTAACAACCGCTACCTTAACATATAACCTTGGAATTAACGTATAGAATTAACCTTAGTATTTACTAAATATACTTAGGAGAGTGAGTTAAATGCGTGCTGCAATATATGCTAGATACAGTTCTAATAATCAAAGAGAGGAATCAATAGATGCTCAAATAAGAGCTATTAAAGATTACTGCGATAGTAATGGATACTCTATTGTCAAAACTTACATTGATGAAGCTAGATCTGCAACTACAGATAATAGACCAAATTTTAAAAATATGATTAAAGATAGTGAACTTAACCTTTTCGATTGTGTTATAGTTCATAAACTTGATAGATTCTCAAGAGATAAATACGATAGTGTAACTTATAAGAGAAAACTACGAAATAATAACGTTTCTTTATTTTCTGTTCTTGAAAAGCTTGACGATAGTCCTGAAAGTTCTATTATGGAGTCACTACTTGAAGGAATGTCCGAATACTATTCAAAAAACCTTGCTCGTGAAACTATGAAAGGTATGAAAGAAAATGCCTATAAAGCTATGCACACAGGAGGAAAACCTCCTCTTGGATATGATGTAGATCCTCTAACGAAAAAGTATCTTATCAATGAAACAGAAGCTAAAGCCGTTAAATTAATATTTGAAATGTATGCTAATGGTAATGGCTATATGGCTATTGTTGACAAACTGAATACTTTAAACTTTAAAACTAAATTAGGCAACTCATTCAGTAGAAATAGTATTTCAGAGATTATCAGAAATGAAAAGTATACCGGTGTATATGTTTTTAATAAAACACCTAAAAAGATAAATGGGAAAAGAAATTCTCATGTAACTAAACCTGAAGAAGAAATTATTAGAATAAAAGATGGAATGCCTAGAATTATTGATGATGAAACATTCCTTAAAGTTAAAGAAAGACTTGCTAATAATAAACGTAATGCCTGTAATAAAGCTAAAGAACCTTACGTACTTTCTGGCAAAATCAAATGTGGTCTCTGTGGTTCTGCAATGGTTGGCCATACTAGTAAATGTGGAAGAAGTAAGAACAAATACTCTACCTACAGATGTGGAAGAAGGTATAGATATAAAGACTGTTCTATGAAACCAATAAACAGAGATTATATTGATGATATTGTCATAAAACAATTATCTAAAAATATCTTCTCTCCTAAATCAATAGAAAAGCTTACAAAAGAACTTACAAAATGTTATAACAAATCACTTCAAAATAATAAATCTGAAATTAAGAATATCGATAAGCAACTTATACAAATTAATAAAGAAATAGATAATCTGATTACTGCTATTGCAAGTGGTATAAGTAGCATTTCTATAAAAGATAAACTTAATAATCTTGAAGAAAAGAAAATTCACCTAAGTACTCTTAAAAGTGAACTACAATGTAGCCTAGATTCTAAAGTACTTGATGAAAACCTAATTAGACAATATCTATTAAAAGATGCTTCTCTACTAAAAAATAAAAGTGTTGATGACATCAAAAATATCATTAACACTTATGTTGAATCTGTTTTAGTGTACGATGAGAAGGTTGAAGTTAACCTTCTTATTGTACATATCAATGGTGGAGGCGACGGGAATCGAACCCGTGTCCGAAAGCTGACACCCATAAGCATCTCCGAGCGCAGTTGATATTTTAAATTTCCCTCAGTAGGCGCCTATCAACAGGCTTCTACCTTAGTAGCTTCATAAAATCCCGTTCCGCTGTCAAAGCTTTCAGCGGCTCGTTTCCCTACAAAATCGACGCCTTATCCCGGACCGTAGGCCTTCCAGGTAAGACGGCTGCTGTTAATTAAGCAGCTAAAGCGTAATTTTCGTCAATTAATTTTAATTCCCAGTTTTTTAACGCGGGTCCAGGGCCCTCGGCTCGCTTCTCATGAATCCCATACCCCCGTCGAAACCATTGCGCCCCCATATTATAAGGACATTGACTAGTGGTATGTTCTTTACGCATTCACCTTTAAAATATTAAGTTTTATTAGACAATTATCATTGTACAACAGAGGTAAAAATTAATCAATAGTAATTTTTACCTCAATCTTTATTAGCTATTTCATTTTTTCTAATACAGAAGAAATCTTATCATTTATTTCATTTACATTTGGTTCTTCTGTTACACCATCTTGTATATTATACTTATTCTTTAACTTCAATATTCTCTCAACACTTTTATTTAATCTTTTTTCTGTAATAGTGCCATTTTTCACAGCTTCCTTTATAGCATCTCTAACCACTGTTACGTTGTCTAACTTATGACATACCATAACTATATCTGCCCCTGCATTTATAGATTTTACTGCTGCATCGCCTATATCATAATTATTAATTATGGCACCCATAGTCATATCATCAGTAACAACTACCCCATCATAATTCATATCTTTACGTAATATATCAGTAACTATTGTTTTTGATAATGTCGCTGGATTCTTTTCATCTACTTTAGGAAGCATAATATGGGACACCATTACCATATCAACACCAGCATCTATTGCTTTTTTAAAAGGTACTAACTCAAACGACTTTAGTCTCTTTAAATCATTTTTTACCACTGGCAATCCTACATGAGAATCCACATCAGTATCACCATGACCTGGAAAATGTTTTACTGTTGCAATAACATCGCTGTCCTTTAACCCACGCATTGTTGCAATACCTAATTTTGAAACTATCTCCTCATTATCACCAAAAGATCTCTTCCCTATTACAGGATTATCAGGATTGCTATTTATATCAAGAACCGGTGCAAAATCCATATTAAATCCTAAAGAAGTTATTTCCTTTCCAATAACTTTTCCTATATCATAACTTAAATCTTCATCATTAAACTTTGCAATATCCATACTAGTTGGAATATCCTTAAATTCCGATGGCATTCTAGATACTAATCCACCTTCTTCATCTACCGATATAAAAATAGGATATTTATTTTCCTTATTCATTTCCTTTATATCATTATTAAGTTTAACAACCTGTGAAGCATTTTCAACATTTCTACTAAAAAGTATTACTCCCCCTACTTTCACTTCTGATATTAATGACTTTACTTCATCATCAGCTGTTGTACCATCAAAACCAGCAATAATAAGTTGTCCTATTTTTTCATATAAAGACATCTTATCTACCTTAGTTTCAAATTCATCTTTTTTATCTTTATGTACATTACTAACTTTTTCATCATTACTATTATTAAAATAATTAATAGCAATATATCTTCCTGTAATAAATGATAAAATCACAGCAATAATTATACATAGTTTTTTAATCATTCCATATCCCCCCACTTATATTTTAATCTATGAAAAAGAATTTTTCCATATTTTATGATTAAATTATTATACTTTTAGGAAATACATCTCTTTATTGCAAGAATTTTGTAATATAATGTAGAATATAATACTTAACAGTATATTAGAAAGGAGCTTATTTATGAGAAAATTAAAATACCTATTAATTTCTATTGCATTAATATCCAACATACTTCTTAGTTATAAGCTTTCTATAATTATTATTAATAAAAAACCTATTATATCCACAAAAATTGAAAAAACAAAAAATTCTTTAAATAATAATTCTAGCAATAATAATATCGCTAATAACACTATTAACAATAATACTTCCACTTATAATATTAATTCTTCTAAAACTGAAAATGTTTCTTTTAAAACTAGAGATTTTTTCTATTCTTTAGATGATACATCAATTAATCGTAGTTCTTCTGAACACTTTCAAGTAATATGGGGAAATGACCATGATTCTGTCAGCATAAGTTCAGATTTTATAAAAGGAATTTTAAACAATCTAGAGACTATGAGAGAAGTATATATAGATACTTTAGAAATGAAAGATACAAGCTCTTCAACTAAAACTAATAATGGTTCATATAAAACTAATATATATTTATCTGATACTGGACTTAAAAAAATACGTAATGAAAAAAAATATAGCGCTTGTGACAATGCTGGATTTGCCTATATGATAGTAGACCCTTTATTAATAAGAGTTGATCCGCCAAGTTGGATATTAGCAAAAGAATATGCTCATGCAGTTATATTACATCAAGGTGGCTCCCTTGATAGTAATTGGTCTGACGCTATGGCTAATTGGTTTAGAAATCAATATTTAGGTAGCGATAAATATTCCTCTAATGGCACTGTTTACGGCCCTGCGTCAAGCTTTTTTAAATCAGTTGTATTAAATTCTAATTTAGCTTTTCCTCAACAAAAAAATGCCTATGATTCTTGGCCTTTTATTACCTATATATCTGAAAATCCAGATAAATTAGATGGCTTAGGATTAGATTTAATACACAATATTTTAGAAGACAAAACTATTAAAAATCCAATTAATGCAATAAATAAAAAGACAAAATTATCTCTACAAGATGTTATTGGCAACTATAGCAAACGAATGATAACTATGGATTATACTAGACAAAAAGAATATTTAACATATTTATCCGAATTACAATCCACTGAATCTAATAATGATTTGATTTTTACAAACTTAGATTTTTCATCAAACACTTGGGTTACTGTACCTTATAATAAAGCACCTCAACAAGGTGGTTATAATGTAATACCTATTAAAGATTTTAGTGGAAAATCAACAATAACAGTAGAATTTCACGGCATAAAAAATAAGAATACTGATGATTGGCGAGGAACCATTGTTGCTTACAATAAAAATAAAACAACTACCTACTCCTCAACTTGGAATGATGGTAAAAATACTATGAAACTTTCGGGTAATGAAACTGCTCTTTATTTAATAGTAGCAGCAACACCTAAAAACTTTGAAGATATGTCCAAAATTGATACTAATAAACTAACCACCTATCCTTATAAAGTAAAAGTTTCATTTGAATAATAAATTAAAAAGGTGGAGGTGTCGCAGTAACAAATAAAAAGTTGTTAGTGATACCTCCTTTTTATTATGTCATTTATAATAATTCATTGAAATTAATCCCATAAATGCATTATACAAATATATATTCCACTTAATTTTTTAATTTCTATTTATTTTATTTGTATTATCTTGTAAAATAAAATCATAAATTATTTTTTTATAACGAAAATCGGAGGCATTAATGAAAAAACTAAAATTTTTCATAATTTTTATAGCTGTTGTTTTTAATATTTTTATTTGTAGCAAAGTTTCTTTAAAGTTCATTAATAACAATACTAATATAAAATTAAAAGCTAGTAACGATTCTTATAAACTAAGAGATTCATTTTATTCCTTAGATGATGAATCTGTAAATAGACAATCATCAAAACACTTCCAAATAATCTGGGGAAAAAATGATGATATAATAACTAAAGATCTTATTAAAGACAACCTAGAAAATTTAGAAAATATAAGATTACTATACATAGAAGAATTAAAAATGAAAGAAACCTGTAAATCAATCACTGATGGCAAGGGAAATTATAAAACAAATATCTATTTATCCAATACTGGTTTAAAAAAGATAAAAAATAAAGATACTTTTTCTGATTGTGATTCCAATGGCTTTGGGTATATGGTATTAGATCCTTCAACAATAAGCAATACTAATCCCCCTAGTTGGACATTAGCTGAAGCTTATGCTGATGTTGTCATCTTACATCAAGGTGGCACACTTGATAAATACTGGCGCAATACTATGTCAAACTGGTTTAAAAATCAATATCTTAGCAGTGATAAATATTGCTACAAAGATACTGTTTTAGATCCTGACACAAGCTTTTTTTCATCCATTGTGCTAAATAGCAACTTAGCTTTTCCAGAAGCAGAAAATTCTAATGATTCTTGGCCATTTATTAATTATCTATCAGAAAATCCTGACAATCTAGATGGCTTAGGTTTAAATTTAATACACTCTATATTAGAAAATAAAAAGCACTCTAATGTTTTTGATATTTTAAATGATAAATTAGATACTTCTCTGCAAGATATTATCGGTAATTATACAAAACGAATGATTACTATGGATTTTGCTAATAAGGAAAAATACCTCTATTATTTAGATCAATTGAAAGCAGATTCTGATAACGAAAATAAAATTTTTACAAACCTTGATCTTTCAAAAGGTACTTGGGTTACTATCCCTGATAATAAAGCACCTAAGCAAGGTGGTTACAATGTTATTCCTATAAAAAACTATAACAAAAATTCTCCTATCACTATAGATTTTAACGGAATAAATAATGATGCAGATAATTGGAGAGCAACTATTGTAGCTTTAAATGAAGATAACTCAACTACTTACTCTTCAACTTGGAACAATGGTGAAAATTCACTAACCCTTACTGGAAAAGAAACTGCTATATATTTAATTGTTGCTGCTACACCTAAAGATTTTAAAGATTTATCAAAAATTGAACAAGATGATGAAATACCATCTTACCCATATAAAATAAAACTTAAAGTATCATCACAAAATTCTACTAATACTAGTACAACTTCTAGCAATAATACAACTGAAAATAGTAACGCTATAAACAATACTACTATTAATAACAATACTAATGTTAATACTAATAATGATGCAACTAAAAATAATACTACCAATAATGATAGAGGAAATAGTAATACTAGTACACCTACAAAAGTTTGTAATGATAAAATAAAAATTGAAATGTACAATAAAATAAAAAATAGTTATTGTAATAATCTAACTCTAAATTTTAGAATCACTAATACAGGATCAACTTCTATAAACGTAAAAGATATAAAATTACATTATTACTACACAAAAGATGGCAATGAACCTCAATCTTTTTACTGCGATTGGTGTTCAATTAATAATAATGCCGTTAAATCAAATTTTATTTCTATAAGTGGAAAATATAATGCAGATACTTGTTTAGAATTATCATTTAATAGTAATACAATTTTAAAACCAAACGAAGAAATCTACATTCACTCTAGAATAGCTAAAAATAATTGGACAAATTATAATCAAAGCAATGACTATTCCTTCAATAGTTACGCTAACAATTATGTTCAATGGAACAAAGTTAGTGGATATGTTAACGGAACTCTTGTTTGGGGAAATGAACCTTAATATAAAAAGAAAAACGTTGCAAGAGATACATCTTGCAACGTCTTTCTTTTTTTCACTCGAATGACTAAAATTTAATTTGGGATTACTTTAACTTGTTCTCGTATTCAGCTACCATTCTCTTAACCATTTCTCCACCTACGGATCCACATTGTTTAGAGCTTAAGTCTCCATTATAATCTGTGAATGGAACTCCTAATTCATTTGCTACTTCAGCCTTGAATTTTGATAATCCATTCTTTGCTTCTGGTACTAATTTTTGTGAACTTGCCATTTTGAGTCCCTCCTTTAAATTTCACCTTCCGGTGATGCAAAGCTTTTTGATTTGTTAACTGCCTTGCACTATTAATTTACCCCATTATATTTTTTATACACTGTGGTATCACTGGAGAGTTTTCCATATTATTCCTAAAGATTAGTTATTTCTTTTCTATCACCTTTAGAATTACCTATCTTAGTACTTCTCTTTTTAAGTTCCTCTTCCACAGCAGATATTTCAATTTTTCTATCCACCATCAATACTTCTAAGTGATATAATAAATCACAAATTTCTGCCACCATGTCTTCTTTGCTATCGCCTTTTGCAGCAATTATAACTTCTGTACATTCTTCTCCAACTTTTTTTAATATTTTGTCAGTTCCTTTATTAAAAAGATAATTAGTATATGAATTCTCTACTGGATTATCTAATCTATCTTTTACTACATTATATAAATCATTAATAACATTACTCAAAATAAACACCTCTTAAAAATTAAATAATTTTATTAAAAAAACATGTATCAGCACCAGTATGGCATGGTACTCCAACTTGCTCTACCTTAATAAGTAAAGTATCATTATCACAATCTGTATACATTTCTTTTATATATTGATAATGTCCAGATGTTGCGCCTTTATTCCAAAGTTCTTTTCTACTTCTTGAATAAAACCATGTTGTTTTTGTTTCTAATGTTTTTTTGTATGATTCTTCATTAACATAAGCAAGCATTAAAACCTTGTTAGTTTTATAATCAACAACAATAGCAGGCACTAATCCTTTTGAAAAATCTATATCCATATTTCCCCCTATAACCTAACTTCTATATTTCTTTCATGTAAATATTCTTTAACTTCTCCTATAGTAGCTTCTTTATAGTGAAATATTGATGCTGCAAGAGCTGCATCACAATCTGTTTCTTTAAATACCTCATAAAAACTATCTATATCTCCACAACCACCAGAAGCTATTACTGGTATATTTACAACTTTCAATACTTCATTTAAAAATTCTATATCAAAGCCATCTCTTGTTCCATCTTTATCCATAGATGTTAAAAGAATTTCCCCAGCGCCAAGTTCTTCAACTTTTTTTGCCCATTCTATAGCATCAATTCCTGTATCCTCACGTCCACCTTTTACATACACATTAAACCCACCATCAGCTCTTCTTTTTCCATCAATAGCAACTACTATACATTGACTTCCAAAAGATTCTGCACCTTCACTAATAAGACTAGGATTTCTCACTGCTGCTGAATTAATTGACACTTTATCAGCACCGGCTCTTAAAAGATTTTTTATATCTTCAATAGAATTAACGCCACCACCAACAGTAAGCGGTATAAACACTTCTCTTGAAGTTCTTTCAACAACATCAATCATAGTTTTTCTCTCTTCAAAAGATGCTGTAATATCTAAAAATACTAATTCATCAGCGCCCTCAGCATTATAAACCTTTGCGATTTCTACAGGATCACCAACATCCTTTATACCAACAAAATTTATTCCCTTAACAACTTTACCTTCCTTTACATCTAAACAAGGTATTATTCTTTTAGTTAACATAACCTCACCCCTTTAGAGCATCCAAAGCTTCTTTCAAATCTAAGGAACCACTATAAATAGCTTTTCCTGAAATAGCACCATAAAGATTTAACTCTTTAATCTTTAGTAAATCCTCCAAATCTTTAACACCACCAGAAGCAACAATATCCATATTTACTGCATCACTTAATGCCTTTAATCCTTCAATATTAGCTCCTTCTAAAGTTCCATCCTTTGATATATCTGTATATATTACAGTCTTTACCCCTATCTTCTCCAACTGACGAGAAAATTCTATATAATCCATATTAGTACTCTCAAGCCATCCCTCTAAAGCCACTTTATTATCCTTGGCATCAACACCAACAGCAATTTTTTCTCCGTACTTCTCCACTGCTTTTATTAAAAATTCTTTATCCTTATATGCAGCTGTACCAATAATAGCTCTTGAAACCCCTAGGTCAAAAATTGCTTCTAAATCTTCTAATGTTCTTATACCACCACCTAATTGCACTGGTATATTAACAGTTTTGGCAATAGCCTTTATAATATCAGAATTAACCCTCTTACCTTCTTTTGCACCATCTAAATCAACTAAATGAATAAATTCTGCACCTGTTTTCTCAAATTCCTTTGCTATCTCAAGAGGAATACCCATTTCCTCACACTTATCAAATCTACCTTGATAAAGTCTTACTGCCTTACCACCTTTTATATCTATCGCCGGAAATAAAATCATCCCACCATCTCCTTAAAATTTTTTAATAATTTAAGACCTACTTCACCACTTTTTTCTGGATGAAATTGTGAAGCTACAATATTATCTCTACCAACTATAGCAGGAAAATCCACTTCATAATTGCAATCTCCTAAAATATACTTTTCATCACAATTTCCATGAAAAGAATGTACAAAATAAAAATATTCTCCATCATCTATTCCTTTAAATATAGGATGATTTTGCTTTATTCTCACACTATTCCAACCAATATGAGGAATCTTTTTTGAAATTTGAAATTTTGTTACCTTCCCAGGAATAAGTCCTAACCCTTCTGAATATCCCATCTCTTCAGAGGAATCAAAAACTAATTGCATTCCAAGACAAATTCCAAGCATTGGCTTACCTTTTTCTATTTCCTCTTTAATAATAGTATCTAATCCCATAGATTTTAAATTTTCCATTGCCTTCTTAAAAGCGCCTACTCCAGGAATTATAATTCCCTTACTATCCCTAATTACCTTCTTATCATTAGTCAAAGTTACCTCTGCCCCAATTTTCTTCATAGCCTTATAAATACTATTTATATTTCCCATACCATAATCTATAATAGCAATCATTCTAATACCCCCTTTGTAGACATTACTCCCTTAATAGTTTCATCTACAGTAAGAGCCTCTCTTAAAGCTCTGCCTAAAGCCTTAAAAATCCCTTCAACAATATGATGACTATTACTACCATACATTAAATTAACATGAAGAGTTATACCACCATTAAAAGCAAATGCTCTTAAAAACTCCTCTAAAAGTTCTGAATCAAAATCCCCAATCATCTTCTTATCCATATCAACATTAAATACTAAAAAACTTCTACCACTAAGATCCAAAGACACCATAGCCAAAGTTTCATCCATTGGTACATAACTTGTCCCATATCTCTTAATACCCTTCTTGTCTCCCATAGCTTCCCTAAAAGCCTTACCAAGAACTATACCAATATCCTCTACTGTATGATGACCATCAACATATAAGTCACCATCACAAGTTAAATCTAAATCAAATCCACCATGCTTCTTAAACAAAATAAGCATATGATCAAAAAAACCAATCCCTGTTTTAATAGTCCCCTCACCAGAACCATCTATATTAAGTTTTAACTTTATCTTCGTTTCTAAAGTATCTCTACTTATGTTACTTGATCTCATAATACCCCCCCTGTCAGTGCACTGATTCTCTACTTAAATCTAACTTTAATAGAGTTTCCATGTGCTGTTAGTCCTTCTGTATCAGCAATTTTTACAATCTTATCTTTAATCTTTTCAAGTTCTTCTCTACTATAATAAATATATGAAGTTTTCTTTATAAAATCATCTACAGATAGTGGTGAGAAGAATCTTGCTGTACCGCTGGTAGGAAGAACGTGGTTTGGTCCTCCCATGTAATCTCCTAATGGTTCTGGTGAATATTTCCCAAGAAATATTGATCCAGCATTTTTTACTGCTCCAAGGTGTTCAAATGGATTTTCTACCATAAGTTCTAGATGTTCTGGTGCGATAGCATTAGCTAGATTAATAGCTTCTTTTAAGTCTTTTACTAGTATTGCTGCTCCATAGTTTTCTAAAGATTTTCCTGCTATTTCTTTTCTTGATAATTTACTTAGTTGCTTTTCTACTTCTTCGCTAATTTCATTTATTAATCTTTCACTATCGGTTACCAATATTGCTGCCGCCAATACATCATGTTCGCTTTGACTTAATAAATCTGCTGCTACAAAAGTTTTATCTGCACTATCATCAGCAACTACTAATATTTCTGATGGTCCTGCTATACTATCTATATCCACTGCACCATAACATAACTTTTTAGCTGTAGCAACAAATATATTTCCCGGGCCAACAATCTTGTCTACTCTTTTTATTGTTTCTGTTCCGTGAGCTAATGCTGCAATTCCTTGTGCACCACTAATTTTATACACTTCATCAACACCAGCTATTTTAGCTGCTGCAAGTATTGCTGGTAGTTGACTATTACTTCCTGGTGTTATCATAATTACTTTTTCAACAGAAGCAAGCTTAGCAGGGATTACATTCATAAGAACTGTTGATGGATATGCTGCAGTACCACCTGGTACATATACTCCAACTCTTTCAAGTCCTCTTACCATTTGTCCCATTACTTTACCCTCTACTGGAGTGTAACTAAATCCTTGTTTAATTTGATTTTTATGATATCCTTCAATATTAACTTTAGCTAATTCTAAAGCTTCTATTAATTCTTTATCACAACTATTATAAGCTTCTTCTATTTCTTCCTTAGATACTTTTATATCTTCTATAGTAACGTCTTTTGTATCTTTATAATCAAATTTCTTTGTATAATGAAGTAAGGCTTTATCTCCATTTTCTCTTATTTCTGCAATAATTTCTTTTACAGTGTTCTCAACATCTTTTTCTACATTTCCACTTTCTCTTCTTAAAGATGACAAATACTTAATACCTTCATCATATCCTTTAATAATTCTCATATATATCTATTGCTCCTTTCCTTCAATATACTCTTCAATGTTATTAACAATCTCCATCACTTCGTCTTTTTTCATTTTCATCGATGCCTTGTTAACTATTAATCTTGCACTAATATCACAAATATCTTCTAAAACTATAAGTCCATTTTCTTTTAATGTAACACCAGTTTCTACAATATCTACAATTCCATGTGCCATACCTAAAATAGGTGCTAATTCAACAGATCCTTCTATCTTAATTATTTCAACATCTTCACCTTTGCTTTTAAAGAACTCCCTAGCTACTTTAGGATACTTTGTTGCAATAACTCTTTTTTCATAACTTTGAAAATCTTTATATTTTGGTAATGATGCTAATGAAAACTTACATTTACCGAATTTTAAATCTGCAACTTCATAAAAATCTCTATTTCCTTCTAATATAGTATCTTTTCCTACGATCCCCATATCTGCAACACCATGCTCTACGTAAGTTAAGACATCTACAGCTTTTACTAATATAAATTGAATATCCTTATTCTCACTTTTAAATACAAGCTTTCTTCCCTTATCTTTTAAAGATTCTACATCAACACCTATATTTTCAAATATTTCAATGGCTTTCTTTTCAATACGTCCCTTTGTTAATGCTACTGTTATTGTCATTTATTTCACCGCCCCTATATCTTCCTCTATAATATCTTCTTTACTTATTGCAATAAACTTATTAAATCCTTTCGCTTTTCCATACTCTTTTGATTTTTCTATATTTTCATAAAGAGATAACTCAACTTCATACCCTTTTGTAATTAATTCTTTTTCTTTATCTAACACTACCTTTAATTGATCCAATTCATAATGAATTAATATCTTGCTTTTTTTAGTTGCAATTGATTTGTTAAATAGCACTTCTAATATATTGTTAATGTTAAATGCTAAACCTGCTGCTGGTGTCTTTTCACCAAATTCACAAAATACCTTATCATATCTTCCACCACTTAAAATCTCTTCACCAAAATTGTCAACATAACCTTTTATAGTTATTCCAGTATAATAATTTAAATTTGAAACCATACCAAGATCTATTGATATATATTTTTCATATCCTAACATCTTAAGCCCATCATATATTGCTCTCAATTTATCAATATCCTTTTGTAAAGAATTCGGTATATAATTACTTACCTTATCCAAAATATCTATTTCTCCAAATAATTCTGGTAACATTCTAATAAGATCTTTACTTTCTTTTGTTAATGTAGCTCCTTCTTTTTTCAAGAATTCATTTATTAATCCTATATTTTTGTTTCTTACAAGCCTTGTTAACTTTTCCTTTTCCATGTCATCTATCTCAATAGATTCTATAATTTTTCTGTAAAAATTACTTTCCCCAAGTTCAATTTTAAAATTATCTAATCCACAATTTTCAAGTGCCTCTATAGCTCTTAAAATAAGTTCAATTTCACTTCTTATTGAGCCCTCACCTATAATCTCAACACCTGCTTGAGTAATTTCACTATCTTTACCACTAAAATTATCTGATGGTGTAAATACTTGCCCACTATAGAAAAACTTCATAGGTAATTGATCAACCTTCGATGCTGCAACCCTAGCTACTGGTATTGTATAATCTGGTCTAAGCACTAAAATTCTTCCCTTTGCATCAAAAAATTTATACATATTTTCTTGTGGAATACCATTATCTTTAAAATCAAAGACATCATAAAATTCAATTGTTGGAGTCTCTACTTGATGAAATCCACTATTTATATAAGTATTTCTAATACTATTTTCTATTTCTTTTTTTAATGAACACTTATCGAAAAGAATATCCCTAGTTCCTTCTGGGATATAATTTCTCCATTTTTTCATAGCACCACCCACTTTATCGTTTTATCACTTTATCACACTAAATTATTAATATGATATTATATTATATTATTTTATATGTCAATAGTTTACTGTAAATTTAGCCTATTTGAAAACATAGGTAAAATCCTTATATTTACCTTTAAAATTTAGATATATTTTTTTTATTTTTTTTACCATTTTTAAAAGATTTCCTTCATTTTAACTTCATAATAATCAATTAATTTCATATTTTTTTCTTATAAACTCATCACTTTTTAATTAATTTTTGTTATCATAAACCTTTTTTATATAGTAACTATATACCACAATTGATATTGTCCTTGTTGAAAATATTGCATAATATTATGTATTAAGTTAAAATAGAATTAATTTGTAAATTTAATATGAATTCTGGTATAAAACTACACTCAATTATATATGGAGGTGACGTTTTGAAAAAAAGCTCAAATTCTAATATTGATAATGACAAAGAATCTTTACATATAAAGAGAAAGCGTAGAAAAAAAGAAAAGAGGAATTTCTTTTCTAAACTTAGTAAAACTAAAAAAATACTCTTATCAGCATTTTTACTACTTATATTAGTATCATCATTAAGTGTATATTTACTTTTTAGTAACTTGTTCAAAAAAAGCAATTCTGTAGTTTATACTAATAAAATTACTGATGAAGAAAAAGAAATTAATGATTCAAATAAACATTTAGATGTAGAAACAAAAACTAAAAACATTTTATTGATAGGTGTGGATAAACGAGAAGGAGAAGATACTGGTAGAACGGATTCTATAATGATTGCTACCGTTGATCCTGAAAATAGTAATGTTAAATTAACTTCTATATTAAGAGATACATATGTTGAAATTCCTGAACATGGATATAATAAAATTAATGCTGCCTTTGCCATAGGTGGTGTAGAATTACTATCAAGAACTATAAAATATAACTTCAATATCACTCTTGATAATTATATCACTATTGATTTTCTTAACTTTCAAAATGTTATAGATTCTATTGGTGGTGTAAATGTTGATGTTAAAGATACTGAGATAAACGAAATTAATAAGTATATAAAAGAAGTAAATGGTACTGATTCCACATTGTTGTCAATCTCTGGAATGCAATCATTAAATGGTCAACAAGCTTTATCTTACTCTAGAATAAGATATGTTGGAAATTCTGATTTTGAAAGAGTAGAAAGACAAAAAAGAGTTATGAGTGCTTCTCTTGATAAAGTTAAAAATATGACTGCTTTAGAATATCCTAAATTTCTATCATCAATATATAATTCTATTGATAGCGATATGACTTTAGCAAATATTATTACTATGGGTAATACTGTATATCAAATGAAAGATCTACAAATTCAAAACTTAAGAATTCCTTCTGATGATAATATTACTTTAGGTGATATATATATTGGTAGCGATAAAGCATCTGTAGTTTTTCCTAATCTTCAAGCAACTACAGAAGAAGTTCTAAACTTCATTTATCCTGGACAAGATTTTTCCACTGTAACAGTGCCTGATAACAGTGTTCAACGAAATAAACTTATTTTAAATTAGTTAGAAGCACAAGTATATATTTATACACCGTTTAAGATTATAATGGAGGTGTCGCATTAACACATGAAAAGTTGTTAGCGATACCTCCTTTAATTATGATACGAGACAGAGCACAGGTTATATGGCAGAAGGCACAAGTATATATCAGTGCACTGTGAACTGAATTTCCCCTTACTTGTGCTCTATTCACTAATTCTATGCAGCCATATTCATTAATTTTAATGTTAGTTTTTCTGTATTAACATTAAATAGTTTATTAATTTCCATATTAAATAGATTATACATTTCCTTATATTCTTTCATATGCTTATATTCTGATAATGGCACTTTTTTCATAAATTTTATATGCCTATTTATGTCCTCTTGTAATTCTATAATACTCTCTACTGATGAATAATATTCTACATATTCCTTTATTTCTTCCATTGTTAAAAATCCAGATAGATTTGAAAGTACTAATGTCCAATGTTCTATAAATGTTATATCAGGTACTCTCTTTAACTGCCAATTTTTATTTTGAAAAACTTTCTTTGTTCTTTCTATATCTGCAATTACCATCTTAGAATAATCTTTTCCCATATCTTTATTTTCTTTTAAACAAAATTCATTAAAATACCAGTATATAATCTTTATAGTAATAATTGTTCCTGCAAAAATGCCAATTACTACTGATATCATTGATAATATTATTGTAGAAGATTGAAAAAATCTATCTACTACTATGTACATTGCAATTAATGCTATTATTATAGTAATTCCAGAAACTATATAAGATGTTTTTAATTTTTCATTAAGTTTTTTTGCAAAGATTGCTATATTATTTTTTCTCCACTGAGGACTTAATATTGATTCTTCCATGTTTATCACCCCTATAAATAATTATAAGCATAAAGGAAATATTTGTAAAATATTTCCTTTATGCTTTTTCCGACTAAATTTTGTATTTATACTTCTTCTTATACTAGATAATGTAGAATTTTATTATTTAATATATTTATTTGATAAAATCTAATATCTTCTTTCACCTAATTTTAAATTTGGTGTTGCATTAACTTCTAGTGGTGTCGCACCTACTTTCATATATTGATAATAAGCAGCAGCACCTATCATAGCAGCATTATCTGTGCATAATACTGGTGATGGAAATAATACTTTAATCCCTGCTTTTTCACCTTGCTCTTTTAATGCTGTTCTAAGCTTTGTATTACATCCTACACCACCAGCTACTGCTATAGTGTAATTTTTCTTATTTTTACAAGCTTTTATCCCGTTATCAACAAGAACTTCTACAACAGACTTTTGGAAAGAAGCTGCAACATCTTCTACTTTATAAGATTCCCCTTTCATTTTTGAATTGTTTATATAATTTAATACTGCTGATTTTACTCCACTAAAAGAGAAATCTAGCACCTTATCATCATGAAAATTTGCTTTAGGGAATTTTATAAAATCTTCATTTCCTTCTTTTGAAACTTTATCTACCTTAGGTCCTCCTGGATATCCTAGTCCAATAGATCTTGCAACCTTATCAAAAGCTTCTCCAGCTGCATCATCTCTTGTTTGACCTAAAATTTCATATTCTCCATAATCCTTTACATAAGCTATAAAAGTATTTCCTCCAGAAACAACTAATGTTACAAACGGTGGTTCTAACTCTTTATGTTCTATGTAATTTGCTGATATATGACCCTCAGTATGATTTACTGCAATTAATGGTTTATCTAATGAATAAGCAAGTCCTTTTGCATATTGTAATCCAACTAATAATGCTCCTACTAATCCTGGTCCATAAGTTACAGCAATGGCATCTATATCTTCAAATGTACATCCACTTTCTTTTAAAGCCTCTTTCACTACTATAGATATATTTTCTATATGCTTTCTAGAGGCTACCTCTGGAACTACTCCTCCAAACTTAGTATGTATATCTATTTGTGATGATATTATATTTGATAATACATTTCTTCCATCTTCAACTACTGCTGCTGAAGTTTCATCACAACTACTTTCTATTGATAAAATCTTCATGCTATACCTCCACTTTTCTAATCATTATACATTATACCCTTATAATTTATCTGATTCAAATCATTCACCTTTTTATTAGTTCTATCATAATTTATTGTATAACGTAATTACTAAAAAACAAAGAAGTATATATTTATGAATAACGAAAATAGATGCAATATAGAAAGAAACCATAATCATGAATTCTTAGGAAGTACTAAGTTAGCTGAAAATGGTGGCATGTTCATTTTGTTGAAGCTTCAACTTCTTGCAATGACGGTCACTCTCACTGTTTTGAAGTTGCTACTTTAATATCAAGTCCTTTAGTATAGACTTTAAGAGGCTGTGTAGCATCGTAGATTAAATCTCGTGAGCCACAGCCCACATTATTAATGTAACACTTTACTACATATTTAACATTTATGATATAATAACTTCTATAAAAAAAAATTAGGAGATTATAAATGGACAGTTATGCAAAAGTAGTAGTTAAAGGGTCTCCCATATCAAAATCAAACTTTAAATTAGTAAATTCTAATGGGAGATCTATATTACCAGTATCATCAGGAAAATATCACGATAGATATGCAATATATGAAGAAACCATAGCTTTTGAAGCTAGAGCTCAAAATCCAGATGTAATTTTAGAAGATGGTCTTATTGCTATACTTAATGTTTACTATAAAAGTGAACTTAGGCATCCTGATACAAATAATATTCCGAAATCTATTTTTGATGGTATTGAAAAAAGTGGTCTTATAATAAATGATTCTCAAGTAAAAACTCTAGTTATAAATGAGTTTTATGATAAAGAAAATCCAAGATTTGAATTGGAACTTTTCTCTGAAAGCCAATACTCTCTAGATTTTTCTATTATAAAGAGAGATACTCCACTAGCTAGTAAAAAATATTCGCCACCACCAAATAAAAAATCTGTAACAATTAAACCAAAAGAAATAACATCTACAAATAAAAATACTTGCTCTATATGTAATAAACCACTGAAAAAAGGTGACGGTGTTTCAATAAATAGAGGTACAGAATTCATTTGTACAAGTTGCCTAAAAAAATCATTTTAAGCATATGAAAAAGGTATCGCATTAACAAATATAAATTTGTTAGCGATACCATTATTTTTTTTAATCATAAAAACTGTGTACTAATCAACTATTGTTTTCAATATATCAAATTTTATTTCTTTCATATCATAACTTAACATAGATTTTTTTAATTTCAATTTCATAGTTTCACCAGAATACAACATTTCAAATGGCACTTTAATCTTTTCTTCTCCATCTATGTACATAACAATATTTCCTTCTTCACAATATGTAAAAGGTCTAAAACTAAAAGTTATTTTCTCTTGTGCATTTTTTAAATTTATATGACTTGGTGATACAAATATAATATTTTCTCCAGCAACAACATCTATATCATCAAAAGCAAATTTCTTTCCATTAAGATATTTTACTGCATTTTTACCTGCCATGATTGCTTCTTCTGTTATGTCTTCACTATAATCATGCGGGTATAATACATTACCTATAGCAAAGATTCCATCAATATTAGTTTCATAACTCTCATTGACATTTACACCTAATGTATTGTTATTTATTTCTCCACCTATCTTTTCTAACAATATACTTTCCGGCTCATTGGAAGCAGCTATAATTAGAGTATCACAAGGTATATATTTTTCTGTACCTTTTATCGGTGTCTTATCTTCATCTACCTCTGATATTGTTAATGCCGTTAACCTCTCATTTCCTTCTACTTTTAAAATTGTATGACTAAATAAAACAGGTATATGGAAATTCTCTACACACCTTTCATAGTTCTCTAAAGTTCCTTTTATATTCGGTGTTACCTCCAATATCATTTTTATTTTAGCACCCTCAATAGTAAGTTGTTTTGCTATAACAAGACCACTATCACTGCTGCCGAATATAACAACCTCTTTACCTGGTATATATCCTTCTCTACTTATAAACCTTTGCGCTGCTCCTGCAGTATACACTCCTGCATGCTTATTTCCAGGTATATTAGTTATACCTCTTGGTCTTTCTCTATATCCTGTAGCTAAAATTATTGTTCCACAAGATATGTTGTATACTCCATCTTCACTAACTACTTTAATTATTTTTTCTTTTGTTATATCTAATACCATAGTATTTAACTTTATTTCTATTTGAAGTTCTTTTATTTCATCTATTAATCTTTGAATAAATTCTGGACCTGTTATCATTTCTTCATAATAACCTTTCCCAAAAGCATTATTTATATTAAAATTAAGCATTCCACCTAATTCTTCTCTTCTTTCTATTACTAAAACTTTTTTTGCTCCCTCTTTTTTTGCTGTTATAGCACTTATAAGTCCAGCGCCACCGCCACCTATAATTACTGCATCATAATGGACCATATTTTTTAACCTCCACTATCTTTTTATTCCCCTACTAATTATACCTTTTTTATAATCACTATTCTATATAATGAATAAAAGTAGAATTAAAACAAATACTACTAATGTCCCCTAAAAATATCATGTACCCCTTTATCCTATAATTTCCTATAGGAATTAAATCTTACCCAATACTTAACCCTTTAATTACATAAGGGGTTGAAGCATACTAAAATTACTTAATATTATGCTTCAACCCCAATATTTTTATTTCAAAACATCTTTATTGAAATAAGAATCAACATCTACTCCCCTCGGTTCTACTGCTGTAGAGAAAACAATTTGCGTTTCCGTATTACCGAATCTTTGAAGTTGTCCAATAAACAAATCTAACTCCATAGTAGTATTATATGCAACTTTAAGTAACATAGAATATTTTCCAGTTACGCAATTACACTCTATTACATTTTTGCATTTAGCTATAAAAGGATAAAATTCTGCCTTATCCTTTGGATCTACTTCTAAATTTATAAATGCAGTTATATTATATCCTAACTTCAACTTATTAACATTAACTGTATAACCATTAATCACACCTAGCTTTTCTAACTTTTCAATTCTGGCAGACACTGCTGGTGGTGATAAAAAAACTTCTTCTGCAAGATGTTTTACAGGATATCTAGCATTTTCTTGTAATAATTTGATTAATTTTAAATCTATTTTGTCCATCCATATTCCTCCATCAACATATTTATATTTACTATACAAAAAGGCATATTGATAAGAATTATACCCTTCAATATGCCTCATTGCATTATATACTATATGTTCTATTTATATAATAAAGTTTTTCACCTAAAAATACAATATATTCTAGTAAAATATTTTATTTTTATTAAGATTTTTCTATATTCCATTAAAAGTTCTTTTTTATATCCATCTATTATATTGATATTACTTTATTTTTTATTCTTAAAATAATTAAGTTGAAATCCTTATTGTCTATTTTTATTAAGTAACATTAATAAAATTTAAATATTTATTTTGAATAACTTAGAATATATTTACATTAAATATTTTTAAGAGTATTCTCCATATATGTAATATTAAAAAATGAGGTGTCTAATATGAATACAAGAATAGAATATGATTCAATAGGATCTATGAACGTACCTATTGATGCTTATTATGGTATACAAACCTTACGCGGAAATAAAAATTTTAATATAACAGGCAAAAAAATTCATCCTCTCCTTATTGTTAGTCTAGCAGAAATAAAAAAAGCTGCTGCAATAACAAACAAAGAAATCGGCTTACTTGACTCAAACATTGCTGACGCAATTATAACTGCCTGCGATGAAATTATAAACGGCAACTTACATGATCAATTTATAGTAGATGCTATTCAAGGTGGTGCTGGGACTTCAGCTAATATGAATGCTAATGAAGTTATAGCTAATAGAGCAATAGAAGTTCTTGGTGGTAAAAAAGGTGACTATTCATTAGTTCATCCCAATGATGATGTTAACATGTGTCAATCTACTAATGATGTATTTCCAACAGCAGGAAAACTAACAATTCTTAAATTGCTCCCTACTGCAATAAAAGAATTAGAAAGACTTTATAATGCATTAATGATAAAATCTTCAGAATTTGATGATATTATTAAAATGGGCAGAACTCAATTACAAGATGCTGTGCCAATAAGACTTGGTCAATCATTTCATGCCTTTGCCTCTGTAATAGGTAGAGATATAAATAGACTAAATAAATCAAAGTCAGAAGTATCTTCTGTAAATATAGGTGGTACTGCTATTGGTACATCAATTAATGCTAATACTAATTACATAAGCAATATTATAAAAAATTTAAAACATATTACTGGTGAGAACATTTATAGTGCCTCAGATCTTATTGATGCAACTCAAAACTTAGATGGGCTTGTATCTGTATCCGGTACAATTAAAACTTGTGCCATTAACCTTTCAAAAATAGCAAATGATCTTAGACTTCTCTCTAGTGGTCCTAAAACAGGATTAGGCGAAATCAACCTTCCTGCTATGCAAAATGGATCCTCTATAATGCCTGGGAAAATCAATCCTGTAATCCCAGAAGTAGTTTCCCAAGTATCTTTTAATATTATTGGTAATGATTTTACTATTAATATGGCGGCAGAAGCTGGTCAATTAGAATTAAATGCCTTCGAACCAGTATTATTCTATAATCTATTTGAGTCAATAGAAACACTAAGTCATGCTGTTTCAACTTTTGTTGATAATTGTATTGTTGGTATAACAGCTAATGCTAATCACTGCATAGAACTCTTAGAATCTAGTGTTGGTATTGCTACAGCACTTTGCCCTTATATAGGATACAAAAAATCAGCTGAGATAGCTAAAAAATCATTATCTACAGGAATATCTATAAAAAATTTAGTTTTAAATGAAGGTTTAATTAGTAAAGATAAACTTGATACGATATTAAACCCTCTATCTATGACTAACGCAAAAGCTATCACAATATAATTTCTTTACACTAAGAAAGTGCTTGCTACATAATACCTATGTCTTTCAAGCACTTTCTTAATTTCTATTTTGATGTCACTGTAAAATTATCTATTAATGTCCATCCCCAATTCTTTTGAATTTTTATAGTATTCTTTCCCGCTTTCAAATCTACTGTTCCAATAGAAACACTTTTAAAACTACTTGTCATAGGGAATTCAACTTCTTTCATTTTACTTCCATTTATATATAAAGTTTCAATTTTCTTATCATATGGAGATGCATATCTTATATCTAAGTTATATTTTCCTGCCTTTGGAACATTCATTGTTACTTGTACATAGTCTCCATTACTATCCATATTATCAACATAACCACTTCCGCTATATCCACTTACTTTAGTATTTGAAGATACTCCATGTAATTCTCCTTGTTCTGCTTCCACTGTTATTTTAGTACTTCCAGTATTACTACTATTATTTCCCTCTGAAAGTTTTTCAACTTTTATTGATGAAGTTATATTATCAAAATTATGTTTATTTAAATCACTATTATTAGATTTTTTAACTAGTCTTTTTCCTTGAAAATTATCATTTTCATATAATGTTATTTTATATCCTGACTTAACTTTTACTGATGATATCCAATTGTCTTTTATACCCAATTTCTTCATATCACTTAGTATATAAGTCCCAGTTTTAAGATTTACCTTTTTCCCTTTGTATTTTACATTCTCATAAACTGTTGCTATAGCTTGATTTTCTGATTTATTGCTTGTATCATCATTTTTTGTATCATCGTTTTTTAAATATACAGAACAAATTTTAGATGTATTCTTAATTCCATCCTTATAATTTAATAATACATTACCCCATTCACTAAAAGAATTTCCTGACCAATCATTTGCAATATCAAGATACTTCCATTCACTTCCATTGCCATACCAAGACCATCCAATATATCCTACTGATTTCTCCTTGCAATAACTCATAATTGTTTTTTCATCTACGTCACCATTTGTATGCTTTATTCCAAATTCACCAATAGTAAGCGCTAGTCCTTGATTTAATGTATTATCTATATTATTTTTTATAGTATTTGCATCTCCTCCAGCATATTCATACATATGTATTGAAAACATTGTATTCTTTTCTGGATCAGCATTAAATACTTCCTTACCATAATCATGTATAGATTTAGGGTATTGTCCCCAACCTGCACAATCAACCATTATAGTGTTTTTTATTCCAGCCTTTCTTAACTTTGGAATAGCTTGCTTATACCCTTCAGCCCATTTCTTTCCGTCCCAAGTTCCAAACCATTCATTTGCAATATTTAATATAACTTTATCTTCTTTTCCTATTAATGCATCTTTCATTTTCACCCAATAATCTACTGCATTATTTAATTTTGAAATATCATCTTCTCCAGTTGCATCATGTACTTCTAATACTGCTATCATCTTATTTTTTTCACAAAGAGAAATAATATTCTTTATGGTATTTATATCATCATATCCCCATTTATCGCCATCCCCTAAAGCTATTCTTACCGTATTAGCTCCAGTCTTTGCAATTGCTGTTATAGCTGTCTCTTCATTACCTTTATACCATGCATGTGCATGATTTATCCCTCTCATAACAAATTCTTTACCATTTGCATCATAAAGTTTCGTTCCTTCTACTTTAAATCCACTTTTTGAACTTGATGCATATACATTCATTGATGTTACCATAGTCGCTATTTGCGCTAATACTATTGCAACAACAAAAAGTTTCCTTTTTAATTTAGTTAAAACTTTCATAGTGTCTTCCTTTCTTTAAGTATATACCGTTTCTTTTTTATTCATTTTATTATAAATAATGACACTTTTCAATCTTTTTTCACATTTTGTAACATAAAGTATTCAAAAATAAAAGGAGCAATAAAACGCATTGATTTTTATTGCTCCTTTTTAAATATACTTAAATTTTTATCTATTTTCTTTTATCATTTTTTTAGCTCCTAAATATGTCGCAAGGAAGTATCCACCATAAACAATAACTAAAATTACTATAGAAATAATAATGTGAATCATAATATTTCCACTACCAAAAACATTTACTATATCTGATGACACTTTTAGTCCAACAATAGAATGAATTATAGCTAAAGAGAGTGGTACCATAAAATAAATTGCTATCTGTGCTAACAATGACTTATTTATCATATTATTATCAACACCAATTTTTCTAAGCAAGTTATATTTACTTATATTTTCTGCACTTTCAGATAATTGTTGTATAGCAAGAATTGCTGCTGTTGTTAATAAAAATATTACTCCAATATATATTGCTAGAAAAGACACCATTGCTCCAGCACCTATGTTGCTAACTAATAATTTTTCTTTAGTTATAGCATAAATCTCTGACAAATTGTCTATAGTATTATCCATTGTTTCTGCAAATTTCTTTTCAGTTTCTTCCTTTTTGCCTTTATAGTTTAATACTAAAAATTCATTTCCCTTTTCTAGATTACCAACTAATGAATCAGAAACTACAAAAATACCAGTGTTATTCTTTACAACTTCATTATTTATTGTTACATCCATCAAAGCGATATTGCTTGGAACAAGCTTTTTATTATCAATTGTTATTTCCTTCTTAGCTTTTAATGACTTTTTTAACCCTTCTTTAGTATCTGGAATGTCGGAATAAATAGCATACTCATTATTATTTAATTCTATTTTACCCTTACCTAACATAGTTAATATCTTATTAAAATCAGATACACCAATAACCATCATAGGTCTATTACTTGATACTGGATATAAGTTCTTAGCCTTTTCACTTTCTTCTTTACCTAAATAGTCTTTTAATCCTATTGTACTATTATAAAGTTGATAATCTACATAATCATCAGTGAAGTCTTCAATATTAACACCTTGTTCCTTTAATACTGTTCCTATATCAAGACCATAATAACTGTAGATTGTAGCATCTACCTTTGTTAAATCTCCCATATCTGAATTAATAGATTTATTTATTCCTAATCCACCTGAAAGTGTACAAATTGCTACAAAAAGCATAAGGCATATTATAGACATAGAAATAAAAGTTGTATTGATTTTACTATTAATTTGACGTAATACAAACATATTTAAGTTCTTCAAATATATTCTTTTATTACTTTGAACAACTCTTAATAAGAATCCTGATAATGAAAAGAAAAATAAAAATGTACCTATAACCCCTAAAGCTAATGTTGCTTTAATGTTTCCATCTAATACTGCTATTCCATCTTTAAGTATTCTATGATAAGCCAACCCAATCATTATAATACTTATTATAAATACTATTACTGAAACCATTATATTTTTAGTTTTTAACTTTTCATTTTTCTTTGCAGCTAAAAATAGATCAATCAACTTAACTTTTCTAAGGGTTAAGGAATTAAAAATCAACACAATAAAATATATAATAGTAAAATAAAGAATAGTCTTTCTTAACGCATCTGCTGAAAAAACAAATTGGAATTTAGTAAGATTAACTTGAAATAACTTTGCTGTAAATATAGATAATCCTTGTGATAAGAAAACTCCTAATACTGTTCCTACCACTAAAGAAACTAGTCCTATTAATACCGTCTCTAGAAAAAGTATTCTTCCAATACTGCCTTTCTCCATCCCTAGTACCATGTAAACTCCAAGTTCCTTTTTTCTTCTTTTTATAAGATAATTGTTGGCATATACTATTAAAAATCCTAACACTGCAGCAATAAATACTGATGCTACTGACAAAACCTTTCCGACCATAGTAAATGCTTCTGCTTGGTAATCACTAATGTCCATCATAACTTTTTGAGCTTCAATAGAATTAAAAGTATAAAATATACATACACCAAATAACAATGTTAGAAAATAAATTGTATATTCTTTAAAACTTTTCTTTAAATTTTTAAAAGCTAATTTAAAATAAGTCACGTTGATCACCTCCAAGGAGAGTTACAACTTCTATTATTTTATCGAAAAATTCTTTTCTTGAATCATTTCCTCTTACTATCTCATTAAAGATTACGCCATCTTTTATAAATAAAATTCTACTAGCATAACTAGCTGTAAATGCATCATGTGTTACCATCATAATTGTAGCTTTTCTTTCTTTATTAAGAACTTCTAAACTTTCAAGTAGCATTTTTGATGATTTTGAATCTAAAGCCCCAGTAGGTTCATCTGCTAATATTAATGATGGATTTGTAACAATTGCTCTAGCACAAGCAACTCTTTGCTTTTGCCCACCTGATATTTCATAGGGATATTTATTTAATATTTGCTCAATATTTAATGCTTTCGCTATATCTTTAACTTTACCATCAATATCTTTATGATTAACTTTTAAAATTGTAAGAGCTAGTGCTATGTTTTCATAACAAGTTAATGTATCTAATAAATTAAAATCTTGAAAAATAAACCCTAATTCTTCTCTTCTAAATCTAGATAATCTCTTTCCATTAAATTTTGTTATATCTTCATTACCAATAATAATATTTCCACTACTAACTTTATCAATAGTAGAAATGCAATTTAATAATGTTGTTTTACCACTACCAGAAGGTCCCATTATACCAACAAATTCACCTTCTCCAACAGTAAAACTAATATTATTTATAGCCTTTGTAATACTACCTTTGCTTCCATAATACTTCTCTATATTTTTAACTTTTAAAATTTCATTATTCACAATCTTCACTCCTTTTCTCTACAAGTAAAGATTACTATTATTTCATTTTTTAAACCATAGAACTATATAACACTAACCTTACATTTTTGTAATATTAAAAATCTTAACTTTCAAAAATCATCATTCTATTTATAGGAAATAATATCGATACTGTAGTTCCTTCTTTTTCTATAGAATTAATTTGTATAGATAGACCTAGCTTTTTACTAAGTTTCTTACATAAAAATAGTCCAATCCCTGTGGATTTTTTTCCAATTCGCCCATTTTCCCCTGTATATCCTTTTTCAAAAACCTTACCAAGTGATTTTTCATTAATTCCCATGCCATTGTCTTCAATGTACAATATTACATTATGATCTTTTTCTTTAGTATAAATTTTTATTATCTTCTCTTTCTTATCCATGTACTTTATGGAGTTACTTATTATTTGGTGGAATATAAATTCTATCCACTTTGTATCTGAATAAACAACCTTGTCACAATCTTTAATATCTATTTTTATATTATTTTCAATTAAAATATTAGCATTTCTTCTTATAACTGAATTAATAGATTTTCTTAGATCTACTTCTTTTATTAAATAATCCTTTTCTATATTGTTACTTCTAGCATAAAATAAAGATTGTTCTATGTAATCTTCTACTTTTTCTAACTCTTCCTCAATACTGTTCATTGTCTCACTTTTATTGTTCTCAACAATAAGCTTGCAGCTAGCTATTGGTGTCTTAATTTCATGAACCCAAAGTTCAATATATTCTCTGTACTCACAGCTTTCTCTTCTAATTTCAGAAACTTTATCTTTCATGCTCTTGCCCATTTTCCCTATGACTTCATAAAAAATCTTACTTTCTAAAAAGTCTCCGCTTTCACTTACATCCGGTAGAATATATTTCTCCTGTAAATTTTCTAATTTATCTAATACTCCATTATAGTATTTATTTTTACTATAATAATCATAAATATAATAAATACTTATACCAATAAAATTTAGAGTATTAGTAAAAACTATGGCATAAGTATTTACTGCCATAGCTCCTAATAAAGTTGATGTAAAAATCATAATTATTATATTTATTAAAATAAAAATTATCTTTTCTTTGATATATTCCACTATATTCATTTTAATATATATCCTTGCCCCCTCTTTGTTTGCAGATACCCTTTTGCACCAATCTCTTCAAGCTTCTTTCTAAGCCTATTAACATTAACTGTTAAAGTATTATCATCTATAAACTCATCATCCTGCCATAAAGCCTTAATAATATCTTCTCTTGATACTATCTTTTCTTTATTTTTAATAAGGGTATATAATATCCTGCTTTCATTTTTAGTTAGTTCTACTTTACCTTCGCTACAACTCATTTCACTAGTTGAAAGATTATATTTCAAATCTTTGTAAGTAAATAAATCTACTTCACTACTTACATACACCCTTCTTATAATCGATGCTATTCTTGCTAATAAAATTTCAGTATTATATGGCTTTGTTATAAAATCATCTGCACCTAGATTCATACTAATAAGTTCATCAGCATCACTATCTCTGCTAGTTACCACTATAATAGGTATATTAGATCTTTTTCTTATTTCTCTACATACATAATATCCATCATAAAAAGGTAAATTAACATCCAATAAAATAACATTAGGTTCACTTTTCAATGCTTCATCTACTATATTTTCAAAATCAGTTGAATAGACCGCTTCATAACCATATCTACTTAAAAAAGTAGCAAGTTCCTTCCTAATTTTTTCTTCATCTTCTATTATAAAAACTTTATACTTCATTTCCCCACCACGCAATATCCTACTTATAGCATCTTACCTAATTCATCGATTCCTAAAATATAATTCTTACCGCAGAAATGACAATTTACCTCTATAGGTTTTCCTTCCTCAATAATCTCTTCTAAATCTTTTCTTCCTATACTTGCCACTGCTTTTGAAACTCTTTCAATACTACAGTTACAACTATATTTTGTTTCTGTTTTTTCCATTATCTCTAATCCAAAATCACCTAAAATTTCTTCTAAAATATCTTCCGGTGTCATTCCTTCATCTAAAAGACTAGTTATTGAACTAATAGAATTTAGCTTTTCTTGCAATTTATCAATAACTTCTTCGTCAGTATTGGGCATCAACTGTATAATGAAACCTCCAGCATGCTTCACCGTATTATCTTTATTCATTAAAACTCCTAATGCCACTGAAGATGGTACTTGATCTGATGTAACAAAATAATATGTTAAGTCTTCTGCTATCTCCCCAGAAACTAAATGTGTTTGCCCTATATAAGGTTCTCTAAGTCCCATATCTCTTATAACACTTAAAACGCCTAACCCTAAAGCTTTACCTACATCCAATTTTCCTTTATCACTAGGTGGTAACATAACTTCTGGATTTACTACATATCCTTTAACATTAGCATCGGGATCTGTTGTTACAGTAAGTCCTTTTATTGGTCCATCACACTTTATTTGTAATGTTAATAAATCTTTTGTTCCCTTCATCATTATTCCCATCATCCCTGCTGCTGTCATAAGTCTCCCTAATGCTGCTGTTGCAATAGGGCTTGTATTGTGTATATTTTTAGCCTCTTCCACTAAGTTTCTTGTAGTAGAAGCAAAGGCTCTTATTTGATTGTTTGCTGCTGTTCCTCTTATAATGTAATCTTTCATATTTACTCCTCCGTCTTACTTAGAAATACTGATATCTTTTTATTTATAATTTAACCTTAGTTATAAAGAAATTATACCATATTACTATTTTCTCTTATAAATTTATATATAGTTCGAACAATGAATTTTTTGTATATAGTCTCTTGCATTATTTTTTCTATATAGTTCTTTGTAATATAATAATATATTTTTACATAAAATAAGGTTAAAGTCACTCCTTTATACTTACATTATCACTACATCCATTGATACACATAGCTTTCTTAAAGAAAAGTTTACAAATATCATGCAATATATACCATGTAAAATATAGATGTTTCTTTTGAAAAATGATATTATATTATTATCACAATTATGAATAAATTGACTAATTTATTTTCATTTAATTCATTTTTTAAATTTTATAGGGGGGGATTATTTTGAAACAATTAATCAAATCAAACAACTTTTTTATTTCTATCTTTCATTTTATTATGATAACATTAGGTTGTATTCTAGCAGCAGTTTCACTAGAGACTTTCCTCGTACCTAATTTGATTATCGATGGTGGTATAACTGGTATTTCTATCATGGTCAGTAACCTTACAAAACTTCCTTTAGGACTTTTTGTTTTCTTATTAAATTTGCCGTTTATATTTATAGGATTAAAGCATATAGGCAAAATATTCGTAATAAAAACATCTTATGCTATGATTTGCTTTTCGCTTTTACTTTCAGTACTTCATAGTGTTCCTGAAGTAACAAATGATATGCTATTATGTACAATCTTTGGTGGTATATTATTAGGAGCTGGCGCTGGAATAGTAATAAGATATGGTGGATGTTTAGATGGTACAGAAACTATTGCTATATTAATAAGTAAACATACTTCTTTATCAGTTGGACAAATAGTGTTAATCTGCAATTTACTTATCTTTGGCACTTCTGGTTTTCTTTTCGGATGGGATAGAGCATTATATTCCCTATTAACCTATTTTATTGCTTTTAAAATTATAGATATGGTAGTTGAAGGTTTTGAACAAGCTAAGTCAGCAATGATTATTACAAACCAAGGAAAAGAAATATCTGAAGATATTTTTAATAAATTAGGTCGAACAGTTACTATAATGGAAGGTAAAGGTCTTATATCTGGGGAAAAAGTTATCCTCTATTCCGTTATAACAAGATTAGAAGTTTATGCCTTAAAGAAAATAGTTCAAGAAGATGATCGTTCTGCATTTGTTACTATTTCTGATGTATCAGAAGTTATAGGTACACCTGTAAAGAACTAAACTTGATAATAAAAGGAACTATCGCAACTTTTCATGCAATAGTTCCTTTTAATTATTATATAATAATCTACTTATTACAATACCTTTGACAGAAAATCTTTAGTTCTAGAGTTCTTAGGGTTTTCAAAAATCTCACTTGGTTTTCCTTCTTCTAAAACTTTTCCTCCATCTATAAATAAAATTCTATCTCCAACTTCTCTTGCAAATCCCATTTCGTGAGTAACTACTACCATAGTCATCCCTTCTTTTGCAAGTTTTTTCATTACTGATAATACCTCTCCTACCATTTCTGGGTCTAATGCAGAAGTAGGTTCATCAAAAAGCATTACATCTGGCTCCATTGCTAATGCTCTGGCAATAGCTATTCTTTGCTTTTGTCCTCCTGATAATGAGGATGGATAAGCATTTCTCTTATCTTCTAATCCTACCATTTTTAAAAGTTCCATTGCTTTTCTTTCTGCTTCACTTTTCGAAATTCCTTTAATCTTAATTGGAGCTAATGTAATATTTTCTATTACAGATTTATGAGGAAATAGATTAAAGTTTTGAAAAACCATCCCCATCTTTTCTCTAATCTCATTTATATCTACACCTTTGTCCATAATATTATTACCTTCAAATATTATCTCTCCTGATGTAGGCTCTTCAAGTAAATTTAGGCATCTTAAAAATGTTGATTTTCCTGACCCAGATGGTCCTATAACAACAACTACTTCGCCTTTTTCAATATGTTCATCTATACCTTTTAACACTGATACTTTTCCAAAACTCTTTTTTAAATTTTTAACGTGAATCACTTACACTCATCCTCCTTTCAAAGTAACTCATTAAACGTCCTAATGAGAATGTCAAAATAAAATAGAATACCGCAGCAACCATAAGTGGTTCTAATGAAAGATAAGTAGCTCCTTGTACAATCTTTGCTGAAAACATAAGCTCACCTACACCAATTACAGATGCCATTGATGAATCCTTTATTACTGTAACTAATTCATTACCTAGAGCCGGTAATATATTTTTTATTGCTTGTGGTATTATAATTAATCTCATAGCTGTAGATTTTTTCATTCCTAAACTTCTAGCTGCCTCCATTTGCCCCTTATCAACAGCTTCAATTCCTGCTCTTACAATCTCAGATACATATGCAGCAGAATTTAACCCTATTGCTATTATTGCTGCAGTAAAAGCAGATATATCTAAATCAAAGATCAACTTAGATCCTGAATATACCATCATTATTTGAAGTAACATCGGTGTTCCTCTAATGATCTCAACATATATAGAAGCAATAATCTTAAGAGGCTTCACTTTCCATATATGAAATTTTGATGCTTTCATAAAAAATAATAATGATCCAAATAATATTCCTAAAAATACAGTAATTATTGAAATACCTAATGTAATACCTACACCATTAAGAAAGGTATTGAAATATTCCCCTATAAATCCAAAGTCAAACACTTTCGCTCCTCCTTATCTAGACAATAAATAATTGCCAACTCACAACTATTTAACAATTAATATCCTTATCTTATTAAACGCTGCTACTCTGCTGGCAATTTTAAAAAACTAATTACTTTGATTTTCTGCTGCTATATTATTAGCATCTATTATAAATTTATCTAAGTCACCAGAATCCTTAAGTCTCTTTATTGTCATATTTACTTGCTTTACTAAATCATCTTGTCCTTTTCTCATACCTACTGCATTACCACCAGAAGTATCTTTAAAAGTTATTTCTGAAAGAGCTAATTCAGGATTTGTTTCCATTGCCATTTTTGCCACTGGTTCTTCTATAATAAGAGCGTTCACCTTATCTGTCTTTAATTCAAGAATTAAGTTATTTACATTAGCTAATAATTGTACATCTGCATCCTTTACAGTTTTCTCTGCTATTTCTTGTTGTGTTGACCCAAGTTGAGCTCCTATTTTCTTACCATTTAAATCATCTACTTTTTTAAATTTATCTAAGTTTTCTTTCTTTACTAATACTCCATGTTTTGCTTCATAATATATATCTGAAAAATCTATTTGCTTCTTTCTCTTTTCGTCTGGATTCATCCCTGAAATAATCATATCGATTTGTCCAGCTTTTAGTGCTCCAATAAGAGGATCAAACTCCATCTCTTTAATTTCTAACTTTACTCCCATATCTTTAGCAATCTCATTTGCCAAATTCACATCAAATCCAACTACTTTATCTTTTCCATCAATCATAGCGTGAAATTCATATGGTGCATAATCAGCACTCATACCAACTACTACTTTACCTTTTTCTTTTATAGTTTCTAAATCATTTTTTTCTTCTTTACTTCCACAACCTACAAATGACAATGCCATAACCCCCACTAACGTTGCAGCAAAAATTTTTTTTATTAATCCCTTTTTCATTTTAATCATCCTCCCACTTATCTATGTATATTATTATGATATTTATTCATCATTTTTAATTTCAAAAAGACTTAATCGCATCATTTTTTGATTAATTATAAATTTGAATCTTATTATATACTGATTTATTCATAAATACAATAGTTTTTATGTATTTTACTGTATTTTTATTCATGAATTTTCATAATATTATTAAGAATAAATATTCACAATCTCGCATTTTACACTAATTAAAATTTTATTAAAATTTATCGTACATTTTTGGATATTTATTTATATTCATTTTTTCTTATACATAAACTTCACTATAGCAAAAGAGGAACATGCAAATTTAATATTTATTTGCTCTATTCCTCTTCATTGAGATTTATTCTATTTTACATTTACTATTTTAGATATTTTGTCTATTTCATTATTAAAATAATATATAATATTTTCACAAGAAATCCTTTGTAAGTTTTTCATTGATGTTTCTGAATAAAAAGCTGCATGAGGAGTAATAATTACATTTTCCCTATTTATAAGACTACTATTTTCTAAATTAGGATTCTCCTCTTTTAATACATCTAAACCAGCTGCTCTTATTATTCCTTCATCTAAAGCTTTAACTAAATCATTCTCATTAACGCTTCCACCTCTAGCTACATTAATAAATATCGGTATTTTCTTCATTTTTCTAAATCTATTTATATTAAAGTAATCTTTATTTTCACTATTTTGACTCATATGATTACTAATTATATCTGAATGCTGAAATATATATTCCTCATCTACTATTTCTACACCTAAACTTTTAGCTTTCTCTTTATTTACATAAGGATCTACCGCTAATACTTTCATCCCAAAAGCTAATGCTCTTTTAGCTACAGCCTGTCCTATCTTTCCAAACCCAAATATTCCTAATGTTTCATTTTCTAATCTTCTTAATCCATCAATTGATTGATACTGCCATATATGTTTTTTATCAATATCATTTATATAATGTTTTATTCCTCTTTCCAGAGATAATATCAATGATAAAGTATGATCTGCAACTTCTTGTGTACAGTATTCATTAATAGTTAAAACAGAAATATTCTTTTTTGTAGCCTCTACAACATCAACAGTATCATAACCAACTGCATTAACAGAAATACATTTTAATTTTTTTGTTTTTTCTATAACTTCTTTATCTATAGGTAAAAAAGCTGTTAAAATTGCATCAGCATCTTTTATAATTTCAATAAATTCATCTTTATTATCTCTATACTGATAAACAACTACTTCAGCATCTTTTATATTGTCTTTTATAATATTCTTTTCGTAATCAAGATCTCTGATTAAAACATCTGGATAATCACAAATTACTATTTTCATTTCTCCACCCCTAAATCTATCTTCATACTAAATTATAATCATTGATTTCACTTAATATTTTCTTAGTAATTTCTACAACCTTATCCATGTCTTTATCAGTTCCAATTGATATTCTCACATATTCATTAATTCTCTTATTTTTAAAATGTCTAGTTAATACACCATATTTCCTTAATTCATTATGATACTTTTCACCACTAATAGAATCATGAGTTACAAAAATGAAATTAGTTTTGCTATCTGTAACCTTAAATCCAAGATTTTTTAATTCTTTCTTGATTCTTTCTCTCGTATCTATTACTTTATTATTACATTCTTCAAAATAGCCATTATCTTTTATTGCTTCTATGGCTGCTATTTGTGACATTGTATTTATATTATATGGAGTAATAGAAAACTTCATTTTATTTAAATCTTCTATTATTTCCTTTGAAGCAATAGCAAATCCTACCCTTGCTCCTGCTAAATTTCTTGATTTAGAAAAAGTTTGTACAATAATTAAATTGTCATATTTTTTTATAAGATCAACACATGATTTGCTACCAAAGTCTACATATGCCTCATCAATTACTACAACTCTATTTTTATTAGATGCTACAATTTTTTCTATTTCTTCATGAGTTAATACTAATCCTGTTGGTGCATTAGGATTTGCAATAATTATATTCCTATCACAATTAATATAATCATTTATATCAATTGTAAAATCATCTTTTATAGGTATTTCTTTTGCATCTAAATCAAAAGATTTAGAAAATACCCTATAAAACCCATATGTTATATCTGGAAAACACACTTTACTCTTTTCATCAATAAATGCCATCATAATTAATGATAAAACTTCATCAGATCCATTTCCTATAAAAACTTCATTAAAATCAATACCATAGAAATCCGCTATTGTTTGCGTAAGTTCTGTTGTATCAGGATCACAATAAAGATTTAATCCTGCCACTACAGATTTATCTATTGCCTTTACCACATTAGGCGATGCTTGATATGGTGCTTCATTAGTATTTAGCTTAATGTACTTTTGATCTTTTGGTTGTTCTCCGGGCACATACGCTTCTAAGTTATAAAATTTATCTATTAAAAATTTACTCATATATACAGTCCTCACTTATATCAAATTCTACTTAAGCATTTTAAAGATTTTTTAATACTTTATCTAAAATTTCTATAGCTATATCTATTTCTGTTGTAGTAACTATAGTCGGTGCAATAAATCTTATAACATTTTTATCACATCCGCATGATAGTAATAACAGTTTATTATCCAAAGCATCAGAAATTACTTTTTTAGTTAATGCTGAATCTGGCTCTCCATCTTTATCCACCATCTCTATAGCTAACATAAGTCCAATACCTCTTACATCACCTATACAATTGTACTTATTTTTTAATTCCATTAACCTACCTTTAAAATAAGTACCCATCTTTTCAGCATTTTCAATAGCACCATTTTCTAAAACCTCTATTGTTGCTAATGCAGCAGCACAAGCCACAGGATTACCACCAAAAGTACCTCCATGAGCACCAGCTGGCCATTTTTCCATATATTCTTTCTTAGCAATTACTGCACTAAGAGGGAAACCTGATGCTATAGCCTTTGCTGTAGTAAATATATCTGGTTCCACTTCAAAGTATTCTTTAGCAAACATTTTACCTGTTCTACCAAAACCAGTTTGTACTTCATCAAAAATAAGCATTATTCCATAATCATCACATATTTTTCTAACATGCTTAACAAATTCTACTGGTGGAACTATATATCCACCTTCTCCTTGAATTGGCTCCATTATTATAGCTGCCACTGAATAGGGATCTATTAATCTCTTGAAAATATCATTAAATTGATTCATATACTCTTTTGGACATTTATCTCCATCTTTTTTATAAGGAGTTCTATATAAATAAGGATATTCTGCAAAGTATACACTTGGCATCAATCCTTCATAGTTCTTTCTATAAGCTGAATTAGATGCTGTAATAGATGTAGTTCCTACTGTTCTTCCATGAAATGACCCTTTAAAAGCAATAATAGCAGGTCTTTTTGTAATATATTTAGCTAATTTTATTGCACCTTCATTAGCTTCTGCACCACTATTGCTAAAATACACCATATTATCTCCACCAGAGATTTCTACTAACTTTTCAGCTAAAGCTACATAAGATTCATAGTATACAACATTATGACCTCCATGAATTAGCAAATTTAATTGTTCAGTAGCAGCTTTTACTACCTTATCATGGTTATGACCAATATTACATACTGCTACACCACTAGCAAAATCAAGAATTTCATTTCCATCTTCTGTTGTAAGATAACAGCCTTTCCCCTTAACTACTCCTAACTTAGTAGCTCTTCCACTAACTGGTGGCATTACTTTTTTACATCTTTCATAAAGACTTTCCATAACATCCTCCTATTGTTCCACAAAATAGTGCTCTATTGTTTTTACTATCAACTTTGGTAAAACTTCAAATGAATATGGCATGTACACTCTCTCAGTCCACTTATGAGCATCCTTTCCAAAACATCCATAGTTTATAGCTGGTATATTAAGCTTCTTTATTTCCTTTATTGGCACATTATAAAGTTTTTTATATTCAGGAAAATTATCTATAAGCTTATCAATAGAACTATTATCATCATCAATTTTTAAATAACTACTATCACTTAAACTTGGAAAAAACCTCATCATCTCATAACTTTCTCCTTCTTCTGCTCCTACCTTTTCTGCAATAGTATTTATGTCATTATAAATATTTCTTTCTGAGTTCACTTCATCCATAAGGGTATTATGTGGACAATATGGTGCTGCGAAAAAAATAACTATTGTAGGTTTTTTAATTCCAACAACAACTATAAGTTTTTTTACAATTTCAAGAGAAGCTTCTCTCTTATCCATATCCGCTGCTATAGCTTTTTTTCTAATGTCATTTATATATTTATTAAGATCTCCACAATAAGCTTCTTTAGCTAAAGCCACTAAACTTTTATAATCTAATATTTCAATATCATAATGAATTTTTGAATAATTCATAGAAGTAATACTGCAATATTTTTTGTATCTACTATTAATAGTTAATAATACATTCTTACAAGCTATTTTCGCAGCACCTTTTAACTTTTCCATAGTTTCATCTATAGTTTCATTATGAATAAAGTAATTAAAATAAACAAAAGATGAATATGAAGTTTGTACATTATAATGCTTCTTTAAATCCTTCATCTTTAATACAGATGGTGGCAATGTATATTCTTCATCATATTCATTACAATAATCTGGATTAAGATTCATTTCTCTAATAAGCTCACTAGCTATCATAGATGCATCAAAACCTTCAAAGCATTGTCCTACATGAGTTTCTTTTCCTTGTATATAAAAGCATGGTAATAACTTTCCTACTGCACCAGTATAAATATATTTTGTCTTATCTCCTTCATATAGTGGACATATATAATCATTATTAATGGCTAATTTGTATGTTAATTTTTCTTTATCCTGTAAATTCTTAAATACTTCCAATGCCTTAATTATTCCTGTATGTAAATTTTCTTCTACAGGATTTATAGATAAAAGTATATTTCCATCAATATCTTTTACTCTTTCACTAAGATATTTCATCACTACCATAAATACCGCCACGCCACTTTTCATATCACAGGCTCCTCTACCAAAAAGCCATTTTCCAGACATTAAATCTTCCTTTGTTTCTTTATCTAAATCTAATTTTTTTAATCTTTCCATAAGTTCATCACAATGAAATGCAACATCCTTTAATTGTGCAAAATCCTCTACACCCACAGTATCCATATGCCCATGTAATATAATTGTTTCTTTTGAATCTCCCTTTTCACCTTTTATTAATGCAAATACATTTCTTCTATCAAGTTCATCATCTAATTTCTGAATAAAAACTCTATCGTTGTATTTTTTAAAATACGGTATTTCTTTTAAATATCTCTCTATGTAGCAAGCAATCTCTTTTTCCCCTGCTGTATTATTTACACTTGCAATGCTAACGAGTTTTTTTGTTAACTCTAATATTTCATTAAACATACTTTTATATCTCCCCCCATTTCATTGTAAGTTTTAGCGAATTAACATTCTCTTATTAACCTTATCTAAATGTTCCTCCATAGCTTTACTAGCTAACTTGAAATCACCTTTTTCTAAATAATAAATTATTTTTTCATGCTCCTCACTAGCAACTCTACTATGCTGTTGTAATGTACCTGATAATATTAAAAATCTCTTCGTAATAAGATTTGCTTTTCTTACCATATCGCTGAGAAAAGTATTTCCTGTTAATTCTGCTATTTTAGTATGAAACTTATAATCTAAATCAATAAACTCCTTACTATTTCTTTTATCTACAGTGTAAGATTGCTCTATTTGTGTTTCCTTAAGTTCCTCTATTTCACTTTTTGCTATTTTATTTTCCAACAATAATATTGCAAGAGGTTCTAGTGATTTTCTTACAACAGTTATATCTTCTATACTCTTTTCTGTAATATCAGATACTACCACATTTTTGCTACCGTTATACTCTGCTATTTCTTCATATACCAACCTAAGTAATGCTGATTTAATCGGCGTTCTACTTATTTGTAATTTTTCTGCTAATCCCTCTTCTGTAAGTACTTGACCTGGCTTAAGTTCATTAGCTATAATGGCCTCCTTAATAATTTCATAAGCTCTATCTGCTAATGTAGGATTTCTTTTTATAGCCCCTAATGTTTTCATAAATTATCCCCCAATATCTTATTTTAATTACACTCTACTTAATGGAAATGTCATGCAATGTGGTCCTCCACCAGCTTTTAATATCTCTGTAATATCTAAATCTATTACAGTAATTCCTCTTTTTCTAAGCTCTTCATTAACATAAGTATTTTGTCTTAATGATATAACTCTCTTTTTCCCTATTGATTGCAAATTACATCCATGGTTAAAAACACTTTCTTCACTTATATCAATAGTCTCAATCCCCATATCATCTAATGTTTTCAAGAATTCTCTTGGAAGCCCATCTCTATAAGCAACTGCTAATTTTTCATCTACAAGATTAAAACATAAATCTAGATGTAGATATTTTTCATCACAAGGCACTGCTATTACTTTATATCCGTATTTTTTCAATGATTTTCTTATTTCATCAATACCTTTTTCATTACTCCTAGCTACCATTCCTATAGCTAATGTATTATCATCGAGAAAAGTAAAATCTCCTCCTTCAAATAATCCTTCTTTACACTCTGCCACTATAGGAATTCCTAATTCCTCCATTTTCTTTTTATATACTCTCTTTCTAGAAATCTTACTGGTTCCTTAAAATTTCCAAGTATATATCCTTCTCTTATACATCCTCCAAAATCTCTTGAAAAAACAGAATTTCCTCTTCTCGGATCTGCATCTACCATCACTACTTCTACACCATTAGCTTCATATGCTTCAACTAATGATCTATGCTCCTTTTCCATCTTCTCGACATCTAATTCTGTTGTTTCCCATTTTTTCGCTATTTCATTTATTGGCACAGCTTTCAAATAGGTAGGCCTACACATTAAAACCTTTTTTAAAACTCCAGTTGAATTTTTAACAAACATTTTATCCATTATAAAACCTCCAAAGCTTGTTTTTTGTATTCTGTATACAATGATATAAATAAAAAAGGTGCCAAAAGATAATATATCCTTTGACACCATTGCCATCTATTTAATTATTATTTTATACTTTTATGATAGTATTTATTATTATTTATGTCAATATATTCTTATAGAATTTTCATAATTAATGTCAACATTGGCATCGTAAATAGTGAAAATATCGTGGACATAGCAACAATTTTAGCTCCATACTTACTATCTAAATCCATTTTTGAAACAAACAATATTGTAGACGCCGCAGAGGGACATGCACACGCTATTACTGTAGTTATAGCTACAATTTCTCCATCACCAAACCATGATGTTACACCAATTATCTTAATAATAAAAATCATCACTAATGGTAATACTATAGTTCTGAAAATTGCTGCTCTATATATATTAAAATCATTAAATAATTCTTTTATCTCTATTTTAGCTAAAAATACTCCAATTATGATCATAGCTAAAGGCGTATTAATAGAAGCTAAAAGGCTAATCGATTCTCCAATGAATGAAGGTAAATGAATTTGTGTAAGATATAATATTATTCCTATTAAGAACCCCATTGTTCCTGGATTTATTAATATCTTTTTTAAACTTAAACTACCTTTCTTACTTAAAGTCATTACACCATTGGTCCAAAAAAATACATTGAATATACCAGCAAATGCTGTGCCATAAAATGCTCCTATTTCACCTAAAGTAGCGTATAATATAGGAAATGCCATAAAGCCACAATTAGAATAAATTGCTCCGACTCTTTCAATTTTGTAATTTTCATTTTCACGTTTTTTTATGAAAATATTAGTGATAATTATTGCAAAAATGTGAAATAGTATAGCAAGAATAAATGATATCATTAATCCAAATAATTGATCTTTAATTAACTTTTTTTGATAAACATCTATAAGTAATGCTGGTGCTACTATTGTAAGTAATAAATTACTATATACTCTAGTTGCCTCCTCTGTAAGTATACTTTTTTTACAACTATACCTACCAATTTCTATAAATATAAACATTATTAATACTTGTTTAAATACTATTGATCCTATCTCAATCATAATTATTCCTCAATATCATTGCCATAATAAACAGCATTTATTATCTTTTTCATATCTTCTTTAGTGATTTTAATAGGATTTACAACTGTAGACCCCATCATCGAATTTTCTAATAATATATCAAAATCTTTTTTAAATATTTCTTCCTTTATTCCAACTTCTGAAATTGATTTAGCTATTCCTAACTTTTCTTTAAGATTTTCTATTTCAACTATTATATCTTTACATCCAATAGCTTTAGATAAATCTTTAAACTTCTCAAAAACCTCTTTATCCTTACTATTGTACCTCATGGCATATGGTAAAATTATTGCATTAGTTAATCCATGAGCTAAATTATATCTTCCTCCAAAAGCATGGGAAATTCCATGTACCATACCTAATCCAGAGTTTGAAAACGCCATTCCAGCCATACTTTGATAATTGTGTACTTTTTCTCTACTTTCCAAAGTTTTATCATTACAAGAAATAGGCAACCACTTTATTAGTCCCTCAATAGCACCTTTTGCAAGAACCTCTGTAAAATCATTTGATGTCTTATTTATATAAGATTCAATAGCATGTGTTAATGCATCCATGCCTGTTTCAGATGCAATATTTCTTGGGAGAGACATTGGTATATTTCCATCTAAAATCGCTATATCCGGTCTTAAACTTTCAGCTTTTAATCCTATTTTTAAGTTTTTTTCCGGATAAGTTATAACAGATACATGAGTTACTTCTGTTCCTGTTCCTGACGTAGATGGTATTGCTATAAATTTCGTTTTATGTCTTTTCTCCGGCAATCTTACACCACTTATATTTTCAATATCCAACTCTGGATATTCATATAATAATGTTATTATCTTTGCTGCATCGATAGGAGATCCTCCACCTACCGCTACTATTAAATCTGGAGATATAACCTTCATTTTGGCTACTCCTTCTTTAACATCGCTAACAGTAGGATTTTTACCTATACCAGAATAAATATAAACTTCTTTATTGTCTTTTCCTAAATACTCCTTTACTTTATCAATAACCCCTGTAGCAAACATAGACTTCCCACCAGTAATAATCATTGCCTTACTATATTTAATATTCTTTAAATATTCTAAAGAATTTATTCCTACTACTAATACTTCACTATTTAATCTTAACTCCTTCATCATCTTATTCCTTTCATAATGTTTAGTATCCTGTATACAATGCAATAATAATAAAAAAAGGTGTCAAAGATATTTCTATCCTTGACACCATTGCCATATGTATTCAATAAAATAATTATAGTACTATTTTTTTGCATTGTCTACATTTTTTATTTTTCTATTAATTCTCTTAATTCACCACTAAACTTCTCTATATCTTGAAGAGATTTAGATAATCCTATTATCTTTTCATTTTGATTTTCTGTAATAGCTAATGTTTCTTCTATAGAAGCAGAATGTTCCTCTGATATATTAGATATAGTAGTTGTTTCATCAACTATCTCCACAAATACATTCTTCATATCTTTCATATTTTCTAAGCTTTCTTCAAGATTAGTATCTATCTCCATAAAAGCACTTTCCAACTTTTTAAATGTATCATTTACACTAACTGCTGTTTCTGTACCCTTATTAGATACATCTTCAACATTTTTAATTTCCTCTAAAACTCTTGTTGTTAATAGTTTTATTTGACTAATTATTTTATCAATTTCTGTAGCTACACTATCACTTTGTTCTGCTAATTTTCTAACTTCATCTGCTACAACAGCAAATCCTTTACCAGCCTCACCAGCTCTTGCTGCTTCTATTGAAGCATTTAATGCTAATAAATTTGTTTGTCCTGCTATACTCTTTATACCTTCTAAGAAATTACCAACTCTATCTGTACCTTCTATTAAATCTTCTACACCAGTTACAGTCTCTAATACTGCTTTTTGTATGATTCCCATTTGATTGTTCATTTCATCTACCATAGTCACAGATTCTTTTACAACCTCACAAGATTCTTTTGAAACTTCAACTGTTTTTTCTGATACAGAATAAGTCATTGAAACTTTTTCCTCTGCACCTAACATTTTTTCATTTATCTCAGAAATAATTTCAGATTGTCTAACTACCCCTGCTGCTACTTCTTTTATAGTATCAGTTAAACTAGTACTCTCTTCACTTACAGTATTTAAATTTCCACTACTCTCTACAATATATACATTTAATTTATTTGTACCTACTTCTATATTATCCATAGTATTTTCAATTTTAGCTAATAAATTTTTTGAATGTTCCGCTTCTTTTCTAGATTTCTCTATAAGATCACCACTCCATTTTGTTATACAGAAAATCATCACCATTACAAGATTTACAGCTAAAACACTATTTAAAAATTGCATCCAATCTTTTTCAACTAAAACAATTTGTATTATTACCTCAAATATATTTCCTGCCACCATCATTTTTATAAAATAGTTTTTATCAAAATACATCCCAGCTATTACTATTGCTATTACCATTATCCATATTGTCATTATTGTAAATGTATGATAAGTAATTGCAAACATCATTATCCCTATAACTACTACATATTTCACAAGCCCACAAGTTTTATGACTCCTATCTAGTATAATGGAAACTATGCTAATTAATGATAGCAATATAACTCTTATTACATTTTTTAATAAAGAAATCTTAAAAACTACATAACCTAGATGCATTACAATAGCTACAAATAAACTTATAATTATTACTCTATTGACTTTCTTAAGATGTCTATCATCAGCTATTTTTTCCATATAATCCCCCTCTTTTATTCCTAGATAGTGTAAAGTTTATTTACACTTCTTTCTTTAAAAATCTTTATATATCAAGGTTCTAGAAGTTTTTTTTCATAAAAAAACAACGACCCCCTGATTTCTATGTTAAAATTGAATCTCTCACAAACCAAAAATAACTTAGAAAGGTTGTCGTTATTGTGGATTCAATTATAACTTATTTACTAGAATATAATCAATATTTAATTAATATAATTTTTCAATTCCTCATATTTATTTCTAAATATATACCACTTGGACAATTATCTTTTGATGATTCAAATAGCCCAGAGTATCAAAAATTTAAAATAGATAAACTTCCTAAAATAATTAAATTTCATAGTGT
>NZ_JAHLOD010000009.1 GCF_018917145.1 Clostridium bornimense
CAATATCCGATACCAGAAAATAAGAGAATACTTGCTTATAAAGCAGAGTTAGAAGCAAAGAAAAAAAGAGCATCATGATAAATGCGACTAACAACGTAGTCGCATAATCATATATCTTTTATTTATTTTGATTGTCTACTTGACAGGAGTCAGATCATTTTGTGTAAGCCCTTTTTTATTTCTAAGATTTTTAATTTTTTCCCCAATTCTACTCATTATTATTTACCTTCAAAAAATTTTTTTTCACTTATTAGTTCTTCTTTCAGCTTAGCAAATGTCCAGTCTATTGAATTTGGTGTTATTGCTGCGAATATTGGTTTAGGCTTCAACACCTTTTTAACTAAGGTAATAGCTGTAGACATTTCTACTTGTGAAAGATTATTAAATATAATTATGGTTTCTTTTGATTTAACCGCGTTAACACTTTTTATTGGATTATTTAAAATATCAGACATAATCATGTTTTCTACAGAATCATCTATAGCAGTACATGATGGTAATCTATTTTTACTAAGGAAACTGTTAATAAATAATATTTTACTAGGTTCTACTCCGTATACTAAAATATTTTTAGAAGAGTTCATAAAATCACTCCTAGTATTCAATAATTTCTGGTTCTTCTATTGCTTCACCATTAGTGTCTACTGTCATACTTTCAATAACTTCTGGTACAAGTGGTGCATCATTGTAGTTAGTTTTTACATTTTCTACATCATGAACGAACTCGATACCTTCAATTACTTTACCAAATGCAGCATATGAACCATCAAGGTGTGGAGCACTTTCAGTCATAATGAAAAATTGTGAACCAGCTGAGTCAGGAGACATAGCTCTTGCCATTGAAAGAACACCTTCAGTATGTTTTAAGTCGTTTTTAAATCCATTCTTAGCGAATTCACCCTTTATTGAATATCCTGGGTTACCCATACCTGTACCTTCTGGACATCCTCCTTGAATCATAAAACCTTTAATAATTCTATGGAAAGTTAACCCATCATAAAAATTCTTATCTATTAAAGAGATAAAGTTTTTAACTGTATTTGGAGCTAAATCTTTGTATAATTCTATTTTAACAGTTCCTCTATCTTTTATTTTCATAGTAACGATTGGATTCATTACAAATACCTCCTTGAAATGTTATTTATATATTTTATACATATAATAAAGTTATTATACCATAGAAACATTAGGTAGGGCACAAGTATCAGGTATATGTCAGTGAACAGTTCACAGTTGTTGATGAAATTCCTTTTGGGGGAATTTCTGAAATTTTAAGTGGCTAATTTATTGTGAATTAGTCTTGTGTCATAATAAAAAGAGCCATCGCTCTATGCGATAGCTTGAGGAGTTTTTATTTAAAAATTAGTACCTTTTATCATGCGATTAAAAGCATCAGGATTTTTTAAATTTGTTATTTTTATTTTATCTATAATAAAATTTCTACCTTTATTATAAATAAGGTCTGAAAATAATGTGAAAAAGAAGGTGGATGGAATTTTATCCATTCCAGAAAAATCTAATTCTATATATTGTCCAATATTTTCGTGGATAATTTGTTTTAACAAAGTTGCGTCATCTTGAGATGTGTTTCCATCAGTTATATTTTTAACAACTAACTTTACCATAGTACATCACCTATAATGAATTATGCTATTTCATTATAGTATACGTATGGCTTATTAGAATTGTTACATTATTTCATATTTAGATTTAATAAGTTTTTGCATAACTCATGTAGATAGTTATCATTAAGAGAATTAATAATTTCAATGTTGCCAGTAGTAGAGCTATTGTTAAGTAAATTTTTATCTTGTAATAAATGCTTTAATTGATTAGCTGTACCTTTTGAACCATCAAAGATTTTATCTTCATCAATTATTTTGCTAAGTTCCTTTTTTATAAAAGGATAGTGAGTACAGCCTAAAACAACGGCACCGATATCATCTATATCAATATCTCTATATTTATTCATTAAAAATTTATGTAAATCATCACCTTCAAAGATGCCTTTTTCAATAAATTCTACTAATCCTGGACAAGGCATAGGAATTATTTTTCTTCCTTCGCTATAAGTAGATATAAGTTCATTGAATTTACGCATTTTAAGAGTCATAGGAGTAGCCATAATTACTATAGATCCAGAAGTAGTAGATTCTACAGCTGGTTTAACTGCTGGTTCTATTCCTACGATAGGTAAATCTTTGTATGTTTCTCTAAGTGTGTTTATTGCTACAGAAGTAGCTGTATTACAGGCTATAACTAAAGCCTTAATTTTTTTATTAATTAAAAAATTTGCTGCGTTAAGAGTCAAATTCTTTATTTCGTTATCACTTCGCGTACCATAAGGTGCATTTTTTGAATCACCAAAATATATGTAGTTTTCATTTGGAAGAATTTTATACGCCTCTCTTAATACGGATATTCCACCAACACCTGAGTCGAAGAATCCTATTGGTAAATCATTTGTTTTCATAATATCACCTCTATTTAATAACTACTAGATAATTATACTACGTTAAAAAATATCTGTCATTGCTAAAGAAAAAATACTAAATCTCGATATATTGAAGTAAAGGCTATAATTATATTTAATTCAATAATATATTAATTTATTGTATAAAGAGGAAAAAGACCTTAGGGGGAAAATAAGATATGGATAATCATGGGGTGAGCAAAAAGGAATTAGACAATAATAATATTCTCATAACATCAGAAGAAAATATATGGAAAGTATTAATAGTAAATATTGATCAAAACAACATAGAAAAAGTAAAGAAAAGTTTAGAGAATTATACATATCAAGGCAAGAAGATAAAAGTAATAGAGGTTAAGTCTCATAAAGAAGCCAAATATATTCTTATAAAAAATAGAGATATTTTGATATCAGTAGTAGGTTTACAAAGCGATACAGAAGAAGGAAAAGACTTAATAAAATTTATAAGAAGTAATTTAGAAAATGATCTTATGAGAATATTGACATTTATTTCAGATGAAGTAACACTTACTTTTGATGAAATTAAGAGTTTGAATATTAATGGAATAAAGAATATAAAGAATATAACAGCTGATGAGATTATTTTAACAATAGCAGCTGAAATTAATAATTTTTATGATAAGTATCTATTAAGTTATAGTAAAATGGGTCTAGAAAAGATAATAGAGAGCTCTGGTAAAGTATTTGAATTTGGAGAAATAAAAGAATTTACATCAATGATGTTAGTTCAGTTATTCTCTATATTAGATTTTAATAATAGAGGAGTTATTGATAGTAATTCAGCTATAGTTGCTAGTAGCTTAGATGAAGATTATGTTATCTTAGCTGCTGCAGGAAAGTTAAAAGATACTGTGGGCTTGAGTATAAAAAAAGCTTTAAATGAGGAAGAATTTGATCTTGTATATAAAAGTATAGCCTCAGAAAGTAGCCAATATAAAAATGATACTTTAGTGTTATACTTTAAAAATGATTTTGGAGTAAAGACTATTTTATATATAGAAAACTTAAAAGGATTAACAGATTTAGATATATACTTAGGAAATACCTTCTGTAGAAATGTATCTGTTGCATATGATAACATTTATTTAAATAATGAAATTGATAGAACTCAAAAGGAAATTATATATACTCTTGGAGAAATATCAGAGACACGTTCTAATGAAACAGGACATCATGTAAAGAGGGTTGCAGAGTATTCTAAGTTATTAACATTAAAATATGGTCTTACAAAGAGAGATGCAGAGATTATAGAACTTGCATCACCAATGCATGATTTAGGAAAGTTAGCAATTCCAGATGTAATTTTAAATAAACCAGGAAAGTTAACTTTTGAAGAGTTTAAAGTTATGAAAACTCATGCAGAAATAGGATATGAAATGCTTAAGAATTCAAATGATATATTGATGAAAACAGCAGCAATAATAGCTCTAGAACATCATGAAAAATATGATGGTACAGGATATCCATATGGTAAAAAGGGAGAAGAAATACATATTGCAGGAAGAATAACGGCTATTGCAGATGTATTTGATGCTTTAGGATCTGAAAGAGTTTATAAGAAGGCATGGCCACTAGAAGATATTCTAGATTTATTTAGGAAAGAAAGAGGAAAACACTTTGATCCTGTATTAGTAGATTTGTTCTTAGACAATTTAGATGAATTTTTAGAAATACGAGATAAATATAAAGAAATATATCCAGAAGATATACAAAGGTAATACTTTGTATATCTTTTTTGCTATTCTAAACAAAAATAGTGATGAATATTAATTAGTAAATCAATATTAATGAGGATATTATGGAAAAAACTGAAGGTATAGTTAATTTACTTAATAGAGTACCACCAGCAGTAAGGTATAAGCTCTTACAATATTCACAAAATGAAATATATGGAGTTGGCAAAATAGAGTTTGTTGTTTTATACGGTATTAAGGTAGATGCAGTAAGGGAAAAGGTTGAAGCAATAAATGGTAGGTTAGAGGATTTAGGATTTGGTTTTGGTATAGTTACAATAGATTTTTCAAAGTTAGATGAATTTTATAATATAGAAGAAATTGATTATATAGAGCTACCAAAAACATTATTTGAAACAGCAGAGGCATCTAATAGAGAAATTGGAGCCACTCAAGTATGGGAACAATATGGATTAAGTGGAAGTGGAGTAATAGTAGGATTTATTGATTCTGGAATAGATTATACTCATCCTGCATTTATAAATGAAGATGGTACTACGAGGATTGATTATATATATGATTTATCATTAGGTGGAAAAGTTTTTAATTCTGATGATATTAATAAGGCATTAAATTCTAGTGATCCACATTCTGTAGTACCATCACAAGATGAAGTAGGTCATGGAACTCATGTAGCAGGAATAGCAGCAGCAGGAGGTAAAATAGATAAAAAGTATTATGGAGTAGCTTATGAAAGTACTATTTCTATGGTGAAGTTCACAAGAAGTGGCAAAACGTTATTTGGCAAAAGTTCACAACTAATGAGAGGATTGAAGTTTTTATTAGATAAAAGTATAGAGCTAGACAAGCCAATAGTAATAAATATAAGTTATGCTACAAATTCTGGGGCTCATGATGGCTCTTCGTTGTTAGAGCAATATATAGATACACTTTCTAGAATAGAGAAAGTAACTATTGTCATAGCTGCTGGTAATGAAGGAGAAGCTGCACATCATGTTGGTAAAAGTGTTCAAGGAACTGCTGAAATAGAAGAAACTTTCAATGTAGCAGAAGGAGAACAAGTGATAATATTACAATTATATAAACCGATTTTGTGGGATATATCCTTAGAAATAAGATGTCCATGTAATGTTAATTCAGGACTTATAGCAATGAGACAAGGATTTTATAGCGGTAAGATTGGAAATAATGAATATTATATAAGTGTTTCAGGACCATTACCATTTTCTATAGAAGGAGATATATCTATAGCCATAGTAGGTGAGACTGAAGGCATTTCTGCTGGAGTGTATACATTATATATGACTATTGAAGGTGAACCAGGAGAATATAATATGTGGTTACCTATATCAGAAGCATTAAGTAAGGATACAAAATTTCTGAATCCCAATCCGTATAATACTGTAGGTATACCGGGAACTGTAGAAGATGTCATAACAGTAGGTAGTTATAATATGGCAACAGGGGACGTTTCGTCATTTTCAGGTCGAGGAGGGCTTGTAGAAAAGCCAGATTTATTAGCTCCAGGACAATCAATATTAGGACCTATACCTGATGGCGGATTAGATTCTCTTACAGGAACATCTATGGCTACACCACATGTATCTGGTGCAGCAGCTTTATTATGTCAGTATGGTATTGTAAAAGGCTATGATCCATATATGTATGGCAATAGATTAAAATATTTTTTGTTAAAAGGTGCAAGAAGAACTAGAGTAGATGTAGTTTATCCTAATACTACTTGGGGATATGGATTATTGTCATTGACAGGGGCGATGGATACTATTGTATCTAAGAGGGAAGTGCCATCTCAAGATGATGTAAAGAATAGTGCTAAAATTTGTGAAGAAAGTTTTTATAATGAAAAAAATTGGAGCCTGATTATTGAATACCAAGGAGAAGCACCACCACTAGGAGCTTTTGGTAGTACTTGTGCTGTAAGAATAACAGAAAACATAGCAGTAGTATCTTTGCCCTTTGATAATTGGAGTGATTATATAAGCAAAGGCACAGGAATAGTTTATTATGATAAGCCAACTATATATACATTAGAAGCAGTATCACCATTAGAATCAGCAAATATATTACAATTTCATGATGATATTTATTTAAATTTAACAGGTAATGGAGTTATAGTAGGAATTATTGATACTGGTATAGATTATTTGGAAGAAGATTTTATAAAGGAAGATGGCACCAGTAGGATAATATCATTGTGGGATCAAACTATATCAGGGGGAAAAGTGCCAAGTGGTTTTCCTATAGGTGCAGAGTATACAAGAGAGGATATAAATAAAGCTATCGAAGCCAGTAAAAATGGAGGAGATCCTTATAGTATAGTTCCATCTAAAGATGAAATAGGACATGGAACATCGATGGCTTCTATAATTGGTGCAAGAGGTGTAAAGGTTGAAGGTGGTGCACCAAATTGTGAATTTATTATTGTTAAACTTAAAGAAGCAAGACAGGCAATAAGAGACTATTATGGAGTTTCAAGAATTAATGTACCAATGTATGAAGATGGAAATATAATAATGGGGTTAAGATACTTGGCTGACATGGGAAGAACTTTAAGAAAACCTTTTGTAATATTCTTTGGTTTAGGAACTAATAGAGGTGGTCATGATGGAACAACAACAATGGAAAGATATATAGATCTTATAGGAGCATATAGAGGAGTAGCTATTGTAAAAGGAATGGGAAATCAAGGAGATACTGAAGTACATGCAGCTGGAAAGATTGAAAAGACAGGGGATACTGCTGATATTGAATTAAGAGTTGGTCCTAATGAAGGTAGTATAGAATTTCAAATATGGATGTCTAAACCGGATAAGGTTTCTCTATCAATGGTATCTCCTTCTGGCGAAGTTATAGAAAAGATAGAAGCTAAGCTTATGCAGAGTCAAGAAGTAAATTTTGTTTTGGAAGGTACAAAAGCAGAAGTTAAATATTATATGCCACAGGAACTATCTGGTGATGAGATGATAGAAATTAGACTAATAGATGTAGTTCAAGGTATATGGAAGTTTAGACTTATAGGAGACAGTATTATAAATGGTGTTTATAATGCGTGGTTACCTCAAAGAGAACTTTTAGATCCAGAGACTAAATTTTTGCAATCTAATAATCAAACAACATTCACAATACCATCTTCAGCTAGATATATTCTTAATGCTGGATATTATAATCAAACATCAAATACAATAGTGGCAAGATCATCTAGAGGATATACAAGAGATGGAAGAATTGTTCCAGATGTAGTAGCAGGAGGTGTTGAAGTTTCTGTTATAGGTAAAGATGGAATTGTTTCTACAATTACAGGATCTTCAGCAGCAGGGGCTGTTTTGGCATCAGCTATTATACTTATGATGCAATGGGGAATAGTGTATGGTAGGGATACTACTTTATATGCACCGAAAATAGAAAATTATATCATAAGAGGTGCAAGGGAAAGACCAGGGGAAGTTTATCCTAATCCTACTACAGGATATGGAGAATTAGATCTTAAAGGTGTATTTAATAGTATGAGAGGATTTGTTTTTAGGGAAAAATCAAATATCTTTATTCGATATCCTAGTGAATTTGAGGCTGAAATTAATAAAACACATTTTTATAGATAAATTCATATAATATTAAGGATAAATTTATAAGGAGTGCAATGCATGGCTACAGGAGGATTTCAAGCAAGATTATTACTTGGTCAATCATATATACCTATAGATAATGGTAAAGTTACTATTACTGCAACTAATGAAGAAGGAAGCACTACAAAAGAGACAACACTTACAACAGATTCATCAGGATTAACATCAGTTATAGAGATAGATACACCACCTCTTTCAAATTCACAAAGTCCTACAGGTGGAAATCCATATTCATTATTAGATGTGTTAATACAAGTTAGTGGGTATCAAGATATATTCATAAAAGGAGTACAAGTATTACCTGATGTTACAGCTATTCAGCAATGTAATTTAACACCAGCTTCTGAAAATTCTAGAGTTGATGAAGTTATTAATATACCACCGAATGTTCAAGTGGGAGATTATCCAACAAAGATACCAGAGGATCCAGAAAAACCATTACCACCTACATCAGGATTAGTTGTTTTGAGAGAAGCTGTTGTTCCAGAATTTATAGTAGTTCATGATGGATCACCTAATAGTACTAGTGGAGCTGATTATACTGTACGATTTCAGGATTATGTAAAGAATGCATTAAGTAGTGAAGTATTTGCTACTTGGCCTGATGAGACATTAAGGGCAAATGCTATATGTATAGTATCCTTTGCATTAAATAGAGTTTATACTGAGTGGTATAGAGGAAAAGGAAAACCATATCAAATAACTAACTCTACTGCATTTGATTTGGCGTTTACTTATGGTAGAAATATATACGATAATGTGGATAGGATAGTAGATGAAGTATTTACTACGTACGTAAAGAGACCATCTGCAAAACAACCTTTATTAACTCAATTCTGTGATGGTAAAAATGTAAGTTGCCCAAATTGGCTTTCACAATGGGGAAGTAAATATCTTGGAGATCAAGGAAGAAGTTATGAACAGATATTAAGATATTATTATGGAGACATAGTTATTACACAGGCATCTAAAGTTGCAGGAATACCTAAATCATATCCAGGATATACTCTTTCAGTGGGAAGTAGTGGAGAACCGGTGAGAGCGGTGCAAGAATATTTAAATAGAATATCTCAAAATTATCCTTTAATTAATAAGGTGGCTGTAGATGGAATATATGGTCAAAGTACTGCAGACTCAGTAAAAACTTTTCAAAATATATTTGGGCTATCAGCTACAGGAAATGTAGATTATGCTACATGGTATAAGATATCAGCTATATATGTTGCCGTTACTAAAATAGGAGAATTGAGAAAAGACGTAAATAATGATAATAAGGGATCATTAAATATTAGTGATGATTTTATTGAATGTGGTGAAGGTAAGTTTATATCACCGGTATTTACAACTAATGGTGTAGTTCCGGTATTTAAATATCCTATTGGATAGAGGAAAATTTAAAAAAGGCTGTCGCATAACAAATGAGAGTTTGTGAGCGAAAGCCTTTTTTGCAATTCACGATTCACAATTGTGAATTGTATTAATGTTTTCGTATTGCGGTGGATTTCTTATCTTTTTTATCATATATAAGAATACTTATCATAAAAAATATAGATATTACTCCGAATGCTGGATAGAGTGTAGAGATAAGATTTTTAAATCCTAGTTGTGATATAAAGATACCAATTGTTAAAACTATGAACATTCCATATTTATATGGAATATTAAAAGCTGAATCTAGTGTTTTGGATATAGAAAATGTATCGGAAACAATAGTAGAAAACATTTCGCAGAATATAACCATAAGTAGAAATCCTTGAATGATTTTACCAAATCTATCAGCTACAAATAGTAATGGTATCTCAAATTTATGTATAGAGTCAAAGTTACAGGATAATAAGTAGTTTATAGCTAGTGATATTACTGTAAGAGAAATAGCTCCTATTAGCAGACCGTTAAAAAGTTTCTTTTTATCTTTTATTTCACTGGAAAGAGGTACTATAACTCCGCTACATCCCATTATATTAAAACCGCCATAGAGAAAAGCGGAAACAAACCAAAGATTTTTGTAGGGATATATATTATGAGATTCTATAGAAGTGGTAGAAGAAAAACCTACATAAAAAATAAATATTATTGCTATTATAGAAATTAACATTGGTACAATGCATGAATTTATTGCGAATAATCCATCGGTATTTTTCATAAGAGTTAAAATAGCAATAAATATTATAAGTAGACTTCCTATTATTTTAGGAATTCCAAAGTATTGATTTAATAAAGCTCCAGAACCTGCAATAATTATAGAACAGGAGCTTAATAAATATAATGTTGTTACAAATCCAGTAGCTTTTCCAAGAAAACCTGGAGAAACTAGGTTACATAGTTCAGAATATGAATTCAAATTATGTCTAATAGATAGATTTATTACAGCGTTTCCTAATAGTATGTAGATTATAAGCGGGATAAATAATGCTATAAAAGATATTTTCCCGTAGTTTGTGAAAAATTGAGTTATTTCTTGTCCAGAAGCTAAACCGGCACCAACGATAGTACCGACAAAGACTAGACCTATTTGTAATGATGATTTCTTTTTCATAAATCCTCCTTAAATAATGGGTTTCATTAATATATACACTGAAATTTTAAGATAATTACATAAATAATTATTAATATCACAAAATAATTAATAAAAGAAGAAACGGAGAGATACTATGAAGAGAATTGTGGCATTATTTTTATGTATTTTTTTATTAGTAGGTTGTAGTGAAAAAGGGGTTTCAATTGAAAAAACTTCTAAAGATTTTAATTTATATGAAGGAAAGTCTATTGCAAAAGAATTTATGAAAAACTTAGTACAAGAGAGATATGAAGAGAATAGGACGCTATTAGTTACAGAGGAAGCAAATAATGTAATAAATCAAAGTAACACTCTAAAAATCGTAAGTTATAATTTAAAAGAGGAAGTTGAAATCGGAGAAAAGGGAGAGTATACTTTTGGAATAATAAGATGTGATCTATTAGAAGGATATAGTAGTTCCGAGACTATAAAGATAAAAGTAGAAAGACAAGATGATAAGTACAAGATAGTAGAGGTATCTCCACTTACTGAAGGAGAATTAGTGAAAGATGGAGATGAAGTAAGAGTACGATTTAAAAATGATGCAAGGAATTATTTAGTTCTAAACAAATTTAGTTTGCCGCAGTATGATATAAACAAAGAAGATAATGTAGAAATAAATAAGGTGAAGATAAACACTGATAATATAATAACATTAACGTTAGGGTTTGATGTGGAAGAAGGTATAGTGACAACTTATGATAAAGATTCATATATATTTACTTTTGATATAGAAAATCAGTGGAACAAGGAAGAAAAGGCAGATAGCGATACACCTATAGGAACTAAGGTTAATTGTCTTGATATATTAAAAAATAAGAAAGTTGAGTTTGTAGCATATAGTCCTAAAGAAAAATATATATTAGTTCAGTATAGCAGCGATGGAAATAAAGGTATAGCAGCATATTTTGCAAAGAATAGAGATAAAGTAGATTTTGATTTTGAAAAGGAGTTCCCTTTGGAGGAAAATGATATAACGTACATTGATTTTGATGAAGAATATCTTTATTATAAAGTTAAAAATAGAAAAAGTAATCATGAAGAAAACTATAAGTTAAATTTAGAAAACTATGAGAATAAGAAAGTAGAGGGTATATAGATGATAAATGAAAAATGGGGAGGAAAATCATATTATACTTTAAATTCATTTTTAAGAGAGAAGTTTAATGAAAAAGTATTTAAGATTTCTCTTGATGGAGGATTTTCTTGCCCTAATAGAGATGGAAAGGTAGCAACAGGAGGGTGTACTTATTGTAGTTCTAGTGGATCAGGAGATTTTGCTGGAAATAGAGTTCAATCAATATCAGATCAGTTTGATGATATAAAAGATATGATGAACAAGAAGTGGAGTAGTGGCAAATTAATAGCCTATTTTCAAGCTTATACAAATACGTATGCACCAGTAGAGGAGTTAAGAAGAAAGTATAAAGAGGCTATTTCAAAAGAAGGTGTAGTAGGGTTAGCTATAGGAACTCGTCCTGATTGTTTGCCAGAGGATGTACTTGATTTATTAGAAGAAATGAGTAAAGAAGTTTATGTATGGGTAGAGTTAGGGTTACAATGTGTTAGTGATAAAACTGCTGAAAGAATAAATAGAGCATACCCATTAACTACATTTGAAAAAGGGCTAAAAGGATTAAGAGATAGAGGGATAGATACAGTAGTTCATAGTATTTTTGGACTGCCTGGTGAAACTAAAGAAGATATGCTTGATACTATAAAATATTTATCAAATCAAGATATCCAAGGAATAAAGATACATCTTTTGCATCTTATGAAAAATACAAAAATGGCAGAAGAGTACGAAAAGGAGCCATTTGATTTTTTAACAAAAGAAGAGTATATAGATTTAATATGTGAAGCTGTTGGATATATAAGAGATGATATTGTTATTCATAGGCTTACAGGAGATGCACCACGTCAACTATTAATAGGACCAATGTGGAGTTTGAAAAAGTGGGAAATACTAAATGCTATTGATAATACTCTTAGAGATAGGGGAATATATCAAGGTATGAATTTTAAAGAGATAGAAGGATTTAAATATACTAAAAACGAAGGGGCGAAATAGTGATGAAAATTGATTTAATTCCATCAGTAGATTTTATTAAAGAGGACAAGCTAATAGGGAAATCTGTTATTGTAATAGATATGTTAAGAGCAACAAGCGTTATTGTTACTGCAATGAAGAATAAATGTAAAGAGGTTATACCAGTAGTAACAATAGAAGAAGCATTAGCATTGAAAGAGCAATATGATTGTTTATTAGGTGGAGAAAGACGAGCTGTTAAGATAGAAGGTTTTGATTTTTCTAATTCTCCATTAGAATATACAGAAGATAAAGTTTCTGGTAGGGTAGTAACTATGACAACATCAAATGGAACACGAGCAATTAAAGGTTGTGAAAAAGGTAAAACTTTAATTATGGCTGCAATGATTAATGGAGAAGCTGTAGCAAAAAAACTTGTAGAAATCGGTGATGATGTAGTTATTGTTAATGCCGGTACAGAAGGTGAATTTTCCATAGATGATTTTATATGTGGTGGTCATATAATTAATCACTTATGTAATATGGAAAAGGAAGTAGAGCTATCTGATATAGCTAAAACAGCATTATTTGTTTATAGAAATAATGAAAATGTAGAAGATTATATAAAAGAAGCTAGACATTATAGAAGAATGATGGAATTAGGACTTCAAGATGACTTTGCTTATTGTTGTAAGAAGGACATTACAGATGTAGTTCCAGTATATAAAGAGGGAAAGATAGTTAATAACTAATATAAAATATTGAGTAGTAAAAGAAGGGGATGTCGCACAAAAGGGTTAGAAATCAGCGTGCGGTAGTTTTTTCAGCAAAATAGAATGTTAGGGCACAAGTATGATGGCACAAGGCACAGGGATATATCAGTGCACAGTTGTCAGTGCACAGTGCACAGTGGTGGATGAAATTCCTTTGGGGAATTTCTGAGATTTTAAGTGCTACAATTTTGTGTATAGAATAAGTTGGTTTTCTTAAGATATTTATATTTGATATAGAACTATTACGGCGGGCTAATGAAGGTTGTACCTTCATGTAGCTTGAAGTTAGAACCCATTATTTATGAAAAACAACACTTAAGTATAATAGTTTTATATATGCACTAAATATATCTATTCACACAATTGTACCTCTTGTCGCCCTAAGGACTAAAATATTTTCACCATTGTGGGAAATTAACCGAAACTGTGAACTGCCTTAACTGTACATTGAAATTACCCTTACTTGTGCCATAATAAAAGGAGATATCGCTAACAACTTTTCATTTGTTAATGCGACATCTCCTTCATAAAAGATTTTGTATTACACGGTAAACTTTACGTAATGTATTTCTATTTGATTATAATTCTACTTCATATCTTTTGAAGTAGTGTCTACCATCAGGAAGAACAAATTCTAATTGCCAACCAACTAAACTTAATTCATTAAGTTTATTTTGAATTTCAGCATCAGATTTTGAAGATAAAGAAATTATTAAATACTCGATATCCATGTGCACACTCCTATTAGAAAAATAATATTATATTAATAGCTTCTTTATTTTATGTAAGTTTATTTTATTTATTCTACTGAGGTAATTAAGAAGTAAATAAAGTTTTTTATACAAAGTACTATTAAGCTAATGGAGGATAACAAAATGAAAGTTAAATCTTATAATAGTAATTATAGTTTTGATGCGTTTACTGATAAAGAAGTTATATTTTGCAAGGGACGAGGGAAGAGACCGATAGTTAGTGGGGGAAAAATATCAAAAGATCAATGCCCATTTTGTCCTGGAGCTGAAGAGGATACTCCACAGACAATAATGTCAGTTGGAAACCCATGGACTATGAGAGTAATAGAAAATAAATATCCAGCAGTGGCTTCTTTAGATAATGAAAATTTTGATATTAGAGGACTTCATTATGTAGTTATAGAAACTAATAATCATTATAAGAAGTTATCTGATTTTAAAGATGAAGAGATTTCGCAGTTATTAAAGTTATATATAGATATGATTAAATATATAAAAAAATATAAAGAAATTAACCATATTCAAATTTTTAAAAATTATAAACGAGAAGCTGGTGCATCTATGGATCATATACATTCTCAAATATTAGCTACAAATAATATACCTAATAAGTATTTGAAAGAAGAAGAAAAGTTAAAGCTGTATATAGAAAAGACAGGTCGTTGTATGATTTGTGATGAAATAAATGAAGAAATAAAAGAAAAAGATAGGGTAGTATATGAAGGAAAGTATTTTTTAGCATATTGTCCTAAAGGGTCTATATTAGCGTATACTGTTAGAATTGTTCCTAAAGTGCATACTAAATCAATGGAGGAGTTTTCAGAAGAAGAGATAAGTGAATTATCATATATATATATTAAGGTTATAAAAAATCTTGATAATATACTTCAAGATCCTCCCATTAATATATGCTATTATTTCATTAAAGAAAGTAGCTATTATCATTTTTATATAGAATTTTACCCTAGAAAAAATAACTTAGCAGGATATGAATTATCAACGGATATAATGCTAAACTCTGTGTGTCCTGAAGATGCAGCTTATGAATTATCATGGAATGGATTAGGGCACAAGTATGAAGGCACAAGGCACAGATAATGAGGAAATTGCTGCGGAATTTCTGTAATTGTAAGTGTGGTTTTAAAGAGATATAGAATACTCTAAAAATACAACTTAGAAAGAAAAAAATTGTTATTATAGTATTGTAAAATAAAGGACTTGGTTACAGTAGTGTAGCAAGTCCTTTATTTTATATAGAGTTTTTGATAAATAAATTGATTCAATAAAAACAAAAGAGTACAATTTTCCTGTGCCCTGTGCCCTGTGCCCTGTGCCCTGTGCCCTACTTTTTTAATCTTTTATAAGTATCATCTATTATTTCTTTTGGATAGTTTAAGATTTCTAATATTTTTACTGCATTTGAAGAAGGACAAAGTCCTTTTTTCAATTTATAATCAAAAGTCATAGATTTATCTTTATTTATTGTTTCAGAGAAATAATAAAAACTATAATTTTTAACCATGGATGTTAGCTCCATATCGTGAGTAGCAACTATAGGGATACAATTACTTTTTGATAAGTAATTACAAATAGATGCAGCAGCAGCTACTCTTTCTGTAGGATTAGTTCCTTTAAATATTTCGTCTATTATACAAAGAATAGGTACTTCATTATTACAATTTTGAACAATAGTTTGAACAGCTTGAGCTTCTTCAAGATAATAACTTTTTCCTGCTAACATGTTATCATTTCTACTGATAGAAGTTAAAATATTTAAAATTGGTGCTTCATATTTCTTAGCAAAAGCTATACCTACTGTTTGTGCTAAAATAACATTAATACCGATACTTCTTAAGAAAGTAGATTTACCTGCCATATTTGAACCTGTAAGAATTAATCCATGATCTTTAATAGTTAGTGAGTTTGCTACACAATTTTCTATAAGAGGATTATATAAATCTTCACAGGAGAAGGTTTTATTATCAGTGAAGTTTGGAGAACAAACATAGTTGTTTTCTTCAATTTCCTCTATAGCTAAGTTGCTATCTAGTTCACCGATAATTTCGATTAATTCAAGAAGTTCTTTATTGTTACGATCTAATACATTAGCTATTATATTGTAAGCAAAATATCTTATGCCAAATAGTGTATCTAATGTTATTATTATGGCACTTTGTTTATGTGGTGTACCTAACCATTTACTCAAAGTTGGAATTAAAGAGAACTTTTTATGAATCTCTTCAATTCTTTTTATATCATCAGCAAATTCTGGTGCATTGATATTAGCAAGGTCCTCAGCACCAGAAATAACTTTTGCTAAGTATTTTATTAAGATTATAGTATCATTATTATCGTCAAAGAACTTACCTGAGAATATTGGGTAAGTAATTATCGGAAATACTATTAAAAATAATAAAAATGGATTCAGAAAATATAGTGCTACAGCTAACACAGTACATATTAAAGAAATCTTAGACATTATAGATACAGTAGTAGATCTTTTTAGTTTATTAAATACGATGTCTGTAAAATTATAATATCCTATAGTACCGATGTTATCTAATATTTTTCCTATTCTAGTTTTCATATTAGAAGATTTTAATTTAGAAATTTTATCACGTCTTTTTTCTAAATCTTCTTTATTTGTCAAAGGATTTCTTATGTTACTATATAAGATTTGTTCTCCCAATGATGTTCTAAGATAAGGACAAAATAACTTTAAGTATACATTATCCATCATTAAATCTTTAAATGTTCCTTCATCTATGGAAGTATCTTTTTTTGTAACTTTTAAAAAGTATGAAGTAAAAATTGATTTTCGCTCATGAAGTTCTTCTAGTTCTAAAAGAGCTTTAGTGTATTCGTCCATCACAATCCCTCCCCAAAAATAAAGTTAATTAAAGCACTTGGAAAATATAAAACTTTAGATAATAGCTTTCATCATCATTCCAAAGTATTGGATGATCCGGTGCTTGAGTTTTAAATTCAACCTGTCTTAACATTTTTCCTGCATCCCTTGCAGCATCAGCAATAGCTTTTTTAAATAACTCTGGACTCATAAAGTGAGAGCAAGAAGCAGTTACAAGATATCCCCCATCTTTTACAACTTTAAGTCCTCTAAAGTTAAGTTTCTTATAACCTTTTTGTGCAGCTTTTATTGTATCTCTTGATTTTGTAAATGCTGGCGGATCTAAGATAACAACATCAAATTTTTTCCCTTGATGATAGAAGTTATTAAGAGCTTCAAAAGCATCTTCACAAATAAATTCTACAGTATCTTCTAAGTTATTTAGTTTGGCATTTTCTCTGCAGTTATTTACAGCATGCTGAGATATGTCAACACCAATTACATGCTTTGCACCAGCTATACCAGCATTTAATGCAAAAGAGCCAGTATGTGTACAGATATCAATAACCTCTGCATCTTTACAAATTTTATGGATGGCTTTTCTGTTTTCCTTTTGGTCTAAAAAGAAACCAGTTTTTTGACCATTTTCAATATCTACGTGGTATTTTACGCCATTTTCTTCGATGATTATATTAGTATCAAAAGGAGCTGTTAAGAATCCTTTTGTTAATTCCATACCTTCCTTTTTTCTAACACTAGCGTCACTTCTTTCATAAACGCCTTTTGCACCGAAATCCTCTACTAATATATCAACAATAGTTTGTTTATATTTATCTATTCCAAGAGCTAATGATTGGATAACATAATAGTCATTAAATTTATCAATAACCATTCCAGGAACAAAATCTGCTTCACCGAATAAGAATCTACAACTAGATGTATCGATAACCTTTTTTCTATAATCCCAAGCAAGATGTAATTTGCGTCTAAAGAATTCCTTATCAATCTCTTCATTTATATCTCTAGTTAAAATTCTAATAGTAATTAATGAAGCATCATTTATATACCCTTTACCTATAAATTTACCTTCATTAGTATATACATCAACAATGTCGCCATTAGTATACTCACCATCGTAGCCCATAATTTCGCCACTAAATATCCAAGGATGCCCCAAAATAGCTTTTTGACCTTTACCTTTATGTAAATAGAATTTACAGTTCATAAATTTATCCTCCAAAAATATTAATCTTATTATAGTATAACCATCAAAAGAGCAAAAAGCATTAATAACTATTAAATAGATAAAGAGAGAACAAATTTCCTTTGACAGAAAACTGGTGTATAAATTAAACTAATAGTTAGTGTTACAATAGTAGAAATTATACGGGACTGTAGGAGGAATATATGAGTATATTAACAGTTAAGAATATCAGTCATGGTTTTGGTGATAGAGCTATTTTTGAAGATGTATCTTTTAGATTATTAAAAGGTGAGCATGTAGGTCTTATCGGTGCAAATGGAGAAGGTAAATCTACATTTATGAGTATAATAACAAGTAAGCTTATGCCTGATGAAGGAAAAGTTATTTGGTCTAATAATGTTAGAGTTGGATATATGGATCAGCATGCAGCATTGACAAAGGGACAAAGTATACGTGAAGCATTAAGAGATGCATTTAAATATTTATTTGATTTAGAGGCAGAAATGAATTCTTTATATGAAAAAATGGGTGAAGTTGATGCTGATGAATTAAATAAAATGCTTGAAAGAACTGCTGTTATTCAAGATATGCTAGATAACAATGGATTTTATGTTATAGATGCAAAAGTTGAAGAAGTAGCAAAAGGATTAGGACTTTTAGATTTAGGGTTAGATAGAGATGTAGATAATTTATCTGGTGGACAAAGAACAAAGATACTTTTAGGAAAGTTATTACTTCAAACTCCAGATATATTACTTTTAGATGAGCCTACAAACTATCTTGATGAAGAACATGTAGAATGGCTTAAGAGATATCTTCAAAATTATGAAAATGCATTTATATTAATATCTCATGATATTCCTTTCTTAAACTCTGTTGTTAATTTAATTTATCATGTAGAGGAAAGAAAGCTTACAAGATATGTTGGTGATTATTATGAGTTTAAGAGATTATATGATGAAAATAAAAAGAGACTAGAAGCAGCTTATGAAAAGCAACAAAAGGAAATTGCTAGATTAGAGGATTTCGTAGCTAGAAATAAGGCGAATGTTGCTACATCAAACATGGCTAAATCTAGACAAAAGAAACTTGATAAGATGGAAAAAATAGAGCTTATGAAAGAGAAGCCAAAGCCGGAGTTTAACTTTAAGATGGCGAGAACTTCAGGAAAGTTAATATTTGAAACTAAAGATTTAGTAATAGGTTATGATGAGCCATTAACAAAACCATTAAATCTTCTTTTAGAGAGAGGACAAAAGGTAGCTTTAGTTGGAGCTAATGGTCTTGGTAAATCTACTCTTCTTAAGAGTTTACTTGGAAAGATACAACCAATAAGTGGAGAAGTAGAACTTGGTGAATATCAACATATAGGATATTTTGAACAAGAAGAAAGAGAAAGTAATTATAACAGTTGCATTGATGAAGTGTGGAATGAATTCCCTTCATATAGTCAATATGAAATAAGAGCTGCTTTAGCTAAATGTGGGCTTACAACAAAGCAAATTGAATCAAAAATAGTTGTACTTTCAGGAGGGGAAGCTGCAAAGGTAAGACTTTGTAAGATTCTTAACAATGAAACAAATATATTAATTCTTGATGAGCCTACAAACCATCTTGATGTAGAAGCAAAGGATGAATTAAAGAGAGCATTAAAAGCATATAAAGGAACTATACTTTTAGTATGCCACGAACCAGAATTCTATAGAGATATAGTTACAGAAACTTGGAATTGTGAAGATTGGACATTAAAATTGGTGTAACAGTAAAACAACTGTATTAGATAAGAAAATTAAAGCACACTATCTTAGAAGGATAGGTGCTTTTTTTTTTAGATTAATTAAGGTTTCTTGTGAAAATTGTTGTAAGCATATATAATTGTGTAGAATTAATGATTTGGAGGATTTAAACATGGCAGGAAATAGAGTTATATGTCATTGCAAAAATGTCGACTATATTACAATAAGAAAAGCAATGATTCAAGGTGCACGTACTCTTGATGAAATAAAAGCAATGACTGGTGCTGCAACTGGATGTGGAAAATGTGCAGAAGAAATTGAAAAAATATTAGCATCAGTATGTGGATGTAAAAATGTATCTCTTGAAGAGGTTGTATTTGCTGTTAAAAATGGAGCAGACACAGTAGATAAAGTTGGAGAAATTACAGGTGCAGGTACTGATTGTGAAAGATGCAAAGCTTTAGTACAAAATGTAATAGATTTAAAAAGATAGATTAATATAATGAAAATCAAGCACACTATTCATGATGGGATAGGTGCTTTTTTGTGTTTAAAATCAAGTTGTAGTATAAGAGAAAATTAGTATATTTTTGACATTATATTCACTTCAAGAGTGTATAAAAGAAAAACCATTAGCAAGTATATCTATGAGAGATGTAGCTAAGCATGCTAATATGTCTCATCAAAAATTACTTTATTATTTCAAGAGTAAAGATGATTTGATTTGTTCTTATGTTGAGTATGCAAAAGATTTCTTTTCAAGCAAGTGTATTGAATGGTTTGAAGAGAATGATAAAAAGAAAGAAGAGACAAATAAAGAGTATATAAATCGATTTTTAAAATATGTAGCAGAAGGTAATGAAGATGAACATAGACCAAATGTAGCTGTTTAGATTTATGTAATGGCACAATATAATGAAAAAATAGCCAAATTGATTAATGATATGTTTAATTCATGGAAAAAAGTTATGGAGAAATGTTTAGTTAAAATTTATGGATCTAAAGTGGGAGTGAATGAAGCAGAAGCAATGATGATACTGATTTTTGGTACATTTTTGTGTAATTACAATAAGGTACTCTCAGGAACTATAAATTCAGAAATAATTGATAATATCTCAAATTTAAAAGATGAATAGTGATAAAAATAGGAAGGATGATTAATATGGGGACCTTGGAATAAATCATTCTTTACTCTTGGTGTTGATGCCCTTAGTTGGTTTGTACTTGCTATAACAGTTATTGTTGGAATTGGAGTATCAATGGATGGTATGTATGTTATTGGATTAGAAAATGCAAGACGTAGTGAAAATCATGAGGGATATAAAATCCGTTCCATTAAAATGTATCAGTTGTGCAGCATGTGCACCACAGATTGAATATGTAAAAGTTAATGATATTGTAGTAGTAAAACCAGGAAATAAAATACCTACTGATGGAATAATTATAGAAGGTGAGACATCGATAGATGAATCGATGATAACAGGATAAAGTTTGCCAAAAGATAAGTATCAAGGTGATGAAGTTATTGGAGGAACTTATAATTGTTTTGGTAGTATTAAAGTTAAGGTGTCAAGAGTAGGTAAGGATACAACACTTAAACAAATTGTAAAGGCTGTAGAAGTAGCACAGGAATCAAGAGCACCTATTCAAAAATTAGTAGATAAGATAGCAGCTTATTTTATTCCGTTAGTTATTATAATAGCTGTGATTACTTTTATATATTGGTTCTTTCATAATGGAGAAAAAGATTTTTATATTGCTATGCTAAATGCAAGTGCTGTAATGATTATTGCATGTCCTTGTACATTAGGATTAGCTACACCCACTGCAATATTAGAAGGGACAAGTTGTGGTGCTGAAAGAGGTATTCTAATTAAAGGTGGAGAAGCACTATAGCAAGCATATAATATTGACACTATCGGTTTTGATAAAACAGGTACTATTACAGAAGGTGCTATGAATGTATCAGATTTTTGGAATTATGAAAATATAAGTATTGAAGAATATCAAGAGCTTATATATATTCTAGAAAATAAGTCTGAGCATCCCATAGGTATAATTGTTATTAAAAGAAAAGGGGTTGTCGCACAAAAAAGTAAAATCAAAGTACGGTAGTTTTTTCATCAAAATAGAAGTCAGTGCACAGTGATAGATGAAATTCCCTTTAAGGGGGATTTCTGAGATTTTAAGTGTAATAATTTTGTATATAGAATAAGATAGTTTCCTTAAGGTATTTGTATTTTATATAGAACTATCACGAGGGGCTAATGAAGGTTGTACCTTCATGTAGCTTGAACTAGAAATTCATGATTAGTGAAAACAAAACTTAAGTATAGCAGTTTTATATGTATTATGTATTGTCAAAGTTATTAGTTATTATTCATAGAATCTTTAAAAGTAGGGAGTATAATAAAGCTTAAATAAAATACATCATGGAGATAGAAGATATGGAAAAGTATAGGATTTTAGGTGTTGATGAAAACGCATCAATGGAAGAAGTTAAAAGAGCGTATGAAAATAAAGTAAGAGAATATAGAGATAATATAAAAGATGAAAAAAGGGCAATGGCATTTATAAAAGTATTTGATAAGGCATATGAAGAAATAAAGTTAGAAAAGGAAAAGAATCAATATCAGCAAACCAGGGTCATAGATAGAAAAGAAGTTGAAGCAAGGCAAAATTCAGATAGTAATGAAGAAGAATCAACAAGGAGAAGAAGAAGGGATGGTTCATCTTCAAGAAGTGTAAAAAGTAAAAATCATAATAATAAATCTAAGAATAATGATAAAGATAGGGAAGAAAAAAGAAGTAAGTCTAGAAAAGACCAGTCAAAAAAGAAGAAAGAATCATCTTCAACAAGTGAATTGATAAAGTTACCATTACAAATTGTAATATTACCAATAGTAGCGTTGTTATCTTTAGTTATATTTTTGTGTAAGATAATAAATTTGATATCATGGATTGCTTCAAAAGTTGTAATGATTGCGGCAATAGCGGTATCGGCTATACATGGATATCAAATCTATATTGGACATGCTCCTAAGTATAAGATATTTATAATAAGTGGCATAGCATTTGTAGTGGCATTATTCTTACCAATTGTTTTAAATACGTTGCTATCTATATTAGAAGGTATTAATAATGGGTTGAAAAAATTAGTATAAAAGATATTTTTACATTAATAATAGTCGTGAACGTGAAAAAATAGGTCGTTAATGTAAAAAAAGTCTACAAAAATGCGAATGAGATTAAAAATATGGAGTATAAGTAAAATTGTAGAAATCTATATAAAAGGTTTTGTATAATAGAGTTATGGAAAGCAAAGAATATATTTAATAAAAAGATTTAAGGAGAAATGGAAATGGATATTAAACTTTTAAAAAAATATATCAATGTATGTAAGGAATATGGTTTTGAACCAAGTTTCAGAGACTTAAATAAATTTAAAACAATTGCAATATAAAATAGCTAGTCACATAAAAATTCATATAGATAAAAAAAAGAACCACTCTTCCCCGGTTCTTTTTTTATTTTTCCTAAAATACAGATAATCATTAAAAAATATCGTGAACGTTAAAAAATAAATCGTTAGTGCAATAATTTATTTTAAAAATGCAAATAGGAGCAAAAAAAGCATGTATAAGTAAAATTATAGAAATTACTATATAGACTTTAGTATAATAGAATCATGGAAAGCGAAAAGAACATTTATAGATAGATAAGAGATTTAAGGAGGAGTAAAAAATGGATATTAAACTTCTAAAAAAATATATGAATGTATGTAAGGAATATGGATTTAAACCAAGTTTCGAAGACTTAAATAAATTTAAGACAATTGCAATATAAAATAGTTAGCCACATAAAATTTATATAGATAAAAAAAAGAACCACTCTTCCCCGGTTCTTTTTTTATTGCTTAAAATTTGAAGAGGGTAGTATGTCAAAAAAACTATTAAGTTAATATTATAATATTAATATTAATTATTAGGGAGAGTATTGTATGAACATTGATTTTCATGTTCATGGATTATTAAGTAAGAAGAGAGCATTTAATGAGAAATTCTTTTTAGAAGAAATTAATAGTGCTAAAGAAAGTAATATAGAGGGTATTGCCCTTTGTGAGCATTTTCAAGCAATAGCTTTTAATGATATATATAAATATTTAGAAAGTAATTATCCGTATAGAGGTGATAGATATTTAGTTAATGGTATTTCTATATTTCCATCTATGGAGGTAAGTATAAAGGGTGGAGGGCATGTAATTTTAGTTGGTGAAATAGAGTCTATCGTAGAACTGCATCATAGATTAATGGGTAATGTAGAAAGAGAAAATTTTATTGAGTTTGAAGAGTTATTGAATTTAGGAGATAGATACAAATGCTTTAAGATAGGAGCACATCCATTTAGAAAAGGGCAAAAGCTATTTAAGAAGCCGATAGAGCTTTTAGGAAGATTAGACGTTTTAGAGTTAAATGCTAAGGATATTTATAAAAAAGGAGAGATAGAGGTAAAGAAAAATGTAGTAAGTCTTGCAGAAAAGCTAAATAAACCAATAGTTGGTGGTAGTGATAGTCATACTGCACTACAAATTGGTTCAATTAAGACTAGTATAAATGGACAACATTACAAGATAGTAGATATAAAAAGATCTCTAGAAAGTAATTGTCAGGTAAAAATATCTTCATCATTAGAGTTTAAAGTTTTCTCATCAAAGATATTAAAAAGATATCTTGCATCAACAGTTAGAAAATATGATAATGATACAAGTTTTAAGATATAAAGATAAGAGTGTAAATAATAAGTAGGGAATCACAATTGCAAAATTTAATAGGTATTGTGATATCCCAATACTTTTAGTTGTATATATATTACAATAAAGGTATAATTATTTAAGAACGGAGGGAACCTATGAAAGAGAAAAAGATAATAAGAGATGGTCATATACATTCCCCATATTGTCCTCATGGATCAAAAGATCCTTTTCATATGTACATAGATAAGGCAATAGACATGGGCTTAGAAGAAATAACATTTACTGAACATATGCCATTTCCAATGGTATTTATGGATGAAGAAATTTTAAAAGAATGTTCTCCGTCTGAAGAGGAAATAAAACAATATTTTAATGAATTATTGGAGCTTAAGAAAACTTATAGTGAAAAGATAAAAATTAATATTGGATTAGAAGTGGATTATATAGAAGGATACGAAAAGGAAACAAAAGATTTTTTAGACAAGTATGGAAATAGATTAGATGATGCAATATTATCTGTACACTTTTTAAAAATAGGTGATGACTATTATGCAATGGATTATAGCGTGGATGTATTTGGTGAATTAGTTGAAAAGTTAGGCGGAGTAAAAGAGGTTTATGATAAGTATTTTGAGATAGTTCTAAAATCTATAACAGCTGATTTAGGTACTTATAAACCAAGGAGAATAGGACATCCTACTCTTGTTAGACTATTTAATAAAAAATATCCAATAGATTATGATAATGTTCAATTATTAGAAGATATAGCAAAAGAAATAAAAGAAAGAGGATATGAGATTGATTTTAATACAGCAGGATTAAGAAAAGAATATTGTTTAGAACCATATCCATCAGGTAAGTTTAATGAATTGGTCACTAAGTATAATATAAGAAAGGTTTATGGATCTGATTCTCATATATCATCAGATGTAGGAAAATCTTTTGATAATTATTAATATTGACTTTTATAGTCTTTTATAAGAAAATATTTAATGGTATAAATATGGAAAGCAGATGGGCGGCATTACTACCCATAGGCTTTCCTTTTTTATTGTAAAAAAATAAGGAGATAAAAAATGAAAAAGGTATTTCAAGATAAGAAATTTTTAAAGACTGTTTTTGCCTTAGCATTACCTATTACACTTCAAAGTTTTATAACATCTTCTCTGAATTTAATAGATAATGTTATGGTTGGTCGACTTGGTGAATCAGCTATTGCATCAGTTGGATTAGCTAATCAATATATTTTTGTATTTACTTTATGTATATTTGGAATAAATTCAGGAGCAAGCATCTTTATGTCTCAATTTTGGGGCAAGAAAGATCTTAAGAGCATTAAGACATTTTTAGGAGTAGATATAACAATAGGATTTATAGCATCTATTTTATTTGCTATTGGTGCAGGAGTATTTCCAAATGTAATAATGAACTTTTTTTCAAACGATCCTGAGGTTATTGCAAGGGGAATACAATACTTAAGAATAGTAGCGCTAAGCTGTATTTTTGTTAATTTTACTCAAAGTTATTCATCAGCATTAAGAAGTACGGGACAAGTTAAGTTACCAATGTACGCAAGTTTAATAGGGGTGGCATCAAACGCAGTATTAAACTGGATTTTCATATTTGGAAAGTTCGGTATACCAGCAATGGGCGTTAATGGAGCAGCCTTAGCTACTACTATTGCTAGAATTATTGAAATGATATTTATAGTTTCTGTTGTTTATGCAAAAAATAATATCGTGGCAGCTAATCTTAGAGAGATTATGAATTTTAAAATAAGTACTATAAAAACATATTTTATTACATCTTGGTCTGTAATAGTTAATGAACTAGTATGGTCTTTAGGTTTAACAGCGTATTCTATTGCATATGCAAAAATAGGTACAAATGCCGTTGCTACGATGCAGATAGCTAATACATTAAATAATATGTTCTTAGTATTTTTATCAGGTATGGCTAGTGCAGCATCTATAATCATTGGAAACAATATAGGTGCAGGAAAGGAAGAAGTTGCGAGGGAATATTCTCACAATATTGCAAAATTATCTGTAGTTGTAGGGTTTACTCTTGGAATAATCGTATGGATAACAGCACCACTAGTATTAAAACCATTTAGTGTTACTAGCGAAACTTATTTTGATACTATACAAGTTCTTAGGGTAATGGCGATGTTCTTTACATTAAGGTCCTATAATCTAGTTATGATAGTAGGCGTTTTTAGAGGCGGCGGTGATACTACTTATGCTATGATTTTACAAGGATGTACAATATGGTTTTATTCAGTGCCATTATCATTTATTGGAGCTATGGTTTTAAAATTGCCTGTAGCTGGAGTTTTTGCATTATTAACAACAGAAGAAATTATAAAGGCGTTTTTACAAACACGTAGATTGAAGTCTGGAAAATGGTTAAGAAATGTTATAAGTAATATTTAGTTATATAAAAAGGGTTATCGTATAAACAAATGAAGATTTGTTAGCGATAACCTTTTTATTAATTCAAATTTTATAATTATAGTGAAAATTTTTGACTGTGTACTTGAGACCTTCTTAAGTAGTTTTAATTTTTTCAACAGTATATCCTCTATCTTGCAATTGACTAACTATGCCGTCTTCTCCAAAATAGTGGAGAGCACCTACAGCAACAGCAAGTTTTTTATTATTAGATATATTTTTTTCTATCTCATCAACCATGTTCCTATTTCTAGATTTTATTAATAGGTCATATTCTTTAGGAGATTTTTTTGAATGATTTATGGAATCCATCATGTAGTTTTCATCTCCGTTAATAAAGGCTGTGAATAAAATTCTATTGCTATCATCTTCACTAGAATTGCTTCTAGTATTACTACCATAAGAATTTAGTATTTCTTTTAAAGTATAGATGTCATATAGTTTGCTTAGACGATCAAATTGAAGATCTAAAGATTCTAGTTGAACTATATTTTTATTTGAGCACTTAAATTTAGCCATTAATTTATTATCTAAGCCTTCACCAGTCAATCCTGAGTTGATACAATTTAAGTTATTAAGATTCATACAGATTCCTGTAGAATTCATATTTCTTAATACTGAATAATTTATATTATAATCCATACAAAGAGTTTGCAATTTACGAATTTCTTCATTAGTTAATTGTGATTCTATAGTATCACCAGTAGGACATAAAAGTTTCATTGACATACCTAATGTTTCAGCCATAGTAGGATTTATTTCTACAGCTAATGTATCACATTTATCAGTTATCTTTAGTAGCGCATCATTGTAGAAATCATAATTTGGATCGCTACAATGGATAGTACCTATAAGATAAACTTCCTTGGCTCCTTTTGTAGCTTTCCAAAGATAACCTTTAGTAGTGAGCTTTGCAGTATTTTTTATAGCAACAGTAGATAATGTTGGAGAAGAAAGAAAATTCTTATGATTTACTTTATGTGTTTCTACTGAATTAAAAGATATTAATTGAAAAAGAGAAAATAGTAACAATAAAAAACTATATATATGTTTTTTTGATTTTTTCATAAGGCCCTCCTAAATTTTATTTCCTATATAGTGTGTACTAATATCTAGGAAATAAACATTTAATCTAATTCTGTTAGATTTTTAAAATATCTAGAAGGCATATAGCTTTTTTGAAGTCGTGGATTATTTCTTTCCACAATATTCACAGAAGAATAGAAAGTTTTCCACAGGTTTTCATAGTTTTTATCAAAGCTATTGTGGAAAAAATAATTTCCTTGCTCTTTAGAAAAATCGGTAATAATACCTTGTGACATATTATAAATAATTGCTAATTCCCTTTTGGTATCATGGATAATAAAGTTTTGATTTCTAAACCTATTAACAAAATGATTAATTATGAGGGGAAGTATATTGTGATCAGGAGAAATCATAGAATAGTAGTGATTTTCTCCTATAGCCTTAAATCTCACAAAGCCAGTAAAACGGTGAGCTTCAAGGGATACCCGACGACGATATTTATCAACATCAATAATAATATCGTTATTTTTAGCTAGTGAAATTTCAGCACCATATTTAAAGGCTAATTTTAAGTATTTAAATATTAAGGTAGGAATTTCGTCGCCGTCAGCTAGATGAAGATAATATACATTTGTTAAGATCTTTTTACCTAGTTTATCATTAATTGAGTTATAGACCTTTAATGCTTTTGTTTCTTCTGTATTTATATAGAACTCCATATTTAAGAAATTAGGTTTATAGGTATCTTTTATATATAATTTTATATCTTTTTCTTTCATGTAAAATCCATGATATATTGCTGTTAATAATCCATAAAATGAACCGTCATATAATAATACTTTCATTAAAATTCTCCTGTTATTGATGTATTGCCATCAGTTAGTAAGTTGTAGTTATCATTAAAAAAGGAAAGTTGAGTTATAACTTCATTTTCAATAATATTTAAATCTTTTTTAGGTGCTAAGGCTAAAGTAATGTAATCTTCTCTAAACTTTATATCTCCGTAATATTTACCGTTACATGTTATAAAATATTGTGCTCTTTTTAATGATATTCCCATTTTTTTTAGGTCAAAAAAGCTTAATTTACTAAGTCGCCTAGCACTAATAATTTTCCTAGCGCCACGAATACCGATGCCTGGAACTTTTATTAATATGTTATATGGAACTTTATTTATTTCTACAGGAAACATATCTAAGTTGTTTATAGCCCAAAAAGTTTTAGGATCAAAATTTATATCAAAATTAGGAGTTTTTTTATTTAGCAGTTCCGCAGAAGAAAATCCGTAATAGCGAAGAAGCCAATCAGCTTGATATAATCGATGTTCTCGTATTGTAGGAGGTGTTTTTATATCAGGAAGATTGCTATCAGAATTAACAGGGATATATGCTGAATAATAAACTCTTTTTAACTTATATTTATTATATAAGTTCTCTGATAAAGATAATATTTTAAGGTCACTGTCTTTGGTAGCACCTACTATTAATTGAGTACTTTGACCTCCAGGAACAAAAAGTGGTGCCTTTTTAAATAACTTTCTTTCTTCAGTATTTTCTATGATAGAATTTTTGATATTTTTCATAGGAGTGAAAATATCATATTTTTCTTTGTCAGGAGCTAATAGTTTTAAAGATTCATTAGAGGGTAATTCTATATTTACACTCATTCTATCAGCAAAAGTTCCTGCTTTTTTTATAAGGTCATCATCAGCTCCAGGAATTGCTTTTAGATGTATATAACCGTTGAAATGTTCCACAACACGTAATTTTTCTACTATTTTTGTTAAGAGTTCCATAGTATGATTAGGACTTTTTATTATAGCTGAACTTAAAAATAATCCTTCAATATAGTTTCTTTTATAAAAATTTATTGTGAGATCTACTATTTCATCTACAGTAAAAGCTGCCCTGGGAACATCATTTGAATTTCTATTTATACAATATGCACAATCATATATGCAATAGTTGCTTAATAATATTTTAAGTAGGGAAACACAACGACCATCAGGAGTATAACTATGGCATATACCATTAATGGAGCTATTGCCAATTCCATTTTTAGTGTTTTGTCTATTAGATCCTGAAGAAGAGCAAGATACATCATATTTCGCTGCTCCAGATAAAATTTTTAACTTTTCATTTATATTCATAAAAATCACCATGTTTATTATAGCAAACATGTGTTCGTATTTAAATACATAAATTCATTTTCAGATAGATAAATAAAGTTAAAACTAATAAATGGGATAAAATATTAGATAATTAATGATAATGTAAAATAGTTAGAAATATATATAAAATATAGCTGAAAGTGAAGAAATATAAGCTTAAGAAACTTTTTAATGTTATGGTACACTAAAGGTAATAATGTGAAATAAAAGTTAAAATATGAAATGGAGTTGAATTTATCGATGGAAGGCACCGTGGAAGATGGTCAGTACCAGCCCAAAAATAAGTGGTATATAAGGCAAGTTAAACAATATAATAGATTATTAAGAAAGTTACTTGTAGATGATTTTTCTAGAGAGGCTTTAGATAAGATATTTAAGGATACTTTAGAAGAATTTAAATATATATTACCAACAATACCTTGTGTTGATCAAAAAGAGAATCCTAATACGCAAAAACTTGTAATAGCAGCTTATTTTTTAACTTTGTACAAGTTTATGAAAGAGCAAGGGGTAACACCAGTAGAGATGGGGAAAATAGTTTATGATGTAACAGTAATGAAGATTACTAGAATCCCTAAAATTTTAAGGTGGGCAAAAAGAAAAAATTTCTTCTCAGAAAAGAATATTGAGATACTACAAAAGTTAGGAATATACAGTAAAAGTAGTAGAAATAATGATGAGTTCGTTTTTGATGTAAAAATTAAAGATGAAGGAGAACTTTGTGTAACTTATAGATGTTGTCCTATTATTAAATATTATATGGAGAACGGTGGAGAAGAATTAGCACCATATGTATGTACTTTAGATATAGCTATAGGTAAAGTTTTAGGTACAGGAGTTAAAGTTAGCAAAACTATAGGATGGGGTAATAGTTACTGTGATTTTTCATATAAAGAAGGAAGAGAAGTAAATCATTACGATTTTAATAAAGTTGGATAGATAAAAAAGGCTGGTGACGGCCTTTTTGTATATGAATTATTAGTGATAATATTTAGTAGTGTGTAGAATAAAAGTGATTATTAACTATAAGGAATATAAATATGTTTATATTTATGTTTAAATATGATATATATTTTTTTATTAACAATTAGGAAGAAAATAAGTGAAAAACTAAGTAAAACTGTGATGTAACAAATTGTGTGAGTACATCACAGTTTTTTTGTAAATAAACGGAATTGATAAAAAGAGAAAAATAGATAATAATAATTTCATGAAATGCAATAAATTACCTATATTTATTTATATGTTAATGATGATATAGCATTATAAAAAAGGAGGAATATGATGTCAAGAAAAATATCAGATGAAAGAAGGAAGAGGATTTTAAAAGAATATGAAAGTGGAGAGAAAAACAAATCATATATAGCTAGAAAATATGATGTATCAGCAAGTTTTGTATCAAAATTAACAGTGGTATCTAAAAAATGATGTATAATATTAAAAAAGGAGGTTAAATATGGGAAGGATATCGATAATTACTAAAAGTGAAAATAATCGAGTGCCTCTATGTCATGGTATGATGATGGTTTCGTTTGTTAAGCAAATAATAGATGCTGTTGATAAAACAATGAAAGAAAATTTATTTTACTATGAAGGAAAAAATAACAAGAAAGTTAAAGACATAAATACAGCATTATATTTAGCTAATTATGACAGAGGTGAAGAAGAATATAGCGTTCATGGAGATGTGATTATAAATTTAAGCTTTTATAATGAGGAAATGTTTTATTATCTATATAATGGTGCATTAAAAGTAAAACAGTTAGAGTACAAAGGATACATTTTTAATGTAAAAAAAGTTAATGTTAATGTAGAAAATAAGATACAAGGTAAAGGAGTAGTTTTTAAAACCTTATCTCCAATAGTTATTAAGAATAAAGAAGGTATGTATCTTGATGTAAGTGATTCATCATATATAGAAAGCTTGAATTATATAGCAGATATAACGTTAAAAAACATAAGAGGATATGGTCTTAAGGAACCATTGAAATTTACTCCGTTGAATTATAAAAAAGTCGTAGTGAAAGAAAAGATAAGCAAATTTAAGGAACGTGATTTTTATTATATAAATGCATATAAGGGATCATTTTTTTTGCAAGGAAATGTAGAGGATTTAAATGCTTTATATAAAACTGGTATAGGATACAGAAGAACAGAAAATTCAGGTATGGTAAGTGTTTTACAATAGGAGGTGATTAGTTATAGATAAATATGTTAGATATTATATTTCTGGAGATATTGTTAGAGATGTAGGAATTATATTTTTTTCTGATGTATTAGAGAAAATAGAGAATAGTTATAATATAAGTATCGATAAGAGATTAGAGAGAAATTATCTTGAATTTAAGTATGTAGATCCTAAAATAATTTCTAATTACATAATAGATACATTAATTTTTGAAGTTTTTAAAAATATGAAGATGGATAGGTTAGAAATAGTATTGGGAGATGACGTTAATAATATAAATAGTGAGAACTTTCTATCAAAAGTTGAGAAGGCTCAATGTAAAGAAAAAGATAAAAAAGAATTAATTAAATCATTTGAAAATAGACGAATACCATACGTAAGAAATAGCGGTAAATACGGACTTAATACCAGTTTAAAAAATATGAAAGATAATATAGAAACACTAACAAAGATTATTATTGAAAGTAATATTAGTATTTCAGAAAACGATTTAGTTGAATATAAGCCTACTGATGATATTTGCAGTGTATGTAATATAAATAAAACTACAAAATTAGATATTAATCTAAAAGAAAGGATTGATTCAAAATATAACTTTCTATTTAGAGGTGCTGAGAAATCAGGATTTAAGAATAATGGTACAAGTTCTAGTGCTATATGTTTTGAGTGCGAATTCTTTAATCTTATGTGTTTGTTTTATATAAGTTTAAAAAGACCAGTAGCATTTGCTTATACTAATAACTTAAAAGAAATGAAATTTGCTAATTATAAGATTATGTTAGATAGAAAACTTTCAAATGATAAAGGGTTCTATAAAAAGTTAGTTCAAGATAATATATCATCTTTAAAAATTTATGACTTTAATATAGATACTAATAAAGGGATAATACTAAATTTTAATTCTATTGTTGATTATAAGGCTTTGCTTAAAAGTATAGAACTTATTGATAGTGTAGATAAATATATATTTTCTAGAGAGTCGGCTACAATGAAAAGAATTGCTAAGACTATGATAAAAAATAATGCTCTAATAAGCTTAAAAGAATTATTGTTGAGTAACATAATTGTGATAAAAGAAGGAAATGGAACTAGAGATATTGATAAATTTAGTACGTATAACAATATTAATGAGTATTTGTATTGTCTATATATTGTTTATGGGAAGGAAGCGAATAAGTTGTTTAAAAGTAATTCTATATATAGTAAAGCTGGATCAAGAATGTCAGTACACATGGATGAAACTAGAAGAAAAAATTTTGTTTTTAAGATTTTACAAATGCTAAAGACTAATGACAGAGATGGTATACTTCAGACTATAATGCATACTTTAGCAGCATATAATGTACCAATAGAAAAAGGATTTGTAGAAGGAATAATGAAGTCAGAAGAAATTGAGTTAAATACAAATATAGGATTGTTTTTACAAGAATTAATGAAAGAGGGAAAAAAGAATGAGTAAAAGAATAAAAGGAATAACATTAACTATACTTACAGAGAGTCCAGTACCACTTTCCTATGATCAGGGGTATGGAAATTATACTCCAATGAAAAAGGAACAATATAAGAATAAGCTTCATGCTAAGACAAGCATTGGAACTTTCACATATGAATTAAGAAAAAGTCTTCATCAAAACTATAACTGGAAGTTAAGTGATATTGTTTTGAATAAATCAAAAGACGGAAAGATAAGTAATTTGTATGCGCATAGTGAAGGAATAGAAAGTGCAGATGAATATGGATTAGAATCAGATGTATTTGGGTACTTTGTTCCAACTAAGGGCAAAGGGTCATTAACGAAGGTATCACCGCTTAGAATAATTCCTTTTAGATCCTTAAATCCTTATAATAGTACAACTCAATTGGTTACTAATAGAGGCTTTTTAGAAGAGGGATTAGGAAGAAAGTATTATGATTCAAATGGAGAAGAAATAGTAAGAGATGATAAGTTCCCAAGTACACAAGCTTTAGCGGTAGAAGAAGTTATGGCTGATTACTATGTATACACAGTAACATTAGAGTTAGATAGAATTGGAGTTGTTGAGGTTCAGGATGGAAAGTTATTAGCACCAGATGATAGAAAATATATGCCTAAGGAAGTAAGAGAAAAAGCTGCAAAGGATATAATGGATGCACTAACTATACTTACAAGAAATATAAAACATACATCGGTTTTATTAAAGCCTTTAGCTGTAATGGGAGGAGCATTTGATAAGGTAGTTCCATATTTTTGGGATGATATGAATTATATTTCTGACTTAAATGCAGTTAGTTTAGATAGTGTAATAAATACTATAGACGGATATAAGCTTAATAGTGATGAATATATAGTTGCTTTTGACAATAGAATAAAGACAATAAATAAAAGCGACAATATAGTAATTAGTAATTCTCCAATTAAAGAAATAAAGAAGTTAGCAGATAGAATTGAAGTTAGAGATGATAATATGTGGTATTTGAAAGGTTAGAGGGAGAAATATGAGCAAAAAAGCATTAAGAATTAGAGTTAAGCAACCAACAGCTCATTATAGAGATCATAAGGTTTCTCAAAATGAATATATAGATACCTTAGAATTACCACCTAAAACTACAATAATGGGTATGTTGACTTATTTATGTGATAGAAGATTAAAATCACCAATAGATATTGCTGTAATTGGGTTTTATAAGTCAAAGGAAATAGAGTTTTCTAGAGGAGAGAGAATTTCATTTTGGGATGATTATAGGAAGTTTAAGAAAAAGGTAGAAAATAGGTTAAGTGATGGAGAATATTATGATTATTATAAAAGTGAATTAGCTGAAAATAGTATATTAAATTATGAGGTTCTTAAAGATGTACAATTAACCATATATATATCTACAGAAAGTAATGAAGAATTTCAGATTATAAAGAATAGCTTAGAAAGTCCAAGTAAGTATATGAATATAGGAAGAAAAGAAGATTTCATAATTCCAATAGTTAAAGGTGTTTTTGTTGAAGAAGTGTATCTTGAAGAAAAATATATAAGTGAAACGAAAGAAGCTATTAAAGAACAATTAAAAATTATGAATAGCTATATAAAAGTAGACTTAAAAGATAGTTCAAATGATATATTATCTAAAGGTGCATTATATGCTTTGCCAAGCACATATAAAGACTTGGAAGCTGATAAAGTCGACAGAAAATTTATATTTAGTCATTATATATACGTAGATAAAGAAGGTATATATCCTAAAAATATAACTGTAAATATATATGATGATGGTAAGAAAAAAGAAGTTTTCACATGGCTTTAGGAGGGGGATTATGAGAAAAGTACTAGCGAAATCTGAAGACGTTAAGAATAATAGAAAGCAACAAGGATTAGTTGAGCATATAGGTGATTTGTTAGAAGTTTTAGCAGTTATGTATAAGTCAGGACTTTATGAAAACTATGATAAAGAAATAATGAATCTTATTTGTATTTGTCACGACTTGGGAAAGATAAATTCTGTAATGCAAAATAAATTGTATGGTAATGAAGAAGAAAATAATATAACTAGACATAATGTTTTATCAGGAGCTATGTTGTTTATGGTGTTAGAAAACATTAACATACAGTGTAATGAAAAATTAATTATATATAAAGCTATAATATTGCACCATGGCAAATATGAAGATTATATTAGATTAAGTAAAACTCGAGTTCAGGAAGAAATATATCAGTATATTGAAAAAGATATATTAGAAAGTAATGAGTATAATTTGAAAGAAGTAGAAGAGTTTATTTCAGAAAATTTGAAGATTAATTTTAAGTTTGACAAAGAAAAATTAGATTATGATTATTTATATACTTTAGGTGATGAAATTGATGGGGAAGAAGAAAAAATAAAATATATTAAGTATAAAGGGTTATTAAATTTAACAGATCATATTGCGTCTAGTGGAGAGAAGAATTTTAGATTTTATAATGATATAAGTGATAATGATATAGATAAGTTAATTAAGAATAATATTGCTTCAAGAAGTGGGATCAGTTACAAAGATATAAGTTTTACAACACTGCAAGAAAATTTGAGGAAGTTGAAAGATGAGAATGTATTAACAGTTGCATTTACTGGAGCTGGAAAAACTGTTTCAGATTATAGAAAAAGTTTTAAAAGAAAGTTTTTTTTAGTTCCAAATAAAATTTCAGCAGAAAGTTTTTATAGAGAAAGTATATTTAAAGATGATGACTATATAGGATTACTTCATGGTGATATTAATTTATACTCAGTAAGCAATAATGATTCAGATGAAATCAAATTAACGATGAGAGATATAAATCTAAGTAAGAATTTTTGTAAGCCATATGTGATAGCTACAGTAGATCAATTATTATTAGCTATGTTTAAGTTCCCAGGGTATGAGAAAGTTTTTGCAGCACTAGAAGGGGCATCAATAACGGTAGATGAAGTACATTTATTAGACCCTAGAATGTTTTTAATATTATTATATTTTATAGAATTTAGTTGTAAATGGTTAAATGTAAAATTTCACTTAATGACAGCTACATTACCTAAATCATATAAAGATGAAATGGTTAAAAAAAATATATCATTTTCTAATGAAAGTGGGAAAATTAAATTTGTTGAGAGTAATGAGGTAGAAGAGTTTTCAGAAGGAAAAAATGTTAGAGTTGAGTTTATTAAAGAAAATAGAGTTGAAGATATAGTATATAAATCTATTGAAGATGGTAAAAAGGTATTGATAGTAAAAAATACTATTGATGAAGTAAATAAAACATATGAATTGTTAAAAAAGAAGTATCATGATAAAGAAATTGGGGTATTACATAGTAGATTTAAGTTCGAAGATAAAAAAGTAAAATATAATAATATACTAAATGGTAAAGGGGATATATGGATAGCTACACAATCTGTAGAGGTATCGTTAGATTTAGACTTCAATGTAATAATAACAGATTTAGCACCTATGGATTCATTAATACAAAGAATGGGTAGATGTAATAGGCACAATAAGTATTCATTAGGTGAATTTTATATATTACCTAATAAAAAAGATGTTTATGAAGATAAGCTTAAAGAAATAACTAAGAAGATACTTATAAATAGGCTAAAGAAACAGATTATTTTTGATATGGAAACTAGAAAAGTTATTTTAGATGAATATTATGATAATGATAGTATTAAAAAATACTTTTCAGAAGAATTTAAAGTTTGTAATGATAGTATAAAAGATATATATGGAATAATTACAGATAATTTTACTGGAACTGATTTAATGTTTAAATTTGAACCATATAAAAATATAGTAGATAATAAGAAAAAGGCTTCGAAGTTATTTAGGGATATAGATATTACGTATAAAGTTATATTAGCAAAAGATTTTGCAAGTACAAGTAATAGAAAAGATGTACAACTTAAATCTATACAAATATCAAAGGGGATTTTTAACAAGTTATATGGTATGAATCTTGTAGAGAGAGTAGAGGGATATTTTCTAATAAAAGATAGTGATAAATATAAATATACAGAAGATGAAGGATTAATATTGCAGTAAATCATATTTTAGTATAAACATTAGAAAACTATTGGTATCATTGACTTTGAGGATGGTTAAGAGCAATTGAGATATTTCCTACTAAAGGTTTACTGCAAAAATAAGATTTTTACTAATTACTTTTTATGATGAAACCTAGTAAAATAGCTACTTTAAGGTAATATGTAAATAGGGGGTTTTTTATTAACTATAAGGAATTTAAATAAGTTTTGACATTGCTTGTTGGAATTCCATATTAGCGTTTTTTATTAACTATAAGGAATTTAAATTTAAAGTAATTTGCATTACCTAAAGCACTATCTTGTGTTTTTTATTAACTATAAGGAATTTAAATAAACTTGTTAAATATTTAATCATGTAATAATACATGTGTTTTTTATTAACTATAAGGAATTTAAATACTTTCTCCATTATTCAAAGTTATTTCTGAAACACTGTTTTTTATTAACTATAAGGAATTTAAATCACTAAAAAGAAATGCATTAACAATAAATATATCAGTTTTTTATTAACTATAAGGAATTTAAATATTAGGCACTATACTTTTATTTTCCATAATTTCCTCGTTTTTTATTAACTATAAGGAATTTAAATTGCTTCTTTTATTCCATCTATACCAGCTTTAAAGAAGTTTTTTATTAACTATAAGGAATTTAAATACTGAACAAAGTGCGGCGGCTATGGAAGCGTTAGGACGTTTTTTATTAACTATAAGGAATTTAAATAAGGATTATAAATTAAAATTTATATTTTGGAAAGCAGTTTTTTATTAACTATAAGGAATTTAAATACTAACTTAACTGTAAAAGACGCCATAGCATGGATAGTTTTTTATTAACTATAAGGAATTTAAATCTAGAATGTGTATGTGTTTTACTACCGCCTGTTTTCGTTTTTTATTAACTATAAGGAATTTAAATTGTATTATTAAACGATATGGCTGATTCTAATAGTGTAGTTTTTTATTAACTATAAGGAATTTAAATTCGTATAATTCATTTAAACTATCTACTAAGTATATAAGTTTTTTATTAACTATAAGGAATTTAAATATATTATTATCACCTTCGTTTACAATAGCAAGTAATTGTTTTTTATTAACTATAAGGAATTTAAATATATCTAATATTGCTTTTCGACCTTTTCTATCTTGTGTTTTTTATTAACTATAAGGAATTTAAATTTTGTGTTGTTGTTAAGCATGTTTAAAAAGTTCATCGTTTTTTATTAACTATAAGGAATTTAAATATGAGAATAATATAGATGGTCTAAAAGTTGCTGGAGCGTTTTTTATTAACTATAAGGAATTTAAATTTCTCTTAAATTAGCTGTCATTACTATTTCTGTTTTGTTTTTTATTAACTATAAGGAATTTAAATAGAATTAGAAAGGCTTTACTTGCAGATGCAAGAAATGGTTTTTTATTAACTATAAGGAATTTAAATTTTACAGTTCTAAAAGCTGAGGGCAAATCACACAGAGTTTTTTATTAACTATAAGGAATTTAAATAAAGATATGGGTGGTATGGGATTAAGATTTATAGCTACGTTTTTTATTAACTATAAGGAATTTAAATTGTATAGAAAGTGGAACATCTAAAAAGATAGATTTAGTTTTTTATTAACTATAAGGAATTTAAATAAAACACAAACCACTGAGTTAGAATTTAAGGCATATGTTTTTTATTAACTATAAGGAATTTAAATCATGATTATTTAGGCACATACCACAAAAGAAGATTTGTTTTTTATTAACTATAAGGAATTTAAATACTACTACACTTATAATTATATATTATTAATAAGTATAATCATTTTTGGGGAACACTACTATATTATAAATTAATATAGGCGGTGCAATATGAAGAAGAATAAAATAGAAAAGTATAGTAAGGAATTGATAAAACAAGTTTTTAAGTGGCTTATTCTAAGCATAATTATGGGAATCGCCATTGGAATAGTAGTAGGGGCTTTTGATAGAATATTAGGTTTTGCTAATAAATTTAGAAAGAAGAATCAGTGGTTAATATATTTTTTGCCTATTGCAGGAGTAATAATTAGTTTTATATATGTTAGAGTAAAAAGAAATGCGTATTCAGGAGAAAATTTGCTAAAGTCAGAAGTACAAAGTGCTGCAAAAGATATTCCTATATATATGATCCCTGTAAGTTTTATAGGGTCATTAGCAACAACTTTTTTTGGAGGATCAGCAGGTAAAGATAGTGCTGGTGTGGCTATGGCAGGAACCTTTGGAGATTTTTTGGCTAGAAGATTAAAGCTAAATGATGGTGAACAAAGAACTTTAGTAATTAGTGGAGTTGGTGCTGCTTTTGGGGTATTATATGACACACCATTTGCTGGAGCACTTTTGGGTATGGAGTTAGTACTTAAAGGTAATTTTCATTATGAATCATTAATACCAGCTTTTTTTACTAGCGTAATTTCTAGTGAAGTGTCAAAATTAGTCGGTGTAAAACCAATAGAATATCCGCAATTAGATTTAGGAAAATTAACATGTCTTCTTATAGTAAAACTTATAATTCTTGGACTGCTTTTTGGATTAGTAGGAATGTTTTTTAACTTTGTTGTTGATAATAGTTCTAAGATTTATGGATTAGTAGTTAAAAACCCAATGATAAAAGGTTTCCTAGGTGGAATTATAACAATAGTACTCACTTTAATATTAGGAAAAAACTATAATGGATTAGGTCAATCTATTATAAATGATGCCTTTTCTACGCAGTCTCATATGTTACATTTCTTTTGGAAGACAATATTTACTGCAGTAGCATTAGGTTCTGTTTTTCAAGGTGGACGTGTAAATCCTACATTCTTTGTAGGGGCAACTTTTGGTAGTGCAATATCTAGTTTTTTTGGATTACCTTTAGCATCTGTAGCTGCATTAGGAATGATAGGCGTATTTTGTGGATCACATGCGTTACCAATAACAGCAGTAGCTATGGCTATAGAGTATTTTGGTAGCGGAGAGGTTTTAGCAATTATTATAGTTATGACGGTAACTTATATTGTATCAGGATTTTATGATATTTTAACTAAAAGAGAGTTAACAAAAGAAAAGAGTACATTATTTGAAGCTGCTGGAGGAAAGAATTAGTATTTAGGAAAATTTTAAATATATTTATATAACTTTTTGAAAAATATAGATAATTATATAATATTATGATATTATATTGTATATTAGCAATGGAGCTCATAAGATAAGTTCTATTGCTTATTTTTATATAACAATTTACAAATGAAGATTGCAGTAGCATAAGAGGGGGAATTCAAAATGGTCAAGAGCAGAAATATTTTATCAATAATTGCATTAGTAGCTATAACAATAATTACATTCATATTAATGCATTAGTATATAGATTATAAAAAAAGACGTTGAAGTTTACTTCAACGTCTTTTTGGTCGGGGTGACAGGTCTCGAACCTGCGACCTCATGGTCCCAAACCACGCACTCTACCATCTGAGCCACACCCCGAGGCACGAGACTTATTATATATGCAAATGTGACAAAAAGCAAGAAAAATTTCAAAAACAGTGAAAAGGTATATGTATAAGGTCACAGGGCACAAGGCACAGGTATAGATGAAATTCTTGCAGAATTTCTGAAATTTTAAGTGCTTAGTTGAATGTTATAAGTTAGACTATGGTTCTTCTTACACTATTATCTCTTCACTACCAAAAAGGAACTGAGGCACAATGCATATTTATTGTGCGACAGTTCCATTCATTTTAATTATTATTTAGCTAGGAATGATTCACCAACTTTAAATATATCTCCAGCTCCTACAGTGATAAATAAATCACCATCTTCAAGAGTTTTTTCTAGATATGATTCTATTTCATCAAAACTATGAATATTAATAGCATTTACACCTCTAGCTTTTATTGCATCGCAAAGCATTTGAGATGAAACTATACCAGTATCTTTTTCTCTAGCAGCATAAATATCAGCTAAAATTAGTTCGTCAACTTCATCAAATACTTCTGAAAATTCTTTAAATAAGCTCTTAGTTCTAGTGTAAGTGTGAGGTTGGAACGCTATAACTAACTTTTTATGAGGAAAGTTTTTAGCAGCTGCTAAAGTTGCTTTTATTTCTGTTGGATGATGAGCATAATCATCAATAACAGTTATACCATTCTTTTTACCTTTATATTCAAAACGTCTATTAGTACCATGGAAACTTTCAAGACCAGCTTTAATATTTTCATAAGGTATTCCCATAGCTATAGAACCAGCTATTGTTGAAAGAGCGTTTAAGATATTGTGTCTTCCTGGTACTTTTAATGTAATAGAAAGAATTTTTTCATTTTTATATGTTACATCAAAAGACCCACGACTTCTTTCATCAAAAATAATATTTTCAGCTTTTACATCACCGGAATTAATACCAAAAGATATTACATTACAATCTACAGTAGATGCAACTTCCATAACTTTTTTATCTTCAGCATTAGCAATTAAGTATCCGTCTTTTGGAATTATATGAGCGAATTTCTTGAACGCTTCTTCTATTTGATTTATATCTTTGTAATAGTCTAGATGATCAGCATCAATATTTAATATTACGCCTATTGTAGGAAAGAAAGATAAGAATGATTCTTTATATTCACAAGCTTCTGTTAAGAAGAAGTCAGATTTACCGCAACGAACGTAACCATCGATAATATCAAGTTTTCCTCCAACTAATATAGTAGGATCTAATTCTGCTGATAAAAGTACGTGTGAATACATTGAAGTAGTAGTAGTTTTACCATGAGTACCAGATACAGCAATATTATGATGGAAGTCTTTCATGATTTCACCAAGGAATTGTGCTCTATTAAATAAAGGCACGTTTAGTTTACGAGCAGCTATAAGCTCTTCGTTATCTTCACTAATAGCAGCAGTATAAACTACAGCACCTACATTATTTAGATTTTCTTTCTTTTGACCTATATAGATGGTTGCTCCAATATTTTTTAAATGTTCTGTTATAGGAGATGCATTCATATCTGAACCAGAAACTTTATAGCCTCTATGAAGTAAAATTTCTGCTAATCCACTCATCGAAACCCCACCGATACCTATAAAGTGAATATTATGGTCTTTATTTATATTTAATGACAAAACTGTCGCCTCCTTAATTCTTACTAGTCTATACTAATTATATACAAATATTCAGTAAATCAAAACAAAGATTGTGTAATTTTCTAAATTTTCTCCAATACTATTTATATTGATAATTTAGTGGTTTTATCATAAAATATGAATATTAGTAAAAAAATAAACTAAAAAAATTCGTATAAGGTGTGGAGAAAAGATGGAAAAGTATTCTAGAGGTCAGAGAATAGGTGTAATAACTAAAAAACTTATAGAAAATCCGAACAAAGTTATAGGGTTGAACTATTTTACTGAAAGACTAAATGCAGCGAAGTCTACAACCTCTGAAGATATTGTTATTATTAAAGATACATTTAAATCTTTAAATTTAGGAAAAGTGGAAACAGTGGCGGGAGCTTCTGGCGGAGTTAAGTACGTTTGTTCTGTTACAGATGAGATGAGAGAAGAATTTGTATCAAAGTTGTGCAAAGTATTAGGAGAGAAGGAAAGAGTTATTATTGGTGATTTTCTTTATATGACGGATATATTATATGATCCAGATATAATTTCAAAAGCAGGTCATATACTAGCATCAATTTTTATAGAGAAAGATATTGATTATGTAGTTACAGTAGAAACTAAAGGGATTCCGCTTGCTTATGAAGTAGCAAAGATGTTAGGAGTTAAATTAGTAATTGTAAGAAGAGATAATAAAGTTACTGAAGGAACTACAGTATCAATAAATTATGTATCGGGATCAAGCAAAAGAATACAATCAATGTCACTTTCTAAAAAATCATTAAATGCAAAGTCAAACTGTTTGTTTATAGATGATTTTATGAAAGCAGGAGGCACAGCTAAAGGAATCGCTGATCTTATAAAAGAGTTTGATTGTAATTTAATTGGAACAGGAGTACTTATAGATAATGTAGAAAGTAGCGAAAAAATAGTAGATAATTATATATCACTTATAAAATATTACGGTATTGATAATAATGGAATGGCAATATTAAAACCTTCTATAATATAAATATTGAAAGAAAATAAAATTTTTTTAATAAAATGTAAAAATAAAGAAGGAAATCCAAGATTTTTATAGAATTTAATTATAAAAGTGTCTTGGAGGTGTATTGCATGCAAATAACTGATGTAAGAATTAGAAAGATTACTAGCGAAGGTAAAATGAAAGCCATCGTTTCTGTAACCTTCAATAATGAATTTGTAGTTCATGATATTAAAATTATAGAAGGACAAAATGGATTATTTATAGCAATGCCAAGTAGAAGAACTCCAGATGGAGAGTTTAAGGATATTGCTCATCCAATTAATACAGCTACTAGAGAACAACTACAAAATTCAATTTTATCTGAATATGAAAAGGTTAAGAATCAAGCTAGTGAAGAGGAAAATGTAACTGAATAGTTAGATAATAATAAAATCTCATTTATATAAATGAGATTTTATTATTATCTATATAAAACTTTACGCTGTTGAAAATATATGCGCTATAAAATATAATAATATGTGATATATATAAATATATATTAAATATTTGGTAGAGGTGTAAATATGTATAAGTGTTCATTGGTTTTGGCTGCGGGGCAAGGCACTAGAATGAAATCAAAGCTTCCGAAAGTATTACATAAGGTATGTGGAAAGAGCATGGTAAATCATGTTATAGATACATTAAGAAAAGTTAATATAGATGATGTTAATGTAATAATAGGTACAGGTGCAGAGCTTGTTCGTAAAAATACCGAAGAGAAAAATGTAAGTTATTCTTTACAAGAAGAAACATTAGGTACTGGACATGCAGTAATATGTGCTAAGGAATTTTTAAAAGACAAAAAAGGTATAGTTGTTATAGCAAATGGTGATGCACCACTAATAGAACCAGAAACATTAGAAAACGTAATAAATAGTCACATAAGTGAGAAAAATTATGGAACAATAATTACATCTATTATTGAAGATTCTACAGGTTATGGAAGAATAGTAAGAAATAATGAAGGTAATGTTGAAGCTATAGTTGAACATAAAGATTGTAATGAAGAACAATTGAAAATAAAAGAAGTAAATGCAGGTATGTATATATTTGATATAGAAGAATTACTTCAAGCATTAGACAAATTAAATAATAATAATGCACAAAATGAATATTACTTAACAGATGTAATAGAAATAATGGCTAAAAAAGGCTTAAAGGTAGGATCTGTGGTATCACCGTTTGAAGAGACTTTAGGTATAAATTCTAGGGTACAATTAGCAGAAGTAGAGTCAATTATGAGAAGAAAGATAAATGAAAAACATCTTATAAATGGGGTAACTATAATTGATCCAAGTAACACTTATATAGGAAGAGACGTAAAGATAGAGAAGGATGTTATTATTTATCCAGGATGTATATTAGAAGGAACTACAACAATATCTGAAGATTGTGTAATTTTACAAAATAGTAGAATTGTAGATAGTTTCATCGGAAAAGGTACAGAGGTACAAAGTTCTGTTATTTTAGAAAGTAAAGTAGGAGAAAATACTCATGTTGGACCATTTGCTTATATTAGACCAGAATCAAATATAGGCAATGATGTAAAGATAGGTGATTTTGTAGAAATTAAGAAATCATCTATAGGAAATGGAACAAAAGTTTCTCACTTAACTTATGTAGGTGATGCAGAAGTTGGAGAAAATGTAAACTTTGGTTGTGGTACTGTTACAGTAAACTATGATGGAAATAATAAACACTTAACCAAAATAGGCGATAATGCGTTTATTGGATGCAATACAAATCTTGTAGCACCAGTAGAAGTAGAAGACGGAGCATATATTGCTGCTGGATCTACAATAACAACTACTGTACCTAGTGATGCATTAGCAGTTGCTAGAGCAAGACAAGTTAATATAAAAAATTGGGTTAGTAGAAGAGGGTTATATCAAAAAAAATAAGGAGGCCAATGGTAATGATTTCACATGGCGAAAATATTAAAATATTTGCAGGAAATTCACATCAACAATTAGCACAAGATATAGCAGACATATTAGGTGTATCAGTTGGAAAATCTAAAGTTTCTAAATTCTCAAATGGAGAAATATCAGTAGATATTGATGAAAGTGTTAGAGGAGCTCATGTATTTGTAGTTCAACCAACAGCAGATCCAGTTAATGATTCATTAATGGAACTTTTAATAATGATAGATGCTTTCAAGAGAGCATCAGCAGGTAAGATAACAGCAGTTATACCTCATTATGCATATGCAAGACAAGATAGAAAAGCGAAAGCTAGACAGCCTATAACAGCTAAGCTTGTAGCTAATCTTATTCATACTGCAGGAGCAGATAGAGTTTTAACTATGGATTTACATGCAACTCAAATTCAAGGATTCTTTGATATTCCAGTAGATCACTTAGAGGGAGGACCTTTAATTGCTAACTACATTAAGGAATTAGATATAGACCCAGAAGAATTAGTAGCAGTTTCACCAGATATCGGTGGAGTTAAAAGAGCTAGAAATTTTGCTGAGAAGTTACACATACCATTAGCGATAGTTGATAAAAGAAGACCAAAGCCAAATGTATCTGAAGTTATGAATGTAATTGGAGATATAAAAGGTAAAACAGTAGTTATGATAGACGATATGATAGATACTGCAGGATCAATAGTTAATGCTGCTGAAGCATTAATGAAGATGGGAGCTAAAGAAGTTTATGCATCTTGTACTCATCCAGTATTATCAGGACCTGCTATAGAAAGAATAGAAAACTCTTGCATAAAACAATTAGTAGTTTTAGATACTATAGCATTACCAGAAGAAAAGAGAATTGATAAAATAAAAGTTTTATCAGTAGCGCCAATTTTTGCAGAAGCTATAAGAAGAATCTATGAAGATCTTCCAGTTTCAATAATTTTTAAAGACTAATAGGATGTATGCCAGTGCACAGTTTTCAGTGCACATTTAAGGAGGAAATTCCTGCGGAATTTCTTAAAAAATAAGTGTGATGATGTTGAAGTTTGGTGTCATCACACTTATTTTTTTATTATCAGTATGTGTTTTTTAGTGCATAATTAAGTTCAAATAATTAAGAATATACAATTTGGGTATGTCCTTGAATGAAAAAATAACACTTAAGTATAATAGTTCTCTATATTAGCAATAAAAGAAATTTTATCCAACTATTGTTGATAAAAAAATAATATGTTATAGTCTATAATATGGGTAGTATCAAATTAAGAACTACACCTAAAGATCTTGAAGAAATAATTATGAGCACACTAACATAGGTGGTGATGCTATGAAGATAGGATTTTTCGGAGCCGGTAAGGTTGCGGTGTCCTTAGGAAAATATTTCAAAAACAATGGATTAGATATTGCAGGTTTTTATTCTAAAACGTTTGCCTCGACTGAATTTGCGAGAGACTTTACAGAAACTAATGGTTATAGTGATTTAGAATCTTTTGTTTTAGATTGTGATATTATATTCATAACTACTAATGATGATGAATTGGTCAATGGATTTAACGAAATATCAAATTTTGATTTGGAAAATAAGATAATTGTAAATACCTCAGGCTCATATTCTTCAAGTATATTCTCTAATGCTAGAGAATTAGGTGCATTTCCGTATTCATTACACCCAATCTATCCATTCTCGGATAAAGAAACATCATATAAAAATTTAGGACAGGCAGTATTTACATTAGAAGGTGCAGAGGAAAAGTTATCTCTTGTCAAAGGTCTAGTAGAAGGTTGTGGAAACAAAGTTATTTTAATGAAGGGTGATAAAAAAACATATCATCTAGCTTGTGCTATGGCTTCAAACTTAACTTTGGCTTTGTTATCATTAAGCTCAAAATATTTACAAAAGGTAGGCTTTAATGAAGAAGATAGCATTGCAGCATTACGTCCTCTCGTTGAAAGTAATATTAATAGTATTTTTGACAAGGGCTTTGTTAATTCCTTAACAGGTCCTGTGGTTAGAGGTGATGTAGATACTATAGAAGGTCATTTAAGTAAATTAAATGAAGGTGACAAAGAGGTTTATAAAAGACTGTCTCTAGAGTTGTTAGATTTATCAATAGAGAGAAATGGATTAAGTAATAAGTATAAAAAAATAAATTCTATTTTAGGGGGAAATGAAAATGAAAAATACTAGTGCAACATTTATTGAAATGAAAAAAAGAGGAGAAAAGATATCAATGTTAACAGCGTATGATTATTCTACAGCTAAACTCATTGATTCTTGTGATATAAATTCTATTTTAGTTGGTGATTCCTTAGGAATGGTATGCTTAGGATATAAGGATACTTTATCTGTTACGATGGAAGATATGATCCATCATACTAAAGCAGTAACTCGTGGCGTAGAAAATGCTTTAGTAATAGGTGATATGCCATTTATGAGTTATACTAATATAGAGGATGCAGTAAAGAATGCAGGAAGACTTATAAAGGAAGGTGGAGCTGGAGCTGTTAAGCTTGAAGGTGGAGCTAAGGTAGCAAAACAGGTAGAAGCTATAGTTGATGCTCAAATTCCTGTAGTAGGACATATTGGATTAACACCACAATCAATAAATGTTTTTGGTGGATTTAAAGTTCAAGGAAAAAGCGAAGAAGCAGCAAAACAGCTTATAGAAGATGCAAAGACTCTAGAGAAAGCAGGAGCTTTCGCTGTTGTTTTAGAATGTATACCAAGAGATGTAGCAGAACTTATAACTAAGGCTATCTCTATTCCAACTATAGGTATTGGAGCTGGAGAATGTTGTGATGGACAAGTACTTGTTTATCAAGATATGATATCTATGTTCCAAGGATTTAAACCTAAGTTTGTAAAAGAGTATGCTAATGTTGGTGAGATTATGATGGAAGCTTTCAAGGCATACGATAAAGATGTAAAAAGTGGGGCATTTCCAGAAGAAAAACATTGTTTTAGTATAGATGCAGCTGCATTAGCTAAGTTGTATTAGGAGGGGATTTTATGAAAGTTGTATATACAATAAGTGAAGTTAGGGAATTAGTAAAACAATATAAAAGGGATGGACTTACAGTAGGGTTTGTACCTACAATGGGATATCTTCATGAGGGACATGGTTCTTTAATAAAGAGGGCTAAAGAGGAAAATAATATTGTAGTAGTATCTACTTTTGTAAATCCAATTCAATTTGGACCTAATGAAGATTTAGATAAGTACCCAAGAGATCAAAAAAGAGATGAAGAAGTTTGTGAAACTTATGGTGGAGATGTTATGTTTTTACCATCTGTAGAAGAAATGTATCCTGAAGAAAGAAAAACAACAGTATCAGTAGAAGGACTTACAGCTGGTCTTTGTGGTGCAAAAAGACCAGGACACTTTAACGGGGTAACTACAGTTGTAACAAAACTTTTCAACATAGTACTACCAGATAGAGCTTATTTTGGTCAAAAAGATGCACAACAACTTATGGTTATAAAGAAAATGGTAAGAGATCTTAATAGTCCTGTTGAAGTAATAGGGTGCCCTATTATTAGAGAAGAAGATGGATTAGCTAAGAGTTCTAGAAATAAATATCTAGGAGAAGATGAAAGAAAGGCAGCGTTAGTACTTTCAAGAAGCTTAAAAGAAGCTAAAAATGCTATAGAAAATGGTGAAAAGAATAGTAAAAAAGTTATATCAGTCATTAGTAATGTTATAAATAAAGAACCATTAGCTAAAATTGATTACGTAAATATTGTAGATATAAATACTATAGAGGATGTAGAAGAAATAGAAAGTGATGTATTAATTGCTATTGCAGTATACATAGGAAAAACAAGACTAATTGATAATATTATAATAAAATAGTAAGGGGATGAAATAATGCAATTAACAATGTTAAAAAGTAAGATACATAGAGCTATCGTAACAGAAGCCAATGTAAATTATGTAGGAAGCATAACAGTAGATAAGGATTTATTAGATGCTGCAGGAATATTAGAATATGAAATGGTACAAGTTGTTGATGTTGATAATGGAAGTAGACTTGAAACATACACTATCCCAGGAGAAAGAGGAACAGGCATAATTAGTTTAAATGGTGCTGCAGCAAGACTTGTTCAACCTGGAGATAAGGTTATAATAATGTCATATGCACAATTTACTAGAGAAGAGGCATTAGAGCATAAGCCAACAGTAGTTCTTGCTGATGAAAACAATAAGGTTTCTGAAATATTTCATTATGAATCACATGGAGAAATAAAGGGAAATTAATATATTACTTATTTTTAGAATAAAAGTTATCAAAAAGTTAAGAATTATTAAGGAGGATTTTACCTCCTTTTTTTGAATATAAGAAAATGTAGATTTCGTTAACTAAAGTACAAGGCTTAATTAGTGGTTTTGTTATTATAAAGAAGAATATAATTATTATAAAATTGGAGGTATTATGGTGAATAATAGAATTTTAATAGTAGATGATGATAAAAATATTTGTGAACTTATAAAATTATACGTAGAAAGTGAAGGGTTTGTTACAAAAGTAGTAAATGAAGGTGATAAAGTTTATGATGCGTTTAAAGAGTGGCAACCTGATTTGATAGTATTAGATGTAATGCTTCCAGGTAAAAATGGATTTGAAATATTAAAAGACATAAAATCAGAAAGTAATGTTCCTGTAATTATGTTAACAGCAAAAGGCAGTACTTATGATAAAATTACAGGTTTAGATTCAGGAGCTGATGATTATATTGTTAAACCTTTTGATGCAAGGGAATTAATAGCTAGAATTAAGGCTGTACTTAGAAGAAGTAATGGAAATGAAAATAATGAAAATGACGTTTTAGTGTTTAATGACTTAAAGATAGATATATCTTCTTATACAGTTTATTTAGGTGAAAAAGAAATAAAAATGCCACCAAAAGAATTAGAACTTTTACACTTCTTGGCTATGAATAAAAATAAGGTATTTACTAGAGAAGAATTATTATGCAAAGTATGGGGTTACGATTATCCAGGTGATTCAAGAACTGTAGATGTTCATATTAAGAGAATTAGAGAAAAGGTATCTGATGGAGAAGGTTGGTCTCTGCAAACTGTTTGGGGAGTAGGATATAAATTTGAGGTGAAATAATGCGAGGAGAAAGTAAAAAAAGAAAACTTTTTTCTAAGATAATAGGAGCATATCTAAGTATTTTTATGGGCAGTTTTATAGTATTAACTATATTATTAGCATTTTTATATAGAAATATTTATATTGAAAATAGAAATCAAGATGTTAAGCAAGCATCTATAATACTTTCTGTAGTTATAGAAGAATACTATGAAGGAAGTGTTAGTGGAGGTTTATTAAGTAACTCATTAGTAGGTTTAGAAAATACTAAGAGATATAAAGTTGCATTAGCTGATTCAGTAGGTAATATTTTCATGGGTTCTGATGATTCAAAATCTATCATAGGTAAAAAAATAGATAGTAAGTATCTTGAAAAGCTAAAAGAAGGTGAATTCATAGATAAAGGCGGGCCTACTGATATATTTGCAAATACAGATAAAGAAGTTTATATTGCACCGGTTATTAGGGAAAATAAGTTTTTGGGAGCAATAATTATTAGTGAAAATCCGATGTATTTCACAAAGAGTATGGCTATGTTTTTGTTAAAGATATTTTCTATGGCTGTGCTAGTAGCATTTTTAGGTGCATTAAGTTTCTATTTATTTACTAGAAGAAGAATAGTAAAACCTATAGTAGAAATAAATAGATCATATCACAAGGTATCACAAGGTGATTTTACAACGAGAGTTGAAATTCAAGGATTAGATGAGATTGAGGATCTTGGAAGAGCTTTTAATAGAACTGCTGAATATATGGAGACATTAGATAATAATAGTAAAGAGTTTATTTCAAATGTATCCCATGAATTAAGATCACCAATGACTTCTATTAAAGGGTTTATTGGTGGAATTTTAGATGGTGTTATACCTGCTAGTAAGCAAGAACATTATTTGTCACTAGCATATGATGAGATAGATAGATTAGCTAGACTTATAAATGACTTGCTAAATTTATCAACATTAGAATCTGGAAATGTAGAATTGGAGATAACTTCTTTTGATATTATTAAGTTAATTAGAGATCAAGTTGATTACTTTCAACCATTATTTGAAAGAAAGAGATTAAATGTAGAGATAATATATGACGAAAAAGAACTTTATGTAGTATCAGATAAAGATAGAGTCATTCAAGTTTTAGTTAACTTAATAGATAATGCTATAAAGTATTGTAATGAAGAAGGAATAGTTAAGATAGAAGTTAAGATAAGTAAGGATAAAGTTTTTATATCCATATATAATAGCGGGGCATCTATTAGTGAAGATGGATTAAAACATATATGGGAAAGATTTTATAAAGGGGATAAGTCAAGGACTATTAAGGAATCTACTGGTTTAGGATTGTCTATAGTTAGAAATATAATAAAAAGTTTAAACGAAGATATAATTGTTGAAAACAAAAGAGAAGGCGGAGTACAATTTACATTTAGTATAAAAAGACTACAGATTAGGGAGTGATTTCTTTGAAAAAAGAAAGTTGTAACGATGAAAAAAAGGGATTTATTCATTATGAATTAAACAAAAGAAGAAAAGCTACAAAAGTTATCGTGAAATATAGTAATGTAGTTTGTATATCTGTAGCAATAAATATACTATGTATATTTTTATATCATGAATTTATATTAGGTAAGTATAGGCAACAAAATGCTTCCAAAATATTAGATATACAAAATAATGCTGTTGAACAAATTTTTTGGAATATAAGTTCATATATACTTAATGTAACTGATGAGAATAATGAAAACTCTACAATGGGTATTCTATACAAAAGAGGGGGATATGTTTTAACTACATATTCGAGTATAAAAGATAATAAAGATATAGTTATTAATTATGATGGGCGGTCAATGAAAGGAACGTTAATAGGGAAAGATGATACAGTAGATATAGCTGTTATAAAAATAGATGGAGAGTCATCGGTGTCAGGATATAATGCAGTGTTGCCAATTATAAAAAGAGGATACACTATTTATGGATTCTATGATGCAGATTTCAAAAAACAAGTATCAATAGGATCTGTAGTAGAAGTAGATACTAAAGAAGATGTACATTATATAAAAAATAACATTACCAATGTAAGCGATATAGGAATATTTATTAATAATAAAAGTGAAATAGTAGGTATAAAAAATTCTAAAGAATCTCCAGATATTGTATACATGGGAGATATAATAAACAAGGTAGAGAGTATAATAAGAGATTATGAAGGTGAATCTAGCAATATGGGACTGGTAGGAAGAGATGCTACTGAAGAGGATGAAATAGATAAAGGTGCATATATTATTAATGTATCTGGAATATATAAAAATAGTGGACTTATGCCAGGAGATATAGTTATAAGTGTTAATGGGAAAAGCATAGAAAATTACAAAGCTTTTGAAAAGTTTATGGAAAAAAACTATTTTAATTCTAATATAAAATGTAATATAGTAAGAGATGGAAAGATTATAGAATTAACAATTGAAAATAACATTGGCTAGGGGTTTCTCTAGCCTAAATTCATGAATGAAGGTGATAAAGATGATATTAGTAGTAGGATTAGGAAACATAGGTAGCAAGTATGATAAAACTAGACATAATGTTGGTTTTGATGTTATAGATGTTTTAGCAGATAGACATAATATTTCAGTTAGTAAAGAAAAATTTAAAGGTGTATGTGGTGAAGGTATTATTGAAAATAAGAAAGTTATGTTGTTAAAGCCTTCAACTTATATGAATCTAAGTGGTGAAAGTATTTTAGAGGCAGCTAATTTTTATAAACTTTCACCTAATGAAATTATTATAATATATGATGATATTTCATTAAATGTTGGTAGACTTAGAATTAGAGATAAAGGAAGTGCTGGCGGTCATAATGGAATTAAAAGTGTTATAGCAAATTTAAAGACAGATGAATTTCCTAGAATAAAAGTAGGGGTGGGGGCTCCAAAAAATAACTTAATAGAGCATGTTTTAGGTGTATTTGATAAAGAAGAAAGAGTTATAGTAGAAAAGGTGTTTGAAGCTAGTGCTGATGCTGTTGAAGAAATGATAGCTAATGGTGTCAATGCATCTATGAATAAGTACAATGGACTAAATATAAATTCTTAGAGGTGTAAAGATGAGATTACAAGGTCTTCTTACCCCAATAGTAGGTAGTGGAAATTTTGAAAATATATTAAGGGGTATAAAAAATAATCAATTTCCTATAAATATAAATGGATTATCAGAATCTGGTAAGGCGTATGCAATATGGTCACTGTTTGAAAGTAGTGATGATTCTATAGTAGTTTTTACCTCTTCAGATATGGAGAGTAAAAAGTTATATGAAGAATTAAGCTTTTTTACAACAAATGCATATTATTTTCCAACAAAAGATATAGTTTTTTATAATATTACAGCTACATCAGGAGATTTAATTTGGGAAAGATTAAAGGTATTTAAAGAGCTAATTGGTAATGGAAAAAGAATAATAGTAACTAGTATTGAAACTTTAAGAGGCCTTTATATACCAATGGAAGTTATGAAGAAATACCATTTCAAGGTAAAAGAAGGTAAAGAGTTAGATGAAGTAGAATTAGTTGAAAAGTTAGTTGAAAGTGGTTACGAGCATGTAGATGTTGTAGAAGGTAGAGGTCAATTTTCAAAACGTGGTGGGATTATAGATATATTTCCTCCAGTATCCAGATATCCATACAGAATTGAGTTGTTTGGAGATGAAGTAGATTCTATAAGAACTTTTAATGTTGAATCACAACGTAGTATAGAAAAGGTAAAAACTGCTGAAATTACTCCAGCTAAAGAAGTTATAATACCTAAAGAATTTTGCGATAATGCAATAAAGGCAATTAAAGAGGATTTTGAAAAAGTTAAGATTAGCTTAAAAGATGATAAAGAAGCAAAAGAAAAAATATCAGGTATAGTTAATAAAAATATAGAAAGCTTAATTGAAAAGGGTACATTTGAAACTGTAGATTCATATGTAACATATTTTTATGAGAAACCTGTAGATTTTCTTCAATATTTTAATAATCCTATAGTAATAGTTGATGAAGTTGATAGATCAATAGGAAAATTAGAGTCATTACAATATGAATTTTTAGAAGATTACGATACATTTTTGAGTAGAGGGGATATATTACCAAAGCAAGGTGATATAGTACTATCTAAAGATGTAATAGTAGAGAAGATTGAAGGTAGCAAGTTGTTAACGTTAAGTATGCTTGCAAAAGGAGATAAGTATTTTCCACCATACCTTACAGTAAGTTTAAATCAAATAACTTTAAATTCTTATCAAGGAAAAACAGAACTTTTTATAGAGGATATAAAAGAGAGAAAAGCTAATGGCGATAAGATAGTAGTTTTAAGTGGTACTAGGGCTAGAGGTGAAAGATTAGGAAGAAATTTAAGGGAAGATGATATAGAGGCAATATATAAAGATTCTTTTGATGAGATTTTAGATGGTCAAATTATGATTACTTTTGGAATGCTAGATAAAGGTTTTCAATTTCCAGACTTAGGTTTAAGTGTAATATCAGATAAAGAATTGTTTGGACAAGGAAAAAGAAAAACAAAAAAGAAAAAGAAAGCTAAAGGCGTAGGGAAAATAAAGAGTTTTACTGAATTAAAGCCTGGTGACTATGTTGTACATGTTAGTCATGGTATAGGTGTATATAAAGGAATAACTCAATTAGAAATAGATAATGTTAAAAAGGATTTCTTAGAAATATCTTATGCTAATGATGCTAAGGTATATGTACCGGTAGAACAACTTGATTTAATTCAAAAGTATATAGGTAGTGAAGGTGTTGTACCTAAGATAAATAAGCTTGGTGGTAACGAGTGGCAAAAGGCTAAAAATAAAGTAAGAACATCTATAAATGCTATAGCAGAGGATCTTGTTAAGTTGTATGCAGCGAGATCTGCAGTAACAGGATATTCATATAGAAAGGATACTCCTTGGCAAAAACAATTTGAAGATGAGTTTCCTTATGAGGAGACAGAAGATCAATTATTAGCTATAGAAGATATAAAAAAGGATATGGAAAGTAATAAGCCTATGGATAGGCTATTATGTGGTGATGTTGGATATGGAAAAACAGAAGTTGCTATGAGGGCCGCTTTTAAAGCGGTTATGGATGGAAAACAAGTAGCTATTTTAGTGCCGACAACAATTTTAGCAGAGCAGCATTATAAAAACTTTAAAGAAAGATTTTCAGGTTTTCCAGTAAATATAGATATGATATCTAGATTTAAGACAGCAGCTAATATAAAGAAGACATTAACAGCTGTAAAAGAAGGAAATGTAGACATACTTATAGGAACTCATAAGATTTTAGGATCATCTGTGCAATTTAAAGATTTAGGTTTATTAATTATAGATGAAGAACAACGTTTTGGAGTAAGGCATAAGGAAAAAATTAAAGAGTTTAAAAAGAATGTTGATGTATTAACATTAACAGCAACACCAATACCAAGAACTCTACATATGTCTTTAACTGGAGTTAGAGGTATTAGTGTTATAGAGACACCACCAGAAAATAGATATCCAGTACAAACTTATGTTGTAGAATACAATGATCAATTAATAAGAGACGCAATACTTAGAGAAATTAATAGAGGTGGTCAAGTATTTTTTGTATACAATAGGGTAGATTCTATATTGGAAATGGAAAGTTATCTATCAAAGATAGTACCAGAAGCTAGAATAATTACTGCTAATGGAAGAATGAAAGAAAAGGAATTGGAAAACGTAATGTCATCTTTCATGAGTGGTGAGTATGACATACTTTTAGCTACAACAATAATAGAAACTGGAATTGATATTCAAAATGCAAATACTATGATTATATATGATGCTGACAGAATGGGATTATCACAATTGTATCAGCTAAGAGGTAGAGTTGGAAGAACTAATAGAATAGCGTATGCGTATCTTACATATAGAAAAGATAAGGTCATTACTGAAGTGGCAGAAAAAAGACTTAAGGCTATTAAGGACTTTACTGAGCTTGGATCAGGATTTAAGGTTGCTATGAGAGACTTAGAAATAAGAGGTGCAGGTAACTTAATGGGATCAGCACAACATGGTCATATGGCTTCTATAGGATATGATTTGTATTGTAAGATGCTAGAGGATACAATAAAAGTTATTAAAGGGGATATTGATCAAGAAACTGTTGACACAGTAGTGGATATAAAGGTAAATGCATATATTCCAAATGATTATATAGAAGATGAAGTTACTAAGATTGAAATTTATAAGAAGATAGCTTCAATAGAATCAAATGAAGAGAAAGAAGAAGTAGTGGAAGAAATTATTGATAGGTTTGGAGATATACCAACGTCAGTAAATAATTTAATAGATATTTCTTATATAAGAATATTAGGTAAAGCTCTTGGAATTATTGAAATAAAAGATAGAAATTCAGTAATAGATATTAAGTTCGATAATAGAAAGAGAATTACAAGTAATATGATAACTAAGGTTATAGAAAAGTATTCTAAAAATATATCATTTAAGGATGGCGAAAATCCTATAATGGCTTACTCAATAGAAAAACGTGATCAACTTTTAGTAGAAGTTAAAACTATTATTGAAGATATAACAAAATTTGTTGAAGAGTAAGAAAAATGTGGTAAAATTATAAGAGATAAATAAATAACAATGACGAAGGTGGGAATAGGAGTGAAAAGGGTTAGAAATACTGTTATAGCAATAGGTATTATAGTATCTACGCTAGGATTAACATCATGTACATTTATTGAAAGAACAGATGCGGCAAAAGGTAAACAAGTAGTAGCAAAGGTTGGAGATACTGAAATTAAGAGATCAGAAATCGAAGATAAAATGAAAAGCTATAAAGATACTTTAAAAGAAAAGTACGGAGATAATTATTTAGAAAATAGTGATGCTGTATCAGCACTTAATCAAGCTAAACAATCTGAATTAGATAGTCTTATTTATAATGAGTTAGTAAAGATGTATAATAAGGATAACAATGTTAAGGTTGATGATACTAAAAAGAAAGAATTTGTAGATGAAAAGGTTGATTATTATAAGGAGCAATTAGGAGCTTCAGATGATAAAGATTTTGAGAAAAAAGCTAAAGCACAACTTGGAGTTTCAGTAGATGAAATGAAAGAAATCTTAGGAAACATGTATATAACACAATGTGCTATTGATAAGTATATGGAAAGTAAGACAGATGATGCTTCTATAAAGAAATATAAAAAGGATAATAAAGATGACTATGAGAAGAAAGCAAAACAAAAAGCTGTTTTATACATAGTTAATAAAGATAAAGATCAAATGGAAGCTGCAAAAAAAGAAATCGATGGTGGTAAGACTATAGATGAGATTGCAGCAAAATATACTACTGATAGTGGAAAAGAAAACAATGGATTCTTTGGATTTATGGATACAGAATCAGAAGATATGTCAAGTATAGATGAGAATTTCGTAAATGCAGTAAAAGAATTGGAAGTAGGTAAGACATCTGATATTATTGAATCTTCTAAAGACGAATCAGGTAACTTAAAGTTTGGATATTTTATCATAGGAGTTACAGATACAGATACTGGTATTAAGTATGAATTGAAAAAACAAGCTGAATCAAGTGGAATATATAGTGATTTAAAGAAAATATATAAGAAGCAATTGAAAACTTATGATAAGAAGTTAACAAATTAATATGTTTTTATAAGTAAAACTGAGGAGAATGGATTTAGAACCCATTCTTCTCAGTTTTTTTCGTAAGTATGAAAGCGGTGCTAAAGAGACCAAAGATTAAGAATAATGTATTTTTTTCTTATTTGTAAGTATAAAAATGTTTTCATATAAAGATAATATTAGTACAAGAGTTACTTACAAATAAGGAGGAAAATTATGAAGGCTACAGGAATCGTAAGACGTATTGATGACTTAGGAAGAGTAGTTATACCAAAAGAAATCAGAAGGACATTAAGAATAAGAGAAGGAGATCCTCTGGAAATTTTTACGGATAGAGAAGGGGGAGTTATATTAAAAAAATATTCTCCTATTGGGGAATTAACTAATTTTTCAAAAGAATATGCAGAGGCGTTACATCAAACGTTAGGTCATATGATAATTATTACAGATAAAGATGGAATAGTATCTGTTGTTGGAGCATCTAAAAAAGAATATTTAGATAAGAAGATATCTGATTCTTTGGAAGACAATATAAATAAAAGAAAAACATATTTAATGGATGGGGCTAATAAGGCTTTACCTATGTATGAAGATGAAGATGTAAGTGAATTCATTGCACAAGTTGTAGCTCCAATTATTGCAGAAGGTGATGTTATTGGATCTGTAATTATTGCATCAAAGGATTCAGGAGCAGATTTTGGAGAAGTGGAAAAGAAAATTGCAGAAACAGCTGCGGCGTTTCTAGGAAAGCAAATGGAACAATAGGTTATAAAACCTCCATTTTAGCATAATTATTAATTATCCGAGAATGGAGGGATATAATGAAAAAACAATCGTTAGTAAAGGGAACATTAATATTAGGAATGGCGGGAATTATAGCAAAGTTTTTAGGGCTATTTTTTAGGTGGCCTTTGGTTATGTTAGTTGGTGACGAAGGTGTTGGATATTATCAAATGGCTTATCCACTACTAGGTTTCTTTATTGCAGTAGCTAGCGGTATTCCTATAGCAGTATCTAAGTTGGTTTCAGAATGTAATGCTGTAAATGATAGGGAAGGTTCATTTGCTATATTAAAAAAAGCTATAATTATAATGTTGATTATAGGTTGTGGATTTACTTTGTCTATGATTTTATTTAGTGATAGTATAATGGCTTTTTTAAAGTGGGATCATAAGGTGTATTATTCACTTCTAGGAGTATCTTTTGCGCCGATAATAGTTGGTCTTATGAGTGCATTTAGGGGATTTTTTCAAGGGTATCAAAATATGACGCCTACAGCAGTGTCAGAAATTATAGAACAGATTGGTAGAATAGTTATAGGAATAGGACTAGCATATATTCTTATATCATATGGAGTAGAATATTCAGCGGGTGGAGCTACATTAGGAGCATCTGTTGGTGGCTTGTTTGGTCTTATATATTTATATTTAAAATACATAAAAGTGAAAAAGGAATGGGGAATAAAGAAGATAAAAAATGATACAGAAATAATGAGCAAAGTATTACGTGTAGCAATTCCTATATCTGTAGGGGCAGCAGTAATATCTTCTGTTAATTTAATTGATTCTGCTTTAGTTCCTCAATTATTAGTAAAAGGTGGACATACATATAAAGAAGCGGCAATTTTGTTAGGTCAATTATCTGGAAAGGCAGGTATACTTGTAAATGTTCCATTGACTATTTCTATAGCCTTAAGTTCATCTATCGTACCTATAATATCTGAATTATTCGCTTTGGGAAAAAGAGAAGAATTAAAAAGAAAAATAGAGGGAGCTATGAATATATCTATGGCTATTGCATTTCCATCTGCGGTAGGATTAGCTATATTAGCATCACCGATATTGAATACTATATTTCCTGGTCATGGTGATGGAGGAGAAATATTAAGTTATTGCTCTGTAGCAATTCCATTTATGGCAATAACACAAACTTCAACATCAGTGCTTCAAGGAACAGGAAAATACGTAATGCCTGTAATAAATTTATTAATAGGATGTGTAGTTAAAATAATTACAACAATAATATTAGTGCCGGATGTAAGTTTTGGTATAAATGGAGCAGCGATAGGAACAATTTTGGGATATATAGTTACAGTTGTTTTAAATTTAATATACTTGGGTTTATCTACGAAATTAAAAATTAACTATATAAAAATATTTACAAAGAACATTATAACATCAGGGATTATGGGTATATTTGTATATATAGTGTATAATAAGTTAAAAGAGAATATTTCCGTGGTACCTGTAATAACCTTGATTTCTATAGGGATAGGGGTTATTATTTATACATTATTAGTAATAGCTTTTGGAGTTGTTGATATAAGCGAAGTGAAAAAGAAAGTGAAGAGAAGGAGAGCTTAAGATGATTAATATTATTGGATTAGGACCTGGTTCAAGAGATTCTTTAACTATTGGAACTATAGAAGTTTTAAAAAGTAATAAACCGATATTTCTTAGAACAGAGATTCATCCTACAATAAAATATTTGAAGGATATGGGGATAAATTTTGAAACATATGATCATTGTTATGATGAGTATGATTCTTTTGATGAAGTGTATCTTAATATTGCTAAGGATCTAATTGAAAAACATAAGGAATTAGGAGACTTAGTGTATGGAGTGCCAGGTCATCCATTAGTAGCTGAAAAATCAGTATCGTTATTAGTTGAAATGTGCAAAAAGGAAGGAATTCAATATAAAATACATACAGCAGTCTCCTTCGTTGATGTTATGATGGAAACATTAAATATAGATCCTGTTGAGGGATTAAAAATAATAGATGCTTTTGATATGGATAATCAAATTATAGATACAAGAGTTGGCACTATAATAACTCAAGTATATGATAATATGATAGCATCTGAAGTAAAGTTTAATTTATCGAAATTTTATGATGATGAAAAAGAGATTATTTTTGTAAGGGCTGCGGGAGTAGAAGGAGTTGAATCAATTAGAAAAATTCCTCTATATCAATTAGATTGGCAAGAAGATATAGATTATCTTACATCAATTTATATACCAAAAGATGATTCAGGAAAATATTTTGATTTTTATCATTTAACTAGTATATTAGAAACCTTAAGAGGGGAAAATGGATGTCCTTGGGATAGAGAACAAACCCATGAGTCTATTAAGAATGCCCTTATTGAAGAGAGTTATGAAGTGGTTGAAGCTATTAATAATCAAGATGATGATAACTTAGTAGAAGAATTAGGCGATGTATTGCTTCATGTAGTTTTCCATGGAACAATAGGTAAGGAAGAAGGTTATTTTTCAGAACACGATATAATTAGAGGAATTTGTGAAAAAATGATTTATAGACATCCTCATGTATTTGCAAATAGAGTAAATACTACATCAGAAGAAGTTATTGAAGAGTGGGAAGAACTTAAAAAGAAAGAAAAAGGATATACTTCAATAACAGATTCTATGAATAATATTGCCAAAAGTTTACCGGCTACTATCAGGGCAGCTAAGGTACAAAAAAAGGCTGCGAAGGTTGGATTTGATTGGGACAGTGTAGAACCTGCATTTGATAAAGTAATTGAAGAATTAAATGAGATAAAAGAAGTATATAAAAATGCAGAAGTGTCAAGAATATTAGAGGAAGTTGGAGATTTATTATTTTCTGCAATAAATGTAGCGAGATTTTTACAAGTAGATGGAGAAGAAGCTTTAAATACAACTATAAGTAAGTTTATAAAGAGATTCTCTTATATGGAAAAAAAATCAATCGACAATGGGATAGAACTTTCAGATATGAATCTTGCGGAAATGGATGAATTGTGGAATGAATCAAAAAAAAATCAATAAAATTTAATTAAAAAGAGGAAATTAAATATTTTTGAAGAATATTAATTTTATATGCTTTAAGTACAAGGAGGTTACAAAAGTGAATAAATCAGAATTAATTTCAAGTATGGCAGAAAAAGCTAATGTATCTAAAAAGGATGCAGAAGCTGTTTTAAAGGCATTTATGGATTCAATAGGTGAAGCTTTAGAAAACGGAGATAAAGTTCAATTAGTTGGATTCGGTACTTTTGAAGCTAAAAGAAGAGAAGCTAGAAAAGGAAGAAACCCTCAAACTAAGGAAGAAATCACTATTCCAGCTTCAACTGTTCCAGCATTCAAAGCTGGTAAAGAATTAAAAGAGAGAGTAAACAAGTAATTTAACTTGTAAATAGAAAGCCTAGGTATCTAGGCTTTTTATTTATATTAGATAGATTATGTATTATAGGTAATGGAGGATTATATGAGATTAGATAAATATTTAAAAGTTTCAAGAATAATAAAAAGAAGAACAGTAGCAAAAGAAGCTTGTGATAGTGGTAGAGTATCTATAAATGATAAAGTAGCTAAAGCAAGTACTGATGTAAAAGAAAATGATATTATAACAATACAATTTGGTAATAGAGAATTAAAAGCTAGAATAATTAATATAGCTTCACATGTTAAGAAAGATGATGCAAAAGAAATGTATGAGATATTAATGGGTGAAGAAGATAAAGAAGAGTAATAAAGTTAATTGAGCCCTCATATTTATATATAAGTAGGGGGGATTGAGATGGATGTAAAGAAAGAAGTAGTAGTAAGTAATAGCAAACCATCAAATTTGACTATGGAAAATAGAGCAAATCTTTCTGTAACAGGAGTTGTAGAGGTCATTAGATTTAATGAAGACGAAATAAACTTGAATACAACAATGGGAAAGCTAACAATTAAGGGGAAAGATCTAAAAATGAATAAATTAGATGTTGAAAATGGAGATGTTATAATATCAGGAACTATAGATTCTTGTGTATACGCATCATCCAAAAGAGAAAAAGAAAGTATATTAGAGAGGCTTTTTAAATGATAATATCTAATGTATCTCAAGCGTATATTATAGCGATGACCTTTATCTCAGGAGTTTTTGCAGGAATATTTTTTGATATATATAGAGTTATAAGAGGAATAAAAGTTCCTAATAAAATTATGACATTTATAAGTGATTTACTTTTTTGGATTCTTGCCGGTTTTATGGTATATATATTTCTACATATTGTAGGAGCGCCTTTTATATCTGTTTATGCTTATTTATGTATAGCATTAGGGTTTGGCTTATATTACAAAATGATAAGTAGGCACTTTACAAAAATTTTATCAGTTTTGGTAAATAGTGCAGTAAAGTCTTTAAGAATGATTTTTAACTATTTAATCTATCCTTTTCAATTAATAATAAAAGGAAAAAATAAAAATTAACTTGAATATATTTAAAAAAAACTTTAAAATATAAATATGTATAAAAGGTTAATTTAGGGGTTGAATAGAAAGTATGAAGAGAAGGCTTAACTTGAAAAACCTTGTGATTACTGTAGTATTAATAAGTGTAGTATATACTCTTGTTAATCAACAAATTACCATGCATAGGATAAAGAATGACATTAATAATGCTAAAGCCGAAACAAAAAAGCTAAACAAAGAAAATTCTAAGTTGGAAGAAGATTTAGAAATGAGTCAAAGTGATGCATATATAGAAACTATGGCTAGAGAAAAAGGTAATTTAGTAAAGAAAGATGAAATTCCGGTAATAGAGAAAAATAACAATAAAAATTAATATATTTATAATCTAAGGAGGATTTTTTTTACATGTCTTTAAAAGCAGGTACTATAACAGACGGGGTGGTAGTTAACATCACTAAATTTGGAGCCTTTGTTGAGGTCGAGGGAAAAACAGGATTAGTACATATATCCGAAGTTGCAGATAATTATGTTAAGGATATAAGGGAACATTTAAAGGAACAGGATAAAGTAAAAGTAAAGGTACTTTCAGTTGACGATAATGGTAAGATAAGTTTATCAATAAAACAAGCAAGTACACCGAAAAAATCTTCAAGACCAATGGAAATTGACTGGAAAAAGAATAGCAACAAAAATGCTGGTAAGAACAACGGTGGGGATTTTGAGGACATTTTATCTAAGTTTCTAAAAGAAAGTGAAGAAAGATTTCAAGATTTAAAGAAACATCAAGACTTCAAAGGTAGAGGAAATAAAAAAAATTCTCTAACAAGATAGTGAAATAAATCAGAGGTTATTGCAGAACAAATGAAAATTTGTAGGCAAAACCTCTTTTTTAGTGCATGGTGATGGTAGAAATTCCTTCGGGATTTTTTTGATATAAATGCAAAATCATAGTTTATAATTTGGTCTCAGTTTCTTAATAAGTTTTCTAAGTAGGTTGCTATAAAAAAATTTCCATTTTATCAAAATGAACTATTAGATCAAAAAAAAGTGTGTATAAGTATATAATTAAAATTAGAATTTGACTCTATTATTTACATATATTATACAACTCAAAATAAAATAGAAATAAAAATAAAAAAACTTGTTGACAGCTTATAAAATGTCATATATAATTTAACTTGTCGCTAAACGACGTATGCCGAAGTGGCGGAACTGGCAGACGCACAGGACTTAAAATCCTGCGATGCTAACACATCGTACCGGTTCGATTCCGGTCTTCGGCACCAAATAACGCGGGGTGGAGCAGTTGGCAGCTCGTCGGGCTCATAACCCGAAGGTCGCAGGTTCAAGTCCTGCCCCCGCAACCAAATGTGGCGGAATAGCTCAGCTGGCTAGAGCATTCGGTTCATACCCGAAGTGTCGTAGGTTCAAGTCCTATTTCCGCTACCATTACTATAAAACTGTTGCAAAAGATAATGGTTTGTGGTAAAATAGCAAATGTTCGAAAGAACAATATATTAAAGAGGTATTCGCTAGAAGCGAGTAGAACAAATATGCCGAAGTGGCGGAACTGGCAGACGCACAGGACTTAAAATCCTGCGATGCTAACACATCGTACCGGTTCGATTCCGGTCTTCGGCACCAAATAACGCGGGGTGGAGCAGTTGGCAGCTCGTCGGGCTCATAACCCGAAGGTCGCAGGTTCAAGTCCTGCCCCCGCAACCAAATGTGGCGGAATAGCTCAGCTGGCTAGAGCATTCGGTTCATACCCGAAGTGTCGTAGGTTCAAGTCCTATTTCCGCTACCATTACTATAAAACTATTGCAAAAGAAAATGTTTTATGGTAAAATAATAAATGTTCAAGAGAACAATATATTAAAAAGGTATTCGCTAGAAGCGAGTAGAACAAATATGCCGAAGTGGCGGAACTGGCAGACGCACAGGACTTAAAATCCTGCGATGCTAACACATCGTACCGGTTCGATTCCGGTCTTCGGCACCAAAAGAACTCAAGTGATAAACTTGAGTTCTTTTTTTATATTAAAACATTAAATAAAATATTACTAAAATCATATTACGTTTTTAGATATATAGATTATTAATATATATTTAATTGACAATTGAATTATATTTAAATTAATAAACAATGTCGAAAAACATTATTAGTGATGATAATCTATTACATAGTGTCAAAAAGTTTTAAATTCATCACAAGAGAAATTTACAAAAAATGGAAAAGCAAACTGATATACTTTATTCACAATAGAGATAGGGGATGAAGGTATGCAGATTGATTTTAGTTATAATGGGGAGAATAAAAAAGAAGAATACGTTAGAAGAATTATATCATTAGTAATATCAGCTATAGCAATTTTTTTTGTAAGTAGAGTAACGCTTATAAAAGAAGTGGCGCCATTTGGAATAGCTTTATTATTAATTTTAGTACAATATTTAAAAAAAGGTGAAGTTATTGTTGTATCCTTAATGTCTATATTAGGATATACAACAATAGGTGATAAAGTTGGATCTATAATTATATATATAAGTTATGTTATAGCAATAGATATAATTACTTTTTTATTAAATAATAAAAAAGTTCAGTTACAGATATGTGTTCAATATATAGCAATTTTTTGTATAAGTTATGTGTATAAAATTATATTTGACAATACCAATTATGGAATGGGAATATTTTTAACCTTTGTAGAAGTGGTGTCAATAATACCGATATACTATATATTTAAATTTTCAATTTCATCTATGTCAGCTATAAAAACAAATTATCTTTTTAATAGTGAAGAAATTGCATCAATGGCTTTATTAATATCAGTTATAGTTGCTGGATTTTGGGGTATTAATATTTCAGGAATAAATATTGCTAACGTTTTAGGAATTACTATAATAATAATAGCTTCGTTAGTGTGCGGAAATGGAATGGGAATAATTTTTTCTATAGCAATAGGAGTAATGGTGGGGATAAATAGTAAAGGTTTAATGATTATTGTTGGAACCTATGCATTAATATCTATGACTGTTGAAATAATACGAGAGAGTGGAAAGGTATTAGCAATAGTTGGTGGAATTATTACGTTTATCATAATATATATATCTGGAAATACATCAAGCTATATAGGAATAGTAGATGGAGCTATAGCTTTTCTTATGGCATTATTAATTCCCAAAAATGTATATAGTTTTTTAGAGAGGGAGTTTAATCTTGATGTTAAAAGAGAAAAGGCCTATGAAAGTTATGGACATAAAATAAAAAATGCTGTAAATCAAAGAATGAGTACATATGCAAATGTTCTTGATGATATATCTAATATATTAAAACAACTGACCATAAGTGCAGAAAAGAATTATAAAGATATGGGAGAAGAATCTGTATACAATTTAGTAGAAAAGGTTTGTGGTAGATGTAGTATGAAAAATCAATGTTGGGAAAAGGAAACATACTATACTTATGCTGCATTTGAAGAGCTTATAGATAATATATTATACAATAATGAAGATATGCCGAAGGAACTGGATAGAAAGTGTATAAATAGAACGATGATAAAAAAGATATCTTCTGAATTAAAGACGTCTATTATGATTCGTGATATATATCAAAAAAAGCAAATAGAAGGTAGAGAAATTTTATCTAATAATATTTCTCATATGGCAAGTTCTATAGATGAAATAATTAATGAATTTCAAAATGATATATCTTTTGATGTACGAGAAGAAAGAAATATAGCCTATGCTTTTAATAAGGCAGGAATAGATTATAAAGATTTAAGTTGTACAAATACTAAAGAAGGACGGCTTATTGTCAATGTTAAGCTTAATTATTGTAGAGGTACAGATTTTTGTGTAAGAAATGTAATACCTATTATAAGCAGAGCAGTGAAGAGAGAGATGTGTGTTGGAAATGAAAATTGTTGCATAGATAGAAGTAAAAACTTATGTACAGTTTTATTTGAGGAAAGACCTAAGTTTTATATATCTTCTTGTATTAAGGTTATTCCTAAAGATGGCGAAGTGGAGAGTGGCGATAATAGTTATTTTGGTAAAGGGAAAAATGGAGAGTACAATATATTTTTAAGTGATGGAATGGGATCTGGAAAGGTGGCAGATCAAGATAGTTCTATAGTAATAGATTTAGTTAAGAAGCTTACAGAATCAGGATTATCAATGGATACGGTTATTGATACTTTGAATTCTATAATGTCGTTGAAATTTAATGAAGAAGAAAAATTTGCAACATTAGATATAGCTAATATTGATTTATATAGAGGCGAGTTAGAATTAATTAAGGTAGGAGCTGCTGCTACTTTTATAAAAAGAGGTGAAGAAGTAAAGGTTATAAATAATACAACTTTACCTATAGGAGTTTTAGATAAACCTGATGTTCAAGTAAATAATATATCATTAGAGAATGGAGATATAATTGTGATGCTATCTGATGGTGTTATAGATTGCCAAAAAGGTGACGAAGGTGATTATAGTTGGTTAGTTGAGTATTTAAAGAAATGTAAAACTAATAGTCAAGAATTAATAAGAGATGGAATAATAAAAGAAGCTACAAAGTTATCGAAAGGATATATTAAAGATGATATGACGTTAATAGTGTCTAAAACGTTTAAGGTTATGGATTAACTTTGTTGACAGTATAAAGTCATTATGTAATTATATTAATATACACTAAGATTAGGAGTATTAAAGTAGGATGGAGCGTTTATTACATAAAGTTAAAGAAACTATAAATAAATATAATATGATAGAAAAAGGAGATAGAATTCTTGTAGCAGTATCTGGAGGACCAGATTCAGTGACATTGTTACATGTACTAAATATGCTAAAGGATGAGTTAAATATTTCTTTAGTGATAGCTCACGTAAATCATATGTTAAGAGATAAAGAATCTGATGGTGACGAAGAGTATGTAAAAGGTTTAGGAAATAAGTTTAATATTCCTGTAAATACTTGTAGGGTAGATGTTGATAAGTATGCGAGAGAAAAAGGCGTATCTACAGAAGTTGCAGGAAGAGAAATAAGGTATGATTTTTTTAGAGAGGTTTCTATAAAAGAAGGGTGTAACAAGGTAGCTGTTGCTCATAATGCTAATGACCAAGTAGAAACTTTTATGATGAGATTATTTAGAGGAAGTGGAATCTACGGTCTGAGAGGTATAGATGCTGTTAGAGATAATATTATAAGACCATTAATAGATGTAGATAGAAGTTCTATTGAGAAGTTTTGTGAAGAAATGAATGTAGAGACGAGATTAGATGCAACTAATTTAGAGAATATATATAGTAGAAATAAGATTAGATTAGATGTATTACCGTATATATCTGAAAATTTTAATAAGGATATAGTAAGAACTATTATGAGGACTATAGATAGCTTTACTATAGATAATGATTATTTAGAAGAACAAAGCTATATATCATATAAAAAGTATGCAAAAAATCTTGGAGATAAAATAGTTATAGATAAAGAGGCATTTACGCTTCATAAAGCAGTTTTATCTAGATTAATCAGAAATGTTATGAAAGATTTGTTAGGTAATATAAAAGAGATAGAAAAAAAGCATATTGATGAGATAATATTAATTCAAAGTGGTGAAACAGGGAAAGAGTTAATTTTGCCGAGAAGAATTAAAGCTACTAATAATTATGGCGATATAGTTATACAGATAGATAATAAAAATAATGAATTTATTAATTTTGAAAAAGATATAAATATAAGTGGTACTACTTATATAGAAGAATTAGATATAACAATAGAATGTGAAGTAACTAATAAGAAAAATATAAATAAATTTTCAAATAATTATTTAATAAAATACTTTGATTATGATAAAATTAAAAAGGTGACAATTAGAAATAGAAGAGATGGAGATTATTTTACGCCTTTAGGAATGAAGGGAAGGAAAAAATTAAAGGACTTATTTATAAATGAAAAAATAGATAAGAGTAAGAGAAGCAAGATACCATTGATACTATTTGATAATGAAATAGCTTGGATAGTAGGGTTAAGGATTAGTGAGAAATTTAAAATAACAGAAGAAACAAAACGTATATTAATTATACAAGTTAAGAGAGGTAATTGTAGTGAATAATGATGTAAAAGAAATCTTAATAAGTGAAGATAATATAAAAGAAAAAGTAAAAGAGCTTGGGCAAAGAATATCAAAAGATTATGAAGGAGAATCGGTATTTTTAATCGGTATTTTAAAAGGGTCAGTTCCTTTTATGGCAGACCTTATGAGAGAAATAACGATACCAGTTACAATGGATTTTATGGCTGTATCTAGTTATGGAAATGGAACAACTAGTACTGGCGTTGTAAGAATTCTTAAAGATTTAGATTTTGAAATTAAGGATAAAAATATAATAATAGTAGAAGATATTATTGATAGCGGAATTACTCTTAGTTATTTAGTTGATTATCTAAAAAATAGAGGTCCTAAAAATATTGAAATTGCGGCACTTTTAACAAAGCCAGAAAGAAATAAAGTTAAAGTTAATGCAAAATACATAGGATATGAAGTTCCGGATAAATTTGTTGTAGGCTATGGTTTAGATTATGCCGAAAAATATAGAAATTTACCTTATATAGGAGTTTTAAAAGAGGAAATTTACAAATAGTTAAAAAAACTCAATTGTAACAAATATGCTACTGTGTTAAAATTTAATATAACTATAATGAGAGGGGGGCCTTACGTGAAAAAATCTACTTATGGATTAACGGCCTGGTTATTTTTAATCATTGCTGTTGTTATTACATCAATGATGTTATTCCAAAGTTCAAAGGCATTAACATCAATAACAGCAGACAAATTTGAAACAATGTGGAAAAACAATCAAATTAAAAGTATAGAAGTAAACTCTGATGGAAGAATTTCCACTGTAGAGATTGTAGCGAATGATAATAACAGATATAGTACATCAATATCTAGTACAAGATTAGATGATTTTCTTAAAGATAATGCTAATGATACAATAACACAAAAGTATAAAGAGCCTACTACTATACCAGTGTGGGTACAGTTCTTGCCGACAGGTATATTAATAATATTTACTGTAATGATGATGGTTATGTTTATGAACCAATCTCAAGGCGGTGGCGGTAGAGGTGTTATGAGCTTTGGAAAAAGTAAAGCACAAAAAGCTACTAACGATAAGAAGGTTACATTTAAAGATGTAGCTGGAGAAGATGAAGAAAAGGCAGAATTAGAAGAAGTTGTAGACTTCTTAAAATATCCTAAAAAATATAGAGATATGGGAGCAAGAATTCCAAAAGGTGTTCTTTTAGTTGGACCTCCAGGTACTGGTAAAACATTATTAGCAAAAGCAGTAGCAGGAGAAGCTGGTGTAGCATTTTTCTCAATATCAGGATCTGATTTTGTTGAAATGTTTGTTGGTGTTGGTGCATCTAGAGTTAGAGATTTATTTGAAACTGCTAAGAAAAATTCACCATGTATAATTTTTATAGATGAAATAGATGCAGTTGCAAGACAAAGAGGTGCTGGTCTTGGCGGTGGTCACGACGAAAGAGAACAAACACTAAATCAGTTATTAGTTGAAATGGATGGGTTTGGAATCCATGAAGATATAATTGTTATTGCAGCTACAAATAGACCTGATATCTTAGATAAAGCTATACTTAGACCAGGTAGATTTGATAGACAAATTATAGTTGGATCACCAGATGCTAAGGGTAGAGAAGAAATATTAAAGGTGCATTCTAAAAATAAGCCTTTAGCAGAAGATGTTAATTTAAAGACTTTAGCAAAGAGAACTCCAGGTTTTACAGGAGCAGATCTTGAAAATCTTATGAATGAAGCATCTATATTATCAGTTAGAGCTAGAAAATCTACAATAACTATGGAAGAGTTAGAAGAAGCTATTACTAGAGTTATTGCAGGTCCTGAAAAGAAATCTAGAGTTATAAGTGAAAAAGATAGAAAACTTACTGCATATCATGAAGCAGGGCATGCTATTGTAATGAGAAACTTACCAAATGCTGATCCTGTACATCAAATAAGTATCATTCCTAGAGGTTCTGCAGGAGGATATACTATGCATCTTCCAGAGGAAGACAGAAGTTATATGTCTAAAGAAGGATTAAAAGATGAAATGGTTTCTTTACTTGGTGGTAGAGTTGCAGAAAAATTAATATTAGGAGATATATCTACTGGAGCTAGTAATGATATAGAAAGAGCTACTAATATAGCTAGATCAATGGTTATGAAATATGGTATGAGTGATAAACTTGGAACTATAGCTTTTGGTGATGAACAAGGTGAAGTATTCTTAGGAAGAGATTTCGGAAGAAGTAAGAATTACTCTGAAGAAGTTGCAGCTGAAATTGATGAAGAAATCAAGATGTTTATTACAGAAGCATATAACAGATCAGAAACAATCCTTATCGAAAATATGGATAAACTTCATTTAGTTGCAAAAGCTCTTTTAGAAAAAGAAAAATTAGAAGCAGATGAATTCGAATCATTAGTTTCTACTGGTAAATATCCAGATGGATCTTCAGTAGAAGAAGTATTAGAAGAAAATAAAGAATCTGCAGATAAAGAAGATAACAAAGAAATAACTTTAGAAGATTTTGAAAAGAAAGATCTATAATATAAGAAGCTATTGTGCTAGCAAATAAAAATTTGCCGGTACAATAGCTTTTTTTATTCAGGTTTCACAATAGCTATCAGTTGAAAACTGTGCACAATATCAATAAAAGTAGAGACATATATTGATAAAATTAATGTAAATTATATAAATTCTAATATTATATGATATAATGTTTTTGTTAATTAACTGAAAAAAAGGTTATAAGATAACTTTAATTACAAGGGGTGTAAAAGATGAAAAGTGATATAGTTATAGCACAAGAGGCTAAGATGGAACCTATTATGAATATCGCGAAAAAATTAGGGGTAGAAGAAGATGATGTAGATTTATATGGTAAATATAAATGTAAATTATCTTTGGATATATTAAAAAAGAATGAAGATAAACAAGGGAAATTAATCTTAGTGACAGCAATAAATCCAACTCCAGCCGGTGAAGGAAAATCAACTGTAACAGTTGGATTAGGTCAAGCATTATGTAAATTGAATAAAAAAGCAGTTATCGCATTAAGAGAACCTTCTTTAGGACCAGTATTCGGTATTAAAGGTGGAGCTGCTGGTGGGGGATATGCTCAAGTAGTTCCAATGGAAGATATAAATTTACATTTTACTGGAGATATGCATGCTATAACTAGCACAAATAATCTTTTAGCAGCAGCAATAGATAATCATATACATCAAGGTAATTCATTAGGAATTGATCCTAAGAGAATAATTTTTAAAAGAGTTATGGATATGAATGACAGAGCACTTAGAGAAATAGTTATAGGACTTGGAAGTAAAGTAAATGGTGTAATGAGACAAGATGGATTCATGATTACTGTTGCATCAGAAATTATGGCTATACTTTGTTTATCTAATAGTTTAAGTGAATTGAAAGAAAAGATGGGTAACATCGTAATTGGATATAATTATTCTGGCGAACCAGTTTATTGTAAGGAATTAGGGGTTCAAGGTGCTATGGCATTACTTATGAAGGATGCTATTAAGCCTAACTTAGTACAAACTTTAGAAAATACTCCAGCTATCATACATGGAGGACCATTTGCCAATATAGCTCATGGATGTAACTCTATTATTGCAACTAAAATGGCATTAGCTCTTGGAGATTATGCTGTTACAGAAGCAGGATTTGGTGCAGATCTTGGTGCTGAAAAATTCTTAGACATAAAATGTAGATCTGGAAATTTAAAACCAAGTTGTGTAGTTATAGTTGCAACTATTAGAGCATTAAAACATCATGGTGGTGTTGCAAAAGATGCTTTAGGTGAAGAAAACTTAGAAGCATTAGAAAAAGGAATGGAAAACTTAAAAGGACATGTTGAGAATGTTAGAAAATATGGATTACCTGCAGTAGTTGCTATTAATAGATTCTTAAGTGATACAGATGCAGAAGTAGAATTATTAAAGAAATATTGTGAAAAGATAGGTGTTGAAGTTTCACTTACTGATGTATGGGCAAAAGGTGGAGAAGGTGGAATTGACTTAGCAGAAAAAGTTATTAAAGAAATAGACAATAATAAAGAAGAGTTCCACTATCTATATGATGAAAATCTTTCTATTGAAGAAAAGATGAATATAATTTGTAAAGAAATATATGGTGGTAGTAAAGTTAACTTTACTGCAGATGCAATGAAATCAATAAGAGAGTTAGAAAAATTCGGACTTGATAAAATGCCAATATGTGTAGCTAAAACACAATATTCTTTCTCAGATAATCCATCATTATTAGGAAGACCTGAAAACTTTGAGATTACTGTTAAAGAAGTAAGAGTTTCTAACGGAGCTGGATTTATAGTTGTATTAACAGGTAATATAATGACAATGCCTGGATTACCTAAGAAGCCAGCAGCTAACATAATGGATATTGATGAAGATGGAAAGATCGTTGGATTATTCTAAAAATTATTAGTTTTTAGTTATTAAGTATAAATGATGAGACTGTAGCACAAAAAATTATTAGTTTTAATGTGCCACAGTCCCATTAGTATTATTTGTGCATATATTGCCTAGGAAATAAATATAAGTAAAATGTATATCTTGCGTTTATGATATTTCATTTGATAAAATGGATATACTATTTTAATAAATGAAAGTCATTTAGATTTAGTATAGTTTAAAGGAGAAGGGTATGATATTTGTATTAGATGTTGGGAATACAAATATTGTATTAGGAATATATAGAGATAAAGAGTTAATTAATGAATGGAGATTATCAACTAATGATCAGAGAAGTGCAGATGAATATGGGATTCAAGTTATGCATCTTTTTGAACATAGTGGAATTTCTATAGAAGAGATAGAAGGGGTCATAATCTCATCCGTAGTTCCTAATATAATGTATTCATTGGAGAACATGATAAAAAAATACTTAAGAAGAGACCCTATAGTAGTGGGACCGGGAATAAAAACAGGGATAAATATAAAATATGATAATCCTAAGGAAGTTGGTGCAGATAGAATAGTAAATGCTGTTGCAGCTCATGAAATTTATAAGAGATCACTAATAATTATTGATTTTGGAACAGCTACTACTTTTTGTGCTGTTAGAAAGAATGGAGATTATTTAGGCGGTGCTATAACACCAGGAATTAAGATAAGTGCTAATGCGCTTACTGCAAGAGCTGCAAAACTACCAAGGATAGAACTAATAAAACCTAATAATGTTATCAGTAAAAATACAACGTCTGCAATGCAGAGTGGTATTATTTATGGATATATAGGTCAAGTAGAATATATTGTTGATTTAATGAAAACTGAACTAATTAAGTTAGGTGAAGAAGAACCTTTTGTAGTTGCTACAGGTGGTTTAGCTACACTTATAAGTCAAGAAACAAAGAATGTAGATGAAGTAAATAGATTTCTTACATTAGAGGGGCTAAGAATAATATACGAAAAGAATAGAGGTTAATTATATGAAAATAGGAAATCTTACTTTTGAAAATAAGGTTTTCTTAGCACCAATGGCTGGTGTTACAGATTCTGCTTTTAGAAGAATTTGTGTTGAACAGGGATGTGGTATGGTTACCACAGAATTAATTAGTGCAAAAGGACTATATTATGGGTCAGAAAATACAGAAGCGCTTTTGAAGTTAACAAATGAAGAAAAGCCAGCAGCAGTACAGATTTTTGGAAGAGATCCATATATAATGGCAAAAGCAGCTGAGAGATTTGATAGTGACGATAGATTTTTTGCTATAGATATTAATATGGGATGCCCAGCGCCTAAAGTTGTAAAGAATGGAGAAGGTTCAGCATTATTAAAGGAACCTGAATTAGCTGCAGAGATAGTAAGAGAAGTAAGCAAAGCAACATCAAAGCCTGTTACTGTAAAATATCGTATAGGATTTGATAGCAATAGTATTAATGCTGTTGAATTTGGTAAAGTTTTAGAGGAAGCAGGAGCAAAGTGTATTACACTTCATGGTAGAACTAGAGAACAGATGTATTCTGGAACTGCTAACTGGGATATTATAAGACAGGTAAAAGAGTCAGTTAGTATACCGGTAGTTGGTAATGGAGATGTAAATAGTTTTGATAGTGCTCTTAGATTATTTCAAGAAACTAACTGTGATGCAATAATGATAGGTAGAGGAGCACAAGGAAATCCATTTATTTTTAGAGAAGTAGGAGATTATTTAAATGGGAGAGAAATAAGACGTCCTACAAATGAAGAAAAAATAGATACTGTAATAAGGCATCTAAAATTAGAGATAGAAGACTTTGGAGAATACAAAGCAGTTAGAGAAATGCGAAAGCATATAGCTTGGTATTTAAAAGGACTTAAGAATTCTATTGATATAAAAAATCAAATAAATGTATTAACTAGTGCTGATGAGGTAATAAAAGTATTAACAGAATATAAAAAGTCTATAATATAGATATAAAAAAATGACTAATAATTCCAAAAAAACTTCAGTATTGTTGACAATAAAAAGATGCTAGTTTATAATAACGTAAATGGTTACAGGGACATATAATAATTAGAATATTAATAGGGGAATATGAAAAGGGGAGTACTGAAATGAGCGCAGAAAAAAAAATTGTTATGACTTATAATGGAATAAGAAAATTAGAAGAGGAATTAAACTTTTTAAAAACTACAAAAAGAAGTGAAATCAAAGAAAAAATTAAGGTGGCACTTTCTTTTGGAGATTTAAGTGAGAATTCTGAGTATGATGAAGCAAAAAATGAGCAAGCTTTTGTAGAAGGTAAAATTGCGCAATTAGAAGCAATGCTAAAAAAGGTTGAAGTAGTAGATGAAAGTGATATTAGTAAAGATTCAGTATCTATTGGTTCACAAGTAAAGGTTAAAGACTTAGATCTTAATGAAATAGATTTATATACCATCGTTGGTTCAGCAGAGGCAGATCCATTAAACTTTAAGATTTCTCATGAGTCACCGGTTGGGATGGCTTTGATAGGAAAGAAAGTTGGGGATAAAGTTACTGTAGATGTTCCAGATGGTGAGTTATCTTTAGAAATAGTAGAAATTTTATAACTTGGAGGGATTTTTAAATGGCTGATGAAAAGCAAGTAGCTAATGAAGAGCTTAATGAAGAATTGGAAACAGAAAAATTAAATGGACTTTTATTAGAAAGAAGAAAAAAACTAGCTCAATTACAAGAAGAGGGTATGGATCCATTTGATCAATATAAAGTAGAGAGAACACATAATTCTCAACAAATAAGAGATAATTATGATGAGTTAGAAAATACAACTGTAACAGTTGCTGGTAGATTAATGTCTAAGAGAGTTCAAGGTAAAGCTGGATTTTCTGATATATATGATAGAGAGGGAAAACTTCAATTATATGTTAAGTTAGACAATGTAGGTGAAGAAGCACTTAAGAGATTTAAGACTCTAGATATAGGAGATTTTATTGCTGTAACAGGTGAAGTGTTTAAGAGTAGAACAGGTGAAATAACTATTAAAGTTATGGAATTCACTGCACTTACAAAATCATTAAGACCGCTACCAGAAAAATTCCATGGATTAAAAGATACAGATTTAAGATATAGACAAAGATACGTAGATCTTATAATGAATCCAGAAGTAAAGGATACATTTATTAAGAGAACTGAAATAATAAAAGCTATGAGAGAGTTTTTAGATAACAGAGGATATCTAGAAGTTGAAACACCAATTCTTTCAGCTATTGCTGGAGGTGCAGCTGCAAGACCATTTATTACACATCATAATACTTTAGATATTGATATGTACTTAAGAATTGCTACAGAATTACACCTTAAGAGATTAATTGTTGGTGGACTTGAAAGAGTTTATGAAATAGGAAGAAACTTCAGAAATGAAGGTATGTCAGTAAGACATAATCCTGAATTCACTATGATAGAATTATATGAAGCATATTCTGATTATAATGATATGATGGAATTAACAGAAAATATGGTAGCTTATATAACTGAAAAAGTTCATGGAACAACTAAGGTAGTTTATGAAGGTACAGAAATAGATTTTGCTCCACCTTGGAGAAGAATTACTATGGTAGATGCAGTTAAAGAATATGCTGGTGTTGACTTTAACACAATAAATAGTGATGAAGAAGCTCAAGCTATTGCTAAGGAAAAGCATTTAGAGTTAAAGAAAGATTTAAAGAACTACACTAAAGGTGAAATCTTAAATGAATTATATGAAACTTTTGCTGAAGAGAAAATGATTCAACCTACTTTTGTAATAGATTATCCAGTAGAAATTTCTCCTCTTACAAAGAAAAAGAGAGGAAATGAAATGTTCACTGAAAGATTTGAAGGATTTGTTTATGGAAGAGAATTATGTAATGCATATTCAGAATTAAATGATCCTATAGTACAAAAAGAAAGATTCCTTCAACAATTAAAAGAAAGAGAAATGGGTGATGATGAAGCTTACATGATGGATGATGACTTCATAACAGCATTAGAAATCGGTATGCCACCTACAGGAGGAATGGGAATGGGAATTGATAGATTAGTTATGTTCTTAACTAATTCATCATCTATAAAAGATGTAATTTTATTCCCTACTATGAAACCTACAAATACAAAGTAGAATTATAATATAGTAATAAAGTTGTAATAAGCATAAAAGTTTATTACAACTTTTTTTATGCAATATTACCTATTTTTTTATTAGGTTTTATAAGATATATTGTTGATTTACATACAAAATGTTATTATAGAGTAAAATATCATTTTACAATGTATTTTATTATATTTAGCAAAATAGAAACATACTGTTTTGGAAAGGGAAAATATATGAAAAAGATGAGAGTTAAAAATAAAAAGAGATTTTCAATCTTTTTGGCAGTTATATTATTAGCAGGTTCTAGTACGGTTATAGCTTTAGAAAAGAATAATATTAGTAAACATAGTACTTCTAGTGAAAAAATGCAATCTGATGGAGAAAGATCAAAGAGTAATGATAGTACTAATAATAAAAACAATTCTAGTAATGAAGATAAAAAGAAACAGTTGTTAGATCAATATAATTATAAAGATAGTAATAGTATTTTTGTGTTAGTAAATAAAGAAAATAAATTGCAAGATGGATACATACCAACAGATTTAGTTGAAATTAATGATAACTTAGTAAATAAACCTATACAAATGAGAAGTGAGGCTGCTGAAGCTTTAAATAAAATGATTGCTGAAGGTAAAGAAAATGGATTATCGATGTTACTAACATCAGGGTACAGAAGTAGTGATAGTCAGGAAAGTTTATATAGTGATGAAGTAGCGACTAGAGGAGAAGGTATTAATTATGTTGCACCACCAGGAACATCTGAACATGAAACTGGGTTAGCAATAGACATAACTAGTAATAAAATAGGATGTAAGTTAGAAGATACATTTGATACTACAGATGAAGGAAAGTGGCTGAAGGATAACGCTCATAAATTTGGATTTATATTAAGATATCCTAAGGATAAAGAAGAAATCACAGGATACTTATATGAACCATGGCATTTTAGATATGTAGGTGTTGAACTTGCAGGTGTGCTTTATGAGAAGAATCTAACTTTAGAGGAGTATTATGAGGTAAAATAGCATATATGAGTAAGAGAGGGTTTATAGATTTGGATAAAATAAAGAAAATTTTTAATAAGAAGTTATTATTTATGGTAATACCTGTAGTTACTGTAGTAGCTGTTGGTGGTGGTTGTTTTGCGTATGTAAATTCAGAGGTTAATAAATGGGAAAATAAAATATATCCTAATGTTATTGTTGAAGGTGTAGACCTTGGAGGAAAAACAAAAGAAGAAGCTTTAAAGACTATGGAAGAAAATATTGAAAAAGAATATAGTGGCAAAAAAATAGTTGTTAAGGCAGAAGAAAATGAATTTGATTTCGATATAGATGTTAATAATTTAGAAAAAAATTCACAAGATATAATAGATAAAGCAGAGCAATTTGGAAAAGATAAAAATCTAGGAATGTTTTCTAAGTATAAAATGATTAAGAGTAAAGAAAAGGTAAATTATGATTTACAATTTGCTCTTAGTGATGAGGAAGTTAATAGAATCGTAACAGAAGTTAAAGAGAAGGTTAATACAGAAGCTAAAAATGCAACAATAAAATTAAGTAGTGGTAATTTTGTTGTTACTGATGATGTAAGTGGTAAAGTTGTAAATGAGGATAAACTTAAAGAAGATATTAAAGAAGCTTTTAAAAGCAAAGATAAAGATAGTTATTCTGTTGAGGCAGAGGTTGAAAATACTACTGCTAAAGTTACAGCAAGTGAATTAAAAAAAATAAATAAAAATGTAAGTACATTTACAACTAGGTTTGGGACAAGTGATGCTGGAAGAAATGAGAATATTCGTTTAGCAGCGAAAACTTTAAGTGGTACAGTATTGATGCCAGGAGAGGAATTTTCTTTTAATAATATTGTAGGAGATACTACTGCGGATAAAGGATATCAACCGGCTACTGTAATTGTTGGTACTAAATTTGAAAAAGATTATGGCGGAGGAATTTGTCAGGTATCTACTACTTTATATAATGCAGTGATGCAGTTAAATGTTAGACCTACAGAAAGACATCCTCATAATATGTCTGTTAGTTATGTAGATAAGAGTACAGACGCAGCAATTGCTTATGGTTATCAAGATTTCAAATTTAAAAACACTTTACAATATCCAATTTATATTGAAGGATTTGCAGATAAGTCTAATGGAATATTAACATTTAACATATACAGTAACGAAGGAGCAATAACTCCAGGAGTATCTTATAAAATGAGAGGGGAAGTCACAGAGACTGTACAACCATCTGTTAAAAGAGAAAATGATAATACTTTAGAAGCTGGTAAGGAAAAGGTAGAAAGTAATGGAACAGTAGGATATAAATCTGTTGGCTATTTAGATAAGATTGTTAATGGACAAGTTGTAAGTAGTGAAAAAGTTAATACAGATTATTATAGACCATCAGATACTATAATAAAAGTTGGAACTAAACAATAAAAATAAGGGGTTTTGCAATGGGGGTAATCCTTAGGCAAGACCCTTTAATATAGAAACTTTATTTTATTATTAAAATTAATTAAAAAAGTGTTGACAGATAGATATAATCTTAATATAATAATACTTGTGAGTGAGATTAATCCGTAGTAGCTCAATGGTGGAGCATTCGGCTGTTAACCGACAGGTTGGAGGTTCGAGCCCTCTCTACGGAGCCATAAAAAAGATTAGTATTAATACTAATCTTTTTATTATTTTAAAATATATATTAATAGTGTTGAAAAAAGCTGCCACAAATTTATTTGTGGCAGCTTTTTCGTAAAAGCAAATTATTCAGCTAATTCAAGAATCCATTGTTGGCATAGGTGAGAATTATATTCCCATTGTTGAATATTTGCTTTTTTACTTTTGCTTGCATCTTTTACTTCTATAACAGATTTGTTTTTTGAAATTTTAGTGTATATAACAAAGTTACCATTATCTAGACGTTTGAACTTGAATTGTTGGTTAGTAGCATCTTTATCAGTATATAATGCTATGTTAGTACCATTAGCAGTTTTTTTGCCACTGACATCTACAACTTTATTTGCATTTCCAACTTGAGATACCATTTTATAATATCCATCACCAACGCTTACTATTTTGAAAACTTGTGCAGATGCATCGTTAGAAGGGTGTTGTTGTATATTAGTATTATTAGCATAGTTGCCGTTTTTTACATCCATATATTGACCACTATTTGCATTTTTAAGTCTATAGCATTTACCACTAGTAATTTTAGTTACAGTAGTTGAATTATTAGATGTAGAATTATTACTAGAGCTAGATGAATCATTGGAGCTGTTAGAGTTACCTGCTAAATATATATTAGGCTGAGAAACCTTTGACATACCATTCCCTAAGAAAAAGCTTGTATGTGGAGGTTGATTATATGCAACATTTTGCCAAGCCACCCCTAATCTATATACATAATCATGCATCAATGTATGAATGCGATATTCAGTTATATCTGTTGTTGAATAAATCCTTAATTCACTACTATCGTCAGTTCTCCAAATTATTTCTTCACGCCAATCTCCTAATATATCAGCCTGTAATACTGGAGTAGCCTTTGTACTATTATTAGCAGAGCATCCAGTAGCAGTTAGAAGTCTGTTTAATTTGTTATTTTTATAATCCCATTTATCTATTCTATTTCGATCTACTAATTCACGAGATAAGTCACCATCCCACCATGCAGCAAAGTTTATAGAACCTGGAGTTGAAGAACTTATTTTTTTACCAGAAGAATTATATAAGCCTTGGCCTGATGCCCACATTTCTTCGCCTGGATGAGTAGGATCTATATCAGCAGTAAGACCTCTACCTACATCAGTACCAGTTTTTACGCCCCAAAGTACTTTTCCGGTTTTTGCATCGCGAAGATCGAATCCATATTTAGAAGTTTTTGATTCGTGTACTTGGAAAACTTCCAATCCATCATTATTAGGATCTAAATCTCCAACATGTAGAGCATCACCATGAGAAAGTCCTGTAGAATATAATCCTTTACCATTATCATCAATAGTGGCAGAACCAAAAATTATTTCATCTTTACCATCATCATCAACATCAGCTACACTTAAGCTGTGGCAACCACGATCTCTATAGTTAGAATTTGTTGAATCATCGGCAACGAATTCCCAATTCTTTGTAAGTTTGCCATCTTTAAAGTTATAAGTTGTTATAGCAGTCTTAGCATAATATCCTCTGCTCATAACAAGGCTTGGAGTTTTTCCATCTAAATATGCAACACCACCAAGGAAACGATCAACTCTATTACCATACTTATCTCCCCAATCACTTACTTTACCTCTTTCAGGAGAAAAATCTATAGTAGATAAAGCTTTACCGGTGGAACCTTCAAACATTGTTAAGTATTCAGGACCACTTAAAACACGTCCTTTGCTATTTCTATAATCTTTACTTTTATCTCCAATATATTTTCCAGTACCGTCCTTTGTTCCATCTGCAGTTTTACATGCTACTTCAGCTTTACCATCGCCATCAAAATCATAAACTATAAATTGAGTATAATGAGCACCAGAGCGAATATTTACTCCTAAATCTATGCGCCATAGAAAAGTACCATCCATTTTATAAGCATCGATATAAGTGTTTCCTGTATATCCATCTTGAGAGTTATCTTTACTATTAGATGGATCCCATTTTAATATAATTTCATATTGTCCATCACCATCTACATCTCCTACACTACCATCATTAGCACTATAGCTATATTCTTCTCCAGATGGAGTTTTTCCATCAGCAGGTTTTTTTATTGGAATAGATTTATATGGTGTTGAGGATACAGATACCTCAGATGTTCCATCCTGTTCTTTGTTGTTTATTACTGGCTTTATAGAATATTTAGAGTTTGTAGTTCCGGTCGTATCAAGATAATTGGTGCTATTAGTTATAGGTGAAGAATTGATTTTTTTACCATCTCTATATATGTTGAAAGAAATATTTTCACTATCAGTACCTAACATTCTCCAACCAATATATACACCATTATTTACTTTAGTGGCTATAACACCACGATCTAAATACTCCATTTGTCTTGCTGTAGAAGTGGCAGCATAAACGTTAGTCTCTAATGATGAAAAACTTGCAATAGCTGAAGAGTTTAGAGTTAGAGCAATAGCAGTTGTAAAAGTTATTATAGTTTTAATAAAAGTTTTTTTTATCACATAATCACCTCTTTAATATTCAATAAATAAAACAAAAAAAGAAAAAAGTAGTACCAATATAATACATTAAAATACAAAATAATGCAAGAAAAGACAAAAAATACTCAAAGGAGGTAATGATAAACAATATTGACTTTTATATAATCTTTGATAAAATAAAATAAAGTAATTACTAATTTAGCTGAATGATATATAATAGTAATATAATGAAAGACGCGTTGAAAAAGAGGAGTAGATATAAGGGACCTTGAAGAGAGATGGTGGGTGCTGCAAACCATTAGGAAATTTATATCGAAGGAACTTTGGAGCGATTAAAAATAAAGTTGGGCTAGCTGCCAATAAGGGTGGAACCGCGGTAAAACCGTCCCTTAGATGAGCAGGTGGTTTTTTTGTTTTTTGAAATAAAAAGTTTTAGGAGGTTATATTGATGGCAGTAGAAAAGACTATGGATAAAATAGTAGCATTATGTAAAAACAGAGGTTTTGTATTTCCTGGATCAGATATCTATGGGGGATTAGCAAACTCATGGGATTATGGTCCATTGGGAGTAGAGTTAAAGAATAATGTAAAGAAAGCTTGGTGGAAAAAGTTCGTTCAAGAATCACCATACAATGTTGGTTTAGATTCAGCTATTCTTATGAATAGAGAAGTATGGGTAGCATCAGGACATGTTGGTGGATTTTCTGATCCATTAATGGATTGTAAAGATTGTAAAGCTAGATTTAGAGCAGATAAGTTAGTTGAAGATCACATGACAGCGTCTGGAGTAGAAGTTGCATCAGCAGATGGATGGACAAAAGAACAATTAAAAGAATATATAGATAAGAATAATATAGATTGTCCTAAGTGTGGAAAGCACAATTATACAGAAATAAGACAATTTAATCTTATGTTTAAAACATTCCAAGGTGTAACAGAAGATTCAGCAGCAGAAATTTATTTAAGACCAGAAACAGCTCAAGGTATATTTGTTAACTTTAAGAATGTTCAAAGAAGTGCTAGAAAGAAGATGCCTTTTGGTATAGCACAAATAGGTAAATCTTTCAGAAATGAAATTACTCCAGGAAACTTTACTTTTAGAACAAGAGAATTTGAACAAATGGAATTAGAATTCTTCTGTAAACCAGGAACAGATTTAGAATGGTTTAAATATTGGAAAGATTATTGTTGGAATTTCTTATTAGGATTAGGAATGAATACTGAAGCATTAAGAATGAGAGATCATGAACAAGAAGAATTAGCATTCTATTCAAATGCTACATCTGATATAGAGTTCTTATTCCCATTTGGATGGGGTGAATTATGGGGAGTTGCTGATAGAACTGACTATGATTTAACTCAACATATGAATCATTCTAAAACAGATCTTCAATATCAAGATCCAGTAACAAATGAAAAATATATTCCATATGTAATAGAACCATCTCTTGGAGCTGATAGAGTTGTTTTAGCATTTTTATGCAATGCTTATGATGAAGAAGAAGTATCTGAAGGTGATGTAAGAACAGTTTTAAGATTACATCCTGCATTAGCACCATATAAGGTTGCAGTACTTCCATTATCAAAGAAATTATCTGAAAAATCTACTGAAGTTTATAGTGAACTTGCTAAATATTTTGCTGTAGATTATGATGAAGCAGGATCTATTGGTAAGAGATATAGAAGACAAGATGAAATAGGAACACCATTCTGTATAACTATAGATTTTGATACATTAGAAGATAATACTGTAACAGTAAGAGATAGAGATACTATGGATCAAGTTAGACTTCCTATTAGTGAAGTTAAATCTTATATAGAAGAAAAATTAATGTTTTAATTGTATGATATGATCAAAAAGTTGTTAGTGAGCACTTTTGTTATGATATAAGGTAGGATTTAGTATATCTATATTAGTTAAAAAGAAAAAATCTGTCACTTTTCTTTATGTGACAGATTTTTTTTACTTAATAAATACTATTCAAAAAAGTAAATAACCAGATAGGGATGCATCTGGTTATTTGGGGTTTGATCACGGGAATGTGTCAAATCTTTTTAAATTATGGGAATTTGTATCAAAGTTTTCTTGCGTTATGCTATTATAATACATTATTTGCAGTATGTTTTCAACAAAAAAAATAATGTTTTTATATTCTGAAAATTCTATAAAATACTGTAAATACAGTAAAATAGCGCATGTAATTGTTTTCGATAAAAGTGAAATTTTTCAAAAGTATTGTAGAATTATGAAAATATATAAATATGTTATGAAAAATATTGATGTTTTTATATGAAAGTAAAAATACAGATGTAATTTATTTATAGCTGTTATAAATCAATGAAAATACATGATATAATTAATACAGAGTTAATTGTCAGGAGGATTAAGTTTATGAGAGAAGACTTTAGTAAGTTTAAGGAGTTTATAAAGAATAAAAATGTGGCAGTTGTTGGAATAGGTGTTTCTAACGTGCCTCTCATAAGATTTTTAGTTAGTTTAGGGGCAAAAGTCAGTGCGTTTGATAGAAAAAGTAGAGAGGCACTTGGTGAAGTTGGAAATGAATTTGAAACATTAGGAGTAAAATTAATTTTAGGAGAAGGTTATTTAGATAAGCTTACTGGATTTGAAGTTATTTTTAAGACACCATCAATGAGAATAGATTGTGATGCTTTAGTTAAGGCAAAAGAAGAAGGTGCATATATAACATCAGAGATGGAGGAATTTATTAGATATTGCAAAGGTACAATTTTTGCAGTAACAGGAAGTGACGGTAAAACTACATCTACTACATTAATATATAATATGTTAAAAGAAGAAGGGTATAAGACATATGTAGGAGGAAATATAGGAACTCCTTTATTTGCAAAGATAGAAGAAATCAATGAAGAAGATAAGGTTGTTTTAGAATTATCTAGCTTTCAACTTATGACTATTAAGTTACCTATGGACGTTGTAGTAGTTACTAATATTACACCAAATCACTTAGATATGCATAAAGGTATGGAAGAGTATATTGAAGCAAAGAAAAATATATTTAAATATCAAGATAATAGTGGATTATTAATATTGAATATGGATAATGATATTACAGCATCATTTGTTGGAGAAGAAAAAGGTAGATTAAATAAATTTTCTGCTAAACAAATAATTGATAATGGAGCATATTATAAAGATGGAAGTTTATATGTAAATAATAAAAAGGTATGCGATAAGGATGAAATAGTTATTAAAGGAATGCATAATGTAGAAAATTATTTAGGAGCTTTTTGTGCAGTATATGATTATGTTAGCATCGACACAATGAGAAAAGTTGCTACTACATTTAAAGGTGTAGAACATAGATGTGAACTTGTTAGAGAAATTAATGGTGTTAAATATTATAATGATTCTATAGCATCATCACCTACAAGAACATTAGCAGGATTAAAGGCATTTGATCATCCTGTTATTTTAATTGCAGGAGGTTATGATAAGAATATACCGTTTGAACCATTAGCAGAAGAAGGGTATGAAAAGGTAAAAGCTTTAATTTTACTTGGTAAGACAAAAGAAAAAATAAACAAAGTATTTCAAGATGTTATTAAAGAAAAGAATATTTCATTAACAATATATATGGTTAATACTATGGAAGAGGCAGTATTAAAGGCAAAAGAGATATCTAAAGCTGGAGATATTGTAACATTATCACCAGCATGTGCATCATTTGATATGTATCCTAATTTTGAAGTAAGGGGAAGAGCATATAAGGATATAGTTAAGAAACTTTAATTTCAGTATAATATATAGAGGACTATAGTGGAAAAATGATTTTAATCAGTCTGCTATAGTTTTCTACTATTTTTGATGAGATTAGAGAATATTAAAATATGCTAATAAAAATATTGACAATAAATTTTAAGTTGATATAATAACTATTGTAGTAAATTTGAAAGAACAATAAGTTTTTTCATTGAAAGGAAACTAGCATCTGGTGATGATGCCTCTAAGGGATACACCCGTTCCCATACCGAACACGATGGTTAAGCCTCAGAGGGCCGATGGTACTGCACGGGAGACTGTGTGGGAGAGTAGGATGTTGCCAGGTAAAAATGGATCATTAGCTCAGTTGGTTAGAGCAACCGGCTCATAACCGGTAGGTCCGGGGTTCGAGTCCCTGATGGTCCACCATAAAGCCACATTGCAATTGCAATGTGGCTTTTATTGTTTAATGAATACCACAGGTTCGACCTGTGGTTCTAAAAAGCTTTTAGCTATACGTAGAAAATAAAAAACCTCCGATGTAAAATAATAGTAGGTTTGCCGACCAATACTATAAGTTA
>NZ_JAHLOD010000010.1 GCF_018917145.1 Clostridium bornimense
CATGCGACTTCTACTTCTTATGCGGTATTAATCTTCCTTTCGGAAGGCTATCCCCCTCTATAAGGCAGGTTACCCACGTGTTACTCACCCGTCCGCCGCTAACTCCACTCCCGAAGGAGCTTTGTTCGCTCGACTTGCATGTGTTAAGCACGCCGCCAGCGTTCGTCCTGAGCCAGGATCAAACTCTCAATTTAAAAAGTTTGATTTACTAGCTTAGTACTAGTTTGCTGACTTCATATATATGAGTCAATTAAAAGAATTAACTGGTTATATGTTTCTTCTGTTCAATTTTCAAAGATCATTTGTCGCTTCAGGCGACTTCTTTATAATATCACTTCCGACCATTCTTGTCAACAACTTTTTTTATTTTTCTTAGTTGTTTTTTTTACTGGTCGCTTGCGACAATGACTATTATATATAATTTAATATAAAATTATTCTCATATATACACAGTTATAGATGTTTATCCTCCTTATACTACGTTTTTCTTTCTTTTTCTTATGCATCTTGTCATTGATACACCAGAATAAGTTGTCATATGTTTTCATCTATATATTGGGTTATATTGCAACAACTGTGTTGTTATTCTTTTGTTTTGCCTCAACTTTGATGTTCTTATATTCTATTAATATCAACAAAATCATCTCATTAACAAATAAAACTCATTATTTATATACACTAATTTTAAAAAAGCTGCTGTATCTTTTATCAAAATACAGCAGCTTTTTTTACTTTATATTAATTTTCTTCTTTATCTTCTTTTGAAGTTACTTCTTCATCAATCTTTAATTGCTCTAACTCTTCTTTATCTTCTGATATTATTTTTGCTATAGCAATTACTGTAACCTCTTCTTCAGTTTTCATTAACTTAACACCCATAGTGCTTCTTCCAGTAACAGATATATCTGATGCATTTATTCTTATAGCTATATCCTTAGAGTTAATAAGCATAAGTTCATCATCATCACTTACCATCTTAGCTCCTACAACTTTTCCTGTCTTTTCGTTAGTCTTATAGGTTATGATACCCATACCACCTCTATATTGAACCTTATATTCATCTACATTAGTTCTTTTTCCTAGTCCATTTTCACTAACTACTAACACTTTAAGTTCAGGATCTACTACTTCCATAGCAACTACAGTATCATTTTCTCTTAATGATATACCTTTAACACCAGATGCCATTCTTCCCATTTCTCTTACATCAGTTTCTTTAAATCTTATAGAATATCCTTCTGATGTAAACATCATTATATCATCATTACCACTAGTAAGTTTTACTGATATAAGTTCATCTTCTTCTCTTAAAGTTATAGCATTTAATCCGCTCTTTCTTATATTCTTGAAGTTATCTAATGATGTTCTCTTAACTATTCCGTTTTTAGTTCCCATCACTAAATAATCATCTGGATTAAATTCTTTCATACAAATTACAGCTTCAACTTTTTCATCTGGTCTAAGCATTAATATATTTATAATATTAGTTCCCTTAGATGTTCTTGAACCTTCAGGTATTTCATATCCCTTTAACTTATAAGCTCTACCATGGTTAGTAAAGAATACTATATGATTATGAGTAGATGTAACAAATAAGTTTTCTATAATATCATCTTCCTTAGTTGTTCCAGCTACTATTCCTCTGCCCCCTCTTTTCTGAGCAGTATATGCATCTTCTGGTATTCTCTTAATGTAACCATCTCTTGTTAAAGTAACAACAACATTTTGTTCTTGAATTAAGTCTTCTATGTTAATATCGTCTGATGATTGTTCAATACTTGTTCTTCTTTCATCACCATACTTTAACTTAATTTCAGTAAGCTCGTCTTTAATAATATTTAATATTAATTCTTCTGAACTTAATATTTCTCTTAACTTAGCTATTAATTCTCTTAATTCATTTAATTCATTTTCAATCTTTTGTCTTTCTAAGCCAGTTAAAGCTCTTAATCTCATTTCTACAATTGCTGATGATTGAGCTTCACTTAAATTAAACTTATCTTGAAGTTTTTCTCTTGCCTCAGCTGTGTTTTTGCTGCCTCTTATTATACTTATAACTTCATCAATATGATCAAGGGCAATTTTTAATCCTTCTAAGATATGTTCTCTTGTTTCAGCTTTCTTTAATTCAAATATAGTTCTTCTTCTTATAACTTCCTTTTGGAAATCAACATAATGACCTAATATTTGCTTTAAGTTCAACACCTTTGGTTCATTATTAACTAATGCTAACATAATTATTCCAAAAGTATCTTGCATCTTAGTATGTTTATAAAGTTGATTTAATATTATGTTTGGATTAGCATCTCTCTTAAGCTCTATAACTATTCTCATACCTTCTCTATCTGATTCATCTCTAAGATCAGATATGCCAACAATTCTTTTATCCTTAACAAGATCAGCTATATTTTCAATAAGTTTAGCCTTATTAACTTGATATGGTATCTCTGTAACTACAATTCTGTGTCTTCCGTTTTCTTCTTCTATTTCTGCTCTAGATCTTACTATTATCTTACCTCTACCTGTTTCATAAGCCTCTCTTATACCTCTCATCCCCATTATTATACCTGCTGTTGGGAAATCAGGTCCTTTTATGTGAAGCATTAATTCTGCTATTGTGCATTCAGGATTATCTATAAAATAATTAATTCCATCTATTACTTCAACTAGATTGTGAGGTGGAATATTTGTAGCCATACCAACGGCTATCCCTGCAGATCCATTTACTAATAGATTAGGGAATCTTGAAGGTAAAACTATTGGTTCTTTCTCAGTTCCATCAAAGTTTTCTCCAAAATCTATTGTGTCTTTATTTATATCTCTTATCATTTCTACAGCAATCTTAGCCATTCTAGCTTCTGTATATCTCATCGCTGCAGCACTATCACCATCTACAGATCCAAAGTTACCATGACCATCTACTAATGTGTATCTAATAGAGAAATCTTGAGCCAGTCTAACTAAAGCATCATAAACTGATGAATCACCATGTGGATGATACTTACCTAATACGTCTCCGACAATTCTAGCACATTTTCTATATCCCTTACTAGGATCAAGTCCTAGTTCATACATAGAGTATAATATTCTTCTATGTACAGGCTTTAACCCATCTCGAACGTCTGGAAGTGCACGACCAACTATAACGCTCATTGCATAGTCTATGTAGCACCTCTTCATCTCTGCACTTATATCAACAGGCAGAAACTTTCCTTCGTTGTTATTCATCTGATCTCACCTCTCTAATCTAAATATCAAGATTAACTACATTCTTAGCATTTTCTTGAATAAATTCTTTTCTTGGTTCAACTTTTTCACCCATTAATATAGTGAAAATTTCATCTGCCTTCATAGCATCTTCTATGTTAACTCTTAATAATATTCTCTTTTCAGGGTCCATAGTAGTATCCCATAATTGATGAGCATCCATTTCTCCAAGACCTTTATATCTTTGTATAAGCGTATTATTATCTTTGCCACCCATTTCTTCTATTAAAGCTTCTAACTCGCTATCATTATAAGCATATCTTTCATTTTTACCCTTTTTAACTTGGTATAACGGTGGTTGTGCAATAAATACGTGTCCACCCTCAACTAAATCTCTCATGTATCTATAGAAGAATGTTAATAATAATGTTCTAATATGAGCACCATCAACATCGGCATCTGTCATTATGATAATTCTATGATATCTTATCTTAGATATATCAAACTCTTCTCCGATCCCTGCTCCAAATGCAGTTATCATTGATCTTATTGTATCTGACACTAATATTTTATCTAATCTTTGTTTTTCAACATTAAGAATCTTACCTCTTAATGGTAGTATAGCTTGGAATTTTCTATTTCTTCCTTGTTTAGCTGAACCACCGGCAGAATCCCCTTCGACTATATATATCTCACACTCTTGTGGATCTTTAGAAGAACAATCTGCTAATTTTCCTGGAAGTGTAGAACTTTCTAATGCTGATTTTCTTCTTGTTAATTCTCTAGCCTTTTTAGCTGCTTCTCTAGCTCTAGCCGCTGTTAAAGCTTTTTCACATATAATCTTACCTATAGCTGGATTTTCTTCTAAGAAGTTTTCCATTGTTTCTCCTAATATAGAATCAACAATTCCTCTTACTACAGAATTTCCAAGCTTAGTCTTAGTTTGCCCTTCAAATTCAGGTTCAGATAATTTTACTGATACAACAGCAGTTAAACCTTCTCTTATATCTTCACCTGATAGATTCTTATCTCCATCTTTTAAGAATCCAAACTTTCTAGCATATTCATTAAACACTCTTGTTATAGCTGTTCTAAATCCAACTAAATGTGTTCCACCTTCTACGGTGTCTATATTATTTGCAAAAGAAAAAATGTTTTCTGTATAACCATCGTTATATTGAACTGCTATTTCTACATAGCAATCATTTTTTTCTCCTTCTACATAAATTGGTTCTGGGAATAAAGGATCTTTATTTCTATTTAGGTATGATACAAATGACTTAATTCCACCCTCATAGTGATATGCTTCTTCCTTAACGTTCCCTTCTTCATCTTGTTCTCTTTCATCTCTTAATATTATTTTTATTCCCTTATTAAGAAATGCAAGTTCTCTCAATCTTTGAGACAATACATCATATTGATATTCTGTAGTTTCAAATATCTCATCATCTGCCATGAAATCAACAGTAGTTCCATGTTCATTAGTATCCCCTAATATTTCTAAATCAGATACAACGTTACCTCTTTCATAGCTTTGTCTCCATATATGACCATCTCTTTTTACTGTAACAACACACTTGGATGATAATGCATTTACGACAGATGCACCAACTCCATGAAGCCCACCAGATACTTTATATCCGCCGCCTCCAAATTTTCCACCAGCATGCAGTACTGTCATGATTACTTCTACAGTAGGTTTTCCCATCTTAGGATGCATTCCTACTGGCATACCTCTTCCATTATCAGTAACTGTAATAGAATTATCTTTATGTATAGTAACTTCTATACTATCACAATATCCTGCTAAAGCTTCATCTATTGAATTGTCAACTATTTCATAAACTAAGTGATGTAGTCCTCTTACAGAAGTACTTCCAATATACATTCCTGGTCTTTTTCTAACAGCTTCTAATCCCTCTAGAACCTGTATCTGATCTTCTCCATAAGATTGTTTGTTTTCTGTCATAGCTATCCTCCTAACTATCTTTATTGTTCATCATATTCTATTTTTGTTCTCTTACTTAATGTTGATGAAGATATTGGTGATAAAAACACTTTAGCTTTTTTATCTACTTCTGCAACAATAAAAGATTTGGGATGATCTTCTGTTATTCTCTCAATAAATCCATCTTCTTCCGCAAGCCTTAAAAACTGGTTGGTATCTGCACTATACATAGTAGTCTCTAAATCAAATATTCCAATTATATCTTTTATTGGGACTACTACATTTTCTCCTAAATGAAGAAACATACTTTTCCTCCTTATTCTTCTATAATTTTTTCAATACTTCCTTCTTTAACCATAAATAACTTAAAGTCATCTTTAAGGTAATTCCTTATAGTCTCCATTCCTGTACATGTAATTATAGTCTGAACATTTTTTAAAGAGTTTAATATAAAACTTTGTCTATTTATATCTAATTCTGATAAAACATCGTCTAGAAGTAGCACAGGATATTCACCAATAAATTCTTTAATTATTTCCAATGAAGCAAATTTTATAGTAAGTATTGCAGTACGTTGTTGTCCCTGTGATCCATAAACTCTAGTATCAACTCCATTTATGTCTATTAGAAAGTCATCTCTATGCGGTCCCTTAGATGTGATTCTTTTATTTATATCTCTATTTCTATTTTTAGAAATAAGCTCATATAAATCGCTTTCTAGACTGGAATAACTTTTAAGATCTGAAATATATCTAAAACTTATTTTTTCTTTATTCTTTGTTATGTCACTATGGATCTTCTCTCCATACTGTTGTAACTTTTGTAAATACAAAATTCTTTGTTTTACTATCATTGACCCAAGTTTTGCTAATTGTCTATCATAGATTTCTAATATTTCTTCTAGGTTCTCATTGTATGTTTTTAAAACAGTATTTCTCTCACTTAAAACCTTATTGTAACTAACTAAAGTCGTATAATACTTAGGTTTAAGTTTGCTTAATTCGATGTCTAAAAACTTTCTTCTAAAAGATGCAGATTCTTTTACAACCTTTAAGTCTTCTGGTGAAAAAATAACCGCATTGAACACTCCAATTAGCTCTGAAATCTTTCTAAGCCTAATAGAGTTTATTGTAATTGATTTTTTTCCCTCTCTAGAAAACTTTATATCTATCTTTTTATCCAAACGTTCTCTGGCAACATCCAATACTATTTCTCCATAGCCCTCATTCCACTTTATAAGTTCTTTATCCTTAGATGTCCTATGAGAGCGTCCCAAAGAACAATAATATATACTCTCTAGTATATTAGTCTTACCTTGAGCATTATCTCCAGTAAAAACATTAACATTTTTACTTAGGCTTATACTTAAGTCTGAGTAATTTCTATAATTCTTTATGGCTAATTTCTTTATATACATAAATCCACCTTATATTATATCACAAACTGTCAATGAATGCTTATTAAACTATTTTGAAGGTTTCCCCATTAAATTCTACAACATCATCCTTATAAAGCTTTTTACCCCTTCTTGTTTCCACTTCACCGTTAACATATACTTGCCCTTCTTGAATGTAAAACTTTGCTTCTGTTCCAAGAGATGCTACTCCAGCAAACTTTAAAAAGGAATCTAATTTAATAAATTCTGTCGTTATCTTAATTTCTTCCACAATATCACTCTTTTCTATTTTTCTAAATAATAATCCAATTTGCCCATAGACAAATTGGAAAATCATTTATTCACTTCTTTGTATACTTATTCACCTTATCTTGTTGATACTCTTACAGGTAAAACAAGATAAGTACAGTTATCTTTTTCTATATTTTTAATTACACATGGAGAAACAGCTGATGTAAATTCCATATATATTTTTTCTTCATCCATTATCTTTAATATGTCAATTAAATATTTAGAGTTAAATGCAATTTGCATTCCATCACCTTGCAAATTTATATTAACTTCTTCACGAACATTTCCCAATTGAGAATTAGAAGTTATAACAATTGTGTCGTCTTCTATATCAAATTTTACTAAGTTAGTATTTCCTTCTTTTCCAACTAGTGAAGCTCTTTCTATAGAATTTAAAAGAATATTTTTATCCACAATTACTGTTGATTTATGTTCTTCTGGAATTATAGAGTTATATTTTATAAATTCTCCTTCAAGTAATCTAGATATTATTCTTGTCTCATTTATAGTAAATAATACATGATTTTCATTAAATGTTAGTGTTACATTATCATCTTCTCCTAATATTTTAACAACTTCATTTAATGTTTTACCTGGTATTACTGCTGTTACTTCTTCATCAAATTCAATACTTTCTTTCTTTAAAGCCAATCTATATCCATCTAATGAAACTAAGTTTAAAGTTCTATCTTTTGATTCCATTAGAACTCCTGTTAAGATTGGTCTAGTTTCATCTTGTGCAACTGCAAATATAGTACCTTTTATCATATTTTTTAAACATTTTTGAGATATGTTTAATTGTTTATTTCCTTCTACTGATGGTAAAGATGGATAATCCTCAGCATCCATATGTATTAAGTTAAATTTAGATTTTTCACATTTTATTTCTATAGAACTTTCAGAAATAGATGATACTTCTACGTCTGCATTAGGTAACTTTCTTATAATTTCCCCAAATAATCTAGCATCAACAACTATAGAGCCTTCTTCTATAATGGCTGCTTTAACTTTAGTTTCTATACTCAAATCAATATCTGATCCAGTTATTATAAGAGTATTATTTTTTGCATTAATTAAAATACCTCCAAGTATAGGCATAGTTGATTTTCCTGTTACTGCTTTTTGCGCTATTGAAATTCCTTCTACAAGGGCATTTTTTTCACATATAAATTTCATTAAGATACCTCCTTTTATCCACAACGATATTTATCTATTTATTAAATAAAAGTATATATAAATAATAATAGTAGTAGTAGTAGGGGCTGTGGATATGTTGATAAAACCCCAGAGATACTGTAAATACTACTATTGGGCATAAAATAACTGTGGATAAGTATGTGATTAACTTAGACGTTTTATCCACAGAATTCAGTATAACATTATTTTTTATATTTTATCCACAACTAATTCACAAGTTATTATAAACAGGTTGTGGATTATTTTTTATTTAATTTTTTAGATAAAGATTCTATGTCACTTTTTAATAGTGGATCTTTATCTTTATTTAAAGCATCAGAGATTTTTTCATATGCATGAATTACGGTTGTATGATCTCTACCACCAAATTCTTCACCTATTTTAGGTAAGGAATTATCAGTATTTTTTCTACAAAGATACATAGCTATTTGTCTAGGATAAGTAATACTTTTTGTACGACGAGCAGACTTTAAATCATCTACAGTGACATTAAAGTAGTTAGCTACTATTTCTTGAATATATTCAATAGTTATAGCTTTTGAACTTTTATTAGCTATGATATCTCTTAAGGCTAATAAAGCTAAATCTACGGATATTTCTTTATTAGTAAGAGATGAAAATGCAACTATTCTAATAAGAGCACCTTCTAATTCTCTAATATTTGATTTTATAGTATTTGCGATATATCCTAATACGTCATTAGGGATATCTAAATTTTCTTCATCAGCTTTTTTCTTCAATATAGCTATTCTAGTTTCAAAATCAGGTGGTTGAATATCAGCTATAAGTCCCCATTCAAATCTTGATCTTAAACGATCTTCAAGTGTTGGAATTTCCTTAGGGGGTCTGTCTGAAGATAAAATGATTTGTTTATTTGCATCATGTAGTGCATTAAAAGTATGGAAGAATTCTTCTTGTGTTCGTTCTTTTCCAGCAATAAATTGAATATCATCTATTAGTAATACATCTACATTTCTATATTTGCTTCTAAATTCTTCATTGGTATCATCTTTAATAGAATTAATAAGTTCGTTAGTAAACTTTTCAGAAGAAATGTAAGCTACTCTAGCTTTTGGATTTTTATTTAAGATGTAGTGACCAATAGCATGCATTAAGTGAGTTTTTCCAAGACCAACTCCTCCATATATAAATAGAGGATTATATGCTTTAGCTGGAGATTCAGAAACAGCAAGAGAAGCAGCATGAGCAAATCTATTACTATTTCCTATTACAAAAGAATCAAATGTATATTTTGGATTCAAAACTGCTTGCATGCCATCAGAAGGTGAAGACATTACAATATTTTGTTTAGGAGCTTCAGATTTAGTTATTGCTTCTTCGTCACCAATAAGAAAATCAATTTTATATTCCTTATTAGTAGCGACCTTAATTGCATTAATAAGTAAATCCTTATACCTTCCTTCTAAAATTTCACGAGTGAAATCATTAGGTACACTTAATTTTATAGTATCCCCTGTAATTTCTATAGGACAAATACTCTTTATCCAAGTATTAAAGCTAACTTCAGTAAGCTCGTTTTGCATAATTTCTAACGTTTTAGCCCACAAATCATCTAATTGGACTTTCATTGTAATATCCTCCAGTCTAATTTAATAAAAAATTATCAACAAATTTATCCACAGAAATTATAGAGTCAAAAAAAACTGTGAATAAATTTTTTATAGTTATCCACAATAGTAATAAATTGTGGATAAAAATTTTATAATAAAAGTTATTAACAGTATAAATAAAAAAGTTATACACAAGTAAAATATAAAGAATTATGCTGAATTATTGAATTAAAATAAAAAAATCAACAAGTTATACACAGGGTTATCCACAAAATGTGTATAACTCAAAATAATCCACAAGTTATCAACAATATATCTTAATAATATCAAAATAATAAGAGCTATTCAAGAAGTTATCCACAAAAAGAACAGCCTGGGGATAATTTTATTCACAATGAATTAAAAAAACATAGATTGACATAGCTCATTGACAACTATATAATTTAATAGTAAAACCATAAATACGTTTAGCTAGTAATTAACTTGCTATCAAAATTCTATATAGAGGGGGTGTTGTGTATGTTCATGACATATCAACCAAAAAAGAGACAAAGAAAGAAAGAACATGGATTCAGAAAAAGAATGAAATCATCAACTGGAAGAAACGTTCTTAAGAGAAGAAGAGCAAAAGGTAGAAAGAGATTGACTGCATAGGCCGCGTTTTTTGTGGCCTTTTTCTCTAAGCAAATTGTAATAGAAGTATTTTTTAGAAAGAAGAAAGTCGATGAAAGATGAAAAATTAAGACGTAATGTAGAATTTAGAATAGTATATAGAAGAGGGAAGTCTTTTTCTAATAATACATTAGTTTTATATACATATAAGAATAATAGACACCGTGATATTAACAAGGTTGGAATATCTGTTAGTAAAAAGGTAGGAAAAAGTGTTGTTAGAAGTAGAGTAAAACGATTAATTAGTGAAAGCTATAGACTAAATAAAGATAAATTTATATTAGGACATGATTTTGTAATTATTGCGAGAACTGGCTCGGATAGTAAGAATTATCACGAGATTGAGAAGTCATTGATAAGTTTGTTTAAGAAAGCTGGTTTAATTAATAGTGAAAAGGATATTAATAATAATAGTAAAATTCTATAGAAAGTATTTATCTTCATTAAAAAGGCAACCTACATGTAGGTTTTATCCGACTTGCTCACAATATGCACTGGAAGCCTTAGAAAAATACGGTGCTATAAAAGGAACGATACTTACAATAAAGAGAATTTTAAGGTGCAATCCTTTTAATAAGGGAGGATATGATCCTTTAAAATAAGAAGTGGAGGGCTAATATTGCAAATATTATATGGTATATTAAATACAATATTTCTATTTTTTTATGATTTACTTAAGCCGTTTTTAGGGGAAAAAGGTATAACAACGGCCTTAACAATAGTGTTATTTGTTATCGTTATTAAAATAATACTTATACCATTAAATACTAAGATGATAATAAATTCAATAAAAATGGGAAGGCTTACACCTAAAATAGAAAAGATAAAAGCTAAATATGCATCAAATCCTGAAAAGATGAATGCAGAAACTATGAAGTTGTATCAAAATGAAGGTATAAATCCAATGGCTGGATGTCTACCAATGCTTATTCAATGGCCTATTTTAGCTGCTATGTTTTTCGTATTACAGCCACAAAATACACCATTGAAAGAATTATTAGATAGATCATTTTTATTTATAAGTAACTTTGGTGCTACTCATAATGTTGTGCTAGCTGTTCTTGCTGGTGGTACATCATTTATACAAAGTTATATGACACAAAAGCAACAAGGAGCATCAGCAGGAAGCCAAGGAAGAACAATGAATATAGTTATGTCTGGTATGATGTTTTATTTCGGATACATAACACCAGCAGCAGTTGCTTTATATTATGTTGTGTCTAACATATTCCAATGGATATTTATGAGTATAATTAGAAAAATAGTAATTAACAAAGAAGAAGCTATTGAAGCTGAAGCTGAAAATAATCAACCAAGTAAGCAAAAAGTTACAATAACTACTAAAAAAATAAAAAATAAACCTCAAAAATAAGGGGAGGGGGAAGAATAAGTATGAAAATCGTAGAGGTAACAGGTAAAACTGTTAAAGATGCTTATCAGAACGCCCTGATACAATTAAATGTGACAGAAAATAAAGTTACTTATGAGGTAATTGACGAAGGAAGTAAAGGGTTTTTAGGGATAGGATGTAAGCCTGCTAAGATAAAAGTAATGGTAAAAAGAGATTATATATCTGAGGCAAGGCAGTTCTTGCAAAGTATATTAGAAAGTATGAAAATAGAAGCTAATATCTTAATAGAAGAAAATGATAATGTTCTAAACATTGAATTAGAAGGAAAAGATATGGGTATAGTTATTGGATATAGAGGAGAAACATTAGATTCACTTCAATATTTAACATCATTGGTTATTAATAAGGGAAGCAATGATGACTATAAAAGAGTTATTTTAGATACTTCTAATTATAGAAAGAAGAGAGAAGAAAGTTTAAGACATTTAGCTTATAAAACTGCTAAGAAAGTTGCAAGAAACAAAACTACAATTAAGTTGGAGCCTATGAATCCTTATGAAAGAAGAATTATTCATTCAGCATTACAAAATGATAGATTTGTAAAGACATATTCAGAGGGAAATGAGCCCCATAGAAGAGTTGTTTTAGAATTGAAATAAAAATTAATAAAAATCAACCTCCCCTAAGGGAGGTTGATTTTTATTGGTGAAAAAACTTGCAAGTGGTAATAACTGATTATTGATAAAAAAATGTCGTAAATATATTATTAGATATATAATTTAAAAGATTAAGAGCAAGATTCAATGTAGAACTTAGGAGGTATAGCATATGAAGGAATTTGACACTATTGCGGCCGTAGCAACAGCGGTAGGAGAAGGAAGCGTATCTATAATAAGAGTATCAGGAGAAGAGGCTCTTAAAATAGCTAAAAAGATATTTAGAGGAGTACGTGGGAAAAGTATAGAGGATATTAAACCATATACTATGAGATATGGAAGTATAATTGATAATGAAACTGATGAAAAAATTGATGAAGTAATATTATCATATATGAAGGGACCAAAGTCTTTTACTGCAGAGGATACTATAGAAATAAATTGTCATGGTGGAGTTATAGCAACTAAAAGAGTTTTAGATGCTGTTATTAAAAATGGAGCTAGGCTTGCGGAGCCAGGAGAATTTACTAAAAGAGCATTTTTAAATGGTAGAATTGATTTATCACAGGCAGAAGCAGTTATGGATATAATTAATTCAAAAACAGAAGTTTCAATGAAAAGTGCATTAGTTCAAAGTGAAGGAAAATTATCAAAAGAAATAAATGAATTGAGAAATAAGTTATTAGAGATTATAGCACATATTGAGGCTACTGTTGATTATCCAGAAGATGATTTAGAGGAAGTTACTTCAGAAAAAACAGAAGTAGATGTTAAAGTAGTAATTGATGAAGTAAATAAACTAATAGAAAGTGCAGAGGCAGGAAAAATAATCAGAGATGGATTATCTACAGTTATAGTTGGAAAACCTAACGTAGGAAAATCTTCATTATTAAACGTATTAACTAGAGGAAATAGGGCTATAGTTACAGATATACCTGGAACTACAAGAGATATAATTGAAGAATATATTTCACTTGATGGAATTCCTATAAGAATTATAGATACTGCCGGTATAAGAGAAACTGAAGATGTGGTAGAAAAAATAGGAGTAGAGAGATCAAAAGAAAAGATTGAAGAGGCTGACTTAGTTATTTTAATGTTAGATGCTTCAAGAGAGATAGCAGAAGAAGATATAGAAATAATAAAATATATAAAAAATAAGAAATATATAGTATTATTAAATAAGCAAGATTTACCTAATGCTATTAATAAAAGTGATTTAGAAGAGTTAAATCAAGAATATATAATTCCGATATCAACAAAAGATGAATTAGGAATAGATGAGATTAAGAATGCTATAAAAGAATTATTCTTTAAAGGTAAGATAAACTCTTCAGAAGTAATGGTTACTAATATAAGACATAAAGAAGCACTATATAGAGCTAAAGAATGCTTAGAATCGACTTTATGTGCATTAAAAGATACAATGGCAATAGATTTAGCATCTATAGATATTAGAAATGCATGGAGTGCATTAGGTCAAATTAATGGAGAGACAGTAGAAGAAGATCTAATAGACAAGATATTTTCAGAATTTTGTTTAGGAAAATAGAATATATAAGAAATTAGGAGGAAAAGATGAAAACATACTTTGGAGGCAAATTTGATGTTGTTGTAATTGGAGCTGGTCATGCTGGTTGCGAAGCAGCTCTTGCCAGTGCAAGGTTAGGTATGAAGACATTAGTTGCAACAATGAGCTTAGAGTCTATAGCAATGATGCCTTGTAATCCTAACGTTGGAGGTACTGCAAAAGGGCATTTAGTAAGAGAAATAGATGCTTTAGGTGGAGAAATGGGTAAAAATATAGATAAGACATTTATCCAATCAAGGATGTTAAATACATCTAAAGGACCAGCTGTACACTCTTTAAGAGCACAGGCAGATAAGCACTTATATACTAGGGAAATGAAAAAGGTTTTAGAAAGTGAAGATAATATTTACTTAAAACAAGTTGAAGTAATTTCTATAGATGTAGAAGATGGTGAAGTTAAAGGTATTATAAGCAAAAATGGAGCATATTATGAGACACAAGCTGTTATTTTAGCTACTGGTACTTATTTAAAAGGTAGAATAATAATTGGTGAAACAAGTTACTATGGTGGTCCTAATGGTTTAGTACCAGCAATGGATTTATCACAATCATTATTAGATTTAGGAATAAAACTTAGAAGATTCAAAACTGGAACACCTGCAAGAGTAAAAAGAAGTTCTGTAGATTTTTCTAAGATGATAGAGCAATGTGGAGATGAAAGAATAGTTCCATTTTCATTTACTAATAGTAATTTAGAAAAAGAACAAATATCATGTTATTTAACTTATACTAATGAGAAAACTCATAATATAATTAAAGAAAACATAGATAGATCACCAATGTATAATGGTTCTATTGAAGGAATAGGACCAAGATATTGTCCTTCAATAGAAGATAAAATTATGAGATTCCCTGATAAGTTACAACATCAAATATTTGTAGAGCCAGAAGGTGAAGATACTGAAGAATTATATATTGGAGGCATGAGTTCTTCTATGCCAGAAGATGTACAAATAGCAATGTATAGAACAATTCCAGGGCTTGAGAATTGTGAATTTATGAGATCTGCGTATGCTATTGAATATGATTCAGTAGATCCAACAGAGCTTAAATTATCATTAGAGTTTAAAAAGGTAAATGGACTTTTTGGTGCGGGACAATTTAATGGAACATCAGGATATGAAGAAGCAGCATCACAAGGGTTAATAGCAGGAATAAATGCAGCTAGAAAAATTAAGAATGAAGAACCATTTATATTAAAGAGAAGTGATGCATATATTGGTGTATTAATAGATGATTTGGTTACTAAAGGAACAAATGAACCATATAGAATGATGACTTCAAGAGCTGAATACAGACTTTTATTAAGACAAGATAATGCAGATTTAAGATTAACTGAGATGGGAAGAGAAATAGGCTTAGTTGATGATGAGAGATATAATATCTTCTTAGAGAGAAAAAGTAAGCTAGAAAATGAGTTAGAAAGAATAAAAAATCTTCAAATAACAAATAAAAAAGAAGTAAATGAATTTTTGGAAACATTAGAATCTGTACCTTTAAAGAAACCAATATCTTTATATGAACTTATTAAGAGACCAGAGTTAAATTATAGATTAGTAGCACCTCTAGATAGTGAAAGATGTCAGCTACCTATAGATATAATTGATCAAATAGATATAATTGCAAAATATGAAGGATATATTCAAAAGCAATTAGAACAAGTTGAGCAATTTAAGAAAATAGAAAATAGGTTGATAGATAAGGAACTGGATTATTCAGATGTTTATGGATTAAGAACAGAAGCAATACAGAAGTTAAATAAGTTTAAGCCTATGAATATAGGTCAAGCATCTAGAATATCAGGAGTATCACCAGCAGATATTTCTGTATTAATGATATATTTAGAGCAGAAGAAAAAACAAAACAAACAATAATATAATATTTTACAAAATAGTAAATTAATTCAAATAAGGAGGAGTTTATGGATTTTTATACCCTTATGAAAACTTCGGCAGATAAAGAAGGAATACCATTTTCAGAGAAAGAGTTTGAGAAATTTGTTATTTACAAAGATTTATTAAAAGAATGGAATGAGAAAATAAATCTTACAGCAATTACTGATGATGAAGGCATTTTTAAAAAGCATTTTATTGATTGTTTAAAAATATTTAGATTTCCTGAATTTAAGAATTTAAAGAAAGTTATAGATGTTGGTACGGGGGCGGGGTTTCCAGGGTTACCAATAAAGATACTATCTCCTGATACGGAAGTTGTACTTTTAGATTCATTAAATAAGAGAATTAATTTTTTAGATGAGGTAATTTCTAAATTAGATTTGCAAAAAATAAGTACTATCCACAGCAGGGCAGAAGATGGAGCAAGAAAACCAGAACTTAGAGAAAGTTTTGATGCTGTAGTTTCAAGAGCTGTTGCTAATATGGCAGTGTTAAGTGAATATACACTTCCATATGTTAAGGTAGGTGGATATCTTATAGCACTTAAAGGACCAGCTATTGAAACAGAAATAATGGAAGGCAAAAATGCAATAGCTACTCTTGGAGGAAAAATAGAAGATATAATAGAGGTTGAAGTTGAAGGAACTGATCTTAACCACAATTTAGTTGTAGTAAGAAAGATAAAAGAAACTTCAAAAGTATATCCAAGAAAGGCTGGAGTAATCAGTAAGAGGCCTATTAAATAATTAAGTTAAATATGATTTTTTTATGAGGATGGGATTTAATATGAAGGGAATAGAAGAAAGTAAGATACAATATGTTTCTCCATTTGAAGTATACCCAAATCTTTATCAACCAAGAAAAACTTTTAATGATGAAACAATAGAAGAATTATCAGAATCAATAAAAACTTATGGTATTATACAACCTTTATCAGTAAGAAAGATAAAGGAAAATTATTATGAATTAGTTGCAGGGGAAAGAAGATTAAGAGCTGCAAAAAAAGCTGGATTAGATAAGGTACCTGTAATATTAGTAGATATAAATGATAGGGAAAGTGCTGCAATTGCATTACTAGAAAATTTACAAAGAGAAGATTTAAATTTTTTAGAAGAGGCAGAAGCATATTACAACTTATTAAAAGAGCATAATTATACTCAAGAAACTTTAGCTCAAAGTATTGGTAAGAAACAATCTACAATAGCAAATAAGTTAAGAGTTCTTAAGTTAGATTGCAAAATAAGAAAAAGACTTATTGAAAATTCTCTTACAGAGAGACATGCAAGAGCTTTATTAAAATTACCTAATGCTGAAATGCAAACTAAAGTATTAGATAAAGTAATTGAGAATAAACTTAATGTTAAAGAAACTGAAGCTTTAATTGATAGAACCTTATTAAAATATATTCATGATGAAAAAGATATAGGGAAAGATGGAAAGAAAAGAATCAAAGGAGTATTTGGTTCGAAGATTTATATAAATACTATAAAACAAGTATTTGATAAGTATGGTATTAATGCAAAGTATAAATCTAAAGAAAGTGATGACTTTATAGAAGTAACAGTAAAGATACCTAAAAAGTAATGTTTCACGTGAAACGATGCTTTTTTTGAGAAGATTTAAGGAATAAAATTCCTTAAATCTTTTTTTTATAAAAAATTATTTAAGAATTTGTGAAATTATCTTTTATAACATATTAATGTAATTTATAATATCATTATAAGGGATTAGCATAGGGGGGATAAATGTGAAAACAATATGTGTCTTTAATCAAAAAGGTGGAGTTGGAAAGACTACTACTAATATAAATCTTGCTACCTATTTAGCCTTTGAAGGAAAAAAAGTATTAATAGTAGATATAGATCCACAAGGAAATTCTACGTCCGGATTAGGGATAGATAAATCTAATTTAGAATTTTCTACATATGATATTTTAACAAATGATACAAATATAGAAGATTGTATCATTAAAAGTGAATTGATAGAAAACTTATATGTGATTCCTTCTGAACAAGCTTTAGCAGGTGCAGAAGTTGAATTAACAGGAATAAATCATAGAGAAGATATATTAAAGAGAAAGTTAGAATTAGTAAGAGACAAATTTGACTTTGTTTTTATTGACTGTCCGCCATCATTAGGACTGCTTACTATAAATGCATTAGTTGCATCAGATTCAGTATTTATACCAATACAATGTGAGTATTATGCTTTAGAAGGTGTATCACAACTTATAAATACTATAAATTTAGTTAAAAAGAGTTTAAATCCTGACATAAAATATGAAGGAATACTTTTAACTATGTATGATACAAGAGCAAACTTATGTAATGAGGTTGCTAAAGAAGTTAAAAATCATTTTGGGGATTATGTATATAAAACAGTAATTCCTAGAAATGTTAGATTAGCAGAGTCACCAAGTTATGGACTACCTATTATGTTATATGATGCAAAATGTAAAGGTGCAGAAAGTTATGATATGTTGGCAAAAGAATTTTTAAGTAGACAGGAGGAATAATTGTGAGTAAGAAATTTGGATTGGGTAAAGGATTAGGTGCACTTATTCCTGATGAAGAAGTGGTAGCAGAAAAGAATTCAATAGATTTAATAGATATAAATAGGATTAAACCAAATAACAAACAACCAAGAAAAAATTTTGATGAAGAAAAGATATCCAATCTAGCTAAATCTATAAAAGATAATGGTATTATCCAACCTTTAGTACTAAAGGAAAGTGGTAATGATTATGAAATAATTGCAGGTGAAAGACGTTGGAGAGCTGCAAAGTTAGCAGGAATAAAATCTATTCCAGCTGTTATTATGGAATTGACTGATCAAAAGGTTTTAGAAGTTTCTTTAATTGAAAATATTCAAAGAGAAGACTTAAATCCTATAGAAGAGGCGTTGGCATTCAAAAGATTAATAAAAGAGTTTTCTATAACTCAAGAAGATGTTTCAAAAGTTATAGGTAGATCTAGAACTGCTATAACTAACACTATGAGATTATTAAACTTAGATAAACGTGTTCAACAGTATTTAATAGAAGGTGTAATATCTGAAGGTCATGGAAGAGCATTATTGTCATTATCAAAAAAAGATACACAATATGAAATGGCTATAAGAATTATAGATAATAAGTTAAGTGTAAGAGAAACAGAAAGATTAGTAAGAGATATTTTAAATCCAAAGGTAAAAGAACCAGTGTCAGAAGAAGAGAATATATACATAAAGGAATTACAAAGCAGAATTAGTGAACACTTTGGAACAAAGGTATCAATTAAAACTAAAAAAGATAATAAAGGAAAAATAGAAATAGAGTATTATTCACCAGAAGAGTTAGATAGAATTCTTGAATTATTAATGTAGCAAAGTTTCACGTGAAACAAAACTTGAGGAGGAAGTCATGGATAAAATAAATCAAATAGTAAATGATTATATTGGTATAATACTTATATCAATGATTGCAGTAATTGTAATATTATTTATATTTTTATTAGTATTAATTAATTCAAACAGGAAATTAAATAAGAGATATAAAAGTTTATTTAGATGTGAAGGAAAGTCATTAGAAGATATAATAGAAAAATATATGAATGCCGTTGAAGAAGTAAAAGAAAAGAATAATACTATGTTTCAAATGCATGAGGATATATTAAGTAAAGTTGATACATCAATCAGAAAAGTAGAGATGAAAAGATATAAGGCTTTTGATGATGTAGGATCAGATTTAAGTTTTTCAATTGTAATGTTAGATAATGATAATAATGGATTTGTATTAACAAGTATTTTTGGAAGAGAAGATAGTGTCATTTATGCTAAAGAAATAGAAAGTGGAATTTCTAGATATGAATTATCAACTGAAGAAAAAGAAGTTTTAGACAGTGCTATAGAAATGGAATAATTAAAAAAATCGTGATTACAAATAAAAATTTGTAATCACGATTTTTTTTGTTACTAATTATTAAATCATCAGATTATATACACCGAGAATAATTAATAGTAGACTTATAATAAAAAAGAATTTTAGTAAAATATTTTTTATATTAATAATTGATGTTGGAGTAATAATATATACATTTTTTATTTGTAATATATTTAAAAATATGAACCATATACTTATTCCACAAATTAGTCCTGTATAATAAATAATAATATAATTCATAGAAATATATTTACAGATATAATTATAAATTATACTACCAGCAAACCATATAAAAATAGTGAATTTATTTGTAGTGGTTCTAACTATACTAGATATAAATGCATTTAAATATTTTATATTAGATTTAGATGTTTCTTTATGAAAAAATTCCTTATTAGTAAAATAGTTAAAAATAAAAAAGTTAATTGCTATTCCTAATAATATAAAAATGTAATTTATTATATATTTATTTATATTAAAGAGAAAAGTAATTGTAGTATTAAAAAATAATAATAAAAATATATTAGATAACAAAGCACCTATTGAAAGATAAATATTCCTATTACTATATGGATATTTATTAGAGACAATATCTTCACTTATTAATATGTTAGTAGGAAGGGCAGAAATAAATCCTGTAACGCAACCGAGTATTAGTATTTTGATTAAGCTAACCATTAGAACTCTCCTTTTACATTAATTAAGATAATTATATCTTATTAATGCAAAGTAGTAAAAAGAGGAATTACATAAATGGTATATAAAAACTTTATAAGAGTTTTGAATAACGATGTAGAAAAATGATAAATTATTTATATATAAGTAGGAAAGGGTCTAAAAAATATGATAAGATATTTTATATAGATTATAGAAAAATTTTATATAATGTAGAAATAAACTTGAAAATTATTTTTATGTTATATAATCATAAAAATTAAATTTAACATAATAGATATTAGTTTATTGATATAGTTTTATTATATATGAATAGAATGGAGAATGAATATGAATTTTGTATTTAACTTAGGTGATATAGTTGAAATGAAAAAAGGGCATCCATGTGGGGCAAATGAATGGGAAATAATTAGATTGGGTGCAGATATTAAAATCAAATGCAAAAATTGTGGAAGGCTAGTTATGATATCAAGATCTGACTTTAATAAAAGAGTAAAAAAAGTAATATTTTCAAATGAAGATAACAATTAGTTCTTGCAATATGTAAATAAAAGTAGTAAAATAATAAATTGTAATCCTGCCATCTCGAAGATGGCCGCAAGTCCAGAGGAGGTGAAAAGAATGAATAAATACGAAACATTATTTATCCTAAACACATCTTTAGAAGAAGAAGCTAAAAAGGCTATAATCGAAAAATTTAAGGGTGTTATAGAAAATGGTGGTGGCGCTATTGAAAATGTTGATGAATGGGGTAACAGAAAGTTAGCTTACGAAATCGGTAAGTCAAACGAAGGTTACTATACTTTAATCAACTTTACTGCAGCTCCTGAACTACCTAAGGAATTAGATAGAGTATTCAGAATTACTGATGGAGTTATAAGACATATCATAGTTAGAAACGAAAAGTAATAACAAGGTGGTGCTAGCTAATGAATAAAGTTGTTTTAATAGGAAGACTAACTAAAGATCCTGAGTTGAGATTTACACCAGGAACTGGAATGGCAGTAGCTACCTTTACAGTTGCAGTTGATAGAAGAATGCCTAATAAAGATGGTGTACGTGAAGCTGACTTTATTCCAATAGTAGTTTGGGGTAAACAAGGTGAAAATGTTGCTAATTATATGAGCAAAGGAAGACTTATCGGCGTTAGTGGCAGAATTCAAACTAGAAACTATGAAGGCAAAGATGGAATCAGAAGATATGTTACTGAAGTTGTAGCTGATGAAGTACAATTCCTTGAAAGAGGAAATGGTGCTGAAGGTGGTTTCAATGGAGGAAACAGAGGTTCTAATAACGGAGAATCTTATAATTCATCAAATTTAGGTTCAGATCAAAGTTATGATAACGGATGGGCTGATCCAATAGATGATGATGATGAAATACCGTTCTAATATTTAGGTAAAGGAGGGAAAGACATGAGCGAAAAGAAAGAATACAAAAAGAACATGAGAGGCAGAAGAGCAAGAAAGAAAGTTTGCGCATTCTGTTCTGAAAAGAGCGAAGCTATTGATTACAAAGATATTAACAAATTAAGAAAGTTCGTTACTGAAAGGGGTAAGATTTTACCAAGAAGAATCAGTGGAACTTGCGCTAAGCACCAAAGAGAATTAACTGGTGCTGTTAAGAGATCAAGAAACATAGCTTTATTACCATTTACAACTGAGTAAAAAATGTAAGCCCATAGCTTTGCTATGGGCTATTTTAATATTATAAAAAATAATATATAGAAGATAATATATATGATAAGAACGCAGCTTTGAGTAGAGATAATATAATTTTTTATATAAGCTTAAGATTAAATAGTATATTGGTGATATAAAATTTCTTTATGAGAAGAAAGGATAAAAAATGGAGAGTAAGTTTAAATTTTTAAAAAAGGCGAATCATATATATTTGATAATAATCCTTATATTAAGTTTCAACTTATTTATGAAAGGAAGTCATGTTATTGCTATTCTTTCAGTTATAGTACTTGGAATTACTAATGTAATTAGCAGTATATTTATAAAGAAAAGAGAAACTCAGATAAATGAAGTTATAGAAGACTTTAATATGAATTTAGATACAGTATATAAGAATACATTATTAAATATGCCGTTACCTATGATGATAGTTAGTAATAAAGGTACTATTTTATGGGCAAATTCTAGTTGCTCTATAATAAATGAAAATAAGAAAATTTTATCTAGAAATATTAATACTGTTTTTAATGATATTAATACAACAAAACTATTAAAGTCAGATAAGGATTATTATAAAGATGTCGAGATAAATAATAGTTTTTATGATTTATATACATCTAAGATAAAACATAATGTAAATAAAGATGAAGATGTAAATCTGTTCTATTTAGTTAATTCAGAAAAGCGTCATGAAATTGAAAAAAAATATAAAGAAGAAAGATATGTAGTAATAATTTTAGAAGTCGATAATTTAGAAGAAGTATTAAGAGATATAGAAGAAGAAAGAAGACCTATTTTATTAGCAAATATAGAAAGAAAAATAATTGCATATGGTCAAAAAATGCATGGAATTACAAGAAAGTATACATCGAATAGATACATAATTATTGTAGAGAGAAAATATATAGAAGAAGAAATAGAAAATAAGTTTAATATCTTAGATGAAGTAAAAGAGATAAATGCTGGTGAAAGATTAGTAGTAACAATAAGTATGGGTGTAGGATTAAATGGTGAAAATCCTTTAGATAGTCAGGATAGTGCTATTTCAGCAATAGAATTGGCATTAGGACGTGGAGGAGACCAAGTAGTTGTAAAGAATAAAGATAAGTTTTTATTCTTCGGTGGAAAATCAAAAGAGGTAGAAAAGAGAACCAAGGTTAAGTCAAGAGTCATAGGTCATGCTATTAAAGATATTGTAAGATCTAGTGAAAATGTATTGATTTTGGGTCATAATAATCCTGATATAGATTGTATTGGATCTGCTATAGGTTTAAATAGTGTAATTACAGCAATGGGCAAACAATGTAATATTGTATTAGATTCCTTAAATGCTAGTATAGAAGACATAGTTACAAAATATATAGAAGAAGAGAATAAGGAGAATGTTTTTGTAACTGGAGAGGATGCCTTAGATTATATAGGTGATAATACATTATTTATAATAGTAGATACTAATAATAGAAAGTATGTTGCTAATAAAGAGCTTTTAAAAGGTAATTCTAATATGATTATAATAGATCACCATAGAAAATCGTTAGACAGTATAGAAGATGCTTCTTTATCTTATATAGAACCTTATGCATCGGCTACATCAGAATTAGTAACAGAAATAATACCATATATAAAAGAAGGGCATAAGTTATCATATATGGAAGCAGAAGCATTATTAGCAGGAATAACGGTTGATACGAAGAATTTTACATTTAAAACTGGTGTTAAAACATTTGAAGCTGCTGCTTATTTAAAGAGACTAGGAGCAGATACTGTAGAAATTAAAAAATTATTTTCATGTGATTTAGACCGAATGATAAAAAGATGTGATATTATTAAAAGTGCTAAGGTTAATAATGGTATTGCCATAGCTAGATGTCCTAAAGAAGTAGAAGATAAATTATTAGCGGCGCAGGCAGCAGATGAATTATTAGATATAACAGGAATAGAGGCATCGTTTGTTTTAGTTAAGATAGGAAATAATGTCACTATTAGTGGTCGTTCATTAGGGCAGATTAATGTTCAACTTATATTAGAAGCTATGGGCGGCGGCGGGCATTTAACGATGGCTGGTGCTACTGTAAATGATAGGACATTAGATGAAGCTCAATTAATGTTAGAAGAAGCTATAAATAAATATTTAAGAGAAGGTGAAGAAAAATGAAAGTTATTTTATTAAAAGATGTAAAAGGTTTGGGTAAAAAAGGAGATGTAGTTAATGCTTCAGACGGACATGCAAGAAATTTCTTATTTCCAAGAAAACTTGCTAAGGAAGCAACAGAAAGTAATCTTCATGTTTTAAATAATCAAAAAGACAAAGCTATGAGAGAAAAACAAGCTGAGATAGAAGCAGCTCAAGGATTAGCTAGTAAGCTTAGAGGAAAAGAAATTAAAATTGTTACTAAGGCAGGAGAAGGTGGAAGATTATTTGGTGCTATAACATCAAAAGATATTGCCGAGGAAATAGAGAAGAATTTTGATATAAAAGTAGATAAGAAAAAGGTAGTTGCAGATACAATAAAACACCTTGGAAGTTATGATATAGAAGTAAAATTATATGCAGAGATTTCTACTAAGATGAAGGTAGTTGTGTGTGAGGAGTAGGAGGTAAAAGTGCAGAACTTAAATAAATTTTCTATTACACTAGATAGTCAAGTAAATATATTATTAGATACTTGTAAAAAAGTTTTAGATGGTGGAGTATTTAAAGGAAGAATAGTAAAACATAAGTTGCAGAAACATATAAGATCTAAGGATCCACTAGAAAAATTATATGCTATATTGATGATAATATCTGATGGAAGATATAGTAACGGTATACCAAGTGGTGAATCTGTATATGAAGCTTTAGATCAAGTAAATGTGTATATGGCTGAAGAAGTTGCTAGGAAATATGTTCAAAATCAAGTTGAGGTCGAAGTTGAAAATTTTCTAATGACTAAGCAAGACAAATACATGGATGATATAAGATTAAATATAATAAAGAAGAAAAAGGGACCTGAAAATACAGGTACTCTAAAAAAATATGAAAATCTTGAAAAGTTAAGCTCAAGAGAACTAACAGAAAACTTAATGGTACACTTAAGACCGCATAGTTTTAGTGAAATAATAGGTCAAGAGAGAGCTATAAAATCGTTAATTTCAAAAATTGCTTCACCATATCCTCAACATATTATACTTTATGGACCTCCAGGGGTAGGAAAAACTTCTGCTGCGAGACTTGCATTAGAAGAAGCAAAAAAATTAGAATATACACCTTATGATGAGGATTCTAAGTTTGTAGAAGTTGATGGAACAACTTTAAGATGGGATCCAAGAGAAATAACTAATCCACTTTTAGGATCTGTTCATGATCCTATATATCAAGGTAGTAAAAGAGATTTGGCTGAGACAGGTATACCTGAACCAAAGCCAGGATTAGTAACAGAAGCTCATGGTGGAATACTTTTTATAGATGAAATTGGAGAATTAGATTCTACATTACAAAATAAACTATTAAAAGTTTTAGAAGATAAAAAAGTAGAATTTTCATCAGCTTATTATGATCCAGATGATGAAACAGTGCCTAAATATATAAAATATCTATTTGATAATGGTGCTCCAGCAGATTTTGTTTTAATAGGAGCAACTACAAGAGAACCAAAAGATATAAATCCAGCGTTAAGATCTAGATGTACAGAAGTATATTTTGAGCCACTTGGAGCAAAAGATATTGTAAATATTGTTGAAGGTGCTAGCAAAAAGTTAGGTGTAACTTTAGAAGATGGTGTAGCAGAAGAAATTTCAAAATATACTGTAGAGGGTAGAAAAGCTATTAATATACTTTCTGATGTATATTCTAGTGTAGTATATAAAAATAAAGGAATTAAAGACGATTTAGAAATAACATTAAAAGATATAGAAGAGGTAATATCTATAAATAGATTAACACCTTATGATCATGTAGATGACTTAAATGAAGGCGAAATAGGAAAAGTTTATGGTCTTGGAGTAGCTGGTTATATGGGTTCTACTATAGAAATAGAAGCTGTTACATTTAAGGCTACTGAAAGAGGAAAAGGAAAAGTAAGATTTAATGAAACTGCTGGATCAATGGCTAAGGATTCAGTATTTAATGCGACATCTGTTATAAGAAAAGTTTGTGGTGTGGATTTAAGTGATTATGATGTTCATGTAAATGTTGTTGGTGGAGGAAATATTGATGGACCTTCAGCAGGAGCAGCAATAACATTAGCTATAATATCAGCACTAACAAAAAAAGAAATTAGAGGCGATGTAGCAATAACAGGTGAAATTTCGCTAAGAGGTAAGGTTAAGCCTGTTGGTGGAGTATTTGAAAAAATTTATGGTGCTAGACGTAGAGGAATAAAGAAAGTATTAATACCTAAAGATAATATTAAAGATGTTCCATATCAATTAAGTGATATAGAAGTAGTAGCAGTAGATACAATAGAAGATGTTATTAAAGAAGCATTAAAGCACTAGGGGTGATAAGATGGAAGAAACAGTTAGAGTTCTCCCACAAAATATAGATGCAGAGATGTCTGTATTAGGTGCTATGATGGATGATAAAGCAGTTATAGCAGAAGCAGGAGAAGAATTATCTGCAGAAGACTTCTATAAAGAAGCTCATAAAATAATTTTTTCAGCAATCATGGAATTATTTATGAAAGATATTCCTGTTGATGAAATAACTTTAATTGAAAATCTAAGATCAGCCGGTAAGTTAGAAGCAGTAGGAGGAATATCTTATATTGCTTCTCTTACAAGTATGTTAGCTACAACAATGAATGTAGATTCATATATAAAGATTGTAAAAGATAAAGCTGTACTTAGAAGACTTATTAGATCTGCTAATGAAATAATTGAAGAAAGTTATACAAAGCAGAATGAAGTAGATGAAGTTATGGATAGAGCTGAAAAGAAAATTTTTGATATATCCGAAAATAAAGTTAAAAGTGACTTTGAAAGAGTATCGTCAGTTTTATCTAGGAGTATTGAGCAATTAGAACAAGTTTTTAATAATAAGAGTGATGTTACTGGTGTAGAAACACCATTTATAGATCTAAACGCAAAAACATCAGGATTTCAAAAAGGAGATATGGTACTTATAGCAGCAAGACCATCTATGGGTAAGACAACTTTTGCATTAAACCTTGCTCAACATGCTGCTCTTAGATGTGGAAAAAGTGTAGTAATATTTTCTTTAGAAATGTCAAAAGAGCAGCTAGTTCAAAAACTTCTTTGTGCAGAAGCAAATATAAGTATGGTATCTTTTAGAAATGGTGATTTAAAAGATTCTGATTGGGATAATATAGTTAGATCAGCAGGACCTCTTGGTGCATCTAAGATTTTTATTGATGATACACCAGGGGTTACTGTTATGGAGATGAGATCTAAGTGTAGAAGAATTAAGTTAGAACATGGTATAGATATGATTCTAATAGATTACCTTCAACTTATGAGTGGTAGTGGAAGTGAAAGTAGACAACAAGAAGTATCTGAAATTTCACGTTCTATAAAAGCCTTAGCAAAGGAAATGGAATGTCCTGTTATAGCATTATCACAGTTATCTCGTGCTCCAGAACAAAGAGCAGATCATAGACCTATGTTATCGGATCTTAGAGAATCTGGATCTATAGAGCAGGATGCAGACGTTGTTATGTTCCTTTATAGAGATGAATATTATAACAAAGAATCAGATGAAAAAAATATAGCAGAATGTATAATTGCAAAACAGAGAAACGGTCCAACAGGGACAGTTAAGATGATGTTCCTTGGGGAATATTCTAAATTTACTAATGCAGATTTAAATAGAGAATTATAAAAAGTTATCCACAGGAGAAAATATAAAAATGACCTGTGGATAACTTTATAAAATTTTTTAAGCAATCAAATTGTGGATAACTTTTTTTATATTGTGGATATCTTTAAGAGAGGTGATATACATGGGAAGTACATTTGAAAGAAATCATAAAGTTGCATATGGAGAAACTAGTAAGAACGGAGAAGTTTTTGTTAGTGAAATTGTAAACTATATGGTAGAAACATCTATTAATCATGGAGAAAGTTTAGGAATAGGTGTTGATTATCAAAAAAATAAAGGGGAAGCATGGATATTATATAGATGGGATATAACATTTAATGAGATGCCTAGATTTTATGAAGATTTAAAGGTTACAACTGAATGTATGGGTACCAATAAATTTTATGCTTATAGAAAATTTAATATATACAGAAATGAACAATGCTTAATAGATGCTAAAAGTCAGTGGGTATATTTAGACTTTAATAAAAGAAAAGTGAAGAGAATTACAGAAAAAGATATTGAAAAGTTTGATGTTAAAGGAAAGGAAACTTTATCTTTTGACAAGTTATTAAAAGAAAAAGAAGAGATAACATCAAGATTATTTACAGTAAGATATAGAGATATAGATATGAATGAACATGTTAATAATACTAAATATGTTTGTTGGGCAATAGAGTCTATTGATCATGAATTTCTTATCAATCATAAAATAAAAAATTTAAAAGTAATATATAAAAAAGAAACTACATATAAAGATGTTGTAACATCTAAGGTATATTATACAGAAGAAGATAATGTTTTATTACATAAAATATATTCTAGTGAAGGAGTAGAATTAGCAGTTTTACAAAGTACATGGGATGTACGTTAAAATTGTGAAATGGAAAATAAGCTGTCACTGCGTGACAGCTTATTTTTTATTTATAAATCATCAACTAAAACAGCTGCTTTTGCATATGCTGTAGATTTTGCTTCAAAGAAATCTGTTTTTACAGAATTAGCATTAGATAGATGGTCTACCCATGGTGCTGGATTTGTTTCTATATTATATACTGGATCAAGACCAATTCCTTTTAATCTCAAGTCGCCAAGATATTTAATATATTGATCTATTAACTTTTCATTAATTCCTTGAATATTATTTCCTATAACATATTTTCCCCATTCTATTTCATTTTCAACACCTGTTTTAAGCATTTCAACTAATTCATTTTTTAAATCTTCATCAAAAAGCTCAGGTTCTTCTATCTTTAGCTCATTTATTATGTTTCTAAATAGCCATAAGTGTGTATTTTCATCTCTATTTATATAACGGATTTCTTGAGATGAACCAGACATTTTTCCATTACGTTCAAGGTTATAGAAGAACATAAATCCAGAATAAAAATAGATTCCTTCTAATATATAATTAGCCATGATAGTTCTAATTAAATTTTTATGAGTTGGTTCATCTAAGAATCTATTATATTGATCACCGATAAACTTATTTCTATTTAATAGTATAGGGTCATCTTTCCATTGGTATAAAATTTCGTTTCTTTTTTCAGGCGAACAAATAGTATCTAACATATAAGAATAACTTTGAGAATGAATAGCTTCTTGGTAAGCTTGTATAGTTAAGCATAAATTTACTTCAGAAGCAGTTATATAGTTACTTATGTTTCCTAAGTTTGCTGTTTGAATACTATCTAAGAAGATTAAAAAAGATAGTATTTTATCATATGCAGTTCTTTCGCTATCTGAAAGAGTTTGATATTGTTTTAAGTCAGCAGCTAAATTGATTTCTTCTGGAATCCAGAAATTATTCATCGCTTGTCTATACCAGTCTGATACCCAAGTATATTTCATATTATTAAAATCGTTCAAGTTTGTTGTGTTACCGTTAATCATTCTTTTTTTTGCAGTTTCTGTATCGCCTTGTTCATTAAATAAAGGTCTTCTGTTTAATGTTGACATAATAACATCTCTCCTCATATTAATTTTAAGCAGAACAACTTTCACATTCTTCAACTTCTAATGATTTAGAACGTACATAATAGATACTCTTTATTCCACTTTTACATGCTTCAATATATAAGTTCATAATTTGTCTCATAGTATATTTTGTTGTTATATAAAGATTAAAAGATTGACCTTGGTCTATATGACGTTGGCGAATTCCGTTTGCTTTTATTGACCAAATTTGGCTAACATCATAAGCTGATGTATAGTACCAGAAGGTATCTTCATTAAGATTTGGAGCAGTTTTAGGAATTATAGATCCTTTCTTTTCTTCTAAGAAAAATCTATTCATTATAGGATCAATTCCTTCAGAAGTACCAGCTATAGTTGCTGTTGAACCATTTGGAGCTACTGCTAGTAAATATCCATTTCTTATACCGTACTTAGAAACTTCTTCTTTTAATGCTGTCCATCTCTCATCGTTATAATCTCTTAATTCAAAATATTTTCCTGTATTCCAATCAGAACCTTCGAAATAAGGATACGCTCCTTTTTCCTTAGCAATTTTTAAACTTGCTGATATTGCAAAGTAATTAATATCTTCATATACTTTATCAACAAAGTTTAAATGTTTATTACCTTGCCATGATATAGAGTTATTAGCTAACATATGATGATATCCAGATGTACCTAATCCAACAGATCTATATCTTTTATTAGTAATCTCTGCAAATGGTACTGAATAGTAGTTAAGGTCAATGACATTATCCATAGCTCTTATTTGAGTTTCTACGACATATTCAAGTTCAGATTTATTTGTTACGTCAATATTTCCAAGAACTAATGAAGATAAGTTACAAACAACAAAATCACCAGATTTAGTTTTTTCTACAACGATAGTATCTCCATTATCATCTACAATTTCATGCTGTTCTATTTCCATACCACTCATATTTTGCATTATTTCTGTACAAAGATTTGATGAGTAAATCATTCCTTTATGTTTATTAGGATTCATTTTATTTACTGTATCGCGGTAGAAAGTAAATGGTGTTCCTGTCTCCGCCGCAGATTTAATAATAAGCCTTACTATATCTTTTACAGACATTTCTCTTTTTTCTATCCTAGAATCATTTACGCAATCATAATAACGCTCTTCCCATTCTTCACCATAGAAATCACATAGGTCATATCCTTTTACTGTACGAATTTCATGTGGACACATCATATACCAAGTTGCATCGATATCTTTTTCGGCAAGTTTCCAGAATAAATCAGGATAACATAAACCAGGGAATACATCATGAGCTTTTTTTCTATCGTCACCGTTATTTGTTCTAAGTTGAAGAAATTCAGGTAAATCTTTATGCCAAGCATCTAGCCATACAGCAACAGATCCATTTCTTACTCCTAATTGGTCTACTGCTATAGCAGTATCATTAAATAGTTTTACCCAAGGAATAACTCCGCCAGAAGCTCCCTTAAAACCTCTTATACTAGAACCTAAAGCTCTAACTTTACCAAAGTATATTCCCATTCCACCACCAAATTTTGAAACTTTAGCAAAGTTATCTAAACTTTTATATATTCCCGCTAGAGAATCATCAACAGTATCTATAAAACAAGAAGAAAGTTGATAAAATGGCTTTCTTGCATTAGACATTGTTGGAGTAGCCATGGTAGCTTTAAGAGAACTTAAAACATCATAAAATCTCTTAGCCCAAAATAAACGATTTTCTTTCTTTTCTGGTAATGCTAAATGAAGAGCTATTCCCATAAACATTTGTTGTGGAAGTTCTAATAAGGTATTATCGTAATCTCTTATTAGATATCTACTTGCAAGAAGAGATATACCACTGTATGTAAATAAGAAGTCTCTTTCAGGTTTAAGTTCTAACTCTAACTCTTTGATGTCTTCTTTTGAATAATTATCTAAAATATATTTACCATATAGACCCTTGTTAGTTAGTTCAACAATTAAGTCATATAAGTCGCTGTAAGGTTCATTGATATTTCTAACTTTTTTAATAGATTCATATAAGTCATAAATATATAATTTTGCTGATGCATATTGCCAAAGAGGGAAATCTTCAGAAGTCATTTCTAATGAAGATTGGATTAGTGCATTAGTTATTTCTTTATCTGTCATAGATGGTCTTAATATAAGTTCAAGAGCAGATAATAATTTTTCTTCAGTGTAATCAGCATTGATATTTTTTATTTCTGAAGTAGCAAATTTACAAAGTTCAGTTAAGTTCATTAAGTGTATACCTCCCGTAATAGCATATATTGTACATGATAAATTAAAACACACAACATATTGTACGTATATTATAAAGATAATAATTGTTAATAGACAAACATAATTAGTTAAGATTATTGTAATTATGCTTTAATTATCATGAGAATAGTCTATTTTATAAAAATTCTCTTAAAAATATCAAAGCATTAATAGTATTAAAAATAACATCTATATATATTTATAAAAAAATATATTTTTTAGAGTATAATATATAATGAAGAACATAGATTAAGAAAATGGAGAAAATTAAGTATGAAAATTTTAATGTTTGATACAGAGACAACAGGGTTAAGACCAGGTCAGATATGTCAGCTTAGTTACATTGTCATAGATAACTCAACAAAGCCATATAAGGTATATGGTAAAAACTTTTTCTTTTCTGTAGATTACATGGAAGAAAGTGCAGAACAAATACATGGATTTTCAAAAGAACTTTTAGAAGAATTATCAGGTGGAATGACTTTTGAAGAAAGCTATCATGAATTTATTGAAGATTTTATGACTAGTGATATTATTTCAGGTCATAATGTAATGTTTGATATTAAGTTTATAAAAGAGGAATTTAGGAGAGTTGGAATAGAATTTACTCCTAATTTAGAGTTCTGTACAATGAAATATTATAAAAATATATGTAATATTATTTCAAGACAAGGAGATATAAAGAATCCTAAGTTATCAGAATTAATGGATTTTTTAGATATATCAGAGGAAGATATTGAAAAGACAACAATGAAATTGTTTGGAGATACAAGATCATTTCATGATGCTAGATTTGATACAACTGCCGTTTATATGTCATTAGTAGATGGAATTAGAAAGGGATATATACCACCTAAGTATTTTTCATCTATGTGTAAATAGAAAGTAAAACTGTTTCACTAGAGAGTGGGACAGTTTTTTTGTTTAGTATTAAAAAAGATTTAATTATTTTTACATCACAAATTTTATTATATTGCTAATAGAATACAAAATAAATAATGGAAAAATATACGAACATATTTTAACTTTATGGAATAAATGTTCAAAAAAATAACCTAAAATATTAAATATATGATATAGTAATATATGTGGTAATTGATTAAGAAATCAGTACCATATATGACATCTAGTTTGAAAGATTTAAAATTAAATTCTAATTTGATTTGTGTCAAATCGAACATTAGGATTACACATAATTTAGTTCATAAAACAAAAATGAAAGTGAGGAATTGTGATGTCAGCGTTTGTTGTATTAGGATCTCAATGGGGAGATGAAGGAAAAGGAAAAATGACTGATTATCTTGCAGAAGGTGCAGATGTTGTTGTTAGATATCAAGGTGGTAATAACGCAGGTCATACTGTTGTTGTAGGAGATAAAAAATATAAACTACATTTAATACCATCAGGAATTTTATATAACGATAAGTTAAATGTAATAGGTAATGGTGTTGTATTAGATCCAGAGAGTATTTTAGGAGAAATAGATTATTTAATAGGTGAAGGGGTAGAAGTTACACCTGAAAAATTAGTTATATCAGATAGAGCTCATGTTATAATGCCATATCATAAGATATTAGATGGTGCAAGTGAGAAATTCAGAGGCGATAATAAAATAGGTACAACTAAAAAAGGAATAGGTCCTTGTTATACTGATAAAGCAGAAAGATGTGGTATAAGAGTATGTGATCTTATAGATAATGAAGTTTTTGCTGAAAAGTTAAAGTATAACGTTGAGATAAAAAATGCAATATTAACTAAAGTATATGGATTAGATCCTGTAAGTTATGATGAAATTTTAGAAAAATATACAGCATTAGCTGATAGAATAAGACCATTTGTAAGAGATACTTCTGTTATAGTTTATAATGAGATGAAAAACAAAAAGGTTTTATTTGAAGGAGCACAAGGAAACTTATTAGATATTGATTATGGAACTTATCCATATGTTACATCATCTAATACAACTGCTGGTGGAGTATCAGCAGGTGCTGGTATCGGACCAACATTTATCGATGGTGCAGTTGGAATAGCTAAAGCATATACAACAAGAGTTGGAGAAGGTCCATTCCCAACAGAATTATTAGATGAATTAGGAGAGACTATCAGACAAAAAGGTTTTGAATACGGAACTACTACTGGTAGACCAAGAAGATGTGGTTGGCTTGATGCTGTTATATTAAAACAAGCAGTTAGAGTATCAGGATTAACTTCATTTGCAGTAACTAAGATTGATACTTTAGCAGGTATTGAAAAGTTAAAGATATGTGTTGGATATAAGTTAGATGGAAAAGTTATAGACTATCATCCAGCATCATTAAAAGATTTAGCTAAATGTGAACCAATATATGAAGAATTTGATGGATGGGATGAATCAATTGAAGATGCAAGAAGTTACGAAGAAATCCCTGAAACAGCTAAAATATACCTAAAGAAAATAGAAGAGTACACAGGTGCTAGAATTTCTATCGTTTCTGTAGGTCCAAAGAGAGATCAAACTATAAAAATAGGAAAACTATAAGAATTGAAAAGGCTATGACATAATAAAGATTTATTGTGTTATAGCCTTTATTTTGATAAAGTATTAAAGCAGCTTTTAGTAAGGAATAGCAAAATTAGAGAACAGATAGTGTCAGTGCATAGTGAAAGAAGAAATTTCTTAAATTATAATTGTTTAGTTTTCTTAAGTTAATTGTATTTGATATCGAAACTTATAAAGAGGGCTAAAGAAGGTTAAACCTTAATATAGATTTGTGAATTGAATTAATTATTTTTATTATTGTTATATTATATAATAAAAGGTATTATACTAATGTATATATCCGACTATTATGATATAATATAAACAATTTAAGATAAGAAAGAGGGTAATGTTAATGATCAATAAAGATATGACAATTGGAGAAATTATAAGACTTAAGCCTGAAGCTGCTGAAGTTTTAATGAACTTTGGATTTGGATGCGTAGGATGTCCTGCATCTCAAATGGAAACATTAGAACAAGGTGCTCAAGTGCATGGAGTAGACGTAGACGTTTTAGTAGAAGCATTAAATAAATAATTGGTAAAAAAACCTACATATATAATATGTAGGTTTTTTAAAATTTTGATGCGTTAAGTCCGGCAACGTAACCAGAACTCCATGACCATTGAAGATTAAATCCTCCACAATCACCATCAACGTCTAATAATTCACCAGAGAAAAATAAATTTTTTATTTTTTTGGATTCTAATGTTTCATCATTTACCTCATTAGTATTAATACCACCAGCAGTTACTTGAGCATTAGTAAATGTATAGTAGCCAGTCACAGGAAAATTCCAAGTTTTTAAGTTATTTAAAATTGTAGTACGTTCTTGCCAGGTTAATTCATAACAAGGTTTATGAATATTATCAACATTGCATGCCTTTAAGAATATAGGAAGTAATTTTTTATTTATTACACCAATAAAATTATCAAAAACAGATCTATATGAGAATAATCCATATCTATTTTCAAGGAAATCTTTAAGATCATTTTTATCAAGATTTTCAAAGAAATCTAAAGAAATAGAAACAGTTTTATTTTTGGCTAATGCAAAATTTGCAATTCTAGAAATTTGGAATATTGGTGGACCAGATATACCATAATCGGTAAATAATAATTCACCAGATTCTGTTTTTATTTTTTTGTCATTAACATAGATAGTTACAGAACCTAAAATTTTAACACCACTTAGACCTTTTAAATTAGGAAAGTCTAATTTTAATTGTACTAGTGATGGTTGTAATGGTGTTATTGAATGTCCAAGCTTCTTACAGATATCATATCCAGAACCATCAGAACCTGTTTTAGGATATGTTTTTCCGCCAGTAGCCATAATTAACTTATTACAAGTAAAATCTTCGATTTCTCCAGAACAGTGGATGTTAAAGATAGAATCTTTTTTTGATATACTTTTTACTTTACTATTATAGTGGATGGGTATATCAAGATCTTCTAATGTAAGTTTTAAGATATCTACCACAGAAGAAGCTTGTAGTGATAAGGGAAAAAATTTATTTCCTTCTCCATCAGGATTAAATATAGGAAGACCTAAAGAGAAAAATAAATCTTTTGTAAAATCTAATCCGTATTTATTTATAATTTTATTAGGAAAACCAGTATTTTCGCTATGATATCTATCTATAGCAATTTCTTTATTAGTTATATTACATCTACCGTTGCCAGTAGTTAATATTTTTTTACCAATTCTATCAGTGCTTTCTATTAGTGCAACGTTTTTTCCACTATTTTTGGCAGTTATAGCAGCAATAATACCAGAAGCGCCAGCGCCGATTACTAGAATATCATAATGCATAAAATCTCCTCCATTCTAGTTAATATAATAAACTATTTTTTATAAATATTAAACGTTATTAATTAGGGGAATACTAAAAGCCTATTAATATAGAAGATAAAACTATATAATGGTAATAGGGATAAAATTACAATTGTGGGGTGATAGAATGTTCAAAATTTATGCGGTATCAGATTCTATTGGAGAAACAGCAGGTCAGGTAGCACATGCCGCAGCAAGTCAGTTTTCTTCAGAAATAGAAATTGAAAGAGTTCCTTATATAAAGACTAATAAGGATGTAAATGACTTTATAGATAGAATTAAAGATGAAAAGTGTATAGTAATATCGACAGTTGTTTTAGTAGAGATAAGAGAATATTTAGTACAAAGGTGTACAGACTTTGGAATTTTTATAATAAATATTTTAGGACCATGTATAGCTACTGTATCTAGAATGATTAATGAGATACCAGAGAATAAACCGGGAGCTGTATGGGATATGGATGAAGAATATAATAAGAGAATTGAAGCTATGGAGTTTGCCATGAGATATGATGATTCGAGAGATAATTCAGGTATAAAATTTGCAGATGTAGTACTTATAGGGCTATCTAGAACTTCCAAAACGCCTTTATGTATGTATCTAGCCAATAAGGGTATAAAAGCTTTAAATGTACCATTAATGCCTGAAATAGGGGTTCCAGATGAGTTAAGTAAGATTGATAAAAAGAAAATAATAGGATTAACAATAAATCCAATGCAACTTATAGATATAAGAAAACATAGACTGGATAAATTTGCTAACTTATCTTCAGAAGTTCAATATGCAAATGCAGAAAGAGTGTTAGAAGAGTTAGAATTTGCAGATAATATTATGAAAAAGATAGGATGTAGAACTATTGATGTTACAACTAGAGCGATAGAAGATACTGCATTAATAATTATGGATCAATTAGGAATAAATAATAGAAAGTAACATAACAGGGTACAAGTATGAAGGTGCAAGGCACAGGTGTAAATTCACAGTATTTTATATATAACTATCACAAGGGGCTAATGAATGCTGTGCCTTCATGTAGCTTGGACTAGGAACCCATAATTAATGAAAAACAACACTTAAGTATAATAGTTTTATATATGAACTAAATACATCAACTGTGCACTGAATAGTGCCATAATAAAATGAGGTCTCATTAACAACCTTTTATTTATTGATGAGATACCTCCTCTAAATCTGTAAAATGATTTTAGTATTTTTTTTTGTAAAGTAGAGAAAGTTTTTGTAGATAAATTATAGTGAAATAGAAAATAGAATAAAAAAAGATTCGGAATTTATTCTTATAAAAGCAAAAATAGTAGTAATAATTTTTTTTTGTGTGATAATAATAATATATATAATGGCAATATAACCTTGGCAGCATATTGAAGTAAAATAAAGAAAATAAGAGATAAAGAGACATTACAAAATAATACAATGGTATTTAAAAAGATTTAAAACATAACTAATAATCTAAATTTAAAAAAAAATTAAAAATTATGTTGACACAATTAATTATTCATTGTATTATATATCTTGTCGGCGCGGTAAGCAGTGCTGAAACGAAGAAATATGGTAAGTAAATATGGCCCGTTGGTCAAGCGGTCAAGACACCACCCTTTCACGGTGGTAACAGGGGTTCGATTCCCCTACGGGTCACCATTGTATGGGAGCATAGCTCAGCTGGGAGAGCATCTGCCTTACAAGCAGAGGGTCACAGGTTCGAGCCCTGTTGTTCCCACCATACATGGCTCAGTAGCTCAGTTGGTTAGAGTGCCAGCCTGTCACGCTGGAAGTCGAGGGTTCGAGCCCCTTCTGAGTCGCCATATTTCCGGCCCGTTGGTCAAGCGGTCAAGACACCACCCTTTCACGGTGGTAACAGGGGTTCGATTCCCCTACGGGTCACCATTATGGGAGCATAGCTCAGCTGGGAGAGCATCTGCCTTACAAGCAGAGGGTCACAGGTTCGAGCCCTGTTGTTCCCACCATATTTGGCTCAGTAGCTCAGTTGGTTAGAGTGCCAGCCTGTCACGCTGGAAGTCGAGGGTTCGAGCCCCTTCTGAGTCGCCATTGTCCGCTGGCATGGCTCAATTGGTAGAGCAGCTGACTTGTAATCAGCAGGTTACGGGTTCAAGTCCTGTTGCCAGCACCAAAAAAATCTTGAGAATTTTCTCAAGATTTTTTTTATGTAAAAATAAAAACTTATAGATATTTCTATAAGTTTTTTCGGTTTAAGTTTAATTTTATTCTTAAGTCATCTCCATAGAACTTAAATAGTTTAAAATCGCCCATTAATCGTGAAGTAATTCTACTAGAATAAGATGTAGATATTTCTGATAATGATAAATTTGTATTGATTAACATTTTGCTTTTTGATAAAAGTTTTTTATTTATAAGATTAAATAGTTCTGTTGTTATAAATTCATTAGAACCTTCTGAACCTAAATCATCTATAATTAATAAGTCACAATTAAAAATAAGATCGTATAAGTTATTATCTTTATTAAAGCGTATATCTCTTAAATCTTCTATTAAATCTGAAGCTGTTCTATAGACAACAAGAAAACCTTTATCTAATAATTCTTTTGCTATACATTGTGACATAAAGCTTTTTCCAGTACCAGGACGACCGTAAAAAAGAAGATTATCATTGGTAGTCTCAAAGTTATTTATATAAAGTCCTACTTTCTCTAAAATATCTTGCATATTACTTTGAGGGCTTCTTTTTGAATCACCAGTAGATTTATTAGAAAAATACTGTAATTTAAAGTTTTTAAAGTTGCCATCAGATAATAGAGATTTTATATTAGAATTTTCATAGTAAAGTTTAGTTAAATGCTTCTTGAAACATTTGCATCTAGTAGTTTTGATAAAACCAGTATCTTTACAAAGAGGACAATTATATTTCTCTTCTAAGAAATCTGCAGGATATCCGTTGGCTACTAATAATTCATACTTTTTTTCACGAAGAGTTAGAATTTTTTCTTTTATTTTATTTATTTCATTAATTTTATTTTTATCATTACTTATAGTAAGATTTACTAAAGAAATTGAGAGATTAGAAATCTCTTTTTCATATTGAGCATAAGTTGGAATTGTTGAGTGAATTAATTTTTTTCGTTCACGTAATTCACGAGCATTTTTTTCTTGTAATTGTGTGTAAATTTTATATACTTCTCCAGTAAATTTATTAATCATTATCATCCCATCCTAATAATTTTTTCTCTAAATCATCATAGTCATAATCATGCGATTCAAAGTTAAAGAATTTAGATGTTGGCTTATCATATCTTTGTTTATTAACCTTTTTTGCAGGTGCCTTTGCATCTATATCTTTAAGTGAGTGTAAATTTTCTTTATTCCAGTTAGTTAATATAGCATCTATGTATTTATAATCAGCCTTATTTATATTTTTGAAACAAATGTCACATGCTTTAAATATAACATCTAGTGGCATGTTATATTTAAATAGCCATTTATCAAACATATCTTCTTGAGGTTTCATAACTTCGCCTTCAGAAACTCCTAAATATTTAAGGATTTTTCTTATAGAGGACCATTTATCTTCGCTCTTCTTTATATATTCTTGAACTTTTTCAGCAGAATTTATTTCTTGGTTCTTCCATGAAATAGCTACCTTTTCTATATATCTCCAATCTGTCTTTTTTTTGCTTACGCAATATTGAATTAGAAGTAAGATCATTTCAGGAGAAAATCCAAAAGATTTTTGCCAAGAAAGATAATTTTGCATTTCAGCAGATGAAAGAGGTCTACCAAGAAGTGTTTCAATATCTTCTAACATTCCTCTAGTAGAATCAGATTTCATTTCTGAAAGTAAATTTACTTCTTTTGTTGTTATGTTATTTTTGTCTAAATCTACAAATTCAATTTCGAAGTTATCAAAGTTATCTATTTTTATTTTATTTATTACACCTTCGTCATGCCAATATTGCCAAGCATTCATTACATCAGATTCTAAAAGATGTAGAGAAGATGCTAAAAGTGAGGAATTTATTCCCAATTCCCCAGAATGATATAATCTTAGTCCCATTATATAAACTTTAATAAATTCTCCACGAGCCATAGGCATATATTTATCAATAAATGTATTTGATAATGGCGTGAAAGAAGGTGTTTTTCTAGTAAATTTAAAAGTTGACATTAAATCCGTTCCTTTCAGTAATCATCATAGTTTAATTATAACAAAAATATTGTGGAATAAAAAAAAATATTTGGGCAATAGTATTAAAATGTGAAAGGAGTGCTAACTATTAGTATGAATAAAAAAGTAAAAATTATTAGTTTAGTTTCTTGCATAATTTTAATATCAGTAGTATTGCTTAGAGGAATGAAAATCGTATATGGGGAAGACCGTATGAAGCATGGGGTATTAGTGAATATAGACGGTATCGATAGAATAGTATTTGAAAATAAAGAAGATATAGATACATATTTAAATAAAGTTAAAGAAATATATAGTGAAAGACATAATGACTTAACAAATATTGATATTAGGAGTAATATTGTATGTAAAGAAGGAGAATTTCTTTTATCAGAATTCAGTACTCCTAAAGATTATGCAAAATATACGATGGATACTAAAGAGAATATAGTACAGATTTATTCAGAATCGAAAAGTTATGGATTAGAAGGAGAAGAAGTACTATTTCCTACAAGAGGAGTAATAACATCTTCTTTCGGAAGTAGGAGTGATCCGTTTAGTGGAAATGAGTCTTTCCACAAGGGGATAGATATTGGAGCACCAATGAACTCATCTATATATAGCCCTGTTGAAGGAAAAGTTATATTGAGTGGATGGGTAAGTGGATATGGTAATACTTTAATAATATCTACTGGTGATATGGAAGTATTATTTGGTCATTGTAATGAATTACTTTTAAAGTGTGGAGATACTGTTTGCATAGGACAGGAAATCGCTAGAGTTGGTAGTACTGGAAATTCTACAGGTCCACATTTACATTTAGAAGTAAAAGAAAATGGAAATGTAATAAGTCCTAGTGACTTATTAAAATAATATAAATTTGGGGGATGCTTATGAAAGGTGAAATTTTATGTATAGGTACAGAATTATTGCTTGGAGATATAGTGAATACAAATGCTCAATTTCTATCTAGAGAATTGGCTTCATTAGGAGTAAATATCTACAATCAAACAGTAGTTGGAGATAATGCAACTAGATTAATGGATGCTTTAAATATAGCATTTTCTAGATCGAATATAGTATTTACCTCTGGAGGACTTGGACCTACAAAAGATGACTTAACAAAAGAAACTATAGCTAAGTTTTTTGATAGAAAGTTAGTTTATGATGAAATAGCATATAAAAATATAGAAAGAATAATGAAGAAAAAGAACATGGAAGTTAGTGAATCTAATAGAAAGCAAGCTTATATTCCAGAAGGTGCAATACCTTTATATAATGATAATGGAACAGCTCCAGGAGTTATAGTAAGTTCAGAGGATAAAACTATTGTTATGTTACCTGGACCACCTAAGGAATTAATACCTATGTTTAAAAACAAAGTAGTTCCGTATATAAAAAATAGAGTTAAAAATGTATTAGTTTCTAAAGAAATAAAAATATATGGTGTAGGAGAGTCTTTAGTAGCAGATAAAGTATATAATTTATTAGGCTCTGATAATCCTACAGTAGCTCCTTATGCAAAAGAAGATGGGGTTTTATTAAGAATAACTGCTAGTGGAAAAGATGAAAGTCATTGTAAAACATTGATAGATCCAGTTAAGGATGCAATAAGAGGCATCTTTAAAGAAAATATATATGGTGAAGATGATGATACTTTAGAAAAAGTAGTAGTGGAAAGATTGATAGATCTTAAAAAGACTATAGCAACGGCAGAATCTTGTACTGGAGGGCTTGTAGCAGCAACGCTAGTAAATTATCCAGGAGTTTCAGAAGTATTTATGCAAGGAGTAGTTAGTTATTCTAATGAGGCTAAAATGCAAAGATTAGGAGTAAAAAAAGAAACATTAGATAAGTTTGGTGCAGTAAGTAAAGAAGTAGCAATGGAAATGGCAGAAGGAATTGCAAAGACAGCAGGTACTAATATAGGGGTATCATCTACAGGGATTGCTGGACCAGGTGGAGGAAGTGAAGAGAAACCAGTAGGTTTAGTATACATCGGATTTTATATAGATGGAGATGTATCATATAAAGAATTAAAATTATCAGGTAATAGAGAAGCTGTAAGACATAAAGCGGTATTAGAGATATTAAATGAATTGAGATTAAAATTAAGAAAATATTAACAAAGTCAAAGTCAAGCAATGGTAAAATACTGTTGATTGACTTTTTTAATAGTGAAGCATATTTTTAACATAAATAGAAAAAATTATTATTTATAGTTGACTAAATGGTGAATCTTAAATATACTTTGATTATTGGAATAATATTTTGATATTCAAAACAAACTGGAACTAAATGAAAAAATATAATTATATAGGTGGTAACAATGGATAAGTCATTATCAGTGATAAATGAGGTATTAGTAGATATATTTAAAGATATTTTATATATTCAACATGATTATGTTGTGAATAAAGGCAAGATAAATGTAAAAAATTTATCATATACAGAGATGCATACAATATCAGCAATAGGTGAAAATAGTAGCAAATCTATGTCTGAAGTAGCAAAAGAGTTAGGTATAACAGTAGGAACTCTTACAATTGCAATTAATAACTTAGTTAAAAAAGGTTATGTAAGTAGAACAAGAGATGAATTAGATAGAAGGGTAGTTTTAATTACATTGACTGATAAAGGAAAAGAGGTTTGTAGAATTCATGATGAATTCCATACAGAGATGGTTAAAGCAACTATTGATGGTTTAACTAAAGAAGAAGAGGAATTTTTGGTTAAAGCCTTGTATAAGTTAGAGTACTTTTTAAAAGAGAAGGGTGAAGAAGTGGTAAATAAAAGGGGGTAGTTAAATGGGGAATATTAGAATAATAGGAACAGGTAGGTGTTTAGGAGAGAAAGTAGTAAGTAATGATGATATAGCTACAATTGTAGATACATCTGATCAGTGGATAACTAGTAGAACAGGAATTAAAGAGAGACGTATATCCATTAGTAAAAATACATCAGATTTAGCAACTGACGCAGCAATAAAAGCAATAAAAACTGCTGAAATAGATGTTTTAGATTTAGATTTAATTATTGTTGCCACAACTACGCCGGAATCTTTTACACCGTCTACTGCATGTTTAGTTCAAGCAAAACTTGGAGCTGAAAATGCTGTTGCTTTTGATATTTCTGCAGCATGTTCTGGATTTATATATTCAATAAATTGCGCGAGAAAGTTTTTAGATGGTATTAGATTCAAAAAAGCATTAGTTGTAGGAGCTGAAGTATTGTCTAGGATAGTAGACTGGAAAGATAGAAGTACTTGTGTGTTGTTTGGTGATGGAGCAGGTGCTGCAATACTAGAATATTCAGAAGAAGCAGGTGGTGTCATAGATGTATATATAGGCTCTAATGGTTCTAAGGGAAAATGTTTAAATACAGGTAGATTTAATATAGAAAATCCATTTGTAAAAAGTGATGATGTTGGGAACCATAAATTAAGTATGGCTGGAAAAGAGGTATTTAAGTTTGCTGTAAATATAATACCGTATAGTGTAAGTAAGGTGCTTGAGGAGAATTCTATATCATTAGATGAAATTAAATACATAGTTCCACATCAAGCTAATTATAGGATTGTAGAAAGTGCATCAAAGAGATTAAAGGTGCCAATGGACCGATTTTATATAAACTTAAACAAATATGGCAACACTTCTGCTGCAAGTATACCAATAGCATTAGATGAAATGAATGAAAAAGGTATGATAAATAAAGGGGATAAAATAATCTTAGTTGGATTTGGCGGAGGTCTAACTTGGGGAGCAATTTTATTACAGTGGTAAGGGAGAATAATAAATGAGAAAAAATATTTGTGAGATTATAGATATAAAATATCCTATTTTTCAAGGAGCTATGGCATGGATTGCTAATGCTAAATTGGCATCAGCAGTTTCTAATGCAGGAGGGTTAGGAATAATAGCAGGTGGTAATGCTCCAGTAGATATGATTAGAGCTGAGATTAGAAAAGCTAAAGAGCTTACTGATAAGCCATTTGGTGTTAATATAATGCTTTTGAGTGATAATGCAGAAGAATTGGCTAAGATAGTAGTAGAAGAAGGGGTAAAAGTAGTTACAACCGGGGCTGGGAATCCTGGTAAGTATATGGATATGTGGAAAGAAGCTGGCATTGTTGTAATTCCAGTTGTAGCATCCTGTGGATTAGCAAAGAGAATGGAAAAGGCAGGTGCAGATGCTGTAATTGCAGAGGGCTGTGAATCAGGAGGACATATAGGAAAGTTAACAACAATGGCATTATTACCACAAGTAATTGATGCTGTAAATATACCTGTTATAGGTGCTGGCGGTATCGGTGATGGAAGAGGTGTAGCTGCAGCTTTTGCATTAGGATGTTCTGGAATACAGGTAGGAACAAGATTTTTATCAGCAGAAGAATGTACAATACATGAAAATTATAAGAATTTAGTTTTAAATTCAAGAGATATCGATGTTGTTGTTACAGGTAGAAGCACTGGTCATCCTGTACAGGTAATAAAAAATAAGTTAACTAGAAAATTTGATATGTTAGAAAAAGATGGTGCAAGTAAAGAAGAGCTAGAAAGACTTGGAGCAGGAACATTACCTAAAGCCGTAATAGAAGGAAACTTAGATGATGGATCTTTTATGGCTGGACAGATTGCGGGGCTTATAAACAAAAAACAAACCTGTGAAGAAATAATAACAGAGATGTTTGAAGAATATAACAAAATAATAAGTGGGCTTAAGGAGATTTTGATATGAAGATAGCATTTTTATTTTCTGGCCAAGGGGCACAATATAAAGATATGGGTAGAGAACTTTATGACAATTATGAAGAGGCAAAAAATATCTTTAACAAGGCAAATGAAGTATTGGGAATAGATTTAAAGAAAATAATCTTTGAAAAAGAAGATGAATTAAATAAAACAGAAAATACCCAACCGGCAATACTAACAATGTCTATAGCAGCTTTAGAAGTATTAAGAAAACAAGGTATAGAAGCAGAAGCTGTAGCAGGATTATCACTTGGGGAGTATTCAGCACTTATTGCATCTGGTGCTTTAACTTTTGAAGAGGGTGTTGCGTTAGTAAGAAAAAGAGGAAAGTTTATGCAAGAAGCCGTACCAGAAGGTAGAGGAAGTATGGTTGCTGTAATTGGACTTAGCAAAGAAAAGTTACAAGAAGCTTGTAAGTATGGAAGTGACTTTGGTGTTGTTGAGATAGCTAATTACAATACTAAAGAGCAAATGGTTATAGGGGGAGAGGTAGAGGCTGTTACTAAGGCAGCAGAAAAGGTAAAAGAACTAGGTGCTAAAAGAGCTATTCCACTTACAGTATCTGGTCCATTTCATACATCATTATTGAAGCCAGCAGCGGAAAAATTGAGAAAAGAGTTGGAGAATGTAAACTTTTATGAAACAAAGATACCATTATTAACTAATGTAACAGGAAACTATGTAAAATGTATAGGTGAGGTTAAAGATTTATTAGAAGCTCAAGTTATGAGTTCAGTAAAATGGGTGGATATAATAGAAAGACTGGTTAATGATGGATTTGATACATTTATAGAGTTAGGACCAGGAAAAGTATTGAGTGGTTTTGTTAAGAAATTTGATAGAAAATTGGTTACTTTAAATGTAGAAGATATAAAGTCTTTGGAAAAGACCATTTCAACTATTAAAGGATAGGAGGCACGATATGTTAAAAGGTAAGGTTGCATTGATAACAGGAGCTACTAGAGGGATAGGAAAGGCTATTGCTTTAAAATTTGCTGAAAATGGAGCGGATATAGCTCTAAATTATAGAAGTGATAATGAAGCATTAAGAACTCTTGTTAGTGAGTTAGAGGATAAGGGTGTAAAAGTATTACCAGTTCAGGGGGATGTGTCTGTACTAGAAGATGCAAATAAGATAGTAAAAGAAGCTGTTGATGGGTTAGGAAAGCTTGATATAGTAGTTAACAATGCTGGAATAACTAAAGATGGGCTTATTGTAAGAATGAAAGAAGAAGATTTTGATGCTGTTATAGATACAAATTTAAAAGGCACATTTAATATGATGAAAGCTACTTCATCTATTATGATGAAACAAAGAAGTGGAAAAATAATTAATATTTCATCTGTTGTTGGATTAGTAGGAAATGCTGGTCAATCAAATTATTCTGCATCAAAAGCTGGAATAATAGGACTTACAAAGTCAATAGCTAGAGAGCTTGGTGGAAGAGGAATAAATGTAAATGCTATTGCACCAGGATTTATACAAACAGATATGACAGATGTATTGTCAGATAAAATTAAGGAATCTATGGAATCAACTATACCACTTAAAAGATTAGGTAATCCTGAGGATGTGGCTAATTTAGCATTATTCTTAGGAAGTAACTTATCAGACTATATCACAGGTCAAGTCATCGCAGTAGACGGTGGAATGACTATGAATTAAAAACTGGAGGGTTAGTATGGAAAGAAGAGTAGTTGTTACAGGATTAGGTGCTTTAACTCCATTAGGACTAAATGTAGAAGAAAGTTGGAATGGAATTAAAGAAGGTAAGGTAGGAATAGATAAAATTACTTTAATAGATGCTTCAGAACATAAAGCTAAAGTTGCAGGAGAGGTAAAAAACTTTAATGCAGAAGAATATTTAGGGAAAAAAGAAGCTAAAAGAATGGATAGATTTACTCAACTTGCAGTAGTAGCAGCAAGAGAGGCTGTAAAAGATTCTGGTATAGATTTAGAGAAGATTAATAAAGAAAGATTTGGTGTTATTGTAAGTTCTGGAATTGGTGGACTTGGCACAATAGAAGAGCAAGTAATAAATAAGCATGAAAAAGGTGTAGGAAGAGTATCACCTTTCTTTGTTCCGATGTCTATTGTAAATTTAGTTGCTGGGACTATAGCTATTGAATTTGGAGCTAAAGGAACTTGTACTAGTGTCGTTACTGCATGTGCTACAGGAACACAATGTATAGGAGAGGCATTTAGAAATATAAAATATGGATATTCAGATATAATAATAGCTGGTTCTAGTGAGGCACCAATAACTCCTATGGGGGTAGCTGGATTTGCATCTATGAAGGCATTAAGTAAAAGTGAAGATCCACTTAGAGCATCAATACCATTTGATAAGGAAAGACATGGATTTGTTATGGGTGAAGGTGCAGGAATGCTTATTTTAGAAGACATGGAATCTGCACTTAAAAGAGGAGCTAAAATTTATGCAGAAATTGTTGGCTATGGATCAACATGTGATGCTCATCATATTACAGCACCAGATCCATCAGCAGAAATGTCTGGAAGAGCTATAGAGTTAGCTATGGAAGAAGGAAATATAAAACCAGAAGAAGTTAGTTATATAAATGCTCATGGTACATCTACAGAATTAAATGATAAGACAGAAACAAGGGCTATAAAAAATGCATTAGGTGATTATGCATATAAGGTAGCAATAAGTTCTACTAAGTCAATGACAGGACATTTATTAGGTGCTGCAGGATCAGTAGAGGGGATATTTGCAATAAAGGCTATTGAAGATGACTTTATACCACCTACAATGGGATATAAAGTACCGGATGAAGAATGTGATTTAGATTATACACCTAATGTTGGTAGAAAAGCTGATGTACAGGTTGCATTATCTAGTTCATTAGGATTTGGAGGACATAATGCAGTAATTGCTTTTAGAAAATGGAGTGGGAGGTAATTAATATGGATAAACAACTAATTAATGACCTAATAACACTAATTGATAAATCATCTATAACATCATTTGAGTATGAGGAAAATGGAGTTGCTGTTAGGATAAAAAGAGAAAATAATGTAGTAAGTACAAATACAAACACAGATAAATTAGCATCTAACACCATGATAATTAATGAAGGAGAAGAGGCTACTACTAAAAGTGATGATGAATACAAAATAGTCAAATCTCCAATCGTGGGAACATTTTATGATAAGGCATCACCAGAGAAAGATAGTTTTGTAAAGGTTGGGCAAAAAGTATCAGTAGGAGATACACTTTGCATAATAGAAGCTATGAAGATAATGAATGAGATAAATTCTGATTTTAATGGAGAAGTAGTAGAAGTACTTTGTAATAATGAAGATATGGTTGAGTTTGGTCAGCCGTTATTTAAGATAAGGTAGGGAAGTTTATATGATAATGGATGTTAAACAAATACAAGAAATATTACCACATAGATATCCTTTTTTATTAGTGGATAGGGTATTAGAAATGGAAGAGGGGAAAAGAATAGTTGCATCAAAAGCTGTAACTATGAATGAATATTTCTTTCAAGGACATTTTCCACAAGAACCAGTAATGCCTGGGGTACTTATAATGGAGGCGTTAGCACAAACTGGTGCAATTGCTGTGTTGTCTATGGAACAGAATAAAGGTAAAATTGCATATTTCGGTGGTATGAATAAAGTTAAATTTAGAAATAAAGTTGTACCAGGCGATGTATTAACATTAGAGATGGAGATAATAAATCTAAAGAGTAGAGCTGGAGTAGGAAAAGGTACTGCTTATGTTGATGGTAAAAAGGTAGCAGAGGGAGAATTAACATTTATGATTGGGTAAGGAGAGGCTATTATGATAAAGAAAGTCTTAATTGCAAATCGTGGAGAAATTGCTGTTAGAGTTATACGTGCATGTAGAGAGATGGGAATAAAAACTGTAGCAGTTTATTCAGAAGCTGATAAAGATGCATTGCATACGCAACTAGCTGATGAAGCTGTTTGTATTGGACCGGCTAAATCTAAAGATTCATATTTAAATATGGGTAATATTATAAGTGCAGCAGTACTTACAGGGGCTCAAGCTATACATCCTGGGTTTGGTTTCTTATCTGAAAATGCAATGTTTGCCTCTATGTGTGAGGAATGTAATATTAAATTTATAGGTCCAGATGCCGAAACTATAGATATGATGGGAAATAAAGCAAAAGCTAGGGAGGTTATGATAAAAGCAGATGTTCCAGTGGTACCTGGATGCATTGGAACCATTGATAGCTTAGAAGAAGCGATAAGTGAAAGTAAGAAGATAGGTTATCCGCTTATGATAAAGGCAGCAGCTGGAGGTGGAGGCAAAGGAATAAGAATTGTGTATTCTAAAAACGAACTAGAAATGGCATATAGTGCAGCTAAAAGCGAAGCTAGGGCTAATTTTAATGATGACACAGTTTATATGGAAAAGTTTATAGAAGAGCCAAAACATATAGAAATACAAATATTAGCTGATAATTATGGAAATGTAGTGCACTTAGGGGAAAGAGATTGTTCACTTCAAAGAAGGAATCAAAAGGTTTTAGAAGAGGCACCATCATTAATTCTTACTGAAGAGTTAAGAAGAGTAATGGGAGAAAGTGCTGTTAGAGCAGCAAAAGCTGTTAATTACAAAGGGGTAGGAACAATTGAATTTTTAGTTGATAAACATAAAAATTTTTATTTTATGGAGATGAATACTAGAATACAAGTTGAACATCCAATAACAGAATTAGTAACAGGTATTGATTTAGTTAAAGAACAAATAAGAGTAGCAAATGGAAAAGAATTGTCTTTTAATCAAGAGGATATAAAAATTGAAGGGCATGCTATTGAATGTAGAATAAATGCAGAGAATCCTGATATGAATTTTGCACCATCACCAGGAAGAGTAGAGATACTTATTGTGCCTGGAGGAAATGGTGTAAGAGTGGATTCAGCGGTATATCAAGGTTATATAATACCTCCATATTATGATTCTATGATAAGTAAGCTTATAGTACATGGTAAAAGTAGAGAAGAGGCAATTTCAAAGATGAAAAGAGCTTTGTGTGAATATGAAATTAGAGGAATTGATACCAATATAGATTTTCAACTAAAGATACTTAATAATGAAAATTATATTAAAGGAAATTTTGATACAGGATTTATTCAAAAGGAGATATTGAAATAGTAGGTGGGAACTATGAATCTGTTTAAGAGAACTAAATACCTTACTGTTGGTAATGAGGAAAGTAAAGATGTAAATGCCAATGCTGAAGAAATCCCAACAATACCTGATGGTATGTGGATTAAATGTGATAAGTGTAACAAAATATTATACAACAAAGAAGTAGAAGAAAATCTTAAGGTTTGTCCTGAGTGTGGTGGATATTTTAGATTAAATGCAAAAGAAAGAATAGACATGATAGTTGATGATGGAACATTTAAGGAATTCAATGAAAATATGACGTCTAAAAATCCGTTAGATTATCCTGGCTATGAAGAAAAGATAAAAAAAATGCAAGAAAAAACAGGTTTATCTGAAGGCGTAGTGACAGGATATGGTGAAATAGAAAAAAAGCCATGTATAATAGCAGTTATGGATAGTAACTTTATGATGGGAAGTATGGGGAGTGTAGTTGGTGAAAAAATAACTTTTGCAGTAGAGAAAGCTACAAAAGAAAAGTTACCTATAATCATATTTACTTGTTCTGGTGGTGCTAGAATGCAAGAAGGTATGGTATCCCTAATGCAAATGGCGAAGGTTAGTGCAGCTTTAGGCAAGCATAGTGATGAAGGATTACTATATGTAACAGTATTAACAGATCCAACTACTGGTGGTGTAACAGCATCATTTGCTATGCTAGGAGATATAATATTAGCTGAACCGAAAGCATTAGTAGGCTTTGCAGGAAGAAGAGTTATAGAACAAACTATTAAGCAAGAGTTACCAGAGAATTTTCAAACATCAGAGTTTTTATTAGAGCATGGTTTTGTTGATAAAATAGTAGAAAGAAAAGATTTAAAACATACTTTGGCAACAATATTAAAAATACACAATGTAAAGGATGTGAAATAAGTGAGTAAATTAAATGCATGGGATAAGGTAGTGTTATCTAGGATGGTTGAGAGACCAACAACAATGGATTTGATAGAAAGAATATTCACAGACTTTATAGAGTTAAAAGGTGATAGAAATTTTAGAGATGATAAAGCGGTAGTTGGAGGAATTGGTTTTTTAGAGGAGATTCCGATAACTGTAATAGGTATACAAAAGGGAAAAAATTTAAAAGATAATATAGAGAGAAATTTTGGGGCTCCATATCCAGAAGGATATAGGAAAGCTTTAAGGCTTATGAAAAATGCAGAAAAGTTTAATAGACCTATAATAAATTTTATCAATACAGCAGGTGCTTTTTGTGGAGTTGGAGCAGAAGAAAGAGGTCAAGGAGAAGCAATAGCTAGAAATTTATTAGAAATGAGCAAATTAAAAACTCCTATAATATCAATTGTTATAGGTGAAGGTGGTAGTGGTGGAGCATTGGCATTAGCTGTTGCTGATAGGGTATGGATGCTAGAAAATGCAGTATACTCAATATTATCACCAGAAGGTTTTGCATCAATACTATGGAAAGATGGAACTAGAGCAAAGGAAGCTGCAGAATCAATGAAAATGACTGCAGATAGTTTATTTAAATTAGGAATTATAGATAAAATTATAAAAGAACCGAATGGCGGCGCCCATAAAGATGTAGATTTAGTAGCGCAAAGAATAAAAGATGAGTTATATAAGGAATTGAAAGAATTGATAAATATAGATAAGAGTAATCTTATTAGAGATAGATATGCAAAGTTTAGAAGCTTTGGAGAGTTTGATATATTATAAGGTTTTTAAAAGCTATCGTAAAAATAAGTGAAAACTTGTGAACGATAGCTTTTTTAGTGCACAGTTTTTAGTGCACTGGTCTAACGGATATTTCACCGGAGTAGATAGTTCTTTCTTTATTATCGGCGTCAATAACTAGTAAGCTGCCGTCGTCATTTATATTTTTGGCTAATACTTTTTCGTGAGAATTTTTATTTATTAAATAAATTTCTTTGCCTATTACGTTAGAGTAATTCCTGCATATTGAAAGGGCTTCTGTGATGTCATTATTTTTATATTTTTCATAGAGGTCTTCAAAATTATTAAGTATAGATGCAAGTAATAGTTGTCTTGAGATATTTTGACCACAGTGTATTTTTAATGATGTAGCTACGGTTTGTATGTCACTAGGATAGTCTTCTAAAGTTGTGTTTACATTTAAACCGATTCCTAGAACAACATAATTAACAGAGGAAAGTTCACAATTTAATTCTGTTAATATTCCACATACTTTTTTATTGTCTAAGTATATATCGTTAGGCCATTTTATAGTGGTATCTATATTGAAAGATTTTAAAGATTTATGAATTGCAGCAGCTGCTACAAATGTTAATATTCCTACACTATAAGGATCTACATTAGGTCTAAGAATTATTGAAAAAAAGAGTCCTTTACCAGAAGGAGATACCCAAGTTCTACCCATTCGTCCACGTCCACAAGTTTGAAGTTCAGAAATTATGGTAGTTCCCTCTGGATAGTTCTTTGATGCTAAATCTTTTGCTTTTGTTGAGGTAGAATCTATAGTAGAAAAATAGTTATAATTACGACCTATATATTTAGTTGTTAACGAATTGCAAATTTCACCATAAGTAATTACATCAGGACTAGATAATAATAGATAGCCTTTATTTGTGACAGAATCTATTTTATAGCCGTCTTCTTTAAGTGCCTTCATGTATTTCCAGATAGCTGATCTAGTTATATTTAATTCTTTAGATATCATTTCTCCAGATACATAGTCAAAATTATTTTTCTTAAGTAGTGATAGTATCTTATCTTTCATTGGCTGTTCCCCCAAATTAGAATATGTTATAAAAATATTATATAATAAAAAGTAGTTATGATATAATCAAAATGGTGATTTTATGAAAAAGGCTTTATTTATAACAGAAAAACCATCAGTGGCAATGGATTACGTGAAGTTGTTAAATGTGAAATCTACTCGAAGAGATGGATATATAGAAGGAGAAGATTCTGTATTTACATGGTGTGTTGGGCACTTAGTAACAATGTGTTATCCAGAAGCATATGATGCCAAATTAAAAACATGGAGTTTGAATACACTACCATTTATACCGGATACATATAAGTATGAAGTAATACCGGCAGTGAAAAAACAATTTGATATAGTAGCATCATTATTAAAACGTGATGATATAGATACAATATATGTATGTACGGATTCGGGGAGAGAAGGAGAATACATATATAGATTAGTGGATGAAATGGTAGGTGTAGAAGGTAAGAAAAAGAAAAGAGTTTGGATTGATTCTCAAACTGAAGAAGAGATAAAAAGGGGAATAAAAGAAGCTAAGGATTTACAGGAATATGACGCCTTATCAGATTCTGCTTACTTAAGAGCAAAAGAGGATTATCTGCAAGGAATTAATTTTTCTAGATTACTTACATTAATATATGGAGATGCGTTAGCACAAGTATTGAATGAAGACTTTACTGTAGTAGCAGTAGGTCGAGTAATGAGTTGCGTTTTAGGAATGATAGTTGATAGAGAAAGAGATATAAAGAACTTCGTAAAAGACTATTTTTATAAAATACAAGGTAGTTTTAAATTAAATGAAGAGGTTTTAAATACAGAGTGGAAAGTAACAGATGAATCTAGAGTTAAGGATTCACCAAAATTATATAGTGATTCTGGATTTAAAAAAAGGGAAGATGCAGAAGAATTTATAGATTCTATAGATGGAAAGTTTGCTGTTGTTAAATCAATAACTAAACATACAGAGAAGAAAAATGCACCGTTATTATTTAACTTAGCAGAAATTCAAAATCTTTGTTCTAAGAGACTTAAGATTCCACCAGAAGAAACATTAAGTATAGTTCAAGAACTTTATGAAAAAAAGTTAGTGACCTATCCTAGAACAGATGCTAGAGTTTTATCTACAGCAGTAGGAAAAGAAATAGGTAAGACTATAAGTAAATTAAGAAACTATCATAATGAAGATATAGCAGGTGCTGTAAAGAATATACTAGAAAATAAATCTTATCAAAATATAAATAAAACTAAATATGTAGACGATAAAAAGATTACAGACCACTATGCAATAATTCCTACAGGAGAAGGCTTAAATAATTTAAATGGACTTAAAGATAAATCATTTAAAGTATATGAATATATACTTAGAAGATTTTTAGCAATATTTTTAGAGCCGGCTAAGTTTTCAAAGGTAGCTGTAGAAGTAATATTAGATGGAGAGAGTTTTTTTGCTTCATCTAAAACCTTAGTAGATGAAGGATATATGAAAATATATACTGAAGATAAAACTAAGGAGAGAGAAGATAAGATATCTAAAGAATTAGTTGAAAAGTTGAAAAAGGGATCATTATTAAATCTAAATGAATTAACAATAAAAGAAGGTGAGACATCACCACCTAAGAGATATTCTTCAGGATCAATAATATTGGCTATGGAGAATGCAGGAAAACTTATAGAAGATGAAGAACTTAGGGAACATATAATTAATACAGGAATAGGTACTTCAGCTACTAGAGGAGAGATTATAAAAAAACTTAATAATATAGGATATATATCAACCAATAGTAAGACTCAAATTATATCGCCTACAACAAAAGGGGAACTTATATATGAAGTTATTAAAGATTCAGTACCATCATTACTAAATCCTACATTGACTGCATCTTGGGAAAAAGGATTGAAGCAGGTTTGTGATAAGGAAATAGCAAGTGATGTCTTTATGGAGAAATTAGAGAAATATATAAAATCTAATATATCTAAAGCTATGAGAAGAGGAAGACTTATAGAGAGTAAAAGCCTTTTTAAACAAGTAATTGAAGATAAAAAGTTGAAGGAACCAAGTGAAAGCAAAGTATTGGGTGTATGTCCAATTTGCAACAAGGGACTTGTTAGAAGAAACTCAAAAGGGTATAATTGTACTAATTTTAATAATGGATGTAGTTTTTTTGTAGGAGAAATTTGTGGAGTAAAGATAGGGGATAAAGAAATATATTCTTTAATAAGAAGTGGAAGAACTGAGGTAATTTCAGGATTTAAATCAAAAAGTGGTAATGAGTTTAAAGCAATGTTAGTTATCAAAGATAATAAGATATCATTAAAATTCTGTAATTAGGAGGGGATAATAGGATGAGTGAGAAATATAGGATGGATAGGATTCGTGAGCAGGAAAGACGTCGTCAACAACAGTCTAGAAATAATCAAAGAAGAAGTAGATCATATGATAGAGATATTGATCAAAGAAGATATGAACAAGACAGAATGAATGACAATTATAGCAGATATAGTAGAGAATATAATAGAGATAGAATAGATACAAGAAATAGATTTAATAATAGAAACGTAGTTGATGACAGAAGATACAGTCGTGAGTCAATAAATAATACATATTCTAGAGATAGAATGGATAGAACACCACAAAGAAGAAATGATGATTATAGATATCAAGAACGATCAAATATAGATTCAAATAGAAATTATGATAGAGAAAGAGAATATAGATTGGCAGAACGGGAAAGAATAGAAAGAGAGAAGGAAAGAGAAAGAATAGAAAGAATCAGACAGCAAGATAGAAACTACAATATAAATCAAAAAGAAAGACAAGAAAGAATACAACAGTTAGAGCAAATGAATGCGGCAAATGAAGAAAAAAAGGTTGAAAGTAGTAATATGGTAGACGTAGCAAAAAAGAAAAAGGATAAAGGTAAAATACTTATAACAATACTAAATATATTGTTAGGATTAGCAGCTATAGGGATAGCCGCGGTGGGATATATTTATGGAACTGGGGCAAAATCAAGAGTTCAAATATATCTTATAGCAGAAGCTATAATAGTGTTCTTATTTATAATTAATGGATTAAGAGCTATTATAAAAAATAAGAGAATTGTAGAAGGCATATTCTTATTATTAGGAGTATGTATAATGATAACATTTATGGTGTTAACAATAAAAAGAATATTTATATAAAAAGAGAGTGTATATTTTTAGCGATAGAAGTCTAATAATATACACTTTAATTTTAGTGTTTTTTTCTTTTATTTTCTTCAATAATACGAGTTAGTTTATTACGGAGTTTTAAAATAGAAACTTGTCCATATCCTTGGAGATATTTAGGCAAATCAATATTTTCTGAACAAAACTTTAGAATTGCATGGATATCTACAGGTTTTAGTTCAGGAACTATTTCTAAGATTATGGCACATATTCCGGCTATATATGCTGCAGATACAGAAGTGCCAGAATAAGTTATATATTGTTCTTGTAATTTTCTTGGATAAACTTTTAATCCATTTTTTATAGAGATATAGGATGTATCACAGTTAAGTGAGGTTATATTTGATGCAGCAGCAACAAAATTGGGCTTTATTTTTTTTGATACACTTCCACCAGATGAATATTTATATGGCTTTTTTTCATATTTAGAGCCTGTTATTCCACCGACAGTTATGCAATTATCTAGCAAGGCAAAACCAGATATTTTACCTTCAACATTACCATTATGTCCGGCAGAAACAATTATAGGTATATTTATATCGTTAAAAAATTGAAAATATTTATTAAATAAAGATAATAAGAATTTGTCATAAGAATTTAACTCACAAGGAAGAAGAATAATTTTTACTTCTAATTCAGGGTTATTTTTAATGTAATCAAGTCCTTGAAATAAATCAGAGCAATAACATTTACCTAATGAATCGAAAGCTTTGATCATTACAATAGTACTATCGATAGCTATACCTTTATACATGCCACTATTGGTAATGCCACTACCACATAAAACACCTGATACAAAAGTCCCATGTCCATTATTATCATAAGGTTCTGTAATTTCTGAATATAAGTCCACAAAGTCTTTAATTTTGTTAGTTGGTTTTTTTAAGTCAGCATGAGGATAAACACCACTATCTATTATTCCTATAGTGATATTTTTTCCTGTACCAGGAAGTTTTGCAGAAGAAGATATACCGTTAGACGATAATATATTTGAGCCGCATAAATAGCAATGTTTGTCTAAAGAAATATATTTAATATAAGGTAATTCTATCAAGCGACTCATATTTTTAGGAGAAACTTCAGCAGAAATTATTTTTATGAAGTTGTTACGATAGAATACAGTACATCCCATCGATCTAAGTTTCTTTTCAGCAGTTTCTCCTAAATTAGAAAATTCAATTAAGACTCTTAGATTTTTTATATAGGGTTCATTTATAGCATCTTTTAATTCACCTGATAGCTTGTTTTTAAGAAAAATCATTTAGACCCTCCTAAAGGTAGTACTATATTATGTATATTCTATAGTTGGTCTAAAATTTCATAAATTTAAATACTAAAATTCCAATTATCATAATAGCTACACCAGCAATGGTATGAAATGAAAATGGAATTTTTTCAGTACCAAACCATCCGAACCATTCCATAATAGCTGCACTTAGTAATTGAGCTATTAAAATTGTTGATATAGCAAAAGTTGTACCTATGGATGCAATTGAACCCATAACAGTATAAGTAATTATGACTCCAATAACACCACCTAAAAGATATATTTTATTAATATCTTTTACTTCACGAATGTTTCCTTTACCTAAAAAGAATAGTAAGATTAAAGCTAAAATAAATGCAGTACCTTGAACAATGGTATTAGCTTCGAAAGCTCCAACTTTTTCTTGAAGCCTAGTGTTAAAAACACCTTGAAAAGTCATAGCTAAACCAGCTATTATACTTAAAATTATGCCCATTAAATCACCTCGATAATATAATTCCCTAAAATATTAAAAATAATCCATCATGATATAGTGATAATTACATGTATAGAGTAGATTAGTTTTCTTAAGATGGTATAATCCTATTACAGAAATGAAATGAATGAATATAGCTTGGATTAAAATTATAGAAGTTGAGGGGATTGCTATGAGGGTACTATATTATTTTCCTTGAAGAGAGATGTAACCTTAAAGTGTTAAGTGTGAATTATTTTCTGTGTAAAAAAAGAGGAAATTGCTATAATGATACGGTTTCCTCTTTTCTAATGATTATTAAGATAAGTTATTTTTTGATTTTAAATTATACATGTCACAAATATCAGCAATAGAGATATTTAGTGATTTTCCAATAGTAAAGAAACTTTCTAATAATGTATAAAATTGATCTTCAGTTCTAAAGTTTATAAAATCATTTATATCTACATAAACATCAAGAAATTGATCATATATTGGAGCTGTAGACTCACTTATGCTAAAGTTCAAGTTATCTATTCCTATATCTAATCCAATGCTAAAAATAAAGTTTAGACAAGACAAATATTCATTTAAAATAGATGTATTACTTGTAAATTCATTTGATTTTATGAATTCACAGCAATTACTAAGTGTAGCCAAATTACCTAATGTTATTTGAAGTGCTAATACTTTTTTAGGAATATTTTTTTCAGAAATTTTAAATGTATCATCTACAGAATTGAATGTAGAATTTTTGTATAATGTAAAAATTTCATTTATATCCATGAAAATAAGTTCCTTTCTTCGCATTTGTATATTAATTATTATTTTAACAAATAAAAATAATTATGAAAGTGTTGAAAAGGCTTACACTAAAAAATTTTATATATAATTTAAAATTCCCTTAGATTATAAGTATGAACTACAGAATACTTTTTGTTTCCGACTATTTTCCAAAGTTCTACCTTTTCTATTTTTGCAAATGAATCGATGGATGTTTGAGAAAGATTAGATTTAGAACTAAAGTTTTTTGATAAGTTTTGTGATAAAGGTATAAATAATTCTTCAGTACTTTCTATATCTTTCACCTTAAAACCAGATAATTTTAAGTCTTCGTTCAAATTTCTTACTAATCCATTTATATAACCTCTTTCTTCTACACCAATATATTGATTCCTATTATTAGAGGAAAGGGTATATATTGTATCAAGGTGCACCTTAAATTTTTTATAAGGTCTTAATATTTTTGATATCAAATCATTTAATTTGTTGATATCTGGATCATCTATAGTTTCTAATACAATATGAAGTGGAATATGATGGATATTCTTATTTCGTTTTGAAATATGTCTATAATTAAAATCAATAAGTTTATTAGAATCATTATCAAATAAAGCAACTAAATTGTATTTCATAAGTTTCACCCTTATTTTCAAAATTTTATTAATTATATAATATCAGATAAAACATAACTAATGTATAGTTTTTAAATATTTAATTTTATAGATAAAAGTATAAGAAATAACAAAAAAGGAGCTTATGGAACAAAAAAATTGAAAAATGTAAATATTTTGATATAATTATTATATGTAATTGACGATAATAACAGGAATTATATAACACAAAAAATATAGTTAACTTTTAATAGAATAAATGATAGAATAAAAGGTGGTTATAAAAAAGGTTAAATTAAGAGGGTTAATATATAAACTATTTAAGGATGGATGAAGGGATGGAAAGATTACTCGTTAAAGGTGGAAATAAATTATTTGGTTCAGTAGAAATAACTGGAGCTAAGAATGCAGCTGTAGCAATATTACCTGCAGCGATATTAGCAAGTGACGGTGTTTGTGTAATAGATAATATTCCAGATATTGAAGATGTTCAATGTATGGAAAAGATAATGAGAAGTTTAGGTTGTGAAATACAAAGAAATAAAAATGAATTTGTTATAGATAGTAAATCAATTTATAGTACAGATGCAATGATTGAAGAAGTTAAGAATATGAGAGCATCATATTATTTAATCGGAGCATTATTAGGTAGATTTAAAAAAGCTAGAGTAGCACTTCCAGGTGGATGTCACATTGGAGTAAGACCAATTGATCAACATATAAAAGGCTTTGAAGCTTTAGGAGCTACTGTAGAAATAAATCATGGTTCAGTGTCTATACAAGCAGAGAAATTAGTAGGTACAAATATATTTTTTGATGTAGTTTCTGTAGGGGCTACTATAAATGTTATGATAGCAGCAGCGGTGGCAGAAGGTACTACTGTATTAGAAAATGTAGCAAGAGAACCACATGTAGTTGATGTAGCTAATTTCTTAAATACTATGGGTGCAAATATAAAAGGTGCGGGTACAGATGTAATTATTATAAAAGGTGTACCTAGCTTAACTGGATGTACGTACTCAGTTATCCCAGACCAAATAGAAGCGGCAACATTTATGATAGCAGCAGCTGCTTGTGGTGGGGAAGTAACTATAAAAAATGTTATACCAAAACATCTTGAATCTATAACAGCGAAATTAGTAGAGATGGGTGTTGAGGTGGCAGAAGGTGATGATTCTGTTACTGTTAAAAGAGAAGGAAAGTTAAGAGGAACCAATGTAAAAACATCACCATATCCAGGGTTCCCAACGGATGTACAACAACCAATGACTGTACTTATGTGCTTAGCAGAAGGAAGAAGTTTAGTAAATGAATCTATATGGGAATCAAGATTTAAACATGTAGATGAATTAAAGAAACTAGGAGCCAACATAAAAGTAGAAGGTAGAAGTGCTATAATTGAGGGCGTAAAGGAATTTAATGGTGCAGTAGTTAAAGCTACAGACCTTAGAGCAGGTGCTGCAATGGTTATTGCAGGATTAGTTGCTAAAGGAGAAACAGAAATATTCGCTATTGAACATATAGATAGAGGATATCCTCACATAGAAGATAAGTTTAGAAGTCTTGGTGGAGATGTTACTAGGATTTATAAATAGGTGATTTAAAATGAAATTTTGTTCGTTATATAGTGGTAGTTCAGGAAATAGTATATTTATAGCAGGAGATCAAGGCAAGATATTAATTGATGCAGGGATGCCAGGAAAATACATAGAGGCTTCCCTGAAAGAAATTGGGGAAAGTCCTAAATTTATAGATGGAATTTTTATTACTCATGAACATAGTGATCATATAAAAGGTGTAGGTGTATTAAGTAGAAAATACAATATACCAATATATGCAACTGAAAAAACTTGGCTTGAGATGGAAGGCAAAATTGGAAATATAAAAGAAGAAAATGTAAGAAGATTTAATGGGAACAGTATAGATATAAAAGATATAACAGTGAATAGGTTTTCAACACCTCATGATGCTATTGATTCTAGTGGATACACTGTGCAGCATAAAGATAAAAAATGTGCTGTAGTTACAGACATAGGACACTTCTCTTATGAAATAAAAGATGCAATAAGAAATAGTGATGTTATATTACTAGAGAGTAATCATGATGTTGAGATGGTAAAGTTTGGACCATACCCATATAACTTAAAAAGAAGAATTTTAAGTAGCGTTGGACATTTATCTAATGAAGATTGTGGTAAAGCGATAATTGATATTTTAGATGGAAAAGAAAAAACTATATTTTTAGGACATCTAAGTAATAATAATAATTATCCTGATTTAGCATATGAGACAGTAAAGTCTATATTGGTAGAAGCCAAAGTTGACTTAGAGAAAGAAGTAAAGCTATATTTAGCAAAGAGGGAAGGTCCAAGTGAAGTTATTGAAATTTAGTAAAGAGGGTTTTATTAAATGAGTATACTAAAGAAGAGCGCTAGGGTATTATGTTTAGCAATAATAGTATTTACTATTACAGCATGTACAAAAGAGCAAAGTAGGATAGATAATGATATAAATATCATAAAAGAAAATGCTGAAGCTGATATTATAGATATTAAGTTAAAGTTCAGAGATGAGAATAATAATTTAGCAGATGAAAAAAGAATAATAAATGAAGATGAAGTTTTAGTACGAAATATTTTAGATGAATTAATAAAGGGACCAGAAAGAGTTTCAAAGTTAAAACCAGTGTTGCCTACAGATATTAGGATTTCAGCAGTATCAATAAAAGATAAAATTGCACATATAACTTTTGATTTTGCAAATTCTAAACCTAATTTTACGGAAGATGATGAAGAAAAAGCTGTAGAATCTATAGTTTTAACATTGACGGAATTAGAATTTATTGATAAAGTGAAAATTAATGTAAGTCCTATAAATGATAAATTTATTTCATTTGTAGATATTACAAAACCACTATCAGTTGATGATTATACATCGTATAGTAAGAAATAGAGTGAAAAGCGGTAAGCTTAAATAAAGAGATATAAAAGGAGAAGAAGGATATGAGTTTATACAAGCAATGGACAGATATGGTAGTTGAATATGTAAAAGTAAATGGGGAAGCTAAGTTTTGGAAAGAATATAGTTCTGTAGAAGAAAAAATCTATGCTAAAATTCTAGGAGATAAAAAAACAAACTTAACTGGTAAAGTAGAAGAGTTAGCAAAAGAATATAACACAGATATATTATTCTTTATGGGATTCTTAGACGGATTAAGCGAATCTGTAGATGTAACTATGGATATAGAAAACATGGAAGCAGATACAGAATTAAATGTTAATATTGATTTAGAAAAGTTATACTTCAATATGTTAGATGCAAAAGCAGATTACTTATATAACTTACCACAATGGGATAGTATTTTCTCACCTGAAAAGAGAAAAGAAATCCATACAGAGTGGAAGAATGGAAAAACTGTAGTTAATGAAGTTAAGATTGGTAGAAATGACCCATGTCCATGTGGAAGTGGTAAGAAGTATAAAAAGTGCTGTGGAAAATAATATAGATATTAAAAATATATAAGGTTGTTACAATAACAATTAAATTTTGTTGTTGTAACAACCCTTTTTTGTGTATACAGGCACTTTATTGATATAGTTTCATAATATATTAATAGAAAAAAATATGCTTAGGAGGCACTATGAGAAGTCGCATAACAAAAGTTGTTGTATTATTAATATCACTAGTAATGGCAATATCACTTTTTGGATGTGAATCTAGAGAAAAAGGTAGCCTTAAAAAAGTAAGATTAAATGAAGTGACTAGGTCTGTATTTTATGCACCAATGTATGTTGCTATAAACGAAGGATATTTTGAAGAGGAAGGGATAGAACTGGATATAAGCACAGGTCAAGGAGCGGATAAAACAATGCAACAAGTCCTTAGTGGCAGTGTTGATATTGGATTTAGTGGCCCAGAGCAAGTAATTTATATTTATAATCAAGGAAGAGAGGATTATCCTAAGGCATTTGCGCAATTAACTCAAAAGGATGGTTCTTTTCTTATAAGTAGGGAGAATGAAAAAGATTTTAGCTATGAATCTCTTAAAGGAAAAACTATAGTTGGAGGTAGACCTGGTGGAGTACCAGAAATGTCACTAGAATATGTGTTAAAGAAACATGGATTAACTCCAGGGGTTGATGTAAATATAATAACTAATATAGCATTTAATGCTACTGCAGGGGCTTTTACTGGTGGTACAGGAGATTATGTAGCTTTATTTGAACCAACAGGAAGTATGCTTGAAAAAGAAAAGAAAGGATATATAGTTTCATCAATAGGTAAGGAAGCTGGAGATATATCTTATACTACTTTTTATGCTAATCAATCATATATAAAAAAGAATCCAGAGATTATTGAATCATTTACTAGAGCTATTTATAAAGGGCAAAAGTTTGTAGAAGAATCTAGTGATGAAAAAGTAGCTAAAGCAATAATTGATTTCTTTCCTGGTAGCGATTTAGATGTATTAACTAATGTTGTTAAGAATTATAGATCTGTTGAAGCTTTTTCTAAGACACCGGCGGTTTCTAAAGAGCATGTAGATCATTTAATGGATATAATACAAGACTATGATTCTGACTTAATACCTACAAGACCTGAATTTGATGATATAGTGGATACTTCTTTTGTAGACAAGGTGATTAAGTAACCTGTAGAGTGTTACGTTAATAGGTAATAATGAAAGGAGGATGCTTTAAATGACTAGGCTTAAGGTAGAGAAACTAAAAAAAAATTATCATACTTTAAGTGGAGAAACAGAAGCACTAAAGGATATATCATTTGAAGTAAATGAAGGAGAATTCATTTCTATAGTGGGACCATCAGGATGCGGAAAATCTACTATTTTGAATATAATTGCAAAGCTTATTGATAAATCTTCAGGAAATATAACTTTAAATGGAGAGGAAATAAAAAAGGGAACGGATAGAATAGGGTATATGTTTCAAAAAGATAACCTTTTTGATTGGTTAACAGTATGGGAAAATGTAATATTAGGTTTAAAGATAAAAAAGTGCGTAAGTAGAATAAATATAATTAAAGTAGAGAATCTTCTTAGAAGCTATCAGTTATATGATTTTAAGGATAGTTATCCAAGGGAGTTATCAGGAGGGATGAGACAAAGAGTGGCACTTATAAGGACTCTTGCTTTGTCTCCAGAATTATTGATTTTAGATGAACCTTTTTCAGCATTAGACTATGTTACACGGATTAGGGTATCTGATGAAATTTATTCTATAATACGGAAGGAAAATAAGACGGCACTTATGGTAACTCATGATATTGGTGAAGCAATTACAACATCAGATAGAGTTATTATTCTAAGTGCAAGACCAGCTAAGATAAAAAGAGTATTAAATATATATTATGATGAAAAATATGACACACCATTTAAGAGAAGGGAAGCAATGCAGTATAAGGATTATTTTAATACTGTATGGAAGGAGCTTGAGAGTGGTGAATAGAGGTCAATTAACAGAGCATCAACGGTACTTAAGAAAAGTAAAAAAGGATAAAAGAACAATAGGAATAACAAGATTCTTGATATTAGCAATTTTCATTATAGTATGGGAAATTGCAGCAGAATTAAAGTGGGTAGACCCATTTTTAGTATCATCACCATCTAGAGTAGTAGAAGCATTGGTTAAGTATTTTTATGAAGGTAATTTATTTAGACACATTTGGATAACTTGTTATGAAACAATAATAGGATTTGTTGCAGGAACTATAATGGGTGCAGTAATAGCAATAATTTTATGGTGGAATAAGTTTATAGGTAAAGTATTAGATCCATATTTGGTAGTTTTGAATGCTATTCCTAAGGTAGCATTGGCACCAATTATAATTTTTTGGGTAGGAAATGGAATAACAGCTATAGTAGTTATAGCTTTATTAATATCAATTATAGTAACAATAATATCAGTCTATGCAGGTTTTATGGAAGTTGATGGTGAAAGAATTAAGTTAATGGAGACTTTTGGGGCAACTAAGCTACAGATTTTAAAAAATTTAGTATTACCATCATCAATACCGCTTCTAATGTCGGCTTTAAAGATTAATGTAGGGTTATCTTGGGTAGGAGTAATAATGGGTGAGTATTTAGTGGCAAAGGAAGGATTAGGATTCCTTATTGTATATGGTGGACAGATAGCAGATTTAAATTCTGTAATGATGGCCATTATAATTCTTTCTATATTGGCATATATTATGTATAAAGTTGTTGCTATTTTTGAAAATAAGGTAATAAAAAAATATAGGTAGAAAAAGTCACATCGTGACTTTTTTTATTTGTACCATAAAAGGGCAGGTAGTATAATTTATTATGAGGTGGTAAATAATGAAAAATGACTATAAAGCGGTAGTAAATAGGGGAAATAGAGAACTGTACATATTGTTACATGGAATATTAGTTGGAATACTAGCTTCTGTAATAGTTGTATTATATAGGCTAGCATTGGGGTATGCAGAGGAATTTGCGTTTTGGATGTATAGTATAGAAAGAGAAAAATTGTGGCTTGTACCGATATCTATGATAGTTCTAGGTATAGTAGGCTATATTGTAGGGAAAATAATAGAGAAAAATCCTATGGTTAGTGGTAGCGGAATACCACAAACAAAGGGAGTATTGTTAGGATATTTAAGAAATAATTGGTTTACCACTATTATTTATAAATTTATAGGTGGAGTCTTATCTATAGGGTCAGGGCTATCTCTAGGAAGAGAAGGACCATCTATACAATTAGGAGCTTCTGTAGGAGAAGGGATAAGTAAGAAATTAAAATGTACAAGAGTAGAAAAGAAAATACTTATATCAAGTGGAGGTGCAGCTGGTCTTGCTGCTGCTTTTAACGCACCACTTGCTGGTGTCATGTTTGCATTAGAAGAAATATATAAATATTTTTCACCAATAGTGTTATTGTCAACAATGGCAGCTGCTGTATCTGCAGATTTTGTTTCTAAAGAAGTATTTGGAATAAAACCTATATTCAATTTTGGAGAAGCTAAATCTATTCCATTAGATCATTATTGGGTTTTAATAATTTTAGGCATAGTTTTAGGGCTATTAGGAGCGTTTTATAATAAGGTTTTATTATTAAGTCAGAAGGTATATAAGAAGATAACTATAGTATCTATGCCTGTTAGAAATATTATACCGTTTATAATAGCAGGTATTTTGGGAATTGTTTTCCCATATGTTTTATGTGGTGGGCATAGGATAATAGAAGAGTTACATTTGGACACGACAATTCCATTTTTACTTTTACTTTTAATAATGAAGTTTATGTTTTCAATGATAAGTTTCGGTTCTGGATCACCAGGAGGAATATTTTTTCCACTTTTAATAATTGGGGCAACTATAGGGGCTATCTTTGGAAATTTATCTATTAATTATTTTGGTATAGATAGCATGTTTTTTAATAACTTTATAATATTATCTATGGCAGGATATTTTACGGCTATAGTAAGGGCACCAATAACAGGAGTAATACTTATAACAGAAATGACTGGGTCATTTTCTCATTTATTATCTTTAACTATAGTATCTATAATTTCGTATATAGTAGCAGATTTGTTAAAAAGTAAACCAGTATATGATTCATTACTTGAAAATCAGCTTAAGGGGAAGAAGATAGAAGGATATAGTGGTGATGATAGTAGAAAAATAGTAATTGATACAGTAGTTCATTATGGTTCACCTATAGCAGGAAAGCTAGTAAAAGATATAACATGGCCAACCAATACATTAATATTGTCAATAAAAAGAGGCGGTGAAGAAATTCTACCAACTGGTAATACAGAGATAAGATCTGGAGATTCTTTAGTTATAATTACTGACCTTAATAAGGAAGCTATCATTAGAAAAGAAATTTTAAAACTTACAACTTATGAATAATATGATGACATTTTATGAATATTGTAGTATGATAATTATCACTTTAGAGTATTAATGAAATGTTACTAAGGAGGATAAAAAATGGCTCAACATTCATTATCAAGAACAGAACTTCTTATAGGAAAAGAAGGTTTAGATACATTAGCAAATAGTAAAGTAGTTGTATTTGGGGTTGGAGGAGTAGGTAGTTTTACCGTTGAAGCATTAGCAAGAGCTGGTGTTGGCACAATAGTTTTAATAGATGATGATACAGTTTGTTTAACAAATTTAAATAGACAAATACATGCTACATATAAAACTATTAGTCAAAGTAAAGTTGAGGTTATGAAGGAAAGAATCTTAACTATCAATAGAAAGTGTAATGTAATAACGCATCAAGTATTTGTTACTGCAGATAATATTGGCGATATTATAACAGATGATGTTGATTATGTTGTAGATGCTATTGATACTGTATCAGCAAAAATAGGTCTTGCAGTATATTGTGAGAAGAATAAGATAAAGCTTATTAGTTCAATGGGAACAGGAAATAAGTTAGATCCAACTCAATTTAAGGTTACTGATATTTATAAAACTAAGGTATGTCCATTAGCAAAAGTAATGAGATATGAACTTAAGAGAAGAGGCGTTAAGAAGTTAAAAGTAGTATATTCTGAAGAAATACCAATGAAGCCTAGAGAAGAAGATGTTGTTACATGTAAAACAGGATGTGTTTGTACTGGTGAAAGTAGTAAAAAATGTGCAGAGAAAAGACAGATACCAGGCTCAATATCTTTTGTACCACCAGTTGCAGGTATGATTATTGCATCTGTTGTAGTAAGAGAGTTATTGGGATATAAAGCATAGATTACAATTCACAACAGTTAAGCTTTATAATAAACATAAAAATAAATAAAAAATTAAGGGATATGAAATCACAATAAGATAATTTTGTAATTCATATCCCTATTTTAAGTCCGCAGGACTATAATATTTTTTCCTAAGAGGAAAATTAACTATGATTGTTAAATGTAAATTATTTTACGCTATCAACGTAATATTCTTGAAATCTATATTTTTGTCCTGTTGGATTTGGTTTATCTGATGGAACTTCTTCTACAAACATATCATAAGGTCTAACGAATAGGCCACAGTCTTTATAAAGTGCTTTATATAATACCATTGTTTCTTGTGTTTCTGAATGAGTTACAAAATCAATTAGAAGATACAAGTCACCTTTAAAGTGTCTAAAAATTTTACCCTTACTGTTACTTAAATCTCTCATAATCAGCACTCCTTTTGTTTTTCTTTAAAAAGACATATACAGGGTAACCTAGAAGAGTTATAAGTATTCCTATAGATGCATTTTTAAAGTCTGAGAATAATGTATCTATTATAACATAACTACCGCCTAGTATTCCTATTATAGGTACTATAGGATAAAGTGGAGTTTTATAACTAGAAGTTATATCTCTTTTTCTTAAGATAAACACTCCTGTGACTCCTAGTAAGAAGAAGAATAGTGCTGAAAATAAACAAATATTAGTTATGCTTTCGTAAGTGCCAGTAAGTACATATATAATTCCAATACTGCTAGTGAGTATTATAGAATAAATAGGTGTATTAAACTTGGACACTTTTGATAATGATTTTGAAAACGGAAGTAATTTATCATTAGCCATGGTATAGGATATCCTTGAACCAGAGATAAGATTACCATTAAAAGCTCCGATAACAGATACAAGAATTCCAATAGTTATTAATGTAGCCCCTACTTTTCCAAAGATAATTAGTGATACATCTGAAGCTATTCTATTTGAAGCAATAGCATTATTAAAACCAAGTACTTTTAAAAATACAAAGGATATAGATACATATAAAATCATTATTAATGACAAACCTAGTATGATTGCTTTAGGTAAGTCCTTTTCAGGATTTTTCATTTCCCCGGTAATATTACCAACAGAAATCCAACCATCATAAGCCCAAAGACAAGAAAGTAATGCACTGCCAAAGCCTAGTGAATTAGATGGAACTGAATAATTTGAAAGGGTTAGTCCATCTTTTTTATTATAAAAAATACCTATGATAATAATTAAGAATATAGGTATAAGCTTACCGGCGGTAAATATTATTTGTAACTTTCCTGCTGTTTTAGTGGACAGAATATGGATAGCTGAAAAAAATAATATTAAGCTAATAGATAACATTTTTTGTTCAGTTTTACTAAGATCAATAAAATAAGTGACTTGTCTAGAAAAAATTATTGATGCTGAAGCTATCAATGCAGGATAATATATTATATTTTGTACCCATCCATAAAGGTAGGCTATAGTTTCATTGTATAATTCTTTTAAATATCCGTATAAACCACCATCTCTTGGAATAGATGAACTTACTTCTGCTATAGATAAGCCACAACAAATTGTTATTATTCCTGCAATTATCCAAGCAGCTATTCCAAGGGTTGGAGAGCCAGCGTTATTAAATACAGAAGATGCCTTAAAAAATATGCCTTCACCGATAACTACTCCAATTGTAATTGATAAAGCCTCTTTAAAACCAAGTTGTTTTTTTAAATTAGTCATAATTTGCCTCACTAATGCTTTAATGCGATAAAGTATTGATGTGTATTAATTATAAATGAGTAAAAGATGAAATGCAATAAGAAATATATTTTAATTACTTTCAATTAATGATATATTTAGAAATATATAAATTTACAGAAGCAATAAATTTACTATTAAGGGGGCTATAAACATGGAGAGTACTTTCATTCAATTATTAAAAGACAAGATTGTAATATTAGACGGAGCAATGGGTACTTGTATTCAACAATATAAACTTAATGAGGAAGATTATAGAGGGGAAAGATTTAAAGATTCTCAGTATGAACAAAAAGGTAATAATGATTTATTATCATTAACTAAACCGGAAGTTATTAAGGAAATTCATAGAGAATATTATAAAGCTGGTAGTGATATTGTAGAAACGAACTCTTTTAATGCTAATAGAATATCTCAAGTGGATTATGGAATGGAAGATGTGGTATATGAAATAAATAAGACATCGGCAGAAATAGCAAGAGAGGTTGCTAAAGAATTTATGTTAGAAGATCCAACTAGAAAGAGGTTTGTTGCAGGATCTGTTGGACCAACTAACAAGACATTATCATTATCACCAGATGTAGAAAACCCAGGGTTTAGAAGTATAACTTTTGATCAACTAAAAGATGCATATAAAGAGCAGGTAGAGGGATTAATAGATGGTGGAGTAGATGTAATCTTAATCGAAACTATTTTTGATACTTTAAATGCGAGAGCTGCTATTTGTGCGGTAAATGAAGTTTGTAGGAATAAGGGGATAAGTATTCCTATAATGATTTCTGTAACTATTAATGATAAGAGTGGAAGAACATTAAGTGGTCAAACACTTAAAGCTGTTGTTGAATCATTAAAAGATCCATTAGTTATTTCAATAGGGCTTAACTGTTCTTTTGGAGCAAAAGATCTTATACCAATTATAAAAGAACTAGGAAAGATGACAGAATTAAATATATCAATATATCCTAATGCTGGATTGCCTAATGCTTTTGGAGAGTATGATGAGACACCAGAAGTAACTTCATCATTATTAAAAGTTCTTATAGATGATGGTGATGTAAATATAGTAGGTGGTTGTTGTGGAACGACACCAAAACATATTGAAGCTATTGCAAAGGTTGCAGAAGGAAAGAAGCCTAGAGTAGCAAGAAAGATGGATATAATAAGTAAATTTGCAGGATTAGAAGTTGTAGATATTACAAAAGAATCTAATTTTATTAATATAGGAGAAAGAACTAATGTAGCAGGTTCTAGAAAATTTTTAAGACTTATAAGTGAAAAAAAGTATGAAGAGGCATTATCTATTGCGAGAGAGCAGGTAGAAAATGGTGCACAAATAATTGATGTAAATTTTGATGATGGGTTATTAGATTCAGCTAAGGAGATGGAGACTTTTTTAAAGTTGATAGCGTCAGAACCAGAAATATCAAAGGTGCCTATAATGATTGACTCTTCAAAGTGGGAAGTAGTAAGAGCTGGTCTTAAGTCTATTCAAGGAAAATGTATAGTTAATTCTATATCCTTAAAAAATGGAGAAGAAGAATTTATAAATCATGCAAAGGAAGTAATGTCATTTGGAGCTGGAGCTGTGGTTATGGCTTTTGATGAGAATGGACAAGCAGATGTTTATGAAAGAAAGATAGAGGTATGTAAAAGAGCTTATGATATTTTAGTGAATAAAGTAGGATTCCCACCAGAAAATATAATTTTTGATCCTAATATTCTTGCTATAGCAACAGGAATAGATGAGCATGACAATTATGCAGTAGATTTTATTAAGGCAACAAAGTGGATAAAAGAGAATTTACCTTATGCAAAAGTAAGTGGTGGTGTAAGTAATTTATCTTTCTCATTTAGAGGAAATAATAAGATAAGAGAAGCGATGCACTCAGTATTTTTATATCATGCTATAAATAATGGGATGGATATGGGAATAGTGAATCCTGGAATGATTCAAATATATGATGAGATAGAACCAGAGTTAGTTAAGGTAGTAGAAGATGTTGTTCTTAATAAATATCATGGAGCGGCAGAAAAGTTAATAGAAGTTGCAGAAGCGTATAAAGGAACTGCTGTAACATCTAATGAACATAAGATGGCATGGAGAGAGTTATCAGTAAAGGAAAGATTGATACATTCATTGATAAAAGGCATTAGTGACTATGTGGAAGAAGATATAAAAGAAATAAGACCTCAATATAAAAAAGCATTAGATATAATTGAGGGACCATTAATGGATGGTATGGGAAAAGTAGGAGAACTTTTTGGTGAAGGAAAGATGTTCTTACCTCAAGTAGTTAAAAGTGCTAGAGTTATGAAAAAGGCTGTATCAGTATTACTTCCTTATATTGAAGAAGAAAAGAGTGAAAATGATAGTACCAGTGCTGGAAAGATACTTTTAGCTACAGTGAAAGGCGATGTTCATGATATTGGAAAGAATATTGTTTCTGTAGTATTAGCATGTAATAACTTTGAAGTTATTGACTTAGGGATAATGGTACCTTGTGAAGATATAGTTGCAAAAGCTAAGGATGAGAATGTGGATATAATTGGATTAAGTGGGCTTATAACACCATCTCTTGATGAAATGTGTAAAGTAGCTAAAGCATTAGAAGAAGAGGGGTTAAGAATACCATTAACATTAGGTGGAGCAACAACATCTAAAACTCATACAGCTGTAAAAATAGGTCCTATCTATTCAGGCCCGGTAATACATTGTTTTGATGCTTCTAAATCAGTAGAAGTATGCAAAAAGTTAATGAATGAAAAAACAAGAGATAGCTTTATAAAGGAAATCAAGGATCAATATAAAAATATTAGAGATACTTATAATAGTAAAAAGTCGCCATTATTGTCTTTAAGTGAAGCTAGAGAAAATAAAGCTAATGTAAAGTGGAATATATCTAAACCTAATAAACTTGGAGTATATAAGGTAGATGATATTTCTATTGAAATATTAAGAGAATATATAGACTGGAATTTATTTTTCTATGGATGGGGTATGAAAGGTAAATATCCAGCAATTTTTGAAGATAGTAAATACGGTAGTGAAGCTAAGAAGATTTTTGAAGATGGAAATAAGATGCTAGATTTATTAGTAGAGAAGGGTGTTACGCCAAAAGGGGTCTATGGAATATTTCCTGCTAATTCAATAGGTGAAGATATTGAGATATATAAGGATGAAGAAAGAATAGAGAAACTAACGACCTTTAATACATTACGTCAACAAAGAATAAATAAAGATGGAGTATGTTTATCACTAGGAGATTTTATAGCACCAAAAGAAAGTGGAATAAAAGATTATATTGGTGGATTTATTGTAACATCTGGCAAGGAAATCGATGATATGTATAATGAGTTTAAGATAGAAGGCGATGAATACTCATCTATAATGGTTAAACTTATTGGAGATAGACTTGCAGAAGCTTTTGCAGAATATCTTCATTATAAAGTAAGAACGGAGTTTTGGGGATATTCAAAAGATGAGGTATTAGATTTTACATCTTTATTTGATGTTAACTATAAAGGTATAAGACCTGCCATAGGGTATCCATCACTACCAGATCATTCAGAAAAGAGAAAGCTATTTGATATATTAAGAGGAGAAGAAAATACAGGAGTAGAACTTACAGAAAGTTATCTTATGACTCCAGTATGTTCTGCTTGCGGACTATATTTTGCAAGTGAAGATAGTAAATACTTTAGTGTAGATAAAGTATCAGAAGAGCAAATGAAAGACTATTGCAATAGAAAAGGTAAGGACATTCAAGAAATAGAGCCAATGATAATTAATAACTTAAGTTATTAATAATAAAGAATTTGATACAAGGAGGTGTCGCAGTAACAAATAAAAAGTTGTTAGTGATATCTCCTTTTATTATGGCAGAAAACAGGGCGCAGGTTAGATGGCACAGGGCACAAGTAAGGTTAATTTTCCCTAAAGAGAAAATATTTTAGTCCTGCGGACGGCTAAAGTTACAATTGTATTTAATGCATATATAAAACTATTATGCTTAAGTGTTGTTTTTCATAAATCATGGGTTCCCACTCCAAGCTACATGAAAGTAAAGCTTTCATTAGCTCCCTGATATAAACTGTGAACTATTTAAATTGACCATTGACCGAGTTGGAAATTGCCTGAATTGATTGAATTGCTATATGGTATACTTATTAAAAAACGTTTTTTAGAAAGGCTTAGGAAATATGAAGATATTTGAAGGAATTATGCTTATATCTGATATGGATGGAACACTTTTAAACAAAGATGGATCTATATCAGAAAAGAATATAGAGGCTATAAAAGAATTTATTTCACTAGGGGGAAAATTTACTGTTGCTACAGGAAGAATGAAAAAAGGCGTAGAAAAGTTTTTGGATAGATTACCTATAAATGCGCCAGCAATTATATTTAATGGATCAAGTATATATGACTTTAGTAAACATAAAGAAATATATGCAAAGGTATTAGAAAATGGTGTGAAAGGTTATTTGGAAAAAATAAAATCCGTAGATTCATCTATTGGTATAGAAGTATATTGTAATGATGAAATTTATGTATACAATAATCACAAAAGAACTGAACGATTTAAAAAGAAGGGATATAAGGTACATTATGATTTTAATGATGATGTATATAATATGCAATGGAGAAAGGTATTGATAGTTGGAGATAAAGATCAATTAGACAATTTGCAAAATGTATTTCAAGAAGAAATTGGACAAGCTAACATTGTAAGAAGTGATGATGTATATTTAGAAATGATGCCAATGGGTACATCAAAGGCGATGGCAGTAAAAATATTATGTGATATGTTAAAGTATAAGTTAGAAGATGTAATTGCCGTTGGAGATAATATGAATGATTTTGATATGTTAAAAGAAGTCGGTTATAGTTTTGTTGTAGAAAATGGTGACGAAAAATTAAAAAAAGCCATTAAAGGTAGAACCACAGATAATAACAATGATGCTATATACAATTTATTAGAAGGTATGAAGTTTGTGTTAACAAATTGTTAAATTGTAATAGTGTTGATTTTATTGAAATAGATTACAAAAGGGATGTATAATTAATAATTGAAACGAATGAATATTAAGGAGTACTAGGATGGAGAAGATTAGGAGTTGGTTGTTAAACAATAAATATATTAAAAAGTTTAACAATGCACTGTCGAAAAATAAATATACAGATTGGCTAAAAAAAGCATTCCTAAATAATACTTATGGAATGTTAATACTTTGGTTTATTGGTGCAAAATTATTATGCTTTGCTATTGAATTTATGCAATATAAAGATTTTGAGGAAACAAGAAACTTTTTTGATAATAATCCTGAAGTTGTTAGAATTAATATTTTAATTTTAATGACAATAACGGCGATAAGTTTTCTTTTTAAGCGTAAGTATTTTGTTTATACAATTTTAGCATTTTTATTACTTGGATTAGGGGCAGCAAATAGTATATTATTAAATACTAAAGGAGAACCATTAACATATTTTGATATATTCTTATTGAAGGAAGCTATAGAAGTATCTAGTAGGTATATTAATAAAGAAATGATTATAAGTGTAATAGCAATCGTTATATTTGTAATAAGCATACTTGTAATAATATGGAAATTAGTTAAAAAGCAAAGATTTTTTAGCGGATGGATAGTGTATATATTGATTTTTATTACAATATTATCAACACCGTTGTCAATTAAGGCTGCTAAAGATAATGGAATTATAGAAGATAAATTTTGGGATTTAATATCAAATTATAAGTCAAATGGATTTACGTATTCATTTTATTCTACTGTTAAAGCTAGTAAAAGAAAACAACCAAGCAATTATAATGAAAAAAGTATATTGAAATTGAAAGACAGAGTTTTAGCACAAGAGCAAGTAAGTAGTAAAGATGCGGTAGATGCAAATATAATAATGGTTCAATTAGAATCTTTTTATGATCCACTAAGATTAGCTGATGTAAAGTTTAGTAAAGATCCTATTCCAACATTTAGAGAACTTAGTAAAAACTATTCATCAGGAGAGGTAAAGGTATCTACTTATGGTGGAGGAACTGTTAAATCTGAATTTGAATTTTTAACAGGATTATCTATTGATTGTTTTTCACCGGGAGAAGTACCATATAATACTGTTTTGAGAAAACAAGCGGTAGAATCAATGCCAAGTATATTAAGAAATTATGGGCTTAAGTCACATGCAGTTCATAATTTTGAAGGTACTTTTTATGGAAGAGATGAAGTTTATAAAAATATTGGGTTTGACACATTTGTTCCAATTGAGTATATGAACAATTATGGCAATACTCCTTTGGGGTGGATCAAAGACGATATTCTTGTAAGGTATATAGATCAAGCATTAGAATCTACTGAAAAGAATGATTTTGTATATGTAGTTACAAATCAATGCCATGGTGGTTATGATTATGATGGCGAATATGATAAGTTAATTACTGTAGAGGGCGATTTAGATGAAACAGAACATAAGCAACTTGAGTATTACTGTACTCAATTATATGAAACAGATCAGTTTATAAAGTCATTAATAGAGTATTTAGAAAATAGAGGGGAACCTACTGTAGTAATATTTGTTCCAGATCATTTGCCATCTTTAAATGTTATTAATAATAAAGTAAGTAATGAAGATAAATACATTGTAGATTATGTTACATGGAATAATATAGGGCTTGATAAAGAAGATGAAAATATAGAATCTTATCAAGTATCAACAAAATTGTTAAATTCTATAGGTGTAACTAATGGAATAATGCAAAATATTCATAATACATTTAAAAATGATGATAATTATATAGAAGAATTAAATCTTATGCAGTATGATATTCTATTTGGGAAACATTATTATTTAGAGAAACAATATCCGTTTACAAGTATTAATACAACACTTGGAATAGATAAAATCAATGTAAAAAATAAATATATTAAGAATGGTGATTTAGTCATTGAAGGTAATAATTTTACAGAGTTCTCAAAGGTATTTGTTAAAAATAAGATGTATGATACAGTATTGATTAATGAGAATGAAATAAGAGTGCTTAATTTTGATGGTGATGTAGATGAAGTTAAAGTCAATCAAGTTGCTAGACAAGCAGGTAGAAATAGCAAAGTTTTAGCTAGTTGCGATTAAAGAAAAAGTAGTATGGATACTTATCCATACTACTTTTCTTTTAGTGAAAATTCGTTACAATATCTACTAAAATCTTTTTTTAACTTATCAATTTCTCTATCTATAAGAGATGGCTTTAAACCATCCTTTTTTAAGGCTGCCCTAATGGTAACTTCATCACCATGGTATTTATCTAATAAAAATTCATCAAAAGTCATTTCTGTTATAGGAACTATTTTTGTAATACCATCAATTATCACAGATTTTAATAACATAGGTACCTCCTTATTATATAATGCAAAATATGTATTCTTTATTATATAATTATAATGATATACTATATAAATACAATAATATTATAAATTTAGGAGGAAGTAATTATGGTTAAGCACATAGTTATGTGGAAATTAAAAGAAGAAGCTGAAGGAAAAACAAAGAAGGAAAATGCTGAAATAATCAAAAGCTCATTAGAAAGCTTAAAAAATAAAATTGATGAGATTGTTGAAATAGAAGTAGGTATAAACTGGAATGATTCAGATGCAGCTTATGATGTTGTTTTATATTCTATTTTTAACACAAAAGAAGATTTAGATTCATATCAAGTAAATCCTCATCATGTAGAAGCTGCAAGTTACATAAAAAAAGTTGTAGCATCAAGAATTGTTGCAGATTATAACAAGTAATATTGACAATTATATTGACAATTATATAGTAACCATGATATAAATTAAATAATTGAATATTCCGTGATAGAGGTGCGATTAATTAAGAGTATTTAGGTGGACTTAAGCAGGATGAGACCTAAAGAAAGGAATTGTCGCCGAAGTTTAGTATTAATGCTTTAATATACTATGCTGGTTTTGCAGATAATATCTTTAAGACTGTCATAAATGGATTTATGGAGAGCTATCACTCGTGACTTATAATTATTAATGTTAGTTCTAAGCTTAGAGTGTGTGCTCTAAGCTTTTTTTACATTTTGTAACAATTAGGAGGAGAGAAGTGTGAATAACAAAAGACGAGTATTACGTACCTTTATGATATTATTGTTAGTTACAGTGTCAATGACAACAATAGCATTAGGTAGTGATGGAACAGAAATAAGTAATGTTGATAGATATGGTGTATTAACATTACTACCGCCATTAATCGCAATTATATTAGCGTTTATAACAAAGAATGTAATAATATCGTTATTTATAGGATTGATTTCAGGAGCATTTTTGATTTCCTTAGTGGATTCCACATTTATAACTGCGATATTTTCAACAATAACTGAAATTGTAGAGAGAATGATAAATGCCCTTGCAGATCCTTGGAATGCAGGAATAGTTCTTCAAGTTTTAGTTATTGGTGGAATAATAGCATTAGTAGCAAAGATGGGTGGAGCAAAAGCTATTGCAGAGGCTTTAGCTAAAAAGGCAAAAGGACCAATAAGTGCACAAATAATAACATGGGTATTAGGACTTCTAGTATTTTTTGATGATTATGCCAATTCACTTATAGTTGGACCTATAATGAGACCAGTTACAGATAAGATGAGGATTTCTAGAGAAAAATTAGCATTTATTATAGATGCAACAGCAGCACCTATTTCAGGTATTGCAATAATATCTACTTGGGTAGGATATGAATTAACATTAATTAAGGATGCATTTGTCAGTATAGGGCAAGAAGTTGATGGATTTAGTGTTTTCTTACAAACAATACCATATAGATTCTATAATATACTCATTCTTTGTTTCATAGTATACACAATATTAATGAAAAGAGAATTCGGCTCTATGTATAAAGCAGAAGTTAGAGCAAGAACAACAGGAAATGTATTTAGTAAGGGAAATGTAGAAAGTTCAGAAGAACATGCAGAATTAGAGCCTAAAGCTAATGTAAAATTATCAATATGGAATGCTATAATTCCTATAGGTGTTTTAATAGTTGGAGCAATAATCGGATTTTACTTAAATGGTAAATCTATAGTTATGGCAGGTGATGATGCTGTAGCTATAGAAATTCTAAAAAATTCACCGATGTCATTAAGAAGTATACAAACTTGCTTTGGAAAAGCAGATGCATCTATAGTATTATTCCAATCAGCACTTTTAGCATCTATAGTGGCAATAGTTATGGCAGCAACTAAAAAGATATTTACAGTGGGTGAAGCTATTGAAACTTGGATAGAAGGAATGAAACCATTAATCATTACAGCAGTTATCCTTGTTTTAGCTTGGTCTTTAACAGGAGTTATTAAGGATTTAGGTACAGGAGCTTATTTAGTATCTATTTTATCTGATAAAATACCAGCATTTATATTACCATCAATAATCTTCATACTAGGAGCAGTTATATCTTTTGCTACAGGAACTGCATATGGAACAATGGGAATTTTAATGCCACTTGCAATTCCATTAGCATTTTCAATAGGTGGGGGAAGTATGAATTTAGTAATAGTAAGTGCTAGTGCAGTACTTACAGGAGCTGTTTTTGGGGATCACTGTTCACCAATTTCAGATACAACAATACTTTCATCTACCGGAGCAGGATGTAACCATATAGAACATGTAAGAACGCAAATGCCTTATGCATTGTCAGTATCAGCAGTATCTATCTTAGCTGGATATATACCAGTTGCATTGGGAGTGAGTATATGGATTGTATTGCCTGTATCGATAGTACTAGTAGGCGCAATAGTATATATAGTTGGTAAACCAGTACCAAATACTAAAAATATGTAGAAGTCATGAACTCTTTATATATAAACTATTAAGGTTTTCTTAATATTATTGAATTTAATTAATAAATTTATTATCATTAGTATTGAAGTTAGTAGCAAGGTGAACTAAATAAGGGGGAAGAGTAAATGAGCGGAATTCAAGTATTATTTATAGTATTAGCTGCAGTTCTTGTTTATTTAGGAAGCTTATTACCTAAATTTATAAAATCAATACGGTAAGATATTAAGAAAGTACAACTATATAAGTATTATCAGAGCTAATATTAAGGCAAGTATGAACTTCTTATTAGTAATTAATAAATTTAAGTATATGGAAATTATCGGGGATATTATAGGACTTCTATGTTGTAGAGCACATAGAAGAATGTACCGTAGTTATTTCTTAGAATAGTAGCTGTTGCACAAAAAAAGTGATATGATACCTCTAAAGTAGACATGGTAAATAACCAAAATCTACTTTGGAGGTATTTTTTATGGGAAAAAAATATAAATATTCTTTTGAAGATAAAATCAAGGCATCAAAAGATTATATTTCAGGAACTAGAAGTTGTCGTCAAATATGTTTAGATCTTGGAATTAAGTATGGTAATACTCGCGGTGGT
>NZ_JAHLOD010000011.1 GCF_018917145.1 Clostridium bornimense
ATACGTTTAAAGCGTCAGCTAGAAGAAAAAGATATGGTGGTAGAACTGTTAAAAAAAGTGAAGGAATTCGAAAGGAGGCGATTTTAGCCCGCGGGAAATTAGAGCCTAAGTATTTAACTATTCAATATTTTTATAAAGCCAAAGATTGGAGTATCAATTGGATGTGCGCTAAGTTAGAAGTTTCAAGATCAGGATATTATAAATGGTGCAATCGAGAAAAAACGGAAGAAGAATTAGAGAATGAACAAATTGCTCTATGGATTCAAGAATATCATGAAAAGTTCAAGCGTACGCTTGGTTATAGAAGAATGCGTAATTATATTAATCGAGACAAAAACAAAAATTACAGTAAGAAAAGAATCCAGCGTATTATGAAGTTTCTTGGAATAAAGGCTGAAATCCGAAAAAAAAGAAAACCATATCGTTCATCTACTGTACAAACAATTGCTGAAAATATACTACATAGAGAATTTGAAGCTACTAAACCAAATGAAAAATGGGGAACAGATGTAACAGAATTTAAAATACCAATGAGTACTAAGAAGTTATATCTAAGTGCTATTTTAGATTTTTATGATAAATCTGTAGTGTCATATGTTCTAAGTAATAGAAATGATAATAAATTAGTTTTGGATACATATAATCTTGCATTAAAAAATAATCCGAAGGCTACGCCGTTATTGCATAGTGATCGAGGATTTCAATATACAAGTAAGGAATATATAAATAAGCTTAAGAAAGACGGACTAACACAATCAATGTCACGTGTAGGGTGTTGTATTGATAATGGTCCTACCGAAGGTTTTTGGGGGATTATAAAATCAGAAATGTATTATATTAATGATTTTAAAAATGAAGATGAATTAAGAAAAGCTATAAAGGAATTTATAGACTATTATAATAACAATAGGTATCAAGAAAGGTTTAATAACTTAGCTCCTATGGAAGTTAGAACTGCTGCATTAGCGACAGAAACCCCTATTCAATATCCGATACCAGAAAATAAGAGAATACTTGCTTATAAAGCAGAATTAGAAGCAAAGAAAAAAAGAGCATCATGATAAATGCGACTAACAACGTAGTCGCATCATCATATATCTTTTATTTATTTTGATTGTCTACTTGACAGGAGTCAGATCACTTTTCTTTGTGTAACAGCTCCTATGCTTTATACTATCTAATTTTCTTTTCTTCTCTTAAATAAGGATTTCTATAAAATGAATATGCTAATTGTAAACACATGCAGCACCATACTACTGGTTCACAAATAATTACTCCAAAATACTTAAGACTCGGTATAAATATCATTACAAATACTATCTTACCAAAAAACTCAATGATACTTGATACTAATGGTAATAACTTTTCTCCTATTCCTTGTAGTGCATTTCTTAGGTTTAATAATATACCAAGCACTGCATAAAAAGGTGAATTCCATAACAAATACCTTACTCCATTATTTATTACTATATCCTCACTTGATCCTGATAATGCCTTCATAAGTACTGGTGCTGAAAATATTAAAAGAATAGTAACAATAACACCCCAAACTATTGCTATTATATTGGCATAACGAACACCTTCTCTTATTCTTTCCTTCTGATCAGCTCCCTTATTTTGCGATACAAATGTTGCAAGGCTCATTGATAAAGATGATACAGGTATCATTGCAAAACTATTAAGTTTACGTGCTGCTGTATGTCCTGCAATTATTAAATATCCTAAATTATTAATGGCAGTTTGTAATATAACTGTACCAGCTGAAACAATAAGTAACATAATTCCCATTGATAGACCTTGTCCTAACAATTCTTTATATAATTCCTTATCAAAAGTAAAATGTTCTTTTCTTGGTATAAGAATTGGACACTTTTTATAAATATATATTATGCAAAATATCGCTGAAATTCCCTGAGCAATAACTGTTGCAATAGCGGCTCCCTTAATTCCCATATTAAACTTCGTAATAAATAATATATCTAGTCCAATATTTAATACTGAAGATACTATAAGAAATACTAATGGCATAATACTATTGCCAATAGCTCTTAAAACTCCAGCACAAAGGTTATATAAAAACATTACACCAACAAATATGCATACGGTAAAAATATATGAATATGATTCCTTTATAATATTTGAAGGTGTATTTAATAATCTTAATAATGGTAATAAAAATAATTTAGATATAATCATTAATATAATAGTTATTCCTATGCCTATTACTAAAGAACCTGCTACTGATTTTTTCACTAAGTTCTCATCTTTTGCTCCATAACTTCTTGCAGTTACTATACTAAGCCCATTGCCTACCCCAAGAGCAAATCCTACTAATAACTCATATATAGCAGCACAAGCTCCTATTGCTGCCAAAGACATATCTCCTAAATAATTTCCAACTATCATTATGTCAACAGTATTATATAACTGCTGAAATAAATTTGATATAAAAAGGGGAATTGCAAATATAATTAAGGCACTTAAAATCTTTCCTTTTAATAAATCAACTTCTAAATTCTTCACTTTATATCACTTCCATTCCTTCCCTTGATGAAAAAATCCACATATTTTATTAGATAACTTTATTATCAATATCTGGCACCTTCATATATAAATCTACATTATTAACAAGTAAATTTCAATTACTTAACATAGCATATTATTTATAAATATATCAAATTTTTTTAAAATAATTTTCATTTTATTTATAAATATATTAAAATAATATAGTTATCACTAAAATAAATTTATGGAGTGAATAAACTTGAAAATTTCAAAAAAGATAAACTTACAAGTCACAGCAATAATTTTATCACTTATATCATTTTTTATAATTTTAAATGTCGTATTAGTAACATCTAGTTATAATAAGTTATCCCAATATATTGGAGATACTTATCATAACCAAAGTATCTCAACTATTGATGATATTATTTACATTTTAAAAGCTACTACTGAAAAAGTAAGTTCCGATGAAAAAATAATAGAAGTATTATATAACAACAGAAATAATACTATATCTACAAATGAAGATATAGATATTATGGAAAGTCAAATTAACTTATTTGAAAAAATACTAGAACCTTTTTCATTTATACAAACTATAAATATAATAAACCTACAAGGTAATTATTTATTTTCCAACGGTCATTTATATGAACAACTAAATAAAGATAATTATCCTTGGCTTTATGAAGATACCTATTCATACAATTTAGATAGACCATTTATTACAAATCTACACAAAGATATAAATACAAATAAATATATTATAAGCGTTGTAGAAAACATATATTCTGAAAACATGAAAGAACCTTTAGGTGCTGTTGTTTTAGATATATTTGTACAAGATTTATTAGAACATATAGATTCTAACTTTTACCTAGGTAAACTTAATTCATATGTAAGTTTAGATAATTCTAAATATTTGTCAAAAGACGCTATACTTAATTCAGATAATATCTATACTAATAATTCACTAATTTACCACGATAGTGTTTTAGACAATAAATTAAATATTATTTTTACTTTTAATAAAAACCTAACATTATATAAAAAACAAATTAACTTAATAAATAAAATTGTAGCAATAATATTAATTATAGTAGGTATATTAGCATCTCTTGTTGTAATAAAAATTTTATCTATAGTACTTACACCAGTTATGCACTCTCTAGATAAACTCAAACTACTTCTTAAAAATTTAGAAGAGAATACTGTTGATATAACTTTAGATTTAAATAGTGAATTTAAACAATTAGAATCTATATCTGAATCTTTAAGCAACTCTTTTGATAAAAAGATACAATTTTTAATTTATCATGATGAGCTTACATCTTTGCCAAATAGAAAAATGCTTTTAAATATAGGATCTTCTTTAATAAAAAATAACAAATCATTTGCACTGCTTTTTATTGATTTAAATAACTTTAAATATGTCAATGATTCACTTGGTCATAATGCTGGAGATCAATTACTAATTAACTTTAGTAATTCATTAAAAAATATTTTTAAAAACAAAGGAATTGTAACTAGATATTCTGGTGATGAATTTGTTGTAATATATGATAAGTATACCAATGATGAAGAATTACTTAACTTTTACAACACTATCGTTTTACCGCAATTTCTAAAACCAATCCCTTTTAATAATACTAATATAATTGTTGAATTTTCAGCTGGTGCATCTATATATCCTCGTGATGGTGACAGCTTTGATAAGTTAATCCAAAAAAGTGATTTTATGATGTATAGTAATAAGAAAAATACTGATAGTAATCATTTACTACTTTTCGATAACGATACTTACAATAAAATAAAAAGAATAGAAGATATAAAATTTCAATTAAGAAATGCTATAAATAGAAACGAATTTTCTATTTATTATCAACCGATTGTAAACAAATCAAAAAAAATCGAAAAGGTAGAAGCACTTATACGTTGGAACAATAAAGACCTAGGATTTATTCCACCTATGGATTTTATTAATTGTGCCGAAGAAATTGGAGAAATTATTCCTATAGGATACTGGATAATCGAAAAAGTATGTAAAGACTTTGATGATCTTTATAAAAACAACAGTTCACTGCAAATTAGTATAAATATTTCACCAACTCAATTAATTGATGTTAATTTTGTTACTAATGTAAAAAAGATAATAGATAAATATAATATTAATTTTAACAACTTATGTTTTGAAATAACTGAATCAATTATCTTAGATGAAAATGTAGCAGTATATGATAATATTCACCTATTGCATAAATACGGATCAAAAATTGCATTAGATGACTTTGGAACTGGATATGCATCTTTTAATTACTTAAGAAAATATAAATTAGATATATTAAAAATTGATAAAATTTTTATTGATAAGGAAGATAAACTATCTTTTAGCATCATTAAAAATATAAACAATATAGCTCACTTATTAAATATGAAAGTAGTTATTGAAGGTGTTGAAACCTCATCACAATTTAGTAGACTAAAAGATATTGATTGTGATTATTTCCAAGGCTACTACTTTTCTAAACCAGTTACCTTTGATGAACTACAAAAAATGCTATAATAAACTTTTAATAATAAAGGGTCTGTCGCGTTAACAAATGAAGATTTATTAGCGATGGGTCCTTTTATTTGTGCGACAACTCCTTTTACAATTTACAATTAGATATTTTTCAATTTCTTACCTTCTAAATTATTCATATATGATTAAACCAAAATATTTTTCAAACTAGAATTTATCGTCCTGACAGTATTTCTTTTATTTGATCAAGATTCTTGACAAAATAGATTCCTTCTTGTCTTTCTTTTGATGATAGTCCCATTTGAATCATATGTTCCAATAATATCTTTAAACCATCATAGTAATTATTTAGATTATATATAATACATGGTGAATCAAGATACTTTAGTGATACTTTAGAAATAATCTCTGATATTTCCTCTAATGTTCCTGTTCCACCAGGAAATGCTATAAATGCCTCACCAAGTTCAATCATCTTAGTTTTTCTTTCAACAATGTCTTTTGTGACAATGAGCTGTGTTAAAGACTCATGTTGAAATTCTGAATCTATAAAAAATTGTGGTTCTACCCCCGTTACTTCACCGCCAGAAGCAAGTACACTTTCTGCTATCTCTCCCATCAATCCTGTTTTTGAACCACCATATATAAGAGTATTTCCACTTTCACCAATCCATTTTCCAAGTTCTCTTATAGCTATTTTTAACGAAGGATCATTTCCTTCATTTGCTCCAAGATAAACTGTTATATTCATTATTAATTTCCTTTCATTATCGAATTTCACATTTCACAATTGTATTAATGCATATACTTAGTGCGTATGTAAAACTATTATACTTAAGTGTTGTTTTTCACAAATCATGAGAGTTCCTAATACAAGCTACATGAAGGTAAAACCTTCATTAGCCCCCTGTAATGGTTCTATCTCAAACACCAATACCTTAAAAACTAGCCTATACTATAGCACAAAATTAGGCACTTAAAATTTCAGAAATTTCCCAAAGGGAATTTCATCAACAACTGCGCACTGTGCACTGAAAACTGTGCACTGATCCATGCACTGTATCTATATTTCCCATCCCAATGCTTTTCTCTTTTCCTTCAAATCTGATATTATCAAATCTGCTAAGGCATCTGGATCTGTGTTTACCTTCATACTTGATCCCAATGTTTTCTTTGTTCCTTCAGTTATAAACTCTGTAACTTTATCTGATCCTTGTACTGGTGCATGTACACAATGATAAGAATTGATTCCAAATAATCTAAATCCAAGTGCCGCACCTATTCCTTTTTCATTAGACCATTCTGGACTTGATAAACCATATGGCATATCTTTTATATCATGTCCTGATTCTGCTGCTATCTTAGCAAAGAATTCTGATGATCTTGCATTATCAATACATTCACCAACATGCCATACTGGTGGTAAATTATCTTTTTCTAAAAATCCTCTTAGCTTTTCCCCTGTCTTTTTCAATGCAGATGTATTACAAAATCCTAATTTTAACAATGGGAATGAAGCACATCCATTAGTCAAAATCAAAACATTATTCTCTATTAACTTAGTTACTACATCTACTGTAGCTTTTTCATAAATTACCCTTGGATTATTACATCCAACAACATTGACAATTCCAAGTATATCACCATTGTTTAAAGCATCTGCAATAGGTTTTACACTTCCATAAAGACTTTCAATATATTCTACAGAAAATCCTACCTCTGCTTCTACTTCATATGGAGGTATAAATACTGGTATACCCTGTCTTTCTTTAAAACTTTCAATAGCTCTTGTAACTATCTTTCTTGCAATCTTCGTAGTTTCATTTAAATTACTATGTTCATGATCATAAGCATAATGTTCTGCTCCTGGAAGTCTTGCTGAATCACTAGTTGTTACCACTGTAGTTTTGAAACAATTTGCAACATCCATTATAGATGGAAATACATCTTGAACATCAGCAACCCAAAGATCTAAAGCCCCTGTACCTAAAACCATTTCTGCACCTACTGCATTAGATAATGGGATTACCCCATTATATCTATACATCGCTGAAAGACCTGAACAACATATTCCATAAAATTGAATTCCCTTTGCTCCATTTTCTTTTGCTAACTTAATAAACTCTTCACTTTGCCCTTGCTTCACTATTTCACTAACAAGCACTGGTGAATGTCCATGCACTGCAATATTTACATATCCCTTTTTGAGAGCCCCAACATTAACTCTTGATGTTGTTCTATTTCCTATTCCAAAAAGACTATCTGTCGCAATTGCTGAACCTACCACTCCAGAAAACACAAATGCAAGTCCACATCTTAAAAATTGTTGTAGCACATTATCAGCATCTCCATCAGTAGCAGCACCAGTTCTATGTAATGCTTCAAACACTTCATGATAAGCACTTATTGGAATAATACCTAAATCACTCCATACCTTTTGTCTTTCTGCTGGTGCACAAGCCTTTATTGTCTTATTTTCATCAGGAATTGTTCTTGATAAATCATCTAAAAGTATATCTGCTAATTTTGATGCTAATTCTTTTACTGTTTTTCCTTCTTCATATATTCCAAATTGTTTTGCTGTGTTAATTACTTTTTCTTCACCGATTATTGGCAAATCTAACTTTCCTTCTGCTGCAGATTTAAGTGCAAGGATTACTTCTCTTGCATGGGCTCCATGTGCAGCTACCCCACCAGCTAATGCACGAGTAAAGTTTCTTGCAACTATAAGATCAGCATCGGCCCCACAAACACCTCTAGGACTTTTCTTAGTTATCTTACAAGGTCCCATATAACATATCTTACAACAGGCACCAGCAATACCAAAACTACATTGTGGTTGTTGCTTATCAAATCTATCAAAAGCAGTATCACACCCTATTTGTTCCATATGCAAAAGCATTTCTCTTACTGCTGGATCTGGAGTTTTATCTAATACATCCTGCTTTGATGGAAACGTCTTTCTATATTCTGCTACTGCTTCTAAATAATCATTTACATTACTTCCTCCACCATGGCTATGATGATGACCATTATGGTGTCCCCCTAAAACTTCATGATGATATTTCGCCTTACTTCTTCTTAATTTAAACAAAATATTTGCCCCCTCTTTTTAATGTTTTATCTTTGAAATGATAATGGTAATTCTAAATTTGCTTTTTCTAAAATCTCCTTATCTCTAAGAAGCTCTTGTGACTTTCCTTCTGCAATAACTTTACCATCTTGTAATATTATTACCTTTTCACAACAATCCAAAATCATATCTAAATCATGTGTAGCTATAATAAAAGTTTTATTAATACTATTTATTATATTAATCACAGTTCTCCTAGACTTTGGGTCCAGTGATGACGTTGGCTCATCCATTAAAATTATTTTTGGCTTCATTACAAGAATACCAGCTATTGATGCAATCTTTTTTTGTCCTCCTGATAATTTGTATATTTCCTTATCTTTTAGCTTATCTATAGATAATTTATTTAAAATATCTGTAATATTTATATTAATATCTTCTTCTGAAACCTTATTACTTCTAAGTCCAAATGCTATATCTTCATATACAGTATTCATAAATAATTGATTATCTGATTCTTGAAATACAAAACCTAAACCTTTTCTTATTTCCTTTAAAGTTTTTTTATTTACTTCCATATTATCTACAACGATTTTTCCTTCATTGCAAAAATAGAGTCCCGCAATAAGTTGTAATATTGTCGATTTTCCTGCTCCATTAGCTCCTATTAAGCCAACTTTTTCACCATCCTTAACTTTAAAAGAAATATCTTTTATAGCCTTATATCCATCTGGATACTTATAAGTTACTTTTTCTATATCCAATATATATTTTTCCATAAAATTTCTCCCTAGAATAGAATAAAAATACCAATTATAACAAAACAATAGACTAAATCTATACTATTAACTTTATGAATTTCTCCACTGTAGTATTCCCCATGAAATCCTCTCATTATCATAGCCGAATATACTTGTTCAGATCTATCTATAGTCCTTAAAAGTAATCTTCCCATTATAATGCCCCAATCACTAATAGTCATAGATTTTTTGCCCATTGTTCTTAATTGATATGCAGATTTTATTCTATACCCTTCCTCCATTAGTACTAATATATATCTATAAATCATAAGTAGCGTAGAAATTAAAACTTTTGGAACTTTTAATTTTTTCATTGCTAAAGCTAAATCATTTATAGTTGTAGTTGCTAAAAGTTGTAATGTCCCTATTAACGAAAATGTACATTTAAATAGCAACAATAAAGAATATATGATTTCCTTATATGAAAAATCTATAATAAGATTTATAGTTATTACTCCTAATACAACAGGTAATACAAATATTAATTTTCGTAAAATTATATTTACTGGTATCTTAGCAAAAATAAATATAAATATAGAATATGCTAATATAACAATAATATCTTCAAATAAAAATTCCTTAATAGAAATTACTTTTATAACATAAGCTAATGTAACTATAATCTTTATCATAGGATTAATTTTGTGAATTATAGTATCTTCTTTTCCTAACTCATCAATTTTTCTTATATTATATATAGCTTTACTAAGATCTCCCATCTTATTTTATTCCTTTATGACTTTTCTCTTTTTTAATAATAATCCAATTACGGTAACAAATAATGTAGTTATTGCCACTCCAATAATACCTGCTACAGTAGTACCTCCTCTACTGGATACTTTACTATCTAAATTGTAATCTGGTAAAATAGCAGTTTTTTCTTGAATTGCCGCTACCTTATCTTGAATTTCATTATTTCGCACTATCTCTTCTTTCCCTGAAGTTTTTAATATAGACCACTCTAGACCATCAGGATTTGATGATGCAATAAGTGAAACGCCACCACCAACTATTAAAGCAACTGCTAAAAATATAATAGCTACTTTTTTTCTTCCTTGTGTGCTTACAATATTACTTGTATTTTTCTCTACTAACTCTGGTCTATGACTCCAAACAAAACTTACTACAAATGCAGTAATTATTCCTTCAACTATGGCTATAGCAAAATGAATTGGTTGCATAAACATTAAAAATGTTTTAAATGGCAACTCTGTTATTCCTGACAATAAAGTCTCAATTACTACACTAAATGCCCCTAGCTGTAAACTAATTATTACAGCTAAAATTGACGCAAAATATATTCTTTTTTTTGAATAACCTTTACTTAAAATTTTATTATATATCAGCTTATATCCAATAAAGCAACTAAAGAATCCCATATTAATAGCATTACACCCTAACGCTATTAATCCTCCATCTCCAAAAAACAATGCTTGTATCAATAAAATAGATAGTATCGTTAAAAATCCAGCCTCAGGACCTAAAAGTGCTGCAAGTAACAATCCTCCACCGATATGTCCACTAGAACCTGTCCCCGGTATAGTGAAATTAATCATCTGTGCTGCAAAAACAAAAGAACCTACAACGCCCATAAGCGGTATTTTCTTATCAAATTCTGATTCTCCCCTTACCTTTTTTGTAGAATATAAAGTAACTCCAACTGTTGATGCTATCATTGCAGCCCCTACTTCTGGTGTTATAAGCGCATCTGCCATATGCATACTTCTTCCCCCTTTTTATATATAATACTCTATGCTATCTCTAGAATTTTCCTCCAAAACATTTATAATAGTACTCTTTAATTGGTAGAATTCTTCACTTAATTTTTCTATTGGTTTCTTGTTATCTCTGCTAATTACCTTTCTAATCCTGCCTGGGTGCGGCGACATAATAACTATCTTACTTCCAAGATATACTGCCTCCTCTACATCATGAGTAACAAAAATAATTGTTATTCCCTCTTCTCTCCATATATTTCTTATCTCTTCTTGAAGATTGCTTCTTATAACAGGATCTAATGCACCAAAAGGTTCATCCATAAATAAAATCTTTGGTTTCACCGCAAGAGCTCTAGCAATAGCAACTCTTTGTTGCATTCCTCCTGATAATTGATTTGGATAATGATTTTTAAACTTTTCTAAACCAACTAATCTAATATATTTATCTACAACAGTTTTCTTCTCCACTTTAGACATCTTTAATGTTTCTAATCCAAACTCAATATTTCTCTCTACTGTTCTCCATGGTAATAATCCATAATTCTGAAATATTGTTACTCTTTCTATTGTGGGCTTATCTACTTCTACATCATTAATATATATTTTTCCTTCAGTAGGTTTATCAAAAGCAGCCATCATATTTAATAAGGTACTTTTCCCACAACCACTAGGTCCTAAAAGACATACAAAATCTCCTTCATCTATATCTATATTTATATTATCAATTACCTTAGTATTATTAAAAATTTTCGATACATCTTTTACTTTAATACTCATAAAAAAGCCCCCTTTTAAATTTAATACGCATTTCCCCATTTAGAACCTATTTTTTTCTCTACTACTTCTATAGCTTTATCTAAAATAAGTCCTATAACACCTATAAATACTATTCCAGCTAACAACATATCATATCTAAGATTATTTCTAGCATCAATTATTAAATATCCAAGTCCTGATTGAGCTCCTACCATTTCTCCTGCAACAAGAAAAATCCATGCACTTCCTAAAGCAATATGCATTGCATTTATTATTACAGGGAATATTGCTGGCAATACTACCTTTGTCATTAACCTAAAACCTTTAATCCCAAAATTGCTTGCTATTTTTAAGTATATTTTGTCCATCTTCTTAACTGCTGAAACTGTAGATAATAATACAGGGAAGAAAGCAGCTATGAATATTATTACTATTGCAGGTAAATTACCTATTCCAAAAATAATTACTATAAAAGGAAACCACGCTGTTGGTGATATAGGTCTTAAAAGTTGTACTATTGGATTTACAATATCCCATGCCTTTCCATACCATCCTAATAACAGTCCTAAAAATATAGCTACAACTACTGCTACAGAATATCCTAAGAAAAATCTATATAGACTTATTCCAATATAATTAAATAAAATTCCATCATCTATCATTTCCTTTATTGCTTTTGCTACATCTACTGGTGATGGTATGATAATTCTTCCATCCTTTCCTGTCATAGATGCTATACTCCATAATAAAACTAATATTCCAATAGATATAATAACGTTTATAAACTTTTTACTTTTTTTCATCTCCAACCTCCTATTGTTCTTATTCTAATAAAGAATTATCTACAAACTCATCATAAGTTGGTGTATTATCTAACAACTTCATTTCTTTTAAATACTGTGATATTCTATTATAATCTTCTTCCTCAATCTTTAACTTATCATAAGATATCCATCCTAAAGATTCGCTTAAGACAGTATCTTGGATACTAAGAAACTCTTTTGCACGAGTTCTTCTTTCTTTTTCATTACTCAAATCCTCTGTTGCTGCGCTATATTTTTCTACTATCTCTTTTGCTTTTTCATTTCTTTCTTTTATAAAATCTCCTCTAAAAACTAATGCGCAACAAATCGAATTAGGAATAATATCAGAAGATTGTTTTAATACCTTTCCATTACCATTTACAACAGCCTTTGCTCCAAATGGTTCTGCAACACAATATCCATCTATTCTTTTTTCTAATAACGCCACTGCCATCTCAGATGGTGGAAGCTCAACAATATTTATATCTTTCAAACTCATATTTTCTTTTTTTAACATCTCGTATAACAAAATATAGTGAGTAGATAACTTATTAGGAATTGCAAAAGTTTTTCCTTTTAACTCCTTCACATTTTTTATTTTTTCGTTTACTATCACTGCATTTCCATCACTATGTCCAAGGGCAACAGCTTTCAAATCTATTCCTTGCACTTTTGCCTTCATCGCTAACTCTATTAGTACTGAAGCACCATCTATTTTTCCAGAGTTTAATGCATCCATAAGTTCTGGCCATGATCCAAACTTAACAAGCTCTATATTTTCCTTTTCTACTTTCTTCTCTACATATAGTGGTAACGAATGTGTTATTGGTAGATACCCTATCTTTATAGAATTCTTTACTTGTTGCTCATTGCCTTTACAAGAACCTAATAGTGAAACCATCATTGATATAACTACCGCTAGTATTATCTTTTTATATTTCTTCATTTCACCACTCCTCATCACTTTAATTGATTAAAACACACTTTTCTTATAAAAATACTATGTTTAAAATTGTATCACCATATTTTACATTTATCAACCATTTTGTAATTATTTTATTTCAATAGAATTTATTTATATATTATTGAATAATATTCTAATTACTCACTAACTTAACTTTTTATAATATCTTTATGTCTAGATACTACAAAAAATAATTTAATTGACTAGTCAATCAAAAAGTAATAAAATAACATTTATGACATTGTTGACTAATCAATTGAGTTTAGGAGGTGTATATACATTAAATCCTTTATAATGTTTAATAATAAAATTTTTAGAAATACTCAAAGCTATTTAGATAAAGTATTAAAAAAATATAATTTAACTAGTGGTGCTTATCCTTATATATTTACATTAGAAAAAAATGAAGGCATCAGCCAAATAAAAATTAGTAATGAAATTGGTAATGATAAAGCAATGTCTACAAGAACCATTAATAAATTAATTGAAAATGACTTTATATATAGACAACAAGATGAGCAAGATAGCAGAGCATACAAATTATACTTAACTAAAAAAGCAAAAAAAATTATACCCGAATTACATAGGGAAATTGATTCAATAATTGGATTGATAACAGAAGATTTAAGTGAAAAAGAGTTAGATATTACTATGGCTTCTTTAGAAAAAATCTTTGAAAAAACACAAGTATTACGAAAAATGGAGGGAGTAAAGTGAAAGAATCAAAAGATGTTAAAAAGTGGACTATATTTATTATAGTAGTATTAGCTGTATTTATGTGCACCTTAGATGGTAGTATTGTAAATGTTGCTCTACCTAACATGGCAAAAGCTTTAGGAGTTACAACATCTAAAATTCAATTAGTAGTAACAAGTTACTTAATTGTTATTGTTGGAATTATTTTAATATTTGGACGTCTTGGTGATATGTTTGGTAAAACTAGAATGTTTAGAATTGGTATGTTATTTTTTACAATTGGATCATTATTATGTGGAATCTCACATTCATTCCCTGTATTGATTTTTTCAAGAATAATACAAGGAATTGGTGCTGCTGGAACCATGGCAAATAATCAAGGTATTATAACTGAAATATTCCCTGAAAATGAAAGAGGAAAAGCACTGGGGCTTTCTGGAACAGCAGTAGCATTAGGTTCTTTAGTTGGTCCTGGATTAGGAGGTATTATCGTAGGTGCTACTAGTTGGGAATACATCTTCTTAATAAATGTTCCTATTGGAATAATAGGACTAATTTTTGCATTTAAATTACTTCCAAAGTCCACACACAAAAATAATGAAAAAATTGATATTGTAGGTTCTATCCTATTTATATTTACAATGGTTCCTTTATTTATTTCATTAAACGAAGGTGTTAGTATTGGATTTACTTCACCATTAATCATTTGTGGATTTATTATCTCAATTATTGCATTTATTATATTCATTGTTGTTGAACGAAAATTAGAATCTCCATTAATGCAATTAGATATATTTAAAAATAAATTATTTTCGTTAAGTATTTTCTGCGGATTCATCAGTTTCGTAGCAATATTCTGTCATAATACTATATTGCCATTTTACCTTCAAGATGTAATGGATTATTCACCACAAAAAGCTGGTATGATTCTTATGGCATATCCCTTAATATTAACAGTTGTAGCACCAGTTAGTGGTAGCTTATCAGATAAAATTGGTTCTGAAATATTAACACTTATAGGATTAGTATCTACAAGTGTAGGATTATTTTTAATGGCTTCATTAAATGTAAATTCATCAGTAATAAATATGATTTTATTTATTATAATTATGTCTATTGGAATGGGAGCATTTCAATCTCCAAATAATTCTCTCGTAATGTCTACTGTTGAAAAAAATAAGTTAGGGGTTGCCGGGAGTATCAATGCCCTTATTAGAAATATAGGTATTATTAGCGGAACTGCATTATCTACAACTCTTTTATATACAAAAATGAGTACTAAAGTTGGTTATCATGTTACAACCTATATACCAGAAAGAAATGATGCATTCATATATGGAATGAGATGGGTGTATGTAGTTGCGGGACTAATCTGTTTAATCGGAGCCCTATTAACCTTTTTAAGAATGAAAAATGCAAGGCGTAAACTTTAAATAAACTGCCGCACAAATTAGTGTGGCAGTTTTTTCAGCAAAATAGAAGTGCAGGGCACAGTTGTCAGTTCACATTGTTATTGAAATTGCAAATTGATTGGAATTGTAAATACTCCTTCTATAACTTTTATTATTCCTCATCATTTATTGATTGAATCATAGCCTCAAACTTAGGACTATTTTCATATACATATTTAAAATCAATAATCTCTACATTAACATTCTTACTAATAAATATCTTAATTTGTTCTATAAATATATGCCATAATCCACTTATCTTATACTCCATGTTTTGCAAAATATTTAATCCACAACCAGCAAAAGAATATCCCATATCTTGTAAATCTAATATACTTGGATATAATCCTTCTTTTAAACAAGAATTAAATAACACTTCTAAGTCTTTCATCTTTATAAATCCCATAACTACTGCTGTTGAATCATAAGTAACGGAAGTTTTTTTATCTTCTTCATAAACTTTATTAGAATCTTGACTTGCTAAATCACCTTCGGTATTCTCATAAAGATTTTTATTGTTTTCTACTATACTATAATATCTATCTTTTGATATTATATCTTCACTAAACTCTCCTAAACTTTTTATAAGATTCATAAATTTTTCACTATTATCAAAGACATATTTAAAATCAATATTTTCAACTTTTCCAGTGCAAACTAATCTTTCACCTTCAGATATAAACTCGCTCCACAAATATTTTATGATATTATCTAATGCTGCAATTTCTTTAGGTTCTAAATACTCTATAATAGAACACACGTCTTTAAAGTTAGATGAATCTGGTATAGTTCCATCTTCTAAAGATGCATTAAATACTTTTTCTATATATTCTATACTTAAAAATCCTAATAACTTATCTGAATTGTCATCTACATTCAAAACAGTAGTATCTTCATCTTCTTCAACACACTTATAATTATTGAAAATGTATGTACTAAATTTACCTGTATCTTCATATTGTTTTAAATCTTTAGATATAGCTTCTAATCCTCTATATAAAATCTGATTTATTGCAAAGTTTTCTTCAACTATTAATCCTTCTTCACTTAAAATATAGCTTAATTTATTTTGAATATCACGTATTCTATCTTCAACTTTTTTATTTATTTTAAAAATCATAATTATATCACTCCCTACTATTTTTTATATTTGTATAATTCTTACTCTATAATTAAAATATTTTACTTTTAGTAGATAAGTAATATTTTATCATATTTTGTAATGTATTTATATGTATTATAATTGTTATTTTCACTTATATAATAAAAAAGAGGAAAACTTCATCCATATGGACTTCATTCTCCTCCCTCATATACTTACTTAAACACCTATAATTTAATATATTAATCCACTAATCTTTGGCATAATACATTTTTTCTTTTTCTTGTGAAAGTTTTTGCTGAAGTTAATCCTTCACCAGTAGGACCTGCTATTGTAAATGTTGTTATTCCATCGCTTCCAAATCCAACACCGGCATAAGAAGGTGCATTTTTAACAAATATAGTTGTTTCTATTTCATTTCCAAATCTATTTAGATTATCAATATTCTTTGAATGCATTATTGCTGTATGTCTATTTCCATGTTCCAATTCTTTTCCTAATTTAATTGCTTCATCTATATTTTTAACTCTGATTACTGGAAGTATTGGCATCATTAATTCCTTTACTGCAAATGGATGATTTGCTTCAACTTCTGTAAATACAACTTTTATATTAGGGTCTATTTTAACTCCAATTTGATTCATTATATAATCAGCATTTTTACCTACACATTTCTTATTAATATTGCCTTCCTTTGTTAGAACTAGATTTTGTAGCTTGTCTACTATTTCCTTATCTTTTAATTCCATAGCATTGTTTTCAGACATATACTCTTTTAATTTATCAGCTACTTCATCTACCACAATTACTTCTTTTTCTGATATACAAGGCATATTATTGTCAAATGCACATCCATTAATAATATCTGCTGCAGCCTTTTTTATATCTGCAGTTTCATCAACTAATACAGGTGGATTACCAGCTCCGGCACCTATTGCTTTCTTACCAGAAGATAGTGCTATCTTAACTATTTGTGGGCCACCGGTTGCGCAAATCATCTTAATCTTATCATGAGATAATAATAAGTTAGTTTTTTCAATAGATGGTTCTTTTACTGTAACAATCAAGTTACTCATTCCACTAACATCTTTAATGGCCTTGTTAATTAACTTAACTGCATAGACAGACACTTTCTTAGCTGCTGGATGTGGAGAAAATACTACTGTATTTCCTGCTGAAAGCATTGATATACCATTATTAAGTATAGTTGCAATTGGATTTGTTGAAGGTGTTATAGCCCCTATTACACCAAATGGCGCAAATTCATCTAATATGATTCCTTCATCGCCTTTAGTTACTTCTGTTTTTAAATCTTCAACACCAGGAGTTTTATCTAAAACTAATAATGTTTTTGATATCTTATCTTCTACTCTTCCCATGCCAGTCTCCTCAACTGCCATCTCACTTACTTCATTTACATACTTTCTAAAACCATTTCTAAATGAATCTACTATCTCTTTTCTCTTCTTATAGCTAAGCTTAGAATAGACTTTTTGTGCTTCATATACCGCATCAATAGCATCCTCCATCTTATCAAATACTCCAAGTTCTTCGTCCTTCTCAGTAAAAGATTCTTCTTTAACTAATTTCATCATCTATTCTCCTCCCCAATATATGACTTTTTATAACTTTATATTACGTTTTTGGGAATATATTTTACTCCTTATTATTAATTATAGTTTTATTTGTCAATACTTCAATACCTAAATAAATTTATTTATGTATTTTTATACATTCTTCTTTGATTTTGTCCTGTTTTGTATAATAAATATCTACATCTAATATATTCTACGCAGCTTACAAAGTTTTGGTACCTTTTATTCCATTATAAAAATAGCCTTAGCCATTTATTTTATTTGACTAAGACTTTATTTACCTCGTATATATATTAACTTTCCATTATTCATTCCCCATAATTCATTAGCATAAGTCGCACAAGTATATGAATTGGTAGATATTATTATACATTTGTTATATTCATACGCTAACTTACAAAATATATTTATTATAATTTCAGTTGTACCTTCATCACAATCTTCTATGATATCATCAGATATTATTATATCTGGATCATTACATAAAGCTTTTGCAATAAAAACCTTTTTCTTTTCTGCTTTTGTGAGCTTATCTACTTTTTTTAATAATTTATCATTCTGTATTCCTACTATACTCAAAATATCTTCTACTTCTCTCATATTATTTTTATTAAGACGTAGTAACATATTATCCAAAACATTGATATCTTTTATTATATTGTAATCTTTAAAAATAGTACCTATATATTTATTTCTATATATATCTTTATTTATAGTTCTTAAATCTTTATTTTGATAAATAATATTTCCACTATCATAATTATCTAATCCAGCAATAACACCAAGTAACGTACTTCTATCTAAATCTGACTTACCTGTTATAACATATAACTTACCTTTTTCAAATTTAATATTAATATCTTTTAATATACATTTATTTATATATTTATTCATATATTTAAGATTTTCTACTTCTAATATATTCACTAAACTGCTCCTAATCTCTCTTACTAATTATGTCCATTAATCTATATTTGAAAATATTATAGACTTTTATAACACTTGTTAATATTAACATTATTAATAACACTGAAGTTATTGCAAATACATCATCTATACTTAACTTTAATATATATGCAACATCAAGATTCCTTTTCATATTAAAAATATAATTAAATACTACTTTTGATAGCTGTATACCTAATGGAACTCCTAAAATTAATGCTATACAAATCCAAATAGATGATTGATATATAAAACTTTTAGCTATCTTCAACTTTGAAATTCCACTTAATCTCAACACTACTATTTTATATTTTATTTTCTTAAGAACTAAAATTGAATTCAGTATAAGTAATATTCCTCCTATCGCAAACATTGTAAATGCAGCTGTAAAAACTGAATTATCTATATGATTCAAAGGCACTATATATTTTCTATATGATTCTTCATCAATAGAAACTATGTATATATCATCTAACCCCTTATCTCTTAATTCTTTTTCAAAGTTTTCTCTACTACTAGAATCCTTTAAAAAAAATTTAGCCTTTGTATAAATTCTAGCCATACCTGTATCTTCCTCCAACTTTGCCATAGAGTTATATGTAGTTACTACATTAGAAAATTCTACAGTATCAACAACAGAGACATCTTCATTAAGAATATATTGATATATACCCGCTACTTTTAATTTTATACTATTATTTTCTTCCCCCTTAATTCCATTATATACTGTTAATTCATCTCCTATTTTCAACATATTATACTGTGAAAATGCCTCACTAATAACACATTCTGTATCATCTTTAAATACAGTTCCTTCTTTCATCTTTACATTTGATACTTCTAGAAAGCTTTTATAATCACTATATCCACTAACTTCAGCATTTACACTAATTTTAGTATTGTATAATTCATACTCACTATCTTTCTCATTTATCCCATCAATATGTACCATCGTATTACCACTAAACAATACTTTATCTACATATTGTGATTTTGCAAATTCTAAATAATCCTTAGCAAAAATATCTTTTGTTTTACTTAATTGTGTTGCAATTCCAAGTTCATTTAACTTTTTTGTATCAATTGCTATCTGAACTTCTAAATCAAGTTTATTTTTATATTTTAATATTGCTTTATTAACACTTGAATGTATTATTAAAAATATAATAGTAGAAGAAATCATAAATATCATTATTACTATATTAATTAAACTATAAAACTTATTTTTACCTTTAGTCATATTCTTTAAAATACACACTTATATTCTCCTTATCTACATTCTTTAAATGCAAGATAAAATATAGATCCCTTATTTTCATCACTTTCTACCCAAATAAATCCATCACATAAATTACATACATGTTTTACCAAACTAAGACCTATGCCATAACCATCTTTATTCAATTCATTAATTCTATATCTATCATTAAAAATTCTTTTCATATTTGACTTACTTATACCAATTCCATTATCTTGTATTGATATTATTACACTGCCCTTTTCATTTTTGACGTTTACTCGTATTTCTCCACCTTCTCCATATTTAATGGCATTATCTAAAATATTTGATATAGCTCTATGAATCCACTTTTCTTTTCCTAGTATATTTGTATTTGAATCTTCATCAAAATCAAAAATTATATTATTATAAACTAAAGAATACTGGTCACATATCTGTGCACATACTAATACTACATCTATTTTGTACATTTCATTTTCATTTCTTGTATCACTAATGGCAAGTACGTCTTCTACAGTATTGGAAACTTTATTAATAATTCCTAGCAAATTTTTATTTTCTTCTAACTCAAGGCTAGTTCTAAGAATAGACATTGCATTCTTTTGTTCATGAGACAAATATGAATTTAATCTCTTATAATCTTCAATATTAGAATTAAATTTTTCTTTCATTTCTCTATATACCCTATTCATAACTGGATCTATCTTTAACACATCTATATTGCCTTCTATATTTTCTAAGTTATCAATTATCTTCATACTTTTTTTATAATGTAATCTTTTTAAAATATTAAAAAATATCAGATTAGACATCACTATAAATATAAAAAATATAATTGCAAAAATAATTAGCTTATTTTTTATTTCAACATTATATGTATCAATATCATAAATTGAATAATCTAATGATTTACTATATATATCTTCTCCGTAACTTGAATGATTTCTAATGATTTTTAATATATATCTTATTCCTAATATACATATAATTAATGCTATACTTATATATATAATTAACGTCTTAGTATTTTCGCTTTTTATTCTTCGCATATACAATATCCTATTCCTCTATTAGTTATTATGACTTCTTTTCCAGCAGCATCTTTTAACTTCTTTTTTAGTCTAGATATATGTACCCTCAATACCGATGATACTGGATCAAAATATTCATCGTATACATGCTCTGCTATATCTGAACCTGATACAATACTAGGATGTCTACTTGCAATATATTCTACTATTTCAAACTCCTTAACCCCTAGTTTTACTTCTTCATTATTTATGTATACCTTTCTTGATGAAGGATTTATTTTTAATATTCCTATTTCTATATTAGGATTTGTTCTACCATAAAATCTTCTTATAACAGCTTGTATTCTAGCCCTTAATTCTATAATCTGAAAAGGCTTTACTATATAATCATCAGCACCTAAATCCAATCCTCTTGCCAATTCATTAACACCATCTCTAGCTGTAATTATTATTATAGGTATATCTATCTTATTACTTCTAAAAAGCTGCAATATCTCTATGCCATCTTTATCTGGCAAATTTAAATCTAATAATATAATATCGTAGCTATTTACAAAGGCTTTTTCTTCGCCATCATATCCACAGTTTGCCACATCAACAACTAATCCTTCTTTTTCTAATCCTAACTTAAGGTTATATGCAAGCTCCTTATTATCCTCTATTATTAATACTCTCATAAAATTTTTCCTCCTAGTAACAAAATCAAGCCTCCTAGACAAACTATTGGCTTGATTCTCTCACTAACATATTATACTGTCTAATACTAATTCTTATACTATAAAATCGCTTATTCTGATCTTAAAGCTACTATTGGTTGTAACCTTGCAGCCTTACTTGCTGGTACTATAGAAAATACTATGCCCATAACTAAAGCAAATCCTACTGATGCAAAAATTACATTCCATGCTATATAAAATTCAGCACCAATTACATTGAAAATAGGTATTGATCCAAAAATTCCTATTATTGTTCCTAATGCTCCACCTATAAAACTTATAACTAAAGCTTCAATTAAAAATTGAGCTAATATATATTTTCTAGGTGATCCTAATGCTTTTCTTATACCTATTTCTTTTGTCCTTTCTGTAACAGATACCAACATCATATTCATTATTCCTATCCCTGCTACAAATAATGATATACTGGCTATGGCTCCTACTGTTAAATTCATAATAGTATCCATTGATTTCATGGAATCTATTGTTTCCTTATTACTTGATACAAAATATTCATTTTGTGACATGCCTTTTCCTTTAAAATAATTTTCAACTATACTCATTACCTCAATTACATTGTCTTTTGAAGTAGCCTTTATATTTATTTCAGATATTTCATTTAATCCTAAAACAACTTGAGATGTCTTAAAAGGCATATATACCGTATCATCCTCTGCTGTATCATAAGATGGATCTTTTTTATCTAATACCCCTATAACCTTATATGGTACCGACTTAATATTAATTGTATTCCCCACTGCATCTCCTGCTGGAAATAACTCATCTGCCACTATGCTCCCTAAAACTACAACTTTTGTTGTCTTATCATTATCAATAGGCATAATAAATCTGCCACTTTTAACTTTTAAATTATTCAACTTTATATAATTTTCATCTGTTCCAACTATCTGTTTGTCAATATCCTGTTGATTATAATTTATAGATTCCGATGAAGTTAACTTTGGTGATATGGATTTTATAATATCATTATTCTTAAGAATCTCTAGATCAGATTCACCTATTTTTTTCTCACTAAATACATTAGCATTTATCAAATCTAATGGAGTGGATTCGAAACTTTTATATATCTGCCTTTGGCTACTCATAGATACTGTTACAGATAAAATAACACTAGCTGTACCAATAGCTATACCTAGAATAGTAAGAAATGAACGTAACTTATTAGTCTTTATTTCTCCCAAAGACATTTTCAGTATTTGAAAAAACTTCACTTATAACACCTCCTACTTAAAAATTTCGCCATCCTTTATTTTTATTAATCTTTTAGCTCTTTTTGCAATTTCCATATCATGAGTTATCATAATTATAGTTTTACCCTCTTTATTTAAATCTTCTAATATCTCGAGAATTTCTTGACTTGTCTTGCTATCTAATGCTCCAGTTGGTTCATCGGCTAGAAGTATCATTGGATTTGTTCCCAATGCCCTAGCTATCGCTACTCTTTGCTGTTGACCTCCAGATAATTGATTTGGTTTATTATTTATCTTATCTTCTAATCCAACCTTCTTTAAACACTCTATAGCTATTGCTCTTCTTTCTTTTCGTGATTTTCCTTGATATATAAGAGGAAGTTCTACATTTTCCAAAGCTGTTAACTTATTTAACAAATTAAAATTTTGAAATATAAATCCTATTGTCCTATTTCTTATATTACTTAACTGATCTTCACTTAAAGAAGTTATACTTTTACCATTTAGTATATATTCTCCCTCGTCAACTAAATCTAGGCACCCAATAACATTCATAAATGTTGATTTTCCAGAACCTGATGGACCTATTATAGCTACAAACTCTCCTTTTTTTATATCTAATGAAATATTTTTTAAAACTGTAATCTTTTCATTACCAATACTATAAGTTTTTAATAAATTTCTAGCCTGTATTACATAATCACTCATAAATTTTCCTCTTAATCTTCATAGAAATTTTCTTCATCATAACTTAGTAATGATTCAGTAATTACCCTATCATTTTCAAAAAGTCCTTCTGTAACTTCTATATATTCTGAATCATTTTCTCCAACTTGAACATATTTTTTGTCATAGTTAGCTTCCATTGTTACATAATATCCATCATCATCTTTTTGAATTGCTGATATAGGAACTCGCAATATATCTTTCTTTTCACTTATTATTATTGTTCCTGTTACAGACATCCCGTCTATTAACTTTTGTAAAACTAAATCACTTTCTTCTACCCAACCATTAGTTGAATCATTAACTTTAATCTTGTACCAATTATCTTTTTTATCTATTATAGTAACTTTTTCATCCTTAACTAACATACCAATGCCTTTACTATTTGATGAATTACTTTCTCTAATAATTACATCATCTTTATATATCTTTGATTCTACAGCTTCACCATCCATTCCCTTTGATACAATGGCATTAGCTATTACCCAACCTACATTGTTATCTTCTCTCTTAACCCTTACCCAATTATTTTTTCTTTCTAATATTTCTACTTTTTCTCCCTTGTCTAGCTGCGTAACAACAGAATACTTTATATCTGGACCTTTCCTAAAGTTTAGTGAAGATTGAGTAACTTCACCAAGTTCAATTATAGGTTTAGATATTGCCACTTTAACTTCATATGAAGGATTCTCTTTTTCACTTGCTTTATTGGCTATTTCCGTTATAACTCCCTTTATATTCTCCTCTGGAAATACCTTTGAATTAATTTCAACTACCTGATTTACTTGCAATTTAGATATATCATACTGATTGACACTTAGCGTTATTATCATTGAATTTGGATTATTTTCATCACTTAATGAAACACTACCTCCAGCATCAACTACATTTCTTATATCACCTCTCTCAACATTCACTGAATTTGGTAATCGATCTAATAATTCTTCTTGCTGATTCGGTTTATATCTATTATCTATTTTTATATATGCTCCTACACCAACTAACAAACTTATTGAAACAGCCGTTATAATAGCAATTATCCTCTTTTTGTTCATAATACTTTCTTCCTCCTATAAACCTTCATCTAACTTATAAACAAACCTTAATGTACTACTAAGCTCCTTAATTTTGATATAAGTATATCATCTCAATGTTAATCTACTGTTTACAATGTTATTGACTGATTAAAAATTTTTTATAAAATCATGAATAATTTCAACTTAAACTACCCAAACTATGATTGTAAAACCAAACTGAATGTAGGAGGGAACAACGATGTCAAATCAAAGTAACCAAAGCATTCAATGTTCAGAGGCTTACGAAGGAAATGATGCTGGAGATAAGCCAATTAACACGTAAGGCTTATAGGACTTTACGTCTTATAAGCCGGTAAGGTTTTATAAAAAAAGAAGTTGTCACACAAAAATGTGGCAACTTTTTTTCTCTATATATTATTTTTTTTATTCATTCTATCAACATATTCTTGTTGTGAAAAAACACATCCACAATAGTTTTGACGATACAAATTGTACTTTTTTGATAATTCAACAGAAGTTTTATATCCATTATTCTTTTTAAAATCAGAATTAAGAAATTTAACATTATACTTATTTTCTAATTCTTCTCCAATAGAATTTATTAATTCAGCATTTTTTAGAGGACTTATTGTTAGTGTTGTAGTAAAATAATCAAATTTATTTAGCTTAGCATATTGAGCTGTTTTATCTAACCTTAGCATAAAACATTTTTCACACCTCTTACTACCTTCACCCATTTTCTCATAACCTCTAATAGAATCATAAAATAAATTACTTTCATATTTATTTTCTACTACCTTATAATTAAACCCCATTTCCTTTATAAGTCTAATTTGTTCCTCTAATCTTTTTATATATTCATTCTCTGGATAAATATTAGGATTAAAGAAAAAGACTTCTATCTGAAAATATTGGGATAAAAATTCAATAACATAAGAACTACATGGTGCACAACAACTATGTAACAGCAATGTTGGCTTTTTATTATTATCTATAATTTTATCAATTTCTATCAACATCTTTTTATTATAATTTTCCTTCATCTTTTTCCTCCTTAAAATTATTATACCATCATTCTAAACTTTTATCTTAGACTAATGTCAAGAATCATCATAAATGTATTACTAGTTCTAATTTTTTTATTTTATTTTCCTTCTGTATAAATTATTTTCTTAAATAAATCTTCACTTTGATATTTTTCAAAATATCAATAATGTAATTCGTATTCTATTCATCAATAAAATTAAAATGTAACCATTGCAATACTATTATAGATAATGAATTTCAATTATCTAAATTTGATTATTTAAGCAATGAGCAATTATATTTTATAGAAACCTTTATAAAATGTAGAGGAAATATAAAAGAAGTTGAAAAAGAACTAAGCATTTCATACCCAACAGTTAGAGCAAAGTTAGATGAAGTGATTAAAAACCTAGGTTACCCAGTAAAAGAAACTAAAGTTAAAGAAGATAGAAATGATGTCTTAACAGCTTTGGAAAATGGAGATATCTCTGTCGATGAAGCAATTAATAAATTAAAGAAGTGATAATTACTGGTACATTACCTATCGAGTGTATGAAGAAAACTCTGTAATATCTGAAACCATACCTTCACTAACTTAAAACCCATAAATATTTTCAATTTGATCGGAGATCTGACGTGTTGTTAATCTTTTAAATATTCTATTAATTCTTCTAATTCATTATCATCTTCATTTAATTTATTAAAGTCTTCTAAATCAGTTTTTATATCTTTTTCTACTTCCCTTTTAACATTTAATTCATTGATAATATATCCCATAGAAAATGTTGCTATTGAATAAAATGCATACGGTAATGATGAATTAATGTAATATGTTATTACCACTAATATACTTTTACTTACCACAATCTTACCTGATGCTACAAGTGATAATATATATACATGTGAATTATATATAGTTAATAATGTATATGTTAATATAATTATTGAAATAACATATAGTACCTTACTTATTAAATTTACATCTTTAAAATTTTTTACTTTCATACTTAATTCCTTCTAAAAACTTTATTGTTAATAATATAATTTTTATTAATTAATCTGTGTTAGCTTTTTATTTTTTAGAACAAGTACAACATCTACTTTTTTAGCTAATTCCTTACTATGAGTCACCACTATTACACACTTTCCATGTTTATGTGCACTTGTTTTTAATATTTCTATAATTTCATCAGCTGTATCACTATCTAAATTCCCCGTTGGCTCATCTGCTAATATTACTGGTGAATCTGTAACAAGTGTTCTTGCAATGGCAACACGCTGTTGCTGTCCACCTGATAGTTGTAATACGTTTCTATTAATTTCATCATCAGCTAACCCTAAATTGTTTAATATTTTCTTATTCACCTTTGGATTAACTATTTTTAAATTTTCTAAAGGAGTCATATAATCAATTAAATTATAATTTTGAAATATTAATGAAATATTGTTTTTTCTATGATTCTCATATCCCTTTACTTTTATATTTTGATTATTATATAATATTTCGCCATTTCTAGGTTCATCTAATCCAGCCAATAGTGATAATAACGTTGATTTTCCTGAACCCGAAGCCCCTAAAATAGCGTAAAGTTTTCCTTCTTCAAATTCCATGCTTATATCATTTAAAACTTTTTTTCCATTTTTATATGAATAATTAACTTTATTTAATGCTAAAATTGACATTTATTTTCCTCCTAGCTCATTTTGGATAATATTTCTTTTGGTTTTAATCTAATTATTGATGCTGATGATGCCATTACTGAAAGCATGATAATAACTGTTCCTATAACATATACATAAATTAATTCTTCAGCCTCTACTTTTACATCTATTTCATCTACTGTACGAGTTGCTAAAGAACTATTAACATCATTTCCTAATGAAAATCCTCCAAATCCACTTTGAACGTCTTGAACCGCTTGCTTACCTGCTTGTGCAACTATTGTATTTCCTATATTTTGTGAAATTACCTTACTTGAGAAATATGATCCTCCAAAAGCTAATATACTTATAAGTAATAATTCAATTATATATTGAGAAATAATATTAAACTTTGAAACTCCTATTGAAAGTAATATACCGGTTTCATGAACTCTTCCTTGAATCCAAAATGCTAACACTAATGAAAGTATTATTACTCCAGCTATTATTGCTCCAATTAAAACCATATTTATAATCTTATCTAAAGAATCAAAAGACTTAGATAAAGCTAAAAATGTATCTTCACTTTTTACTATTGTATACTTATTCCAATCAGTAGAAATATCTTCAATTTTTGATGTTACTTTATCTACATTAGTATCTGTATTGAAAGTAGCATTTGTATATTTTACATTTCCATCTGAATATCCATATAAAGTTTTAATAGTATCTACATCAGTAATTAAAAGATTTTCTGGCATTTCTAATTTATGCCCAGCTCTTTCAGTATTTTCACTTTCAAAAATACCTACAATTTCAAGGTCATAATCACTTTTAGATAAAGTTGATGCATTAAAATCTCCAGCACTCTTTGTTGCTTTTATAGTATCTCCAACTTTTAAATTATTTGCTTCTGCTAAATCCTTATGAATTAATACCTTGTTTTTATCAGTAGCAACAATATGTCTACCATCAATCAGCTTTAATGATTTACTTATAAACTTAATATCATATTCTGAACTTTTATGTGCTTCTACAGAAAAAAGTTTTTCATATTTATAATCATCATTATATTGAACTACATTTTTTTCAGGTTTTATATAATTTACATTTTCTAAATCTAAACCAGCTCCTTGAATTGCTGCATCATAATTCTTAACACCTTCTACCTTTGAAACCTTATCAATTAAATTTTCTGGAATTGTTCCTTCAAAATTACCCGCAAAATTAGCTTGTAATTCAAAAGTATTTGCCATATCCTTATTTGAATCTTGTCTTGCTATATTTGCTGCCTTTTTAATTGAAATTCCACTTAAAACTGCCGTTGCTATTCCAAATAATATAAATAACATAATAATACTTTTTATTTTTTTTCTTGTTATATATAATATTGATCTCTTAAATACATTCATATTTATGTCCTCCTTGTTTATTAACTTGAGTAGATTCTATCAACCTAATATAAAATATTTATGAAATTTAAAAATTAAGTTTATAAAATTCATTAAAAATCGTATTAATTAAATTATTTTTTATAAAAAAATAAGGATATTATTAATCTAATACCCGTTATTTTCTAACTATTTTATTTTTTGTTAAACATGAACAAATTTCAAATATTTAATTAAAATCAACTTCAAAACTCATTCCAGTTAATATTGATTTAAAAGAATAATCTAAATTATGCATTTCAAAAATTTGTCGAACTATGTATAATCCTAATCCATTCCCCCCACTACTCTTATTTCTATCAAAATCAACTCTATAAAATGCATCAAAAATATGTGCTAAATGTTCTTCTGAAATTGGCTTACAATCATTTTCTATAATAAGTTTTTTATCTTTTATATATATTCTTATTTCCTTTCCTTCATCAGTATAATTTACTGCATTAGAAATAATATTAGAAATTGCTTTAGTAAATAATTTTTCATCTACTTTAATATTAAAAGACTCTTTTAAATTCTTTTTAATATTAATTTTCTTTGACTTAGCTATTAATTTATATGGTTCTATGTTCTTTTGAACTAAACTACCTAAATCTAATACACTTTCATTTTTATTATTTATTATATTAAGTTTTGAAGTATCTAAAATTTCCTGAACCATTTTACTTAATTCACTAACTATATCCTTACATTTTTCTAAATATATATAATGATTTTTATATTTTCCTATATCATATAGCATATTTTCAATCATTATATACATACTCATTAGTGGTGTCTTAAGCTCATGTGATGCGCTTCTTAAAAAATCCACCTTAATTTTTTCAGATTCACTTACATTTTTTATTTCCTCTTCCAATGATACAATTGTATTTAATAAATTTTCATATAAACTATTTACATTAGCTGCTAATATTCCTATTTCATCTTCAGTTTTTACCTCACAAAAGGCTTCTTTATTTAAATTCTCCATTTTTTTTGTAACATCACAAATTTCTTTTATTGGAGTTGTAATTTTTCTTGCATATATATATGATGCAATAAGTGCTATAAGCAAGCTTATAAAAATAGAATATGGAAGTATTTTTAATATAATATCTCTTGTTTCTGTGAATGATTCTAAATCCATTACTATTTTAGCACTTCCATTTACATCATTACTTTTTTTAAAGTCTCTACTTTTTATTATTGATAAATTATTTATATTAATATATTGACCGAATATTTCTCCATTTTCATCATCAAAACTTTCTATAATATTTTCACCACTTAAATTAGGAATTATTAAAGAGTTTTCTGTAATTTCATCTTCATTAACATATATATCTACTTTGTGCATACCTTGAAATACCCTTTTTTCATCTCCTATAGTAAGTAAAACTTGAATATTATATTTTTCAGCAAAATTCTTTGCTATCTTAAATGATTCCTTATTATCAGATTTATTTACTTGTTCAATTAAATCTTCAATAATTTTATCAGCTTCCTTTTGTTTATTATTCACATATACCTTGGGTAATGCTAAATAAATTAAAACATTTGAAATTAAAATTATTACACTTATTATCCCCATGGTAAATATATATGTTTTTGAAAATAGTCTTAACTTATTCATCATTGCTCCTCAAATTTATATCCAATTCCCTTAACTGTTACTATACAATCTAATAACAACTTTTTTCTTATATTTTTAATATATACATCAATAACCCTATCATTTGGTGCTTCTTCAATCCTCCATAAATTATCTAAGATTTGTGCTCTTGTTAAAACCTTTCCCTTATACTTTAATAATAACTCTATTAATTTTATTTCCTTAGGTTTTAAATCAATATTTTTGCCATTCTTTCTTGCTGAATATCCTTCAAAATCAATTTCTATATCTCCATAACACCATTTTTTATTTTCACTAACTTTTACTCCTCTTCTAAGAAGTGCTTCTATTCTTTTATGTAAAACTATTATTGAAAATGGCTTTGTAATATAATCATCTGCCTCTTCATCAAAACTCATAATTTGGGTATAATCATCACTCATTGCTGTTAACATAATTACTGGAACATTGCTTTCTTGTCTAATTTTATTTAAAACAACAAATCCGTTAGCCTTTGGAAGCATTATATCTAAAATTACTAAATCAATTTTATTATTCTTAAATAATTCTATTGCTTGCATTCCATCTTCTGCACTTATAATGCTATATCCAACCTCTGCTAGATATTCACTTACGCCTTCCCTTATTTCTTTTTCATCTTCAACAATTAATATATTAATTTTCATTTATATTTTCCTCCATTTTATATAATATATATCAAAATGAATTTATTTTATAAATACATAATAACATAAAGTTTCAATTATATTATAAATATAAAAGTGCTAATTTCATAAATTAACACTCTTAACATTAAATTAATAATATTATTTACATACCAATTCCATATATAATTTATCACTAAATTTCTATATATAAAGGCTTAGTTAAATGATAATATCCTAAACCCTCTCCTTCTCAAATTCCCTTATTTATTAACCTAATTTAAGTAAAAACCTCATTTATTTATGGTACGGTTCTCCATTACTAATTCTAAATCCTCTATAAATCTGTTCTAACAACATCACTCTAAACAACTGATGTGGAAATGTCATCTTACTAAAGCAAAGACTATAATTGCCTCTCTTTAAAACCTTATCACTTAATCCAAGACTTCCTCCAATTACAAAACAAAGGTTACTATCTCCTCTTACAGCACATTGATCCATAAATTTTGATAATTCTTCTGACGATAACATTTTTCCTTTTAAGTCCAATGTTATTACATACATAGTATCTTTTATATGACTTAAGATTCTATCTCCTTCTCTATCCTTTATAATTAATTCTTCTTTTGCTGATGCATTATCTGGAGTTTGCTCATCTGGAAGTTCTATTATATTAAGCTTACAATATCTTGTTAATCTCTTTGCATACTCATCTATAGCTGATTTTAGATATTTTTCTTTTAACTTTCCTACAGAAATTACTGTTATATTCATATTGTGTCACCTTTTATCTTAATTTTTTTTAATATATCCTTTTTCTAAACATTCATTTACTACAAAATTAATAATTTCTTTAAATTCCTCTGGTCCTTCTTTTAATGTAATTTCATTTCTTTTATATACTTGCTCTGCTGATATACCATGTTCCTTCCAACTTCCTCCACCAACTGCATAATTTAAAATAAGCGGTTGAAGTCTATCCAGCATTGCTCCATATTTTGCTTCTTTTGTTTGGCATTCTTCAAATTCTTCCCATAATCCTTTAAACTCTTTATATTGATCTTCTGATAAAATTCCAAACAATTTTTCTGCTGCAGCTCTTTCTCTCTCTTCTTTATCTTCATAACCTTTTTCATCAAAAGCAAAAGTATCTCCAGCATATATTTCAACCAAGTCATGTACTAATACCATTTTCATAACTTTTGTTATATCAATATCATCATCTACATATTCTGATAATAAAAATGCCATAATTGCTAAATGCCAAGAATGTTCCGCATCATTTTCACGTCTGCTACCACTAGCTATATAAGTCATTCTAATAATTTCTTTTACCTTATCAATCTCTATAATAAAATCTAATTGTTTCTTAAGTTTATCATTAATCATTAGTAACACCATCCTTTTTTATTATATTATATCTTAATTAATCACTATTTCAAAAGTTATAATTCTTTACCTTGACTGATTCTTTTACTTCTAGTATGCTATCTATATTTATAAAAATAAATTTATGGGAAGTGTTATTTATGAAAGAAAAAAACTCTTTAATCGAAGTAATGAATTCAAGACATTCAATTCGCTCATATGATTCAACATATGAAATCCCTAGAGAAAAAATAATAGAAATGCTACAAGAAGCTGCAACTGCACCATCATCACATAATTTGCAATCTTGGAGATTTATTATTATAGATGATGAAGAAGAAAAAAAAGCGTTACGTAAAATTGCATGGAATCAAGAACAAGTTGAAACTGCATCAGCAACTATTGCAATCATTGGAGATGTTCATGCTTATGAAAAAGCAAAAGATATTGCTTCTAAATCAATTTCTGAAGGATTGATGACAGAAGAAATCGGTAAAAATTATGTTGATACAGTTATGAAATTATATCCAAATGTACCAGAAGAAACACTTAAAAACTTATGTTACATTGACGGTGGATTAATTGCAATGCAATTTATGTTAATAGCCAAAGCTAATGACTTTGATACTGTATGTATGGGAGGTTTTGATTCAGCAGCATTTTCTAAGTATTATAACTTACCAAAACACTATGTTCCATTAGTTTTAATATCTGTTGGAAAAGCAGCTACGGCTCCTCATGGTTCAACACGTTTAAATATTGAAGACTTATTATTAAATAAATAATATTGCCTAATTAAAATAAAGGAGGTGTCGCATTAACAAATGAAAAGTTGTTAGAGTGATACCTCCTTTTATTATGACACGAGACAGGGCACAGGTTAGATGGCACAAGTGATGTATTTAGTGCATATATAAAACTGTTATACTTAAGTGTTGTTTTTTACAAATCATAAGCTTCTATTTCAAGCTATATGAAGGTACAACCTTCATTAGCCCCCGTAATATTTATATATCAAATACAAATATCTTAAGGAAACTATCTTGTTCTATACACAAAATTATTACACTTAAAATTTCAGAAATTCCCCAAAGGAAATTTCATCTACCACTGTGCACTGAAAACTGTACCTTGTGCCTTCATACTTGTGCCCTGACATTCTATTTTGCTGAAAAAACTGCCGCACTCTGATCTGACTACCTTGTGCGACAGCCCGTTAACTACATTATTCCATGAAAAATTGCCTATTATCTTATTTTTTTATTAAATATAATTATTTTCCGGGAAATATTCATACTATATATATTAAACTCCTAATTATATTCATTTATTTTATCTTTGTATTCCATAATCATAACTTTTATAAATTCTTTTATATCATCATTAATATCATATTCTAATAAAAACTCTTCTGAAACTTTAATCGATGCTAAAAGTACTTCTTTTGCTTTGTCTTTTAGCTTTTCTTCCCCACCTTTTTTTAGAGAGTTTTTTAATTCATATACTGTTTCTGAAAATCTACTTTTTATCCCAGCACTATAAGGTACTTTGCTTCCCAACTCTTCTAATTTCTTCTCACATCTTAATTTTTGTTCTATATATAACTTTTCTGTACTGGTTAATAAATCTCTTATTTCTCCGTATTCACAATTGCTAGATAAAAACTTAAAAGTATCTATACCTAAGTATAACCCTTTCATATATTCTCTTAAGGGACTTTTCATAAAAATTCCTCCCTTCTATAATTTTATATTACCTTCTATACTTATTAATATATAATGTTTTTTATAAAAATACAATTAACTACATAATCATAAAATTTACTTTAATATAGATTTATAAATAAAAAAGTATCGTCTAACAAATTTAAATTCGCTAATACGATACCACCAATAAAAATTACATTCTATTTTTCGCAACAAAAAGTAGAACACGCTGTCTCTTCACAACATTCTGCCCTATTTCCTGATATCTCTACTCCTGATGCATGACAATTACAATTTTCATTATAAATACAATTTTCAGCTTTACATGTAATATCTACTTCATAATTAGGTACAACTGCTGAATTAGTAAATGAACCATTTTTTTCACAAAAACTGCTACAACAAGTTGCTTCTGACTCTGTAGCTCTTTCACCACTTACATCTATAGAACTTATACAACAACAATTTTCATTATTGTAATTGCAATTTTTAACACCACATATTAAACTTGGCATAACTTTTAACCTCCTATAACTGTTTCTTATGATAGTTTTCCTAAAATCATATTTACTATTCAAATTTTTTCTTTAGCTACTTCAATTCGTAGTTTTTTTACTGTAACAAATAAATCTATAATTATATATATAAATAGAATCGGAACAATAATAAACCAAAATCTAAACTGCACTAAAAATAATTTATTAATTAAAGGTTCAACATATCTTACAGTGATAAAACTTAAAAGTGTCCAATATAACGAAAACTTTAAACAGACAAAACCATTAATATTAAACCTCATATCAGAATAATCCCAATAAGATTTATTAAAAATAGCTTTTAAAAGATATCCGCTTATGTACTCTACTATAGATGGTACAAAAAAGCATAAAGGTATCATTACAATTAAATTCCACCTTAATATGTACCTAAAAAAAACTAACATAGTCATTGCTATACCATACATAGGCTTAAATGGTCCCAAAAGAAAACCATCTTCTTTAAATCTTTTTTCCGTACAGTAACAATAAACTTCTTCTATTATCCATCCAAAAAATGAATAAACAATAAAATTAAATATTAAATAAAAAGATAAATCCATTAATCTGCACCACTTTCTATTATAAGGTAATATTAGTATGAACATAATTAATGGATTTATTTATCATAAGTATTTAATTTTCTTTAATAATGAACTTCTTTTAAACATAATCCTTTTGCTTGTGCTATAGGACCTGATTCTGATCTCTTCTTTTCTTCTAATATTCTTTTAACATCAGAAGGCTTCATATGCCCCATTCCAACTTCTAAAAGTGTACCTACAATTATTCTTACCATATTCCATAAGAAACCATTTCCATCCACTTCGATTTCGATCATATCACCAGTTTTATTTATACTAATATATTTTATATGTCTCTCTGTTGATTTTGTCTTTGGCTTTTGACTAGTGAAACTTTGAAAATCATGAGTACCTACAAGATATTTTGCCCCTTCTCTCATAGCATCTAAATTAAGCTTAACACTAGTATGGTAAGCATACTTTCTATTAAATACATTTCTAACTTCAGCATTGTTTATTCTATATACATAAGTTTTACCTTTTGCATTATATCTAGCATGAAATCTCTCTGTTGTATCTTTAATAGACTTTACCACTATATCTTCTGGTAAAAATTCATATAAATAGTCCATCATAGTTTCTACTGATAATTCTGACTCAGTATGAAAGTTAGCTATGTAGTTTTCAGCATGAACTCCCGCATCAGTTCTTCCGCATCCTATTACTTGTATCTCTTCCCCTGTCATTCTTTTAAGAACATTCTCTATCTTCCATTGGATTGTAGATTCTCCTTCTTTTTGTCTTTGCCATCCTTTATATCTACCACCATCATATTGTATTGTCATTTTTAAATTTCTCATATAATCATTCACCTTTGCCTTAGTATTTCTATAGTCCATTATATACTTAATACACTATTTAAAAAAGGATTATTAAAATATCTTTATTTATACAAATAATATAATGTTATAATTATATTATTATAATTACACAAAAATACAATAAAGGAGATTTGTTATTATGAAGAAGCTTTTCTACATAGATCCTTACATAAAAGAATTTACTGCTGAAATATTAGAAATAAAAGAAATAGACAATAAATTTCATGTTGTTTTAGATCAAACTGCTTTTTTCCCTGGTGGTGGTGGTCAATGTGGCGATTTAGGCTTTATAGAAAATCATAAAGTTATCGATGTTTATGAAGCTGATGGCACTATCTATCATGTAGTAGAAACAAAGCCAATAAAAATTCACAAAGTTAAATGTTCTATAGATTGGGATAGACGTTTCGATGGAATGCAACAACATTTGGGTCAACATGTCCTTTCAGGCTGCTTCTACAAACTTTTTAATGCCAATACCTTTGCAATACATCTAGGTACAGAAATAAGCACTGTAGATATAGAAGGAACCCTTACTGAAGAACAAGTAAGAGAAGCTGAAAAATATGCTAACGAAGTTATATCTGAAGGTTTAACTGTTGAATTTCTTATTCCTACTAAAAAGGAATTAAAGTCATTAACACTAAGAAGAGCATTACCTAATACAAAAGAAGATATCTCTGTAGTAAAAATCGGCGACTTAGATATTAACGCTTGCTGTGGTGTACATCCACGTAACACTAGAGATCTTAGAATGATTAAAATAAAAAAATACGAAAAACATAAGCAAGGAACTCGTATTGAATTTTTATCTGGAAATCGAGCTGTTGCCGATTCTCTAAAAAAAGATAACTTTGCCAATATAATATGTAAATATCTAAATTGTAATGAAGACGAAGTTATAAATGGAATAAAAAATCTAAATGCATCATTAAAAGATGCCTTAGATGAAAATAAAAAAATTAAAAATCAATTAGCTACTTATGAAATAAAAGAACTTATTAACGAAGCTGATACTATTGATAATATGAAAGTATTAAAAAAGATTTACACCGATGAAACTGTTAAATATGTAAACACTGTAATATCTAAAGTCGTTGAAAATGATAATATGGTAACACTTATGGCCGTAGTTTCTGGCGATAAAGTAAATCTTATATTCGCTTGCTCTAAAAACTTAAAAAATGTTAAAGTTAATGAAATTCTTAAAGACGCCATTACACTAATTGATGGTCGTGGAGGCGGAAGTCCATTCCTAGCACAAGGCGGTGGAAAAAATAATGGCAATCTTGAAAATGCACTAAATTATGCTTTTAATAAATTAAAAAAATAATTTTATAAATATAAAAGGAGTTATCCTATTAACAAATGAAAATTCGTCAAAGTGATAACTCCTTTTATTGTAAATAACATATTTAACATATCTATATTTTAAGTTCATATATCACACTATTATACTTAAGTGTTGTTTTTTTGCTATAACTAAATTAGTACATATGCCTTGAGTAAACATAGGTTTTCTTAAACTATATGAAAGTATAACTTTCATTAGCTCATCTATACCTCTCTTAGTTATATATTATTCTGCATCCTCTTCTTCTTCTTCTTCAACAGCATTATTTCCGTCTACTTTGGCTAATACAACATCACTATTAGTTACTAGCTTCATACCTTCTACAAGGTTTAAATCTCCAGCTACTACAGTATCACCATAATTTAAAGCAGATACATCAAATTCTATATTTTCTGGGAACTTATCTGCTTCTCCATATAATTCTACTTCTGATAAAAATGTTTCTAAGAATAACTTTTTAGATTCTAGTACACCTTCTCCTGTGTATACTACTGGAATTTTTAATTTTATATTTTCATCTTTATTTACATATTGAAAGTCAATATGTATTACTTTACCATAATTATCTTTTTGTAATTCTTTTACTACACAATTTTCTGTAGTTCCATTTAAATTTAAAGACAATATAGAACTTTTAGCACAAGTTAATAGCTTGTCTACTTCTTTTCTTGTTAGCTTTGCTGAGATAGGTTTTTCAAGATGTTCTCCATAAAGAACACAAGGAATTTCTCCATTTCTTCTTACTGCCTTACCACTTTCATTTCTCTCACTAATATTGAACGCTACATTTGTCATAATAATGCCTTCTTTCAACTATTGTATTCAATTAAATTATACCACTCTAGCATTAATAACTCATATCAGACATTTTGTAAAATTATGCAATAAAAGCTTCTAACAATTAATCAGAAGCTTTTATCTCTATCAATATTATTTTTATTTGGTTTTATTTACATTTCCTACATTAAATCCTTATAATGATTCACTATAATCTTCTATAAATCCTTCTCCTAGTACCTCTCTAACATCAGCTATTGTAATAAATGCTTTTTCATCTATTGACTTCACTAAATTTCTTAATTGTGTTATCTCCTTTTGAGATACTACTACAAATAACATCTCTTTGTCTTTTTTAGAATACATTCCCCTTGCTTTTAATCCAGTAGCTCCTCTTGGAATCTTTTCCATTACTTCCTTCGCTATCTCTTCTGTCTTATCTGTCATTATAAAAGCTACTTTTGAATAATGCATACCTTCTAAGATTACACTTATAACTTTTGATGTTACTAAAACTGCTAAAATAGCATACATTCCATTTCTAGGTCCAAAAATAAAAAATCCACTTAAAATTATAACTCCATCAATTATTAACATTAATTGTTGTATTGGAAAGTATGGAAATTTGAATTTAATTATAGATGCTAAAGTATCTGTCCCTCCAGTAGTAGCAGATACCTTTAATACAAGTCCAAGACCTGCCCCAACAAAGGCTCCCCCAAATATTGAACATAAAAATAGATCACTATTTACATTAAAAATATTAGGAATGTATTCTGTATACCATAATGCTAATGATAAAAATACTACACCATAAAGTGTCTTTTTCATAAAATTGAATCCTCTTTGTTTAAATATAATCAAAAATAATGGTATATTTAACACAAAAGTAGTTACTGATAATGGTATACCATACCCTATTATATTTTCACTTACAGTCTTTACAACTATAGAAAACCCTGATAATCCACCAGTTACTAATCCTACCGGTTCCAAAAACCAATTTACTCCTAAGGCCAAAACAGTTGTTCCTATAACTATCATGAATAATTCATATAATTTCTTCAAATATATATCCTCCTAACTCTTTTGTAACAAAAATATTATAATTGCATATCTGCATTTTTACTATTATCAATATTGAGTATGCACTTATTTCTTAACACTAAAACCCTGATATATAGCGACATCACAAATATTTAAAAAATTATTATAATTTTTTTCACATTATCAGTATTGATAATATAATCACTTCTGCTATAATGATACTATAATAACTTAACGGAGGATTTTCTATGGAGAAAATAGCACTAATCACAGATAGTATTTGTGATTTATCAAAAGATATAATAAAAAAGTATGATATAAAAGTTTTACCATTAAAAATTATTTATAAAAATAGAGAATATATTGATGGCGTAGATATATGCGCTGAAGATGTTTATGCTAAATTAAAAATTGAAATTCCTACAACTTCAATGCCTTCCGTAGGAGAAGTTGAAGATTTATATGAAAAATTAGTTGCTGAAGGATATACTCATGTTATTGGTACTTGTATTTCATCTGGATTGTCTGGTACATTTAATAACTTAAATTTTGTAGCTGAAGATTTTAGTGACAAAATCAAATCATATATAATTGATTCATTATCTATTTCTAAGGCTGAAGGTGAATTAATGGTAGTTGCTGGTGAAATGATTGAACAAGGTAAATCATTTGATGAAATCATAAAAGTATTACCAAAATGTCGTGACAACATCAAATGCTTCTTTACTTTCGGTACCCTTGAATACTTAAAAAAAGGTGGTCGTATAGGTAAAATATCTGGTACAATAGGTGAACTCTTAAACTTAAAACCAATAGTATCTATTGATCCTAAAGATGGTAAATACTATACTTATGACAAAGTTAGAGGTGATAAAAATGCATTTAATAAACTAGTTTCTATTGCCACTGACCTTATTAATGAAGGCCCTTGTAAAGTTAAAGTTCTTCATGGTGATGCACTTCCTAAAGCAGAACGTTTATATGAAATTTTAGGAAAGTTACCTAATGTAAAATCAATCGAACTAGGCGTTTTAAGTGCAGTTGCTGGTGTCCATTCTGGTCCTGGATTCTTAGCTTTTGGAGTAATAAAAGATTTTGAATACTAAGATGTCTCCTGAAGATATAAAAAAAGAAGAGAAACGACTATATGAAGAATATAAAGCAAAACTTTCAGAACTAAAGAAAGTAAAAAAGGAACATGATGCTGTAGGAAGTATCTTTACCAAAGGACTTCTTCCTATATATGTTCTATATATTCTTTCTCTTCAACCAACCAACGGGAATGATATTGCAAACAAAATCGGCGAAAGAACTAATGGACTTTGGACGCCAAGTACTGGTGGTATATATCCACTATTAAAGAAATTAGAAAAAGAAGGCTTAATAGAAGGCAAATGGGACAATCCTAAAAAGAAGGTTCAAAAAATTTATGGATTAACTTCTTTAGGTAAAGAAGAATTTGCTCATAGAAAAGAACTATTAAAAGATAAAATGTTAGAATCTCTACAAGTGTTTAATCTCGTATACGAAGATTTATATAATGATATTAAATAAGAAGCTGTCGCTATAACGATAAATTTCGTAAGCGACAACTTCTTTTCAATACACACAGTATAATTTATAAAATTCTCAACATTAAACATGAATTATTCCATACTAAAAACTATAATATCTTCTCCTCAAGAGTTACACTTATTCTCTTTCATTTCCTTATATCTATCCATAAACTTTTCAAACAAATCTTTGTATTTAGTTATTTTAAATACATATTCTTCTGCTGTACCTTCATCTAACGACTCTAAGAGTTTTAAATCCATTGGTAGTTCAGCTATTAAAGGAATACCAAAATACTTTTCATACTGTTCTATAGTTTTATTAGAAAACAATTTTATTTTTTCACCACAACAAGTACAAGTTACATAAGCCATATTTTCAACTAGCCCAATCATAGGTATAGATAACTTTTCAGCCATATTTATAACTTTCTTAACAATAACTGATACCATATCTTGAGGTGTTCCAACTACTAATAATCCATCAATAGGGAAAGTATTCATTATAGTAATAGATATACCTCCAGTTCCTGGTGGCATATCTATTATTAGATAATCTAAATCCCCCCATTTTGTATCTGTATACATTTGTTTTAGAACTTTATGCAACACAGATGATGTCCATATAACAGGATCATCTTCCTTATCTACAAGTAAATTTAAAGACATTATCTTTAATCCTAAAGTAGTAATTACCGGTTCAAATACAGCATCCCCTGTATATGGTTCTGGGTTTATCAATGATCTTTTTTCATTAACACCAAAAAATCGTGGAATAGATGGACCTGTTACATCAGCATCTAATATTCCAACTTCATGTCCTGCCTTCCTAAGCTCTGTTGCTAACAAACCTGATACTGTTGATTTTCCAACTCCACCTTTACCAGAAATCACCGCTATAATATTTTTTATTGTACCAAATTTAATATTACATATATCTCTTTTTATTTTTTTACTATTATTGCAAGATTCACAACCTACCATATAATCCCCCTTTATATATAGTATAAAACATTATTACTGAATAACTATTGTAATTATGATAAGTTTTACTTTTGAAATAACCCCATTATATATATTACCATAAAATGTAACATCTTTCTATATCTCTACTTTTAAAATCCTTTCGGTTCACTATCTGTTATATCTGTAACCCACTTACCTCCAGAATTATTGCTGACACTATAATAAACCTTTTCCTCATTTGTTCCCCTATTATGGAATGTAATTATAGCTTTATATATTGATACATATTTTCCTGATGAAGTATCAGTTCTAAATCCTGTAGTTTTTACACTCATAGTAATTTGACCCTCATTTTTAGATGTTTCTACAATTTCTAAGTCCTTCATCTTCTTTTTATAACCTTCTAACTCAATAGATGTAATATACTTTTGTATAGTAACATCATCATTCAAGTTTAAAGTAACTTTATCTTTTGTTTTTGTATCTTCTCTGAATTTATTTAAAGAGCCTCTTATAACTCCATAATAATATACTTCATCAAAATCTTTAGGCTTTCTTATATCCTCAAAATAGTTGAATACTTCAGAATCTAATCTTGAAGAAACATTGTAAAATTTATTTTTACTATAAAAATTTCCTCCATCATTTGGATTCCCTATTACATAATTAAATTTTTCAACACTTCCATCTGATTTTTCAATTTCAATATTATAATCTGGAACATACTCACTTTTTGATTTTACACCTTTTGAAGATGATAATATTTTATAGAATCCTTGTAACTTTACTTGATCAGAAATAACAAATGTATATCCTTTATCTCTTGTATTTTGTATCTTAATCTCAGTAACCATGCCATCTTTTATGTAATCAAAATCAGAATTCGTCCAACCAATTTTATTTGTCATCGCACAACCATTTAAAAATATCGTCATAAATATTAATACTATCGATATGATTTTTTTCAATTAGATCCCCTCTTTATGCTTTAATCTTTTAATTTTATCTAAATTAAAAATTATTAATCCAATAATTACAACTCCTATACTTATAACTTGTGAAGTAGATAGTGTTCCAACAAAACCCCTTTCTAAGTCACCTCTAAAAAACTCTATTATAAATCTTCCTATACTATATAAAATCATATATGCACCAACAACTTTTCCTGATTTATATTCTGCATTTTTCTTTTCTAATAAACATGAATACCATATCAAAATCCCTGCTAATATAAAGTCAAAAATAGAACTAAATATTTGAGTTGGTAATAATTTCACTTCATTAGGTGCAATAAAAGAATTGTGAAAAATTATTCCTATTGCAGAATCTGTAGTTCTTCCATAACAACATCCTGCAAGCAAACATCCTATTCTACCAAATCCTTGACCTATTGCTAAACTAGCAACTGCTAAATCCCCTACCTCAAGAGGATTATATTTATACCTTTTACACATCAATATAAATATTAAGAATCCACCTATAATACCACCATAAACAACAAACCCTTGTGAAAAAGTTTTTACTATCTCAACTGGATTAAGTAGTGCCTTTGGATTATCTATTATAATATATAATAGCTTTGAAGATAAAAATCCTCCAATTATTGAAAATACAGTAATATTAAAAAGATTACCTTCATTGTATCCCTTTTTCTTGCCTCTATATGCAAATAAACAGTATGCTACTATAACACCAATTAAAATCATAGTACCATATCCTGCAATTTTAAATTTACCTAGCTCTAATAAAAACGGCTTCATTATAATTTCCATCATCAAAAACTTAAAATAGTTTTGATATATCCTTTCTATCTTTTTTTATCATTTTATCTATATATTACTCCCTTATTATATCATATTTTAGCATTGTTCTATGAAAATATAAATCTCTTAAGAAAACTATCTTATTCTATACATAAAATTATCCTATTTAAAATCTCAGAAATTCCCTCAAGGGGAATTTCCTCCATCACTGTGCACCGATATATGGTTGTGCCTTGACATTCTATTTTGATGAAAAAACTGCCGCACTCTGATATGACTTCTTTGTGCGACAGACTCTATAAATTTTTTTACAAATAAAAAATACATTTGTAAATTGCTAAAAGAGCTTTTGCTTACGAATACAAATTCGCAATTGCAAAAGCTCAAATTTACTATTATTCCTTTTTAGCTGGAACACAAACTGTGGCATCTTTAAAGTCATAGAACATAATCCAATATCCCGGATCCTTATCTCCTTCTTTTCCTTTTTCCATAGGAAGCCACATAACATACCCTGTCTTTCCGCCATATGGTTGATCATATGGATGTTTAGTTCCAGGTACTGCATATAACATATATTTTAAATTATCATTTTCATCTAATTTGTATCCAAATAAATAATGACCATACTTGCAGATATATGGATAATTATTAACCATTGGATAATAAATCATAGAATATTTTCTATAATCAGTTATATAATATAAATCATCAAGAGTTTTTACTCGAATCTTATACCATTTACACTTTTTTATTTCAGGCATTATATATTCCACTTCTTCTAATCCAGATACTAAATATTCAAAAAACTCACCACTGGCTCCCCTAAAGAATGATTTACCTAAATTTTCTTTTATAGTACCTTCATATGCATCAAAATTTATATCATTAGATTTCATGCTATTTGTATTTTCAGTATTTGATGTTGTTCCCACACTTTGAGTATTTTCACCTTTACTACCATTTTCCTCTGCTGTCTCTTCTTCCTTAACTTCTTGCAAATCATTTTGAGGATTAACTATGTCATCAGTAGAATAACTTTCTTCTTCTTTCTTTTCATGCTTTCTATCTTCACACTCAACTTTTTTTTCTTCTTCACACGGCTCTACTTTATTTTCAACCTTACATTCTTGTTCTTCTACCTTTTTTATTTCTTTTGGCTTTTCAATAACTTTAGTTTCTTTCGCTTGCTCTTGTGATGTATATTCTTTTTGTTCTTTTACAAGCTTATATTTTGTCCAATCTTCTGGTATATCTTTTATAGAAAATCCACACATAATACCATCTATATTATTACCATCTACCTTAGCTATGGCAGCACCGATAACTTTATCAATACTTATATCATAACTTGACAAGTTATCCATAGACTTCTCTATGTTAATTTCACATTTTCCGTTACTATCTATCTTAGCTTTACCTAAATCAATAGCTTTACCATCATTTTTATCTCCACTTAATAAAAGCATTTTATAATCTTCTGCTATTGGTTTTAAATTTTGTACATAAAAACAAATCTTACATTTGGTATTTTTAATTTCTAATTTTACATAACCATTTGGAATCTTATCAGCAGATATCCCAAGATTCTTTTTCATTTCCTGTAAAATTATAAATACTCTACTATATGTTTTTTTATGGGTCATAGCAATCCCCCCTACCTCTTTATATTTTTACACTGGTATATATATATTATTTACTATTATTTAATATTCTACCAACTGCAAAAATGTTACATACTTAGAATGCTATATACTAACTATATTGCTTAAACTCTGTGTTATATATTGTATAAAAAAAACTGTCCCACTTATTTGTGTGACAGTCTCATAATTAACCTTTTATTTTTGAATTTATAGCATTAGCTAAATCTGCAAACTCTTGTATTGTAAGTGTTTCGCCTCTTCTTTTTTGATCTATTCCAGAATCATTAAAAGCTTCTTCCAACTTTTCTTTATCTAACCCTATGTTTTTCATTCCATTCCATAAAGTTTTTCTTCTCATATTAAAAGAATCTCTTATAACCCTAAAGAATAGTCTTTCATCTTCTACTTCTACCCTTGGTTTTTCTAACCTATCTAATCTAATAACAATAGAATCTACCTTTGGTCTAGGTATAAAACACATAGGTGGCACCTTCATTATAATTTTTGTATCACAATAATATTGTACTAGTAATGATAATGATCCGTAATCCTTACAATTTGGATCGCTATTCATTCTCTCAGCTACTTCCTTTTGAATCATAACTGTAATTGACTTAAATTTATATTTTGCATTTAATAAGTTTGTTATTATTGGTGTAGTAACATAGTAAGGTAAATTAGCTACTACTTTTACATTTTCATTTTCTTCAATGATTTTATTAAAATCAACTTTCATAGCATCTTTATGAATAAGTTCAAAATTATCATGATCCTTTAACTCTTCAGTTAATATAGGTATTAAATCACTGTCTATTTCAATAGCAATTACTTTTTTAGCTCTTTTTAAGAGTTCCTTTGTTAAAGTTCCTACTCCTGGTCCAATTTCGATTACTGTATCTTCTGATGATACTTCTGCACCTGCTACAATCTGATCTATAACATTATGATCTATTAAAAAGTTTTGACCCAAACTTTTAGTAAACTTAAAACCATATTTTTTTACTACATCTGCAGTATCTATTACATCTTTACGTTGATTCATACTTCCTCCAATGTCTCTTATATTTATTACTTTGATAATTGTTTCTCTATCTTATCCATAGCGTTAACAAATTCTTCTTCTTTTATATTAAAATTATTAAGCCTCTTTACCATTTGAGATCCATTACAGTATCCAACACCTAATATCTTGCCTAATAATTGTCTTCTTTCTTTAGCCTTAGTATCTCCAACAAGCTTATAATACACTAAGTGATTTGCTGTAAATACTTCTCTCTTCTCTTCTATAACTGCTTTTGCTTTACTTAATGCTTCTCTTATTGATTCTGGTGATGCATTTTCTACACCTATATCTCCATCCTTTGTTCCTTCTTCTCTAGATATATATGCATGTTTTACACCTTCAACTCGCTTTGATATGATTCTTCTTATTTTTTCTCCAGCGAAATCTGGATCAGTTAAAATTATAACGCCTTTTCTTTTTTGAGCTTCTTTTATTTTATCTATGGTATTTTTATTTATTCCAAAACCACTTACAGCTATTACTTCAGCATCTACTGCTGCTTTTACTGCTGTTACATCGTCACGACCTTCCACAACAATAATTTCTTTGATCATATACTCAACTCCATGTCTAATGTATTTATCCTCTTTTAATATCTTTTTAATACTGAATTAGTATAATACTTTTATATTAATTTGTAAAATATAGAATGTCATCTGTAATCCGTATTACTTCTTATTCTTATTGTAAAGTAAAAGAACTATTTATGCTACAGAGATTCTATACTTTAAATTTTACACACCGTTTATACCCTGATTATTGCCCATTTACAATAAAAAAAGAGTTATCATTAACAAATTCCAATTCGTTAATGATAACTCTTTACTCGTTTACTCTAATATGTAAACGTCAACATTCCTGGACCCCCAAGAGTAACATTCCTTTACAGAATTAAAGTAAACATCTACCTTATTGCCTTTTATAGCAGATCCTGTATCACAAGCTATTGCATAACCATATCCTTCTATATATAGTTTTGTTCCTAACGGTATAACCCTTGGATCTACCGCAACGGTACTTGTACCATTTGGATCTCTAGTCGCTTTCATACCACTAGCAGTGATTCCTGAAACACCTTTATCACTACTTGAATATGCAGTTGATTTCATAGTCATTTTTGATTTGTAAGGAATATTTCCACCTCTAGATGGAACATTTACTGTTGGAACAACTTTTTCCTTTGTTCCATAAGCAATTTTTTCGTTGGTTGGCTCCTCTATAACTTTCTCCCCTATCACTGAAGTTGCTATAACATTTCCATCTTCTGTTGTAACTTCTGTAGTGACTTCTTTAATACCAGCCTTACCAGCAACAACTACTTTCTCTTTATCGCCCTTATACATATTCTCATCGACTACTTTTTCTGTGCTAAACGGTATTTCCGCTTGAGTTACCTCATTTTTTTTCTCAATTCTCTTGATAATAACTTTCATATTTGCAGTTATCTTTGTATCAAGAGTAGGCTCAATCTTATCTTGTTCCCTAATTGCAGAAATCTTTTCTGATTGTAACTTCTTGGACATACTTTTAGATTCTATCAAATCCTTGACGCTATCTGCTGCACTTTTTATCACCACGGTCTTACCGTCGACTATTAAATCTAAACTCACGGCTCTTTTTATTTTAATAGTTTGTCCATTTTTTATCTCCGAATTCAACTTCGGCTTGACACTATCTTCTGTCCCTAGTTTTATGTCTATGTCACTAATTACATCTTCTACTTTCCCTTTATAAGTTGTAACTTTCGTTGTTGATCCATCAACATCGATATAAACAGTCTTCTTAAAGCTTATTCCGGTAAAAACTAATCCTACCGATAAAACTATACTGATCACTGCCATAGGCTTTTTGAAAAAACCTTTAAAGTCTATTTTCATACTTTACCTCCTCTGGCAAATGCGTCGTGTCTATTATATCCATAACTTCCCTATTTGTCAAATTTGCCATACTTTTTTGATATGGATATAGCACATAATAGCCTTGCACCATATTGTATTGGTGGTATGAGACTTCGCTTTATAAGGTATTACCATAATACTCTACCAAACGTTGTTTGTAAATTTTTGGGAATTACGTAAGGCTATATTAGCTACCTCTTCCTCACTTATACTCTTGATTTCTGCTATTTTCTTAATAACTTCTGAAATATACATAGAGTTATTTCTTTCTCCCCTATGAGGTACAGGAGCCATATAAGGACAATCTGTTTCAAGAAGCAAATGCTCCATAGGAATTTCTTTAACTACTTCCACAAGCTTTCTTGCATTCTTAAAAGTTACCACTCCACCAATTCCTAACATATATCCTATTTTAACACATTTTCGAGCAATTTCAACACTTCCTGAAAAACAATGTATAATTCCACTTACTTCTACAAATTCTTCCAAAATTTTTAAAGCATCTTCGTGAGCATCTCTAATATGCACTATTACTGGCTTTGACAGCTCTTTCGCTAATTCCAATTGCGCTGTAAATGCATTTTTTTGTATTTCTCTAGATGGATTATCGTCGTAATAATAATCAAGTCCTATTTCTCCAATTGCAACAATTTTTTCATTTTTTGCAGCATCTCTCAAGTTTTCAATCGTTTTTTCATTTATTTCATCAGCAGAACATGGATGTACTCCTACAGCTCCATAAAACATAGGATATTTTTTAGTAAGTTCTATAGTTGTTTTAACACTTTTCATATCTGCAGCACAATTAATTACCCCTACTACATCATTTTCTATAATTGTTTTTATTAATTCCTCTCTATCATTATCAAAAGCCTCATCATCATAATGACTATGTGTATCAAATATTTTCATAACATCCTCCTAAAAAAAATTCCCCACTATCATGTGAGGATTGAAATAATATGTAAATTATGCGAAAGTTTTTTCATATTCTTTCATTACTAATGAAAGTTCTTTATCATCTTCAATAGCTATAAGTTCATCTTTACCTTCAGAATTTGTAACTACCTTGTAAACATATGCATCATCTTCATTTCCAACTGGTGCTAATAATATGTATTTCTTTCCTTTAACAATAACTGTTTCTATTAACTCTAAATCTACTTTTTCTCCATCTTCAGTCATGAAACTAACAATGTTTGATTTTTCGTTACATTCCTCTTCGCATCCGCAATTATCTGATTTCATTATTTCTTTATCCATCTAAGATTCTCCTTGTATTTCCTATATTATATTTATAATAACATATCAAAGCTACGGAATGAAATCCTTTTTAAGATAATTCCTTAAAAAACTATAAGATATATTAAATTCTGGACTTCCTGAAGCATATGGTGCTATTTCATAGCTTTGAAAATAAATAACTAATCCTTTATCGTTAAAATAAAAATTATTTTCATTAAATCCTGTATATTTTTCCACTGTATCCTCAAAATATTTTGCTGGTTCCTTCTTTATTTCACTTATTATATATTTGTTAATTAGAGACCTATAATCTACCTTATCTAAAAATAAATCTCCTATTGTTAAAAAATTTTGACTTTCATTAATTCCACCAGAATTAGGCACATATATGTTGATTGACTTTTTTGTGGTTAATCCATGTGCTCCTCCATAATATTCATAATAATATACAATCAAACTAAATATTTTTTTGTTATTAGTTACAGTATAATACACCTCAGCTTCACTATTGTCTCCACCTTTGGCATTCTCTATAAAACCATCTCTAAATCTAAAAATATCTTTAGAAATAGCTTCATTTATAGCATTTTGCTTTTTTGTATCCTTAAGTCCAGTTATCTTTGGAATATGAATTCTAAATTTATATTCTAGTTTATTTTCTTCATTTACTATATCCTTTATAACTAAGGGTTTTTCATCATTTATCATAATATTTTGTGATGCATTTGCACATTCTCCACTTAACAACATCACTCCATTACCATATCTACAAAAAGATATTATACTTGTTAACGCCATAAAAATTCCAAGCATCATAGTTATCGCTTTTTTCACACTTATCACCTCTTCCCATAGTCATTTTTTATTGTTTGTATTTAGTGTTACTTTTATACAAAATCAGTACACAGTTGTTGATTAAATTCCATTTGGTTAACTTTGGAATAGAAGCCTCTAATTTATAAAAAACAACACTTAAGTATAATAGTTTTATATATTCACTAAATACATAATAAATACAATTGTAATTCGCCATCCGCAGGAGTATAATATTTTCCTTTAGGGAAAATTAACCTTACTTTTGCCATGTGCCATCTAACCTGTACCATGTCTTCTATCATAATAAAAGGAGGTATTGCTAACAAATTTTCATTTGTTAGCAATACCTCCATCTTCCTTCATATTATATAGTAAATTATCTTACTACTGATCCTGTTTCAAGTTTTCCTGGATCTACCACAAATAACTCTTTATCATCATCTGATGATGCTGCAAGAATCATACCTTGAGATAATTCCCCTCTTAATTTAACTGGTTTTAAGTTTGCTACAAGAACAACATTTTTTCCTACTAATTCTTCTGGTTTATAATACTGAGATATGCCAGAAACAACTTGACGTTCTTCTCCACCTAAATCAACTTTAAGTTTTAATAACTTTTTAGCTCCTTTAATTGGTTCACAAGCTAATACCTTAACAACTCTTAAGTCGATTTTTTCAAAGTCATCTATAGTTATTTCTTCTTTTATAGGCTTAATTTCTCTCTTTGGTGCTGCTTCTGCTTTCATTGCTGCTAACTCTTCAAGTTTCTTCTCTACATCTATTCTTGGGAATATAACTTCACCTTTTTTTAACTTAGTACCTACTTTTACACCATCAAAAGATTTTAATGATTCGTAAGAAACATTTTCAAACTTCAATTGTTCTTTTATTTTACTTGCTGTATTAGGTAAAAATGCTTCAAGTTCTACAGTTACAAATCTTAATGCTTCTAAAAGATTATATAAAACTGTTGCTAATCTTTCTTTCTTAGATTCATCTTTTCCTAAAATCCAAGGAGTTGTTTCATCTATATACTTATTAGCTCTTCTTACAACTGTCCATATTTCATCTAATGCTTCTGGTATCTTGAATGCATTCATTGCATTTTCTACTTTTTCTGGCATTGATAAAACAACATTTTTTAATTCCTTATCAAATTCTTCTTCTTCTGAAGAAGGTGCTAATACTTCTCCACCAAAATACTTAATTATCATTGCTGAAGTTCTTGATACTAAGTTTCCTAAATCATTAGCAAGATCTGAATTAAACTTATTCATAAATATCTCACTATTGTATAATCCATCACTTCCAAATGGTATTTCATGAAGTAAATAATATCTAACAGCGTCACATCCAAATTCATTAACTAATAAAACTGGATCTACTACATTTCCTTTTGATTTACTCATCTTTCCACCATCAACAAGAAGCCATCCATGACCAAATACTTGTTTTGGCAGTGGTTCTCCAAGAGCCATTAAAATTATTGGCCAATATATAGTATGGAATCTTAAAATATCTTTTCCAATTAAATGCACATCTGCTGGCCAGAACTTTTTATATAATTCGTCATTATCACTACCATATCCAAGAGCAGATATATAGTTAGATAATGCATCTATCCATACATATACAACATGACCTGGATCAAATTCTACCGGAATCCCCCATGAGAATGAAGTTCTTGATATACATAAATCTTGAAGACCTGGTCTTAAGAAATTATTTAACATTTCATTTTTTCTTGATTCTGGTTGTATAAATTCTGGATGAGTTTCTATATACTCAATAAGTCTATCTGCATATTTTGACATCTTAAAGAAGTATGACTCTTCCTTAGTTTTTTCTACTGGTCTACCACAATCTGGACAGTTTCCATTTACTAATTGAGTATCTGTAAAAAATGATTCACATGGAGTACAGTACCATCCTTCATATGATCCCTTATAAATGTCCCCTTGATCATATAACTTTTTAAATATTTTTTGTACTGTCTTTACATGATAATCATCAGTAGTTCTTATAAATTTATCATAGCTTATGTCCATCATCTTCCATAAGTCTTTAATTCCTGCAACTATTTCATCAACAAAAGCTTTAGGCTTCATATTTTTCGCTTCCGCTCTTTGTTGTATCTTTTGACCATGCTCATCAGTTCCAGTTAAGAACATAACATCATAGCCTGTTAATCTCTTATATCTAGCAAGTGCATCTGCTGCTACTGTTGTATAAGTATTACCTATATGTAGCTTATCAGATGGATAATATATAGGTGTTGTGATATAAAAGTTCTTTTTACACATAATAATTCCTCCATTTTATAAAAAATAAAAAGCCTCTAAATAAGTATATACTTATTTAGAGGCGTTAAACCGCGCTACCACTCTAATTCCTAAACTAGTTACCTAGTATTAGCTCTGTAAGTGAATATTTCACTTTGTACGTAACGTGTACCACGTATTTTCCTACTATAAATAATCATTGTTCAGAAAATCTGCTTCAAGACCATCTTCATAATTACTCTACCACTACTTTCCACCACCCGTAGCTCTCTTTAGGTTTCATAACTACTACTCTTCTTTTCATAGCATTTGCTTTTCATATATTTCATAATAGTGTATGTATTTTGTTTTGTCAATATACCCTTTTTTCTTAAGACTGTCCTTCAGTCTTATCTTAGGACAGCCTATATCTATTTAGAGTTAATTTCACCTTTATTACTTTTTAATATTCTGTAATCTTTTTCACAGTCCTTTACAATTATCCACAAGTTTGAAAAGACACCTTCTATATCATCTTCATTTTCTACATTTTTAATTTTTCTCATTCTATCTGTAAAATTTTGAACCTTGTTACTATCTAAATCTGTTATTAAGTCTCTATACAATGAACTCATTCTTTCCATTTTAGCTATATATATTTTTAATATATGAAGCTTATCCCCCATATCATTTATTGCCTTTCCAATCTCTTTTCTTTCATCCGCTTTATCCATTCACCTCAAACCTTTCAATGAATTATAGTACGGTAATGTATCCTATGATATATAATATGAAATTTTTAATTATAAGTGATAAAAAAGTTATTTTTTACTTTCTAAATTTTTTAATATATAATACAATATATTGGTATATAGAATTCAATTTTATATACCACAATGATACTTTGAAAGGTGGATACTTATGTCAAATCGTGGACATAAAAGAACAAATAATAAGGCATTTATAACTACATCTATTATTTTTCTCACGCTTATCATACTCATTAGTGCACTTTTAATTGTGTATTTAACATCCAGTAAAAAAACTAAAAATGATATGATTAAAGCAGCCAAGGTAGAAAATTATGAAAAGGCATTACAAAACAGTAATAAACTCATAAAAAAAGGTGATTATGTAGATTTGGCATATGAATATAAAGGATATAGTTTAATGCATTTAAATAAGAGTGATGAAGCATTGGATACATATCTAAAACTTATAAAGAGAGGCACTAAAAATGAACTCATATATAATCAAGTAGGAATTATATATAATGACAAATTACATGACCATGAAAAAGCATTAAAATACTTTGATAAAGCTATAGAATTTGATAATTCTAATGCTAGCTTCTATACAAATAGAGGTATAACTTATCAATGGTTAAATAACAATTCTGAAGCTATAAATAACTTCAATAAAAGTATAAAATTAAATTCTAAAAATAGTTATAACTATTACTATAAAGGTGTATCTTTATTAAATGAAAATGACATTGATTCATCAATAGAAAACTTAGAAAAGGCTATAAAACTTAATAGTAATGATGTGACCTTCTATGTATCTCTTGGAAATGCATATATCAAAAAATCTGACTTTGATAAAGCTTTAGATTCTTTTAATAAAGCAATAAAACTAGATAAAAAATCTATTAATGCATTTATAGGAAAAGGTTCAGTACTTTACGAAAAGAAAGAATATGATGAAGCTTCTAAAGCCTTCGATAATGCTTTAGATTTAGATGAAAATAATGAATATGCTCTTATAGGTAAAGGTAACGTATTATCTGCACAAGGAAATACTAAAGCTGCAGAAGAATATTATACTAAAGCTGATTCTGGAGAATAAACTACAATTGCTTTGATTTATTATATAAATAGGGTTCGCCTTAACGAAACTTAATCGTTATTAAGGCAAGCCCTATTTTTTTATACATACTCAATATGAATTATTATTATATAAATTTAACCATCTTCAAATGGTGCATATTTTCTATATTATATTTAAACTTTTTATAGTATCTTACTATTGTTCTATCCTTAGCAAGTAAAGATATTTTATTGTATCCTTTTTCTTTTGCTAAAGATTCAGCTTCCTTTAATAATCTCTTTCCAATACCAAATTCTCTATATTCTCTATCTACAGCTAAGTTAGCAATATAATATTCATTTTTATTACATTCTTTAAAAAATAAATATTCCAAAATTCCTCTAACATTGCTTACTATATTTTTAAATGACTTATCAAATTCTATAAATTTAAAATAAGTAACATAAGTTAATCTTCTTATTTCATCTCCTCTTAATGTTAATAGAACTCCCACTACTTTGTTATCTATCTTAATAACTCTAGTTCTATCGTAACTATATCTATTTCCTTTTACTCTTACTAATTCTTCTAACTTTTTTATAATCTTTTCTTTAGAATATGGTCCCCATTCATGTTCTGGATATTCTTCTGTTTCATAAATAAGAGCTGATATACTGGGGGCATCCTCTGAACAACCATTAGTAATTTCTATGTTTCTCATATTAATTCCTCGCTTTTGTTTTAATATATTTCCATTATAGTTATTTACTAAAAGTCATCCTACAACTTTATTGCTTAATATAAAGGTACATTTATGCTACCTTAAACAAATATTGGTAAGATAAAAAAGTATAATTTGTACTTTTATTTGTAATAAAAAAGAACCAATACATAATAAATATTGTTGTATTAGTTCTTTTTATAAAATATATTTGATAATTCGCATTTCACATTTCATAATTCTTAATTGTAGGCTTTAGAATAGCTATATGAAGGTACAACCTTCATTAGCCTACCAGTTGTATTAATAATAAATACCCATTTTAAGTATATCTAGTTAATTTATCTTACTCCACAGTACATATTATACAATTGTCGTATTTCTTCAACTAGTAATACATCTTTTATTTTATCCACATTTATTTTATATCCATTACAATCAATGAATTTATCTTCAATTAACTTTATAGTTATATATTTTAAATTATTACTTATATCTAACATATCTAAATCTGACTTCAACACTGCTACTTTATAGTTATTCTCACCTTCATCCATTAAAACACCATATAATGTATTTCCATCTATCTCAGTTACTTTTATAAAATCGCCATCTTTGAAAAATTTGTCCAAATTTCTCCCTCCTTGTATCTTATACTTAAATATTTTATATATTTTTGTCAAAAAGTTCAATAGTTATTTTTTTCATATTATTGTTCTTGCTACCATTAATGATATTATAAGGGCTGTAAAATCCGTTAAAAGTGCCGCCCATAAAGTATGTCTTATCTTCTTTACTCCTGCTGCGCCAAGATATACTGATATAGTATAAAATATAGTTTCTGTAGTTCCCATTATAATAGATGCAACAATACCTATAAAAGTATCTGGTCCAAAAGTTTTTACTATATCCGTGTATACTCCTAACGCTCCACTACCTGATAGAGGCTTTATTAATACTAGTGGTAATATTTCTGATGGTAATCCAATTAAATTAACTACCGGCGATGTTAATGAAGTGAAAGCTTTCAATGCACCAGATTCCTTAAATAAATTCACAGCCACTAACATTGCTAAAATATATGGAAATATTCTCAAGGATAATGTTATTCCATCCTTAACCCCTTCTATAAAACATTCATATACTTTTACCTTTTTTACAATCCCATATGTAACTATACTAAAAATCAAAATAGGAATTATTCCCTTTATTATGTAACTAATCATTAAAAATACCTCTGCAATATTTTACAATATATAACACCCATTATTGCTGCACTTCCGGTTGCTACTATGGCTGGTCCAATAATAATAGCTGGGTTAGCCGATCCGCAAGCAGCCCTTATAGATATAACCGATGTTGGTATAAGTTGAATAGCCGCTGTATTTAATACTAAAAATAAAGCCATATCATTAGTTGCAACACCCTTATTCTTATTATCCTTTTCCAATTCTTCCATAGCCTTTATTCCAAAAGGTGTTGCTGCATTAGATAACCCTAACATATTTGATGTTATATTCATCACCATAGCTCCTAAAGCTTTATCATTTTTTACAGCATCTTTAAATATCAACTTCATTATTGGTGTCAAAACCTTAGCAATCTTATCTGTTAGCCCACTTTTTTCAGCAATTTTCATAACACCACACCACAAGCACATCATTCCGACAAAGGTTATCATAAATTCTACTGTGGAACTAGTTGAATTTACAACTGCTTTAGATACTTCCTCAATCTTTCCTGTAGTAATTCCAAATATAGTTCCAATAAATATAATTCCGAACCATATATAGTTAATCATATTACAGTTATCCCCCTCCTATTTATATTAATACATTAAATTATATGTTAAAAAAGTAAATAAAATTCTTTAACTTGAAATATATATATAGCTCTGATACTATTTAAATTACAGATACTTATATTTTCTATTAATATTAAGGAGATTTTTTTATGACTTTAAATAATATAATGCAATATATAGAAAGCGAATATTATATTGTTAATCATACTCACTGCAAATATTGCAATGGTATGTTTATAACTGAAGAAATTTTAGTTGAAATATTGAACACTGGTGCTTTCGATGTATTTCACTGTGTTTGTGAAAATTGTGGTGCAGAAAAAACATTCAAATTTAACGCACCATTTGTTGGTGTTCCATCAAAATATAAATTAAATTAGGACAAGTTAATATGGGAGATGTTTAATATGGGAAAGAAGAAAAGTTTTTCAATAAGTAAGTTTATAGGTTTACTATTAATTATTGCTGGTTTGTCTACAATTGGTGTTGTACTTTATATGAATTATAAAGGAACATCTGAAAACAAAACCAAAATATCTGATTTTGAACAACAACTAAATAATCCTAGTGATGAAGAAACAGATGAGGATTATTTAGTAGGTGATACTATCGGTATCTTAACAATAAAGAAAATTGATTTAAAAGTTGCTGTTACAGAAGGTGCAGAGCTAGAAGATATTAAATCTACTGTAGGCCATTTTGAAAATACAGCAATGCCAGGAGAAGTTGGTAACTGCTCTATCGCTGGACATAGAAGTTATACTTATAGTGAACACTTTAATAGATTAGATGAAGTTGAAATAGGTGATAAAGTTAAAATAAAAACTTTAAAAGGAACATTTACATACGAAATAAATGACATTTTTATAGTAGATCCTGAAGATGTTTATGTTCTTGATCCTACCGATACTCCTACAATAACATTAATAACATGTACACCTAAAAATACTGGTAAGCAAAGACTTATATTAAAAGGGGACTTAGTTAAATAAAATAATGAGGTATTGCAGCAAATGAAAATTTGTTAGCAATACCTCATTTTATTATATTTCTTCATAAGTGCTTACAACTAAAAAAATACCACTGAAATTTTTATCTTTACTATGCACTAATATATCCATGTTTACTTGTTTTATATGTACAAAGTTGTCCACACTTTATCCACAACCCTGTGGATAATGTGGATAATTCTCACATTTTCTCATTACTTTTTCAGTTTTTCACCCTATTTTTTACATATAATGTAATCCACTTTTACTTTATTTGTATTCTTAATCTATATGTTGTTGTCTTAATATTTTTTCATCAATATATTGTTTCTCTAAAACAATTATCAACAAAATACTCACATTTTATCCACATAAATATTGTGGATATTGTGGATAACTTTAATTTCTATACACAGATTGCCCATCTTTTGTAATAATTACCTTAGTATCATCTTTTTCTAAAATCTCTATAAGCTCTTTAACATCAACATTTTTTTTATTATCTATCCTAAAATATGTAGTTACACCATTACTATCGTTTTTATCCACAACCATTTTATCTTTTTTCAACTTATTATATGTTTTCACCATCGACTCGGATATATCTTTATTATTTACATTTATAGAATTTATAAATGTTTCACTCTCTATATCAAAACTTTGTATCTTTGTTATCTTATTAAAATAATTAAACTTTAATACCAAAGATACTTCACCATCAATAGATACTGACCCTACCGGTTTAAAGTATCCATACATTGTTAATGCAATCACTGCGACAATTGCAACTACTGTTATTAATATGTATTCTTTATTTAATTTAAATTTTATCTCTCTAACTACTCTTCCAGTATATTCTTGTCCCTTTTCTGGAATATCTCCTCTATTCTTTAATTTAACTTTTGTAAATTCTCCATCTCTTGTTAATATTATTACATGTCTTCTTTCAACATTTACAACTACACCTGTTTTATCCATTGTTTTCACCTACTCTGATTCCAATATATGATATTAAGTATATCAAATCACTATTGGAAAATAATGTGGTTAACACCACTACATACTTATTATATTTTTCAATTAAATCTTCTTTAAATTCTCCATATAATCTTAATCTCTTATATGGAATTTTTCCTTCTCTCTTTATATACTCCAACAAAAAATTTTCTCTACTAAAAATTATAGCTACATTTAGTAAATAATTTTTTATTTCTTCTTTCTTGGGAGTATAATTTCTTATTTTTTTATAACTTATGTTATGACTTTTTAATTCTTTATCTAACCTATCTATATCGATATAAATTTTATTATAATATTCTAACTTCTCTTCTTCTCCTATAAAATCTTCATCTAACAAGATATTTCCATTAGAAAATCTAAAATAGTATCCCTTTTCTCTATAATGCTTTAAGAGCTCTAACTTTATTACTGCTCTCAAATACGCTATTTGACTTCCCATTTCTTTTTTATAACTCTCTACTGCGAAATTATATGCTATTACAGCAACACTATAATCCTCTAACTCTAATCCATTCTTTGTTCTATCAAATTCTTCTAATATACGTAATATAAAATTGTATTTAAATTTCTCATCTTTAAACTTCTCCATACCCTATCACCACCTACCTATAATCATTATGTCAAAAAACAAAAAAAAGAGCAATAATGCTCTACTTTATATATTACTTAAATATATTCCTTAGCAAAGATATTTTTCCAAGGTATGGAGGATATCTAAGCGGTATGTCAATCCAATTACTTCTTTTTAATATACTTTTTTCATGAGTAAAAGTATCAAAACTTCTTTTTCCATGATAAGATCCCATTCCACTCATACCTACTCCACCAAAAGGAAGTTCCGTAGTAGCTAAGTGGACTATAGTATCATTTATACATCCTCCGCCAAAATTAATATTCTCTAGTATATTTTTTTCTAAAACTTTATTTTCTGTGAATAAATATAATGCTAATGGCTTTTCAAAATTTCTAATGGTCTTTATAACTTCTTCGTATTTGCTATATGTTATTATAGGCATTATAGGTCCAAATATTTCTTCTGACATAATTTGTTCATCTAAACTCTTAACCTCTACTACTGTAGGTTCTATTTTTAATTTAGCTTCATCATAATTTCCACCTAAAAGAATATTGTCTTTATCTATCAAAGATAATATTCTTTGAAAATGTCTTTTATTTATTATCTTTACGTAATCTTCACTTTTTATAGGATTATCTCCATAAAATTCTTTTACATACTTTTTCACTGATTTTAAAAATTCTTCTTTAATATCTTTATGAATTAAAAAATAATCTGGAGCAACACAAGTTTGCCCACTATTTAAAAGCTTACCCCATACGATTCTTTTAGCAAAAATATCTATCTTATCGCTTTTATCCACTATACAAGGACTTTTTCCTCCTAATTCTAATGTTACCGGTGTTAAGTGTTTTGTTGCTGCTTCCATAACTATTTTCCCTACAGCTATACTTCCAGTAAAGAATATATAATCAAACTTTTCATCTAATAATGCCTTATTTACTTCTACTCCCCCTTGAACTACAGCAACATACTCTTTTTTAAATATATTGCTAATTATATTTTCTATAACCTTAGCAGTAGCTGGTGCCAATTCCGATGGCTTAATTACAGCTGTATTTCCAGCTGATATAGCTCCAACTAATGGTGACATTACTAATTGAACTGGATAATTCCATGGCGCTATAATAAGTACATTTCCATATGGCTCCTTATAAATATAACTAGTGGCCTTAAATTGTGATATTGGAGTTTTTACCTTTTTTCTTTTGCTCCACTTATCTATATTTTTAATAGCATCTTTAATTTCCTCATAAACCATAGCAATTTCAGTAGCAAAGCTCTCAAACTCTGACTTATTTAAATCCTCTTTAAGTGCTTCAAATATATTACTTTCATTTTTCTTTATTTCATTTTTTAGCTTTATTAATGCAGACTTTCTATTACTAATATCTAATGTATTACCACTATAAAAATATTCTTTTTGCCCTTCTAATATACCCTTTACCGTTTCCATACCTAACCTCCTAAATAATAAAAGAGATATTCTCTTATTATAGAATATCCCTTTTATTTTATATTGAAAAGTATTTCTTAATTTAAATTAACTATTTATAATACGCCATCTTCATCTTTCGATAAATCCCTAACAATCTTTCTTAATCCTATAAGTTCCCCTATAATATTTTTTTCTGATATTGCAGCATTTAAGTGACTTTTTGCATCAACTAAAAGTTCTTCTGAATCTAGTTCTAACTCAGAAACTTCTTTTTGTATATCATATGCTTTTTCTATCTCTTTCTCAGCCATCTTAAATAATTCTTCTGCTTTTTTATATCTACCTTCATTAGCACATTTTAACGCTTCATAGCTATATGTTCTAGCATCACCAGCACATGTTATTAACTGCATTGTAATATTCTCTATATCCATATTAATCATTACCCCTAATTTATATTTACTATTAATTAATATGAAAAATTATGAAAAGTAATACATAATCCTAACTTTGTGATACTACCTCAAAATACTTTTATATTACATTCTATACATTATAGCTTCATATGGACGTAACTCCATAACATTTTTTAGATTTTTAACCTCTTCATAATTACTTAAAAGAACTTCATTATACCCTATTTCTAATGATTCTTCTTTAAATGTAACTATCTTATCAGTGAAATTGCAAATAACTACTACTTTATCACCATCTAATTCTCTTATATATGCAAATACATCAGGATTTTCAACATCTAAATCTCTATATTCACCGTAAATTATAGTTTCACTATTTTTTCTTATATCTATAAGCTTTCTATAATGATGAAATATGGAGTTTTCATCTTCTACTGCTGCCTTAGCATTAATTTCTTTATAATTTTCGTTTACAGCAAGCCATGGTTTTCCACTTGTAAATCCAGCATTTTCACTATCATCCCATTGCATAGGAGTTCTCGCATTATCTCTTCCTTTTGCATAAATAGATTTCATTATTTCTTCATGACTATATCCCTTTGCTATTCTGTCTTTATACATATTACGAGTTTCTATATCATCATATTCATCAATAGAATTAAAACGAACATTTGTCATACCAAGTTCTTCTCCTTGATAAATATATGGTGTTCCCTTAAGACCATGTAGTAATGTAGCTAACATTTTAGCACTTTCTACTCTATATTCTTTATCATTTCCCCATCTAGAGACTATTCTAGGCAAATCATGATTATTCCAAAATAATGAGTTCCAACCTTTACCCTCTAATGAACTTTGCCATTTAGAAAATACTCTTTTTAATTCCTTTAATTCCAACGGCTTTAAATCCCATTTTTCTTTGCCCGGTTGTTCATCAAGACCAATATGTTCAAATTGAAATACCATACTAAGTTCTTTTTCTTCTGGATTAGAATATAATTTTGCTATTTCTGGTGTAGCTCCCCAAGTTTCACCTACTGTAAGAAGATCATATTTACCAAAAGAATTTTTATTCATCTCCTTTAAATACTGATGTAGCTTAGGGCCATTTCCTGTAATCATCTTATCTGGTACCTTTCCTATTAGATCTATTACATCCATACGGAAACCACCAACACCTTTTTCGCACCAGAAATTAACTATATCCCAAACAGCTTTTCTTACCTCGATATTCTCCCAATTTAAATCTGGTTGTTTTTTACTGAATATATGCATATAATATTGACCTGATGCTTCATCATACTGCCATGCACTACCACTAAACAATGACTTCATTTCATTTGGTTCCTTACCATCAACAGGATCTCTCCATATATAATAGTCTCTGTATTTATTATCTTTAGACTTCTTTGCCTCAATAAACCATGGATGTTCATCAGAAGTATGATTAACAACTAAATCCATAACTATTTTTATTCCTCTATCTTTAGCTTCCTTTAACAGATTATCCATGTCTCCCATTGTTCCGAATTCATCCATTATGTCACAATAATCACTTATATCATATCCATTATCATCATTAGGAGATTTATAAACAGGACTAAGCCAAATAACATCTATCCCTAATAATTTCAAATAATCTAATTTTTCTATTATTCCATTAATATCTCCAATACCATCGTTATTACTATCATTAAAACTTCTTGGATATATTTGATATACTACTGATTTATGCCACCACTTCTTTTCCATAACTCACCTCATAATTAAAAAATTTCCCATCACTTATATACTACTATCACAATTTTATTATGTAAACCTTTTATTACAACTTTATGTTATGCTCTTCAAAGAAAATTTTACTCTATTTTATAAAACCTATATAAATATTAATCTTGTTCATAAGATAATATATTTCCAGTATGGGAATCTACTTCATAACTATATTCCATATTATTATAATAAAACTCTACTTCATATTTTTTTACTCCATTGTCAAACTCTAATTCTGTCCTTTTAAAATTAACTTGATCACTTGTTAAACCCGCATGTGCTAATGCAATTTCTTTTGCTTTATCTAGTGAAATATCACCTGTATTATTTACACTTTCTTGTGCATTTCCTTGTGCATTACTTTCACTGTTATCTTGTGTAGTAGTTTCATAGTTATTAACGCCACTAGTATTATTATTATCATTCCCTACTACACCTGAATTTCCGCATCCTACTAAACTAATACTAACTGTTGCTATAATTATTGCTAAACTTAATTTTTTCATTTTCTTCGCCATCCTTTAATAATTATTTAAAATATACACTTATTCTTGTATACTTATATAATTCACTATCTATATTAATTTCATTCTCTGGAATTCCAATACCATTATCCTTAACTTCTAATTTAAATTTATTGGACTCTTTTTTTAATATTATTTCAATCTCTATATTATCCTTATTATTATATTTTATTGAATTATCAATAAATATAATTAATAATTGCTTTAAATCATTTGGATCAATTTTCATATTTATATCTTCATCGATATTAACGATATATTTTACATTTGGTTTTAAAATCCTATATTGTTCTATAACCTCATCAACTACTATTATAGGATTAATTTCTTCTAACTTATTTAAATTTATTTCTGATTTTTCTGCCTTAGATAGTAGTAACATATCATTTACTAATTTTTTTAATCTTTCAACTTCTTTTAAACATATATCTAATGATTTCTCTAAGCGATCTCTATCATTCTTTCCCCATCTTTTAATCATACTTAAATGTCCATGAAGCGCTGTTAATGGTGTTTTTAATTCATGTGATACATCTGATACAAACCTACTTTGCTCATGAAATGCTTCTTCTAATTCATCCATCATTGAATTAAAAACAATATTTACTTTATCCACCTCATCATTCAACTGGGAAATTTCCGCTCTTTTATTAATCCCATTTTCCTTAATCTCATTCATAGTTGTTATAAGCCTTCTAAGTCTATTTATAAAATTCTTGGAAACATACATAGCTCCCATACCACTTAAAACCAATCCTAAAATTAATGTAAAAATTAAAATTGGAAAGGAGTTCTCAGTAAACTCCTGCAACATCTCATTTTCTCTAACTATCTGTAATGTATATTCAGCACCTCCTATGTTTATTGGTGCTGTTAATACCATGTATATATCAGAATCAAAAAATCTAGGTTTAATTGAAATATCTTTATTTTCATAATCAAGTTTAATATCTTCCCATACTTCAGATATAGTTTCATAGTATATTCTATTGGCTGAATAAATCCTAATATATTCATCATCATTGGCTAAATGTTGTAAGTATTCATAAAAACTATTTTCTGGTATTTGTATATTTACATCTTGAGATAAACTAATTATCTCTTTATACCTATCTTTTAATAAATCCCTTTCATACTCATCTGTAAACATCCAAAATGCAATTAATTGACCAATTGTATATATAAATAAAATTAAACTAATTATAAAAAAAGACTTTTTTATAAACTCTAAAAATATGGGTACCTTTTTAGCTTTCATTATTAACTCCTCATAATATAACCAACTGATCTGACTGTTTGTATATATTCTTCCTTGTTTTCATTACTTAACTTTGCTCTTAAATATCTAATATATACATCTGTAACATTAGTTTCTGATTCATATCCATATCCCCATATTTTTTCTAATAGTTCTTCTCTAGTAACTACCTTATCCTTATTATCTATTAATATCATTAATAATTCATACTCTTTATTAGTTAAATTTATCTCATTACCATCTTTTTCAACAACCCTAGAACTTTTATTAATTATAATATCCTTAAACCTTACTATATAATTATTAAATTTATCTTGCCTTCTAAATACTACTTCAATACGTGCAAGTAATTCTTCTATTGCAAATGGTTTTGCTATATAATCATCTGCTCCTATTTGAAGACCATTAACCTTATCCATTACACTGTCCTTCGCACTAAGCATTATTACAGGAGACTGCTTTTCTCTTTTTAACCTTCTACATATTTCAAATCCATTCATAGAAGGCAAAATAACATCTAGTATTATAAGATCATATTCATTCTTTAAGGCTTCTTCTAAACCTTCCCTTCCATCTTCTTTAATACAAACATTATATCTTTCATATTCTAATTCTCCTTTTAAAAAGTCAGAAATATTTGGTTCATCTTCAACAATTAATATGTTTTTCACAGTGATTACTCCTTTATAATTCACATTTGAATTTTAATCATAATAGCTATCTAAATCTGTAATAACACCTAGTTTAGAATCTACATTAACCTCCATCAGCATATTATTTGTATCTCTCACTTTAAAATTATACTCAAAACTAAAATTATCTAAATCTAATCTTTTATTAATTTTTACTATTTCTCCTTGAACTGCTTGAAGTGCCATTACTTTTGCTTCTTCCACTGTATAATTAATATTAGATTTGGCTATGCTGTATACAGTTACAAATCCTGCAATACCTACTCCAGCTACTATAGCTATTAATATTGAACCTCTTTTTATTAATTTTCTTTTATTTTCTTTTATTTTTTCTCTTGCTATTCTAAAATATTTATACATTTTATTTTTCCCTTCTCCTAATTGATAATAAAAATTATATAATATAAATTTTTATCTTTCATGAAATAAAAATGAGAGCAAAATTAAAATTTTTTAATTTTACTCTCACGTATTTAACTTATATTTCATTATTGCTTATAATACGTTACTTTTCCATACAAAAATAGCCTTAACCAAGATAATCCCTATAGTTAAGGCTATAACCTCACTTACTTATGATACACTTCTAATATTACTCATTATAAATTTGCTTTCAGGGAGAATGGGCATTTTTTGCATGCTATAACTTAAATTCTGATTTGGAACATCATACTCAATCTTATTAACAAGAAAATCTAGACTAGCTTTCATGATTTCAATAGTAATTCCTTCTCCTGGACACCTGTGTCCTTTTTCAGGATTACTTCCACCTTGAGGTATAAAATCAAATAGGTTTTCCTTTCGTTCTTTAAAACGCTTAGGGCAAAATTTATCAGGATTATTCCATATTCTCGGGTCATGGTTAATACCATAAACATCAAGTAGTACAAGCATTCCTTCTTTAAATTCACATTTATTCCAAACAAAATCCTTTTTAACCCTCGCTCCTAAAAGAGGAGTGAATGGATAGTAGCGTCTAACTTCCTGTACAAACATTTTAAGCTCATTCTCATCTCCTGATAATAAATTATCTTTGGCCTTTGGATACTCATGTAGTGCTAATGCTTCAAAGACAATAAATGTTGAAATAGCAACAATAGGACGTAGTACATTTATAAGTTCAACACCAGCCATATGGCTATCTAGATAATTTTTATCAATATCTCTATAAAAAGCCATAGCATAAAGTGCTGAGCCTTCTTCAGCCTTAATTTTCCCAGATCGTACATCTTCTATGATTCCTTTAACCCACTCTTCCGCTCTAGTTCTCGCTCTTCTTCCCTTCCAATGCCGAGGTCCAACTGCACCGAAAGCATCTACCATTGAAGTAAAGTCTTCTGCCCTCTCTTTTACCTCATCTTCTTTTAAAGGAACTCCAGCCCATTGGCATGCTACTCTGCACAAGATTTCACTTACTTCATCGAAAAGAACAATCTGTTCTTTATTTTCCCACCCCTTAACAGAATCTTGTAACCTATCCATTGTAAGCTTAGCAAGTTGATCCTGATGTGATGGATCCATTAATGACATAAATAAATTCTTCCTATGTATATGTGCTTCACCATCCATAGACTGAATAGCGCCAACACCAAATAATGTTTTTTGTACTCGTTTTGGTGTAGCACCATTTCGATAAAATAATTCTGGATCATAAAAAATTTTTGCAGCCTCTTCTCCAGTCATACAAATTACTTTTTGCCCAAGTAAGTGAGTTTCAAATATATCAGACTTATATTGTTCAACTCTGTTTTTAATGAACATGTATCCCTCATTCAATAGATTCATAGTATTATCTAGACCTCTGTCATGTTGAACATGTTTCTTAGTTTGCATATATTTTCATTCTCCTTTCTACATAATTTAGAAATATATTTAATGTCTTGAATTTTTTAATAAGATTCAGTTATATAATTTGAGATAAAAATAACTCTTCTCTATTTTTCCCTTATAGGGTACTATTACCTTAATTAGTATGTCAGATTTTATTTTTATTTTTATTTATTACAAGTGCTACATTTTCAATACTTAATCTATTACATTGTATCCATACATTTGCTTATTATCTCAACATATAATAACATAACTTCAAGAAATAGCATGTATAATATTGGGGGTTGAAAAATATGAGTAGAAATGAATTAAATAAAAACTTAGCACAAATGCTTAAGGGCGGAGTAATCATGGATGTTACTAATGCCGAAGAAGCTAAAATTGCAGAAAAAGCTGGAGCTTGTGCTGTAATGGCACTTGAAAGGGTTCCTTCTGACATTAGAAAACAAGGTGGAGTAGCTAGAATGTCTGATCCTAAAATGATAAAAGAAATTCAAGAAGCTGTTTCAATACCAGTAATGGCGAAAGTAAGAATAGGACATTTTGTTGAAGCACAAATATTAGAAGCTTTAGGAATAGATTATATTGATGAAAGTGAGGTATTAACTCCAGCAGATAATGCTTATCACGTTGATAAAACAGCTTTTAAAGTACCATTTGTTTGTGGAGCAAGAAATCTTGGTGAAGCTCTTAGAAGAATCGGTGAAGGTGCTTCTATGATAAGAACTAAAGGTGAAGCTGGTACTGGCGATGTTGTTCAAGCGGTAACTCATCAAAGAACAATGCAAGATGATATAAGAAGAGTTCAAAATGCTCCAAAAGAAGAATTAATGACTTTAGCAAAAGAGTTTAATGCTCCATATCACTTAATAGAATATGTATGGGAAAACGGAAAACTACCTGTAGTTAACTTTGCAGCTGGTGGAATAGCAACTCCTGCTGATGCTGCATTAATGATGCAACTTGGAAGTGAAGGAGTCTTCGTAGGTTCAGGAATATTTAAATCTGGTAACCCTGAAAAAAGAGCAAAAGCTATAGTTTTAGCAACTACTTACTACAATGATCCTGTAAAACTTGCAGAGTTATCAGAAGATTTAGGAGAACCAATGAGTGGTATAAACTCTGAAGAAGTTGCTTCAAAATACGCTGAAAGAGGTTGGTAATATGAAAATTGGTGTTTTAGCTCTTCAAGGTGGCTTTAAAGAACATATTGATCATATAAAGTCATTAGGATACCAAGCTGTAGAAGTTAGAAAAAAAGAAGATTTAGATGGGATAGATGGTATTATTCTTCCTGGTGGTGAAAGTACTACAATGGGAAGATTATTAAGGGTTACTGGGTTAAAAGAGGTTTTAAGAGAAAAAATTATAAATGGACTTCCTATATGGGGTACTTGTGCTGGTATGATTCTTTTAGCTAAAGATATTGATGGAGCTGATTCACCTCACCTTTCACTTATGGATATTACAGTTAAAAGAAATGCTTACGGTACTCAAATAGATAGCTTTTCTAAACCAGTTCATTTAGATATTTTAGGTGAACAACCTCTAGATTTAGTTTTTATAAGAGCGCCATATATTAGTTCACTAAATATAACAAATAATTTTTTAGACGACTCTGATGGAATGCACTTTGCTAATGACAACTGGATTATCAAATTAGATAAACATATTGTGGGAATTAAAGAAGGAAATATGATAGCCACATCATTTCATCCTGAACTAACACCAGATACAAGATTTCATAAATATTTTATCGAGGAAATTGTATCTGGGCACAGATGCATGGCACAATATTAGTGAATAAGTAAGAAGGCACATGGCACAGGTAATAGAGATTTGGTTGATGTTTTATGGTTTGATAACAACGCTTAAGTATAATAGTTTTGTATATGAAAAAATTACAATATTATATAAGGAGTATTATATATATTTAATGTATAAAAATATACGCCATATGAAAATGTAAATTTTCATTGCTTACCTAGAACACACGAGCTGTCCGCAGGACTTATAATATTTTCCCCACAGGGGAAAATTAACCTTAACTATTCACTATTCACTCTTACCTCTTCACTACTTGCCCTGCCCTTATTTACTTTGGAAAATTAATATTTACTTTAAATAAATCTCCATCTATTGTTATTATCATTTTCCCACCTTGGAGTTCAATAAATGTTTTAGCTATGGCTAGTCCCAAACCACTTCCTTCTGTATTCCGTGATTTATCTCCTCGTACAAATCTTTCAGTTATATAATCTCCATCAAAATCTATCTCTTCTGCGGACATGTTTTTTAGAGTTATATCTACATTGTCAATATTATTAAATATATCAATATACACTCTAGAATTTCTCATAGCATATTTAGTAACATTAATCATTAGATTCTCAAACACTCTAAATGTATACTGACTATCTAACTTTAATACAACTCTACCTTCTGGAAAGTTTTTTCTTATTATTAATGCAGATTCTTTTATTTTATCGTCTAACTCTATTAAAATTTGCTTAATTAAATCTATTATATCTACATTTACTATATCTAATTTAATATTTCCACTATTAGCCTTGCTCATATCAAATAAATCTTCTATTAACACTTTCAATCTATTCGATTTTACTTCTAGAGTTTTAATATATTTTTTACGTTGTTCCTCTGTAATATCTTCATTTTTTAATAAATCTATATAACTTATAATTGATGTTAATGGAGTCTTTAAATCATGAGACACATTACTTATAAGTTCTGTTTTCATCACTTGGCTTTTAGTCTCTTCTTCTACAGCTCTCTTAAATCCTACTTTTATATTCTGAATTTCTTTCTTTATTGGCTCAAATATTCCTAATTCTTCATCTATTTCAACATCTAAATTCCCTCTTGATATTTCTTCCGTTGTAGTAAGTATTCTATTATACTTTTCCTTAACATCATCTAAATACTTTTTTGCAATACAAAATAATATTATAGAATACGTAATAGATATTACTATCGCTGTCCATATATTAATAGTCACTAACAACATAATCATAAAATTAATTACTATTAAAATTAATAATCTATATGTAACTGGCTCCTTAAAATCTATTCTTAATGACCATTTGAAAAATTTATAAATTAAAGACTTATTTTTTATACCTTCCAAATTGTCTTTTCTCATGACCTCACAAATCGCTGATACAATAACAAAAAACATTAAATATATCACAAAACACCTTAATATATTACAAATATCAGTGTTAATTATGTCCTCACTTTTTATATATTTGATTTCTATTACAAAGCTTCCATCAGTTATTTTCTTAATAGTATCAATTATGTATAATGATGCAATGGTACTTAATAATATACTAATCTCTATAGGTATTCTATATATAATTTTTGTAAATATTATTTCATTCATATACTTATATGATATCAATAAATCAAATAACACTATTCCTGCAATAGCAATCCATAAAAATAACATATTTGGATCTATAGTAGTTACAGTTGTATCTATATTTCCTTTATTGTTTAATAGTGATTGGTATGATATAGCATATACCACTTTTACATCGTTAACCTTATTGATTTTTATATCTCCTGATAATTTTTTATCTGCCTTCAATAATAAACTACTTATTTCTCTCTTATCTACTCCCTTACAATCTTCTATTTCAATATTCCCATTCTTATCAAAAGATAAAATAATAAAGAAATCATATATTTCTCGTATTTCTTCTTTTCTAGAACTTTTTATCAATGTCTCAATATCCGAACTAGCATATTTTTTTACTAATTCTCCTTTGCCATTAAAAATGGCATATTCTAAATTATCTGAATAATTTTCTAATCTTGACTGCCACGTTTTAAACTTATAACTTTTCTTGACCTCATCATCTATACTATCATCTATTACAGTATTATATAATACATAACTATTTGTACATAACTTATTCACAAACCCATAATTTTTATAACCCTCATGAATATGATTGTTCATATAATCCTTGGAATACACCCTTACTATTATTACTGATAGTATTAATAATATAGATAATATTATTGTATTTACAATTATAGTTTTTTTATCAACCTTCAATTTTATACCCTACCCCCCATACTACTTTTATATACCTCGGTTTTTTGGGATTTATCTCTATCTTTTCCCTTATATTCCTTATATGAACCATTATCGTATCTGTATTAACCGCCTTCTCATTCCAGATTCTTTCGTAAATTTCATCTGTTGAATATACTCTTCCTGGATTTTTTATTAGTAGTCTAAGAATTTTAAACTCACTAGGTGTCATCTTTATCGTTTCTCCATCAACATTTACTGTCTTTTTATCATCATTAAGTTCTAGACCTCCAACAGTGAATATTTTTTCGTTTAAGTCTGCTTTATTTGTTAATGAATATCTAAAATATCTCCTAAGTTGTGAATTTACCCTAGCCATTAATTCCATTGGTTGAAATGGTTTTGTAACATAATCATCAGCGCCTATATTTAATCCCATAATTTTATCTAACTCTTCTGATTTAGCAGAAAGTATTATCACTGGAAAATCATACTTTTCTCTAATCTTAATAATTAGCTCTGTTCCATTCATCTTAGGCATCATTATATCCACAATTGCCAAGTGAATTTCTGTTAATAAAATTCTTTCTAGAGCTTCTATTCCATCTCCAGCTTTAAACACATTGTATCCTTGATTTTTTAAATATATTTCTATTGCCTCTGATATTGATTTGTCATCCTCCACAATTAAGATATTGTACATACTGCATCCCATCCTTTCTTCCCCCATATAAATTATACAATATCTTACATAATATCTACAAATTACATACATATTATCATTTATTTATTAAAGAATAGCTTAGATAATTCTAAAGATTTTCTAAAGATACTTACGCTGATTTCTATAACAACACTTAAGTATAATAGCTTCATATATTTATCTAAACCTATATACGCCTAAGAACATTGTGACTAAGTTCCCTTTTTAGAGTGAAAGTGAAGAAGTAATAATGAATGTTAATTTCCCTCTTACTTATTACCTAACTCTTGTAAAGCAAAAAGGGCTCCCGCTCACGAAATTTAATCGTTAATGCGACAGCCCCTTTACATGTTTTTATTCTCTTTTTTCCTTCTTTTTCAATAATGCTGATGTATCTAAAACTTCTTTTTCCTTATTAGCCTTTTTATTCTTCACTTTTTTCTTTTTTTCTATAATTATTTCACTGTAAACTTTCTTTTCCACTACTACAACTTTTTTATCTTTTCTTTTTTCATAAAAAGTCTTCACCTTTTTTATCGGAATTTTTGCTAATAATTTTCTATAATCTAAATTTAATCTCCTATAAACAATATCAAAGAAAAATAATAATATAGCTATTAATAAACAAATATTTTTAAGCTGTATTTTTTTATATGCTACTTTTTCTTTACCTGTAAAAACCTCTGAAGCCTTATTTATAAATTTACCATTAACCTCATTTACTAATATATCAATATTCCCACTATTATCATTAAACTTAAATTCCTCAGAATACTGCATAGAAAAAGCACCATTATAACTATTAACTATCTTGCCATCATTTTCTTCTCTTATATTAAAGTTATAGAATCCAAGATCATTAATATTTACTTTTCCTTGATACCTTCCTGGTTCAACTTCAGATAATTCGAACTTACCTTCTTCTCCTTCTTCTGAGTTATAATGTCCATTTAATTTACTACCTTTTTTCACATCATCACTATAAAAATCAATTACTGCTTCATCTCCACTTACTGTTACATTAACATTACCACCATCACCGTACTCTGGAATTGTCCAATATATCATATTTTTTATAAGTTGTGCTCCATTTTTCCATGATAAATAATTTTTACTCCACTGACCATTAATATCAGAAGTCCAACTTACTGTTTTACCAAGTCCATATTGATATACTGCTAAAAGTGGTTCATCTTCTTTAGTCCGTAATATTTCAATAGCCTTGTCCTTTTTCGATGTTCCTATATAACCAAGTACTGATGGCAACCCATCATTAATTAACCCTCTTGTTATCTCGTGACTACTAACCACCTTAGGTGTAAATTCTTCATTAATTATATACTCGCCAGTACTTATTAAGATTTCTTTTGCAAATATTCTTGGAATATCAGTAAAAATATCTGTATGATAACTTCTACCCTTTCCCTTCTTAGCTAGATTCTCAAGAAGAGTGCCATTGGCATCTGTTCCTACTGAAACAGTAGATAATGTTATATTATTTTCATTTATCTTAGATATTACATCATCATAACTACTCTCAGGAAAACCATCTTCTCCATCTGTTAATAATATTGTGTGCTTTATTTTTGCTGAAGATTCAATTTGCTTTTCTATTGCATCTTTTAATGGAGGATATATGGAAGTTCCCCCACCTATAGTAATACCTGATATCTTTTCTTTTATCTTATCTTTATCTTGAACTTTTTGTGGCTTCACAACATAACTAAATCCGTCATCAAAAGCAATAACAGATATTTCATCAGTATCACGTAAATTATCTACAGCCTTTAGTGCCGCTTCTATTGCTAATGTAAGCTTACTAGTTGATCCATCTCCAGAACTCATACTTCCTGATTTATCTATGATCAAACTTAAGCTAATCTGAGGTATCTCATTTTTGCCCTTTTTGTCCATATCTACAGGCAAAATCTTTTCCAACGCAGTATCCTTATACCCACCTAAAGCATAAGAATCCTCGCCTCCAAATGTTACTACACCACCACCGTAATCTTTAACATAGCTTTCAATATTATTCATAAAACCACTATTTAAATCATCGCTATGTACATTACATAATACTATAGTTTTATATTCTAATAATTCATTTAAATCTCGTGGTGCTGCTGATGAAGTTATTACCTTCATGTCACTATTAGCCGCCTTTAACACATTAATAGCTCCAGCTCCATCACCAGATTTTCCTTCTATTAATAATATTTTTGCCGGCGCCGTTACATTTGTAAAACAAGTATATTCATTATTCACAGTAGAAGTATCATCCTCAGGCTCTATCAATACTCTATATCCCTTAAATCCACCCGATGTTTGAACATCCTTAAATACAAAAGTATTTTTTCCTTTTTGAACTTCAACCCTTTGTTCAGCTTTTTTATCTCTACCTGAAAATAAAACTAAATTTGCAGAAGTTTTTACATTTGATTCTAAAGTAATTACTACTGAAAATTCTTCTCCTATAGCAATATTATCAGGCACCTTTACATTATCTACATAAACCTCATTTCCTTTTTCATTTGAAACCTTATATGTCCTGAAATCTATATCCTGCTCCTTTATTAATGATATATCTTTTACAACCTCACCTTGATTTTCTTCACCATCACTAATGAGTACAATTCTTTTTGAAGCTCCACTTGGAAATAAACTCATAGCACTACTTATTGCATTTTCAATATTAGTAGCTGTTTTTATTGGCGTATTATTTACTTCTAAATACTTTTTATCATTATCAATAACCTTGTCCACTGCACTATTACCACCAAAAACTACAACACCTGCTTTATTATTCTTTGGCATCTCTTGCAATGACTTATTTATAAATTTCACTCCCTCTTCCTTAAAAGAAGCCATACTTTCCGAAGTATCTAGTAAAAATATTGTCACAGTATTTTTCCCTTTTAAGCTAATAGTTATATCTGATAATGATAATATTAAAAGCATCATTACTAACACTCTTGATACTATAACAAAATAATCTCTATTCCTTACTCCTTTATATTTTCTAAGAGAAAAATATATGAAGGCTATAGCAATAGGTATTAATATAAGAGCCCATGGCATCATTATCTCAAACTTCACAACATTTTCCTCCCTAATTTCCTTTTAAGTAAAATATCCATTCTGTTGATATCACACCTAAAGCTAAAATAATTAAAATAAAATCTAGGTTAACACCTTTTCTTAATGACTCAATATTGCCACTTTCACCTATCTCACCTAAATACTCTACATTAGCATTACTCTCCTCATCTGAAGGAAAATTTACAGCTATAACTTCATTGCTACTATCATTTTCTAAAACCTCTTCTATATTATAAATACCAAGGTTATACTTAGAATTTATCTTTTCATTTAATTGTAATACCTTAGATTTTTCACCTGGATACTGAACTTTTAATTCCTTTGCTAAATTACTTGCCTTAAGTTCTATCTCTTCACCACTTTTATAATTAGATTTACTAGTTATTCCATTACTTATTAACTTTTCACCTAACTCATAAATTAATATAGGAAATTGTTTTTTAAGTGCCACATCTGAGTTATGAATATCGAAAGATAATGCTGCAATACCTCTATTGTCCTTTTCTCCATAAAATCCTACTGCTGTATTATCCACTTCCAAAAAAGCTTTACCATAGTAAGGTACCTCAATCCCATTAAATTTTGATAATGTAAATTGAAGATCATTAATATATTTAGAAACTTGTCCCTCAATAACTTTTGCTTCCTTAACCTCTCCACCACCTATTACATTAAAAAACTCATTTGATTTAGGATTAACAAATAATATATTACCTGTAGTAGGCAACTTGTCCGGTGTTACATTATCAAAAATATATAAATCATATTTATCATCATCACTTATATTGCTAAAATCATTAGTTTTAAATAATTCTATATTCTGTAATGCTGAAAAACTTTTTTCTAAAAATATATTTTCTTCAGTAACTAATAATATCTTTTTATTTTCAGTATCTCTTACTATATCATAAAATACATTATCTTCTTCTAAATCATCTTTTTTAGATAATTCACCTTTTAATAGTGTTCCATTATAATTTTCTAGATTAAAATTAAGAACTACTTTTTCACCAGAACCTAACTCTACATTCTTAACCTCTACCATATTATCATCACTATATAAAGTAAAATCACCACTATAATCATTAATGCCCCTATTTGTAACAGTTGCAATTACTTTTAGATTTCCATCACTATATTTATGAGCTATATTATCAATAGAAGCATTTTCCCCTTCATTTCCAACGGCGATAACCTTACCTTTTACTTCTCCAAATGATACTTCTTTATCAGTGACAACTATAACTTCACTTTCTTCACCAATACCGTTTTTAATTGCTTTTACAAAAGACATAACTGAAGAAACATCCCCGGTGCTATAACTTTGTTTTATATTATCTATGGTATTATAAATTGTACTTTTATCACTATTATCATTTAATAATAAATTCTCATTACCATCATAAGAAATAATATATGCCCTTGTATCATCACTACTAGAAGAAATATAATCTTTAATAAGTTCTTTACCATTTTCAAGCCTTGATTTACCTTTATAATTCATAGCCATACTACCTGTAGTATCCATTACTACAATGACATTTTTATATGTACTTCCACCAATATTTAAATGTAGTTTCATAAGTGCCAAAATAATAAGCAAAATTATTATAAGTTGCAGTGGTAGCATAATATTTTTTCTTAATTTTTCCCATGGAGTACTGGCATGAGTATTTTTATAAACTTCTTGCCATAAAAGCAATGAAGAAACTTCTTTTTCCTTATACTTTCTCTTTAATATATAAAGAGCTATTACTAGTGGCACTAATATTAATAAAATTAGTGGCCATAATGTACCAATGGTCATCTTCTCCTCCTTTCTAGCATGTTACACAACTACATTATTTCTTGTAAATTTATCTAAAATAACTTTTTCTAAAGATTCGTCAGATCTTACAAATACAATCTTAGCTCCATATTTCTTAGCCATATTTTTAAGGTTGTTATTATAAGTTTTTAGTGCTTTTTTATATTCTTCTATAACCTTATAGTTTAAAGTCATCTTTACTTCTTCTCTTGTTTCACTATCTATTAAAGTAACTTCTTCATCGATATTAGGCTCCATATCTTCTTTACTTAATACTTGTACTAATATTATTTGTTGTTTTTTAAAAGCTAAATACTTCAATCCCTCTTCTAAATTTTCTAAACCACCATTATTTAAAAAATCTGATATTACAATAGATACCCCTCTACCAGTGATTTTTCTTTTTCGTATACTTTCACCTAAATTAGTAGCTCCATTAAATTCAATATTATTTAAATCTCTTAAAAGTTTTTGAAATGTTCTTTTTCCTGTTCCACTTCCTAGATCTACAATATTGCCATCTTCTAATCCACTTACAATAATTCTATCTAAATTATTTATTGTTATATATCCTAAAGATGCCACTATCTTTAAAGCCATTTCTCCTTTATTATCATCACCTTGATCCATAGACTTACTTTTATCTAGGAAAAAATTAAAAACACCTTCTCTCTCTTCCATAAAAACTTTAACAAATAATTTATCTAATCTTCCATAAGCATTCCAATCTATTCTTCTAAAATCATCACCAGGAGCATATTCTCTAAAATCAGAAAATTCTACTGACACACCTTTAGCTTTAGACTTTCTTCCACCTTGAGTTCCATTAGATAATCTAAAATTTAAAGCCATATTTATCTTATTTAACTTTGTAAAAAAGTCTTTATCAAAAATATTTTCTTTCATTGCTTACACAACCTTTAAATCATCTAAAATTTTCTTTATTAAATCTTCTTCAGTTACTCCATCAGTTATACCATCAAAATTTATAGCAATTCTATGTCTTAATATTGGATATGCCATAACCTGAATATCTTCAAAAGATACATTATATCTACCTTCCATAATTGCTCTTACCTTTGCACCACCAAATAAACCTTGTGCCGCTCTAGGACTTGCCCCTACTTCAATATATTTTTTTGCCACCTCATGGCCTTCTGGAAGTTCTGGATGTGTAGCTAAAATTACCTTTAAAGCATATTCTTTAACAGCATCAGCCATAGGAACTTCTCTTATTATCTCTCTAAGTTTTATTATTTCTTCTCCATCTATAATAGGCTTTATTTCTACCTCTTCATTTGAAAGAGTTAAATCCATAATTTCTTTTAATTCATCTAAAGTAGGAAATTCAACCTTTACCTTAAATTGAAATCTATCAAGTTGAGCTTCTGGTAATGGATATGTTCCCTCTTGCTCCACTGGATTTTGTGTTGCCAGCACCATAAACGGCTTTGGTAAACTATAAGTTGTCTTACCTACTGTTACAGATTTTTCACCCATTGCTTCTAATAAAGCTGACTGTGTCTTTGGCGTTGCTCTATTTATCTCATCAGCTAATAAAAGATTTGTAAACACTGGACCTTTTTCAAACTTAAACTCCGTTCTATCATTCTCCTTAGAAACAACATTAGTTCCCACAACATCAGCAGGCATAAGATCTGGTGTAAATTGAATCCTTGAGAAATCTAAATTTAATACTCTTGCTATTGTTCTTACTAATTGAGTTTTACCAAGCCCCGGCATACCCTCTAATAAAACATTCCCACCAGAAAATATAGCAATCAAAACTTGTCTTACTATTTCCCTTTGACCAATTATACCTTTCCCAATCTCATCCTCACACTGTTGCAACCTACCTGCAATCTCCCTTATCATATCCTCATTTATCTTCATAAATATCACTCCTATTTCAATTCACATTTCAATCAATTCACATTTCGCAATTATGGTTAATTTCCCCCTGTGGGGAAAATATTATATACTCAATTTAGACAATTCTCAATTCAGGCAATTCAATCAATTTTCATTTCACAATTATGGTTAATATGGGTGTTTAGTGCGTATATAAAACTGTTATACTTAAGTGTTGTTTTTCACTAATCATGGATTCTTAGTTCAAGCTACATGAAAGCAAAGCTTCATTAGCCCCCTGTAATGACCTTGCAATAAATATAACTCCCTTAAGAAAACCAAACCACTCTATACCACAAACTCAGCTCTTAAATTCTAAGAAATTCCCCAAAGGAATTTCATCCTTCACTGTGCACTGTGCACTCAATGTCGTCAACTTTAGAAAAAACAAGAGCTAGGAAATATATTCCGGTATATAATAGGATGATCCTTATGATAAAATATCTTTTTATCATAAGGAGATTTTTATATGAACAAAACGA